>CAYVCX010000033.1:0-31439 GCA_964450435.1 uncultured Anaerolineales bacterium
CATGGGTCTAACATACAAGGGACGGGGTTTCCGCCGCCAAAGGGATTTCATGAACTCGCTATGTGACCACGCCCCTCTGAACATCTTCCCGCTAGAGCAGCTTGTCGCACTGCGGAATGTTCTGCGCCGCCGTGCCTATCGACGAATGACCCAGGCTTTCAAGTCGGCTGTGGATATCGTCTTCGAAGACGACTCCCGGCTGGTCTTCTTCAGCGATCTTCATCGTGGTGATAGCTCTCGCTCCGACGCCTTCGCTCAGAATGAGGACATGTTTGTCCAGGCGCTAGGCCACTATCACCGTGAAGGCTTCAGTTACATCGAGGTCGGTGACGGCGATGAGCTGTGGCAGAACCGACATCTCAGCGCCGTGAAGCATGCCCATGGGCGGACATTCAATCTGCTCCATTCGTTTGCGAGAGAGAATCGTCTCCATCTGATCTTCGGCAACCACGACATCCGGGGTTTCCAGCCCCGTCCGATGAAGAAGGACGGATTGACCGCTCAGGAAGGCCTAGTCCTGCGGCACGCCCGGACCGATCAACGCATATTCGTGGTGCATGGACACCAGGTTGACTTCAAGAGTGATGCTCTTTACCGCGTCTCCCGCTTCGTGACATGTCACGCCTGGCGCCACGTCCAGAACCTGGGATTCGGCGACGTGGCATCGTCTATAGTGGAGTCGCGCAACCGGAGCGCCATCCGCCAGCGCATCTCCGAGTGGGTCGAGGCACACAAGCAGATGGTGATCTGCGGTCACACGCACACGCCGAAGTTTGCCAAACCCGGGGGCCTTCCATACTTCAACACCGGCAGTGGCGTCTTCGACGGGTATATCACGGGGCTGGAGATACAGAATGGGCAGATAGCTCTGGTCAAGTGGCTACAGTCAGCGTGGGGTCAGGCTCAACGACAGGTCCTGGCGCGGCCGCGGATGCTGAGTGCGGCGGCGTAGACCAGTTCATCGGCGGGTCTGTTCGCGCACCTTCAACGAAGCTTGAGCACTTGTACGCACCGGGTCGCAGAGGCTGCCAAGTGAGGGCGTGGGGCTGAGGTCGGGTTGGTTCAGAACATCTCGCCATCTTCTCTCCATCGCTCCCCCTACTGTTGACCAGGACAGGGATTGATGGAATCCCGTGTGATCTCCAGAAGCAGCGGAATGTCGACATTCCCCCCACTGATCACGACCGCCATATTCTTCCCAGCTCCCTTTACCCTGCCCTGCAGCACGGCGGCCAGGGCTACGGCGCCACCGCCCTCCACCACGAGGTGATGATTCACCAGAGCGAAGGCCATTGCCCGGGCGATCTCCTCCTCCGTGACAAGTATGACCTCGTCCACAAGCTCGCGTACCATCTCGAACGTGTACCGATTGTCGAGACCGATACCGCCAGCCAGGGCGTCGGCCAACGTCTCTTCCTCTTCCATCTCAACAGGGCGGCCGGCCTTCAGGCTGTGGAACATCACGGAGGCACGCTCCATTGAGACGCCGATGACGTGAATCGCGGGGTCAGCCGATTTCACGGCCAGCGCGATGCCGGACAGTAGCCCTCCCCCCGAAAGGGGGGCGACAACTATGTCCATCTGCGGCAAGTCCTCCAGGAGCTCCAAGCCGATCGTACCCTGCCCAGCAATGACGTCAGGATCATCGAATGGAGGGATGAGGGTCAGGCCTCGCTCCTCCTGCAACGCCGCCGCGTGCCGCTCAGCCTCATCGTAGCTATCTCCCTCAACCAGTACCTCGGCTCCCAGCTGACGAATGCCGTCCACTTTGTTGGCCGGCACCCGACTGGACATGCAAACGATGGCCTGCATCCCGAGTTGTCGAGCCACATAGGCGACGGCCCGGCCATGGTTGCCGCTGGAGACGGTGATGACCCCGCGCTCGCGTTGCTCTGGAGAGAGGCTCTGGAGTTTGTTGGCCGCCCCCCGGATCTTGAAGGCGCCCGTCCGCTGCAGGTTCTCCAGCTTCAGATACACGGGGCCTCCGGCCTGTTCCGCGAGCGCTCGAGATTCGACCAGAGAGGTCCTGACGGCGATCCCGGCGATTCTCCGTCTGGCCATGTACACGTCACGAAGGGTCACGGGTGGATCGGGCACGATTCCCCCCTGTCAGACGACGATGGTAGGGATTGGAGCGTCAAAGCCGCTGTAGCGGAACGATCAAGTCGTGGATCCGATCCAGCGCCGGGCGCAGGTAATGGGGAGGCAACCCGAAGCTGATGCGCAGATGGTGATCGACACCGAAGTGCTCGCCCGCGGCTACCAGCACGCTCTGCTCGCGGATCAAGCGCTCGACCAGGTCTGTTGAGCTGACATCGAGGTGATAGCGAGGGAAGGCGATGGCTGCGGCCCGGGGCGGGACCAGGGTGAAGGTCGTGTCGTGCCGCTCCAGCCATTCCTCGAAGATGGAGAAACCATCACGGATGTATTCGCGCACGCGTCGGATCAGACGGGGGCGGAGCTCGGGAGAAAGGGCAGCGGCGGCCAGCTTGTTCGACAGCATCGTGGCGCTAATGGTCGTGTACTCGTGACGTCTCCAGATCTCATTGCGCGTCCCTGCCGGTGCCACAACCCAGCCGATTCGCAGTCCCGGCAAGCCGTAGGCCTTGCTCAGGCTATTCATCGCCAGCACCCTGTCGTAGCGACCCCAGAAAGAGGGAGTCTGTTCGTCAGTCAGTCGCTCGGCACCACTGTAGACCTCATCGGCCAGGAGCCAAGCCCCAACCCGGTCAGCAGCCGCCACGATGCCAGCCATCTCCTCTTCCGTGAGAATCGCACCGGTCGGGTTGTTGGGATTGCAGACGGCGATGAGCTTCGTCCGCCGCGTCAGCACATCGTTCAGCTCGTCGAGATCCGGCGCCCAGCCTCGGTCCTCCCGCAAGCGGAAGGTCTTGACCCGGCAACCCCGGTTGTGTCCGATGCCCCAGATTTGCATGTAATTGGGCACCATCACGACCATCTCATCGCCCGGCTCCAGGACGGTGCTGACGGTGATGAAATTTGCCTCGGCGCAGCCCACGGTGACGAGGACGTTTTCCGCTGCAGCATCTGAGTACAGAGCAGCAATACGCTCACGCAACTCGTGGGCGCCGTCGGCCTGAGGGTAGCTCAGTTCGGTAGCAAGAAGATCCTCGGTACTCAAGCCGTCATCCAGCAACTGGCGGACGGTCGCGGGATGCGCTCCGCTCTCGGAGAGATTGTACTCAACGACATTCTCCCATTCGGACATGAGGCGCTCAAGCTCAAAAGATCGAAAATCAGCCATGTTGGACTCCTTTCCTGCACTCTGAGGACGCAATTAGATGATGAAGATAGTGGCCGCGCCTGCCAAGGCGACAACTGTCCCAGTGATTGTTCGGAGGGTGATGCTCTCGTTGAACAGCCAGTGGTCGAAGGGAATCAAGATGATCGGGCTCAAGCTCATTAGCGTAGACGCGATGCCGACCGGGGCGGAGCGCACGGCGATCAGCGATAGCCAGACGCCAACAAACGGGCCGATGAAGGCGCCCGCGGCGATGTAGGAGCGAGCCCGTCTATCCTGCAGCGCCTGCCACGTCGGGCGGACCTGGCCCTGAATCACGACCAGAATCCACAGGGCTGCCGTGGCTACCATCATTCGAATCAAGGTGGCCGAGAGGGACGAGAAGGTGCCTACGAGACCACGCTTAGCGACCACCAGCCCCAGCGCCTGACCCGCGGCGCCACAGAGCCCCAGCAGGACCCCCACGACGCGATCTCGAGGATCACGGTCCACCAGTTCAGCGTCCGGTTGCCTCTCTGAGACGACCCAGGCGACACCGCCGACCGTGATCAAGATAGCGATAATCTCGACAGGGAGCAGTGTTTCGCCCAGGAGCAGCCAAGCCGCCAGGGTACTGATGACAGGAACCAGCGTCATCAGCATCATTGACCGCCGCGGGCCAATGCGCAGGAACGCCTGAAACAGAGATCCATCTCCGATGATGAGCCCCACAACTCCCGAGAGCCCCAACCAGCCCCAACGGTGAAGCTCGGCGCTCATCGGGAACAACTCCCCGTGCAGGAACAAATGGGTCAGCGAGAGGAAGACAACAGCCAGGGCCAATCGAACACGGTTGACAACACGAGAACCGACTCTGCGGCCCGCCAGAGTGAACTGAATCGAGTTCAGGGACCAGCAGAATGACGTGGCGACAGCGGCGATCTCTCCCATAAGCTTACTCTATTATGCGTTGTTCGTATGGTTCGCAGACCATGGCCGTCGTTTAGAGGGCAGGGTGAACACGCTAGAAACCCCTTTGCTGCCCGTCCCAAGGGGAGTCAACGCCCATGTTAAACTCTTCAACGCTGGGCCCGCCCAAGCTCTGCAGACGCCACGTGCCGTACAGGTAACTGAGCACCAGCAGCACGATTGTCGCCGGCCAGCCCAGCATGAGATTGAGCAGCCCCAGGATGCCGGCCCCCGCCTCTTGAAAGAGGAACCACTGAAGCGCCAGGCGCAGAGCGAAGTAGGCGGCCCAGAATAGCGTCACTTCGGTGTAGGCCGGGCGCACCCTGCAGTGCCAGTACCATTCGAGCGGCCAGCGTCGTACGAGGTAGCTAGTCCAGGCCACGAGGGGCCGTCTCACGATGACGCTCGCCACACAGCCCAGGACGATCAAGCCACTCGTGGCCAGAGCCGGTACGAAAAACCCCTCGGGCCGGTCGAACAGTCGGGTCGCCAGGATGGCCACGGCGGTTGTGCCAAGGCCACCGAGAGCGTAGCCGAGGGAGCGACCCGCAGCGAGGCGGATCCCTGTCAGTGTCGCAGCCAGTCCGAGAGACCCCCAGGCTGCTGCCTGCAAGCCAACGAACGCGTTCAGAACCAGGAACACGAGCGGGGCCAAGACAGCGTCGACGAGATTGCTGCGTTGAACGACGAGGACGCGGAATTCGCCGGTCAGCTCACTGAGCTTATTTCGCTTTGCCATCCTTCATCCTCAGTCCCCGCCTCTACCGACCCACACGAAGAAAGAGTATAGCACGCTCCCCATCCCCGGCAACCGATTGCTCTCGGACTCGGGCGGTAGCGGAGCGTCACGTCAGCCAGCAAGCCGAGACGACGGGCCCGGACGGGGAGCCCTTCTACAACGCGTCGTGCGTGAACGAACGGATGTGGAAATCAGAACTACCCTCCAAAATGTGCCGGTCGATCGTCGGTGGTCCTCCCATCAAGCGGCAAACTCACACGTAGCTGCTCCGCAATGATGCAGCGGCCGCATTGACAACTCGATCGCTCCGACGTATAGTGAGTATCGGTTCATCGCGTAAGCTTGGATAGGTCGCAGCGTACCGCTCGGACGAGACCGGTCTGGGCGGTTTGGTTTCTTGCTCGGGGCAGTCTTGGGATTCCGAGAACGTCCCGGGTCCTTCGAGTTGTCCTCGAAGTTAGTGACAAAGGATTGCGAGTGGTAGAGAGAACATCAGAAGTATCCGACGGCATGGTTGTCAGCCTTGACTATACGCTTTATCTGGAGAACGAGGAGGTTGTGGACAGCTCTGAGGGACATCCGCCTCTGCAGTTCATCCAGGGTCAGCAGCAGATCATCCCCGGCCTGGAGCAGGCGCTCTACGGCATGGAGGTCGGTGAGGAAAAGGACGTCGTCGTGGAACCGGCTGCCGGATACGGCGTGCGGGACCCTGATGCGAACCAAGTAGTGCCGCGGGATGCGTTTGAGGAGGACGCCGAACTCAAGCCTGGAATGCCGATTCGGGTTTCCGATAGCTCTGGCCGAGCAGCCACAGCCTTCGTGGCAGACGTTCTCCCCGACTCGGTGAAACTCGACTTCAATCATCCCCTGGCCGGGGAGACGCTATACTTCCATGTGGAGATCGCCGGCCTGCGGGAAGCGTCCAGCGCAGACTTGATGGGCGGGTGCGGAACCTGCGGCAGTTGCTCCTCGTCCTCGGAAGGGTGCTGCTGAGCGGCGCCACCACAATCGGGTTAGAGCCCGGACGTCGTGTCCGGGCTCCTGATTTCTTCGCTATGAAGACGTCGTAGTGGGACGAGTACAGCCCGTGCTGTAACCAGGGGAACGCTCCGACGCGCTCTCCACTGCCCTCTTGGACGCTTGACTGCCCCTCCTCGATTCAGTAGCCCTGATGCTCGGTGCGGGCGATGATCTCGTTCTGCAGGGCCTCGCTGAGGTCACAGAAGTAGTCGCTGTAACCCGCCACGCGGACGATCAGATCGCGGTAGTCATCCGGATGCTGCTGGGCTGCTATGAGCGTGGCCCGGTCGACGATGTTGAACTGAATGTGATGCCCGTCCATCTTGAAGTAGGCGCGGATGAGTTGGACGAGTTTCTTCACGCCCTCCTCATCCCGGAGCAGGTGCGGAGTGAACTTCTGGTTGAGAAGCGTGCCACCGGTGCGCACGTGGTCCATCTTGGTGACGGACCTGAGCACCGCCGTCGGGCCATTCCGATCCGCTCCCTGAACCGGGGAGATTCCCTCGGAGAGGGGTCGTCCAGCCCGTCGCCCGTCGGGGGTGGCACCCAGCACCGACCCGAAATAGACGTGGACCGTCGTCGGCAACATGTTGACGCGATACGTACCACCTCGGGGAGTGGGACGTCCGTCGATGGCACCGAAGTAAGCATCGAAGACATCCACCATCACCGCGTCGGGGTAATCTTCGTCGTTCCCATACTTCGGTGTGCGGTTGAGAAGCAACTGACGCAAACGCTCCTGGCCTTGAAAATCCTGGCCGAGTGCCCCCAGCAGCTCTCTCATCTCCAGCGTCCTCTCGTCAAAGACATGATACTTGATGGCGGTGAGCGCGTCGGTCATCGTGCCCAGCCCAACACCCTGTATGTAGTTCGTGTTATAGCGCGCGCCTCCGTCGTGGTAGTCCTTGCCCGTAGCGACACAATCGTCCGTCAGCAGCGACAGAAAGGGGGCTGGCATATAGCGCGCATAGAGCCGCTCAATGACGTTGTTTCCGCGGATCTTGATATCGACGAAGTGCTGCAACTGCTTGCGGTAGGCTTCGAACAGCTCCTCAAACCTCTGGAAGTCAACGGGATCGCCGGTCGACGGACCGATCTGGTTACCTGTCTGCGGGTCCCGCCCGTTGTGGAGGGTGATCTCCAGCACCTTGGGCATGTTGAAGTATCCGGTCAGGATGTAACTCTCCTTGCCGAAAGCGCCAGCCTCCACGCAGCCGCTGGTGCCCCCGGCCCGTGCGTCTTCGAGCGACTTGCCCTGCCGCACTAGCTCCTGAACGACGAGGTCGTAGTTGAACAGATCGGGCTTACCCAACCCCTCCCGGATGACCCGCATTGCATGCTCAAGGAACTGCTCCGGGTTCTTCTTGCTGACCTGGGCGGACGGGTTGGGCTGCACCTGGTGCATCGTCTTGATGACGTCGAGCATCAGGTGTGACAGTTCGTTGACGCCATCGGATCCATCCTTCTTCAGTCCGCCGAGGTTGATCTGAACGAAATCGGTGTAGGTGCTACTCTCCTCGGCCGTGACGCCCACCTTGGGGGGCGCCGGCTGATTGTCGAACTTGATCCACAGGCACTGGAGCAACTCTTCGGCTTCTGCCTCGGTGAGCGTCCCCTCCTCCAATCCGCGCTCATAGAAGGGATAGAGATGATGGTCCAGATGGCCAGGGCAGAATGCATCCCAAGGGTTGAGCTCGATGGTGACGCCGAGATGGACGAACCAATAGGATTGGAGAGCCTCCCAGAAGTCACGTGGGCGATGGGCGGGGACATAGGAGCAGATCTCGGCGATGCGCATCAACTCCTGCCGGCGCCTGGCGTCGGCCTCCCGTGCGGCCAATTCACGGGCCTTCTCCGCATGGCGCTCAGCGTAGCACACAAGCGCGTCGGCGCAGATGCGCATGGCCTTGAGTTCCTCCTGCTTGTCGTAGGCAGCGGGATCGCCAAGGTAGTCCAACTGACTCAGGCTTTCCTCGATTTCACCCCTGAGGTCAAGGAGCCCCTTACGGTAGATCTTGTCGTCAAGAACCGTGTGGCCTGGTGAACGCTGTTCCATGAACTCGGTGAAAATGCCCGCCTGATACGCGTCCTTCCACGCGTCGGTCATCTCCTGGAAGATCAAGGCCCGCATCGATCTACCTTCCCAGTAGGGGATGATAGTCTCCTGGTAGGCCCTTCTGGCTCCATTGTCGACAGCGAACGCGATCTTCTGGCGCGAGTCAAGGATATCCAGGTCTTCCAGCGTATGGCAGCACAGCTCCGGGTAGGTCGGTGCAGCCTTGGGCAACGGTCCTTTTTCGCCGACAATCAGCTCATCTCTGCCAATATAGATCGACTTGTGTTCCATCAGGTGTCGGAAGACCAGCGCCCGCCGCACGGGCACCGAGGCTGCGGCGCGACACTGCTGATGGAAATCGGTCAGCAACTGCGCCCGTTCTGCCGAGAGGGTGGGTGTGGCCATTCGGCTTTGCTGCCTCAAGCGAGCCACACGTTCAGTCATAGCCATAGGCCAATTCTCCTTCACGGGTGCCTGCGAACGCCCTGGACATCACGATTGCGCGGATGACCCACGAACAGCCACTGAGCAGTCCGGTGTTGGGCGTCTTGATATCAATCCTTCCCTATCGGGAGACCAAACTCGCGCAGCGCGGCCGCGAGCTCGACCATGTCGGCGTCGCATGGTGGGTCGACCTGAGGCATTGAGCATGCCTTTGCCAGCCGCCGGTACTTGTCGCGCCCGATATTATGGTACGGCAGCAGATCCAGACGTTCCAGGGTGGGCAGATCAGCAGCAAAAGCTCCAATCCGGCGCAGGTTCTCCTCGTCGTCGTTCATCTCTGGAACAACGGGTACACGGAGAATGATGCGGTGTCCCCGCTCGGAGAGCCTCAAGAGATTCCGCAGGATGGGGCCGTTTGACACACCTGTGGATTCTCGGTGCCGCGCGTCATCCATCAGCTTCAGATCAAATAAGAACAGATCGACGTCAGTGCGAATGCTCTCCAGGACGTCCCAACTCGCGAAGCCACAGGTGTCGAGCGCGGTATGGAGACCCATTCCTTTGCACGCGTGCAGAAGGCCACGCAAGAATGTCGGCTGGAATAGAGGCTCACCCCCGGAGAAGGTCACACCCCCACCTGACTCATCGTAGAAGGCGACATCCCGCTCGATCTCTGCCAGCACATCGGCAACGGTCATTGGGCGCCCAACAAGCTCCCGTGCCCCCGCGTAGCAGACCTCGACACAGGCGCCACATGTCTCACACTCTTCTCGCCTTGTCACAGGGACGCCCTTCTCCAGGAAGATGGCTCCTCTATCACAGACTTCCGCACAGGCACCGCAGTTGATGCAACGCTCCGGGCGAAGAATCAGTTCTTGACGGGCAGTCTGGCCCTCGGGGTTGTGGCACCAGCGGCAGCTCAGCGGGCAACCCTTCAGAAAGACCGTGGTACGGATGCCCGGCCCGTCGTGGATTGAGAACCTCTTGATATCGAAGACGAGGCCTGTGGTCAATGCTGCCACCTTTCGTCCTCAGGCGTTCTCACACGGTCCGCGCTGCAGCCAGACGGCCAGATCTGGTAATCTGGTATTCGGGTCGAGGGCCACCAGCACATCAAGCGCGGCCGCCCTGTTCATGATCATCGCGCCCAGTCTTGTGCGCACCCACGCGGTGACCGGTTCGGTGACGCGTTCAGGGCAAGATGCCGTCACTAGCGAGGGGGAAACCACTCTTGAGGGGATCACGAGAATCAACGACGAACTGGTGGAAGCCTGTCACATACGCGCTGCCAGCAATCTCCGGGACGACCCCAGTGACATCTCCCACCGACTCTTCGCGCAGCAAGCGACCGGTGAAACGCGTGCCGATGATGCCCTGGTTGACGTAGGGTTCGTTGAGCCCCAAGCACCCTTTCGCGTACAGCAGGGCCATCTTGGCGCTGGTACCGGTTCCGCACGGGGAGCGATCTACCTGGCCGTCGCCGAAGACGACGACGTTCCTGCAGTCGATGCCTTTCTCCGGCCTGTCCTCGTAGATCTCCACCAGGTCGACGGTGTCGATCTGCGGCTTCGTCGGATGGACGACCTCCAGCTGCTGATCGATGGCCGCGCGGATCTCCATACCTCGCGTCACGAGGTCAGCCAACTGGGCAGGCTCGACCGTCAGGCCAAGCCTGTGAGCTGGCACCAAGGCAAAGAAGTTCCCACCAAAGGAGATATCGACTTCGAGCAATCCCGATGGGAGCTCGACTTGCACGCCGCTGAGGTATAGAAAGGCCGGCACGTTTTCCACGGCGATCTGCCCAAGCCGTCCGTCCCGCATCTCCACTCTAGCTCGCACGAGGCCGGCCGGGGTGTCTATCAAGACATTGGACTCGGGCTCCTGGCGCGGGACGAGCCCGATCGCCAGTGCCGCGGCGACGGCGCCGATCGATCCATGGCCGCACATGGCCAAGTAGCCCCCAGTGTCCATGAAGACGACTCCCACATCGGCCTCAGGGTGCGCCGGAGCAGTAAGAACTGCACCGAACATATCGGCATGGCCGCGCGGCTCATGCATCAGCGTGGTGCGAATGGAGTCGTGCTCCGCCTCCAATTGACGTCGCTTCTCGGCCATTGAGCCACGGAGAAAGGGCACACCAGCGATGAGGACGCGGGTCGGTTCGCCGGCGGTATGCGTGTCAACGGTGGTCAAGATGCGTTCGTACACTGCGTTCGAGCGGCTCCTTCGGACCAGTCCAGGTTGAAGACCGCCTGTGTCCAAGGTTGCGCGTCGTTCAAGGAATTCAGTTGGCGGTGGGAGAGAGTGCTACTGCCCACCCAGATAGGCCCTGCGCACCCGCTCATCCTGCAGGAGGTCGTCTGCAGGACCAGAGAGAACAATCTGACCGGTCTCCAACACGTATGCGCGATCCGCGATCTTGAGGGCCACGCGGGCGTTCTGCTCGACCAGCAAGACGGTCACGCCACGCTGGTTAATCTCGCCAATGGTCTTGAAGATGGCCTTGACTAGCATAGGTGCCAACCCTAACGATGGCTCATCAAGCATGAGAACTCGAGGCCGGGCCATCAAAGCCCTGCCGATGGTCAGCATCTGCTGCTCGCCACCGGAGAGCGTGCCCCCGAGCTGGTTCTTCCGTTCCTCGAGGCGAGGAAACAGATCAAAGACCCGCCGGCGGTTCTTCTCGATTGTCTCCCTATCTCCGCCCAGGACGTAGGCGCCCATGTTCAGGTTCTCGTTTACGGTCAACGTGGTGAAGATCTCACGCCCTTCGGGGGCGTGAGAGATTCCTGCCTCCACGATACGGTGTGCCGGTGTCTCTGTGATGTCCCCCTCGTCGAGCATAATACGCCCCTCGCGCGGCCTGACAAGGCCGGATATGGTACGCAGGGTCGTCGACTTCCCAGCACCGTTGGCCCCAATCAGGGATACGATCTCACCCTCTTGTACCTCCAGGTCAAGGCCCTTCAGCGCGTGAATGTGGCCGTAGTAGGTATGTAAGTTCTCGACTCGTAACAGAGCCACGGTTAGGCCTCCTCCTTCTCCTCCTCGCCCAGATAGGCCTCTATGACGCGAGGGTCATCCTGGACCTGCGCTGGCGTCCCTTCGGCGATCTTCTTCCCGTAGTCCAGGACGATGATACGCTCGCAGATTCCCATCACGACTTTCATGTCGTGCTCGATAAGCAGGACGGTGACTCCGGAGTCACGAATCCTCTCGATCAGAGCCATCAACTCTATCGACTCCTGTTCGTTGAGGCCGGCAGCAGGTTCGTCCAGAATGATGAGCGTGGGATCGGTGGCCAGCGCGCGGGCAATCTCCAACCTTCGCTGGTCACCATAGGGCAGGTTCTTGGCCAGTTCGTCCTGGTACTCCTCGAGCCCCATGAAGGCCAGGTTCTTCCTGGCTTCATCGACG
This sequence comes from uncultured Anaerolineales bacterium, assembly GCA_964450435.1. Lineage (GTDB taxonomy): Bacteria > Chloroflexota > Anaerolineae > B4-G1 > B4-G1 > SKLM01. The sequence goes on from CAYVCX010000033.1 coordinate 11,887, forward strand.
ATGTACCGCTCCTCGCGCCGCTCCGAGCCGGGGCGGAAGATCGCCCCGAGAACCCCTGCTGCAGTCCGGTGGTGAGGCCCAGACATCGCGTTTTCCAGCACAGTCAAGTTGTTGAATAGGCGGACCGTCTGGAACGTGCGGGCTACACCCCGTTCCGTGATCTCGTGCGGCCTCAGGTTGCGAAGACCATTCCAGCGCGCCTGCACCGCTGGGAGCGGAAGCCAACTCACCCACCAAGTGAAGGTAGACAGTCGTTTCCCCCAAGTCAGCGGGGGACGAGCGATACGACGACCCTGGAAGAAGATCTCTCCGTCAGTGGGTGCGTAGATGCCCGTGATCAGGTTGAAGATGGTGGTTTTCCCGGCCCCGTTGGGTCCGATCAAGCCCAAGATCTCGCCATCGTTCAGATCAAAGGTAACGCGGTCAACCGCCGTCAGTCCACCAAACCGTTTGGTGAGGCGTCTGCTCTCCAGAAGGGCCATACCTACTCCTAGCCAGACCTGCCGGTTACCGCCAAGGACGGATCGGGAGTCTCTTCTCCGCCCTTGATCTCCCTCCGAATCTGCCGGCTGGGCCACAGCCCCTCAGGACGGGCGATCATCATCGTGACCATAGCGACTCCCAGCCAGGCATCTCGCCAAGCCCTCAGGGACCGCGAGAGCTCGGGCAAAGTGACCATACCCAGCGTCCCGACAAACGCCCCGGGTATCGACCCGGTCCCACCCAGGACGACAATGCAGAACAGAATCACCGACTCCATAAACTTGGCTTGATCGGGAGAGATAACTGTGATTCTAGCTGCATACAGCGCGCCGGCCAGGCCAGCCCACCCAGATCCCAGCACAAAGGCAAGCAACTTGACGCGGGTGGTGTCGACTCCCATCGCTTCAGCTGCTACCTCATCCTCGCGTACATACCGCCACGCCCGCCCGAGGCGAGAATCCTGCAACCTTCGGGTGGCGACGATGGTGACGACCAGGAGAAGCAACACCATGTAGTAGTGATAGATGGGTTCGCGGAGCACCAGCCCAAACAGCACAGGCCGGTCGATGCCGCTGAGGCCGTTAGCTCCACCGGTGATGCCAAAGATGTTGTTGACCAACACGAGACGGACCACCTCGCCAAAAGCGATGGTCACGATGCAGAGATAGTCGCCTCGCAGATGGAGAATGGGTCGTGTCAGGAGATAGCCAAGGATGGCTGCCGTAAGAATGCTCAGCGGAAACGTCAGAAGCACCGGGACATCGAAGTAGATGTTGAGCATTCCGGCGGTGTAGGCCCCCACTCCATAGAAAGCAGCGTGTCCCAACTGAAACAAGCCTGCATAACCAACGATGATGTTTAAGCTGAGACCCAACATCACATACAGTCCGGTGCGCCATAGGACGGACCGGTAATAATCGCCAAGGGGCAGCGGGACCAGCAGAGCCAGGAATACGAGGATTCCTTGCCAGTAGAGCGGTTTCACGTTCCTGAAGCGTGTCAGCAGGTCTTTCACTGAGGCCTCCTTACACCTTCTCTGCCACTCGCTCGCCGAGCAGACCCGTCGGACGGAAGATCAAGATCAGAATCAGGATGATGTAAGCGATGACATCCTTCCACTGTGGAGAGAGGTATCCTGCGCCCAGCGTCTCGGTGATCCCCAGCAACATCCCCCCGAGCATTGCTCCCGGAATGTTGCCGATGCCTCCCAAGATGGCGGCGATGAAGGCTTTCAACCCGAAGACCCACCCCACTGTGAAGTCAAATGATCCATAGTAGAGAGCGACGATCATCCCCGCAGCCCCGCCCAGTCCCGGGCCGATAAGGAAGACGATGGCAATGATGCGGTCGACGTCGATGCCCATGAGCCGTGAGACATCGTGGTTCAAGGACACCGCGCGCATCGCTGTTCCGATGCGAGTGCGCTGGACAAACAGGTACAGGACGGCCATGAGTAAGAATGAGATCAGCAGGACGATGATCTGCATCGTGCTGATTCTGGCGGCTCCGAGCGCGAATCCACCTCTGGGCGCGATATCCTGCGGGTAGGTCTTGTAGCTGGCCCCATAGATATTGCGGGCTAAACTCTGCAGGATGAAGGCCACTCCCAGAGCAGAGATGACGGGGGCCAATCGACCCGCATCACGCAGCGGGCGGTAGGCGATGCGCTCCACCAGAACACCAACAATGGCAATGGTTAGCATAACTACGATGATAGCTGGCACGGCGAGCCAGGCGCTGCCCTGAGCCAACAAGCCCAGAAGCCCTGTCAGAGTTGTCAGTCCGATATAGGCTCCCCACATGAACATATCGCCGTGGGCGAAGTTGATCAACTTCAGCACACCGTAGACCATGGTGTAGCCCATGGCGACCAGAACGTAGAACGCGCCGATTGTGATGCCGTTGATCATCTGCTGCAGAAACTGCATGCTTTCAGTCTCCTGTGTCAGGCTCTGGAGGCTGCTGAGATTGAAGCAGGATTTGACCTGGAGCGCCCGGTCTCTCAGTATCTCGTCAGAGGAGATGGGTGACAGAGGGAGTTCGACGCTTGTCGAACTCCCTCAATGAATCGCCAGCCTACTCCGGCTGCTGCTCGTGCAAGACGAAGTCGCCGGTTTCGTCGATGACGTACGCCACGTGAATCGTGCCGAGTCGGTCGCCCTTCTCGTCCCAGCCGAGGATCGGTCCGGTGAGGCCGTCGATGTCCTCCGCCTCGTTGTGCAGGAAATCGGCCAAGACCTCGGAGTCAGTAGACTCGGTCTCCTGGATGGCGTAGCGGATCACGTTGAATGCCTCAGCCGACATCTGCCACCAGACACTGGCCGGCGGCTCGCCGTAGGCCTCCTCGAAGTCGGAGACGAACTGCTGAGCCTCCGGGTACTCCAGATCCTTGGGCAGCGGCTCCGTGGTGATATAGGTGCCCACGGCATTCTCCAACCCGGCGATCTGGATCAGCTCGGGGTTGTTGGACGCGTTGCCCATCATCCAGGTGATGTCCAACCCCAGCTCACCCGTCTGCTTAAGCAGCAGACCGCCCTGAGCATGGTAGCCGGTGAAGTAGACGGCATCCAGGTCAGTGCCGCCGATATTGGTGAGGACAGGCGTGAAGTCCTGGTCGTCGGGGTTGATGGCATCATAGAAAGCGACGTTGATTCCCAACTCCTCGGCGTAGCGCCTGGTATGCTCCGCCAGGCCCTGGGCATAGGTGGAGTTATCATGCAGGATGCCGAAGTTGTCGACGTTCAACACCTCATCGGCGAACTTGGCGGCGAACAGTCCCTGGCGATCGTCCAGGAAGCAGACGCGGAAGAAGCGCTGGAAGCCCTTCTCAGTGAGCCCCGTAGCGGTCGAAGACGGGGTGATGTGCAGCAGGCCAGCCTCGTTATAGATCTCCGAGGCCGGTTCGGTGGCGGTGGAGTTGTAGGCACCTATGACGGCCACGACATCCGCGTCCACCAGTCGCTGCGCGACCAGTGCAGCCTGGGTCGGGTCACCGGCGTCATCCTCCACAACCAGTTCGACCTCGCGGCCGAGGAGGCCGCCAGCCTCATTCGTCTGCTCGACGAGCAGACCAACAGCTTTCTCGAAGCCCTCACCCTCGTATGCGTAATCGCCGGTCAGTGGTGCTTCAAGCCCAATCTTGATCGTCTCGCTCTCCCCGCCACAGCCTGCCAGCATAGGAGCAATCAGGACAGCCATGGCAAGCGCAAGAGCCATTCTCTTTAGCATTTTCCCCCTCCAGTTTGGGTGTATTGTTTCCCTCTCTCCATCTTCCGTTTCGGACTAATACCGTCTGTTGGGCTGCTATTCATCGATCGGGATATGATCACCTCCCCGTGTGAGAATCTACGAAACGGCCCTGACTAGAGATCTCGCGACCGCCGAGGCAGAATGCGCGACCGAGCAACAATGATCGTCACGGAAATGCCCCACCTATACCGACCTGCACATGGCATCAAGGGCCGGCCAGCAGTGGATTGCCATCAAAGCGGTCGGGAAGAAGCGACTGGATACTACGACCGAATGGCGCAGCTGTCAAGCGGCAGGTTGCCGTGCCCACAGCACGAACGTCCTACTTCAACTGCTCCTCGCCTCCGAATTCTCGATAAGGACTTAGCTCCGCCAACGTTCCCTCATCCTCTGCCGTCAGTTCGCCCTGGAGCATCCTGGACAACAGCGATCCAACGCCCGGCCCGAGCATGAAACCCTGGCCGCACATTCCCACGGCGAAGACGTAGCCCTCCAGCTCTCGCGAGCGCCCCACGACAGGAAAGCCGTCGGGAGTCATAGGATAGAGCCCGCGCCACGTCCGGCGCACGCGGATGTGAGCCAGCTTGGGCATAAGGCCCACCATTCGGGGCGCGATCATAGGGAGAAACTCTGACGTCTCCCGGCGGTCGGTTCCCACGATGGGAGGCTCGGGGGTGATACAGAAGATGAGAGCCCCGGTCCCATGCTGGTAGAAGTAGTAATTCTTGGACCCTCGGGCCGGGCGCAGGTCCACGATCATGGGATCCACGAACCGTTGCACTGGCTCCGTCACTCCCGCCTCGTGGCTATCCGGCGTCACCGGCACGTCGAGCCCCCCGATCTGCGCCGCTTTGCGAGCCCATGGGCCGGCCGCGTTAATGACCGTCTCCGTGGCATAGCCTCCCTTATCTGTCCTGACCCCCACGACCTTGTCTCTCCGACGGATAATTCCGGTGACCCGCTCGCCAAAGTGGAATCGAGCTCCGCGCTCCGCGGCCCTGGTGTAGAACGCATGGGCGGCCAAGAGCGGCGAGGCAGATCCATCATCAGGTGAATAGGTTCCCCCGATAAGGTTCTTCGGGTTGAGATCAGGGATCACGTGAAGCAGCTCTTCGCGGTTGAGCCAGTGGATGTCCAACCCGAAGTCTTGCTGGGTCTCCAGCAGGTCTTTGAGAGCCCGTTCTTCCCGCTCACGATAGGCTACGAAGGAGTAGCCGCCTCGATACCACTCGATGTCATCGCCATACCTGTCCTCCCAGGTGGAGAAGACCTCCAGCGATTCGAGGCAGAGGCGTATCTTCGATGGCGCCGAGTGAGTGGCGCGAATACCGCCGATGGCGGCTTTGTTGCAGCCCTGGCCCGGGCTGGCAAACTGATCAATGATCAGAGGCTCAAGGCCGGCCTCGGCCAGGAAGAAGGCTGTGGGCAGCCCTACGCTCCCCGCGCCGATGATGACGGCATCGTACACCTTGGTGGTCATTTCTCTCTCCTCACCGAACGCAGTCGAGCATCACACCTGTGATGCCTGGAGACCCAAGGCATGAAGCACAACGGACACCAGCAGCCCGCTACCCTGGCGGCCAGCTCAGCGGCCGGCCGCCCAGCAAGTGAATGTGGAGATGAAACACAGACTGACCGGCCTGGGAACCCGTGTTAACCACCAGGCGATAGCCTTCGGCCACTCCTTGCTGCTCCGCCACCTGACGGGCCACGATGAGGAGCTTGCCAAGCAAGTCCACGTGCTCGACGCCGGCGGCATTGATACTCTCGATGTGCTCGTTCGGTATGATCAGCACATGAGTGGGCGCCTGGGGATTCCGATCGTGGAAAGCGGTGACGTCGCCATCTTGATACACCAACCGAGCTGAGGCCTCGCCCTCTACGATACGACAGAAGGTGCAATTCATCGTACGAGAATCTCCCCCTTCACATGGGCATTCTCGAGAGTCACGAGACGGACGCGAGTGATCCGATTGCATAGATCATCATCTGCGCGCGCCACCACCCGGATGTAGTTATCCGTCCAGCCAGTCCAGCTTCCGTCGCGCCGCTGTTTCTCCCACAGCACATCCAGCTCTTGCCCCAGAAAGCGCCTTCTGAAGCGCTGCCGTTGCTCGCTCCCAAGCACGCGCATGCAGCGTGCCCGCTCATCACGCACCTCGCGCGACACCTGATCCGGCAGTCGTGGGGCCGCCGTGCCAGGGCGCGGCGAGTAAGGGAAGACGTGCAGCCTGGCAAATGCCATCTGCTCCACGAAGGCATAGCTCTCGAGGAACGCGTCCTCATCCTCACCAGGAAAGCCAACCAACACATCCGTGGTCACGGCCATATGGGGGGCGCAGGCCCGAGCTGCTCGGACCAAGCGGGTGAAATCATCTCGACGGATGGGCCGTCCCATACGGCGGAGCGTGGCGTTGCAGCCGGCCTGAAGCGGCAGATGGATCTGACGGCATAGGCGCGGATCATCCCACAGCTCGAAGAAGGTCTCGTCTACATCCCATGGCTCCACCGATGAGAGCCGGAGTCGGGCGACATCGGTGCGCGCGAGGAGGGTCTCCACGAGGGCACGCAGGCCTCCGTCCAGGCCCAGGTCCCGGCCATATGCCCCGAGACTCGCACCGGTGACGACCACCTCCTGACAGTCAGCCTGTTCTACCAGGGCCTGCACCTCCGTCACGATATCACCCAGGGGTCTGCTGCGAGACGGGCCTCGCAACGAGCTGACGACGCAATAGGTACAGCGGTTATCGCATCCGTCCTGGACCTTGACGAAAGCTCGAGTGCGGAGCATCTCCAATTCCTCCGCAGGTCTGTGCCACAGAGGAGGCGGCACGGGCTCGCCCGTCACCAGCTCAACCGCACGGGCCTTGGCGGTATTGGGGATGACCCAAGTAACACCAGGAAGGTCCGGGGACGTCCCCGGTCGCAGGGTGGGATAACAGCCAACAACCGCGACGTCAGCAGCGGGGCTTTCGCGATGGAGTGAGCGGAGCCTGTGGCGAGTCTTCCGCTCGGCCTGAGCGGTGACAGCGCACGTGTTAACTACGATGGCATCGGCGCCTGACGGGCTGGCCACGATCGCGTGTCCCGCGGCAGCAAACTGACGAGCAAGCATCTCGATCTCGCTCCAGTTCAAGCGACAACCGATGTTGTCCAGGTAGATGTGCATGCGTGGTGCAGAGCCTTCCCAGGCACTCGCCGAATGCTTTTGGTTCAAGTGCAGACCGAGATTATAGCACGAGCTGAGGGGCTGCAAAAGCAGCTCCTCCAGGTTCTTCAGGGCCCCGAGGCGGAGAACAGGCTGAGCGAGAGCGGTCATTGGTCAGGCCGGACCCTATGCACATCCCCCAAGCCGGAGATCCTGGTCAGGGGTGGAAGGCCCAGTGCCGAGCAAGGCGCGGGCACCCCAACGAAGCCTGGCTATTCGGGTTTCTTCGTCGGAAGTCTTCCCAGGGACCAGGCTGAAAGACTGAGAACCGGAAGAGAGCGTCCAGGGAGAACGGAGCACAGAAGGGATGGGCAAAGCCGACGAGGCATGACCCGTCGTGGCGGACATGGCTCGCGGCCGGGGCGCGCCGGAAAGACCGGTGCCGCTCGCTACACAGGGCTGGAGCACGTCGCCCGATCCCGTGATCGATCCAATCCGACAGGCGGAGACTTGCGCAACAGCTCTCGACCGTACGGAGCGGAGGAGCAACAAGGAACGGAGTCCCACAGCGGGGATCACCCCACGGTGGTGTAGATGACGTGAGCCGCTCCCGCCCTGCGGAGCGTCTCGATTGCACCCTCAGCTTTCTCTGCGTCGATCAGTGCAACGACGTTCCCCCCCTCACCTGCTCCCGACAGCTTGGCTCCCGCCGCCCCGGCATCCCGGGCGACGCCGACCAGGCTGTTCAACGTGGGCGACGACACGCCGAGTTGGACGAGCAACCGGTGATTCCTGTCCATAAGGGGCCCTAAGGCATCCACGCTGCCTATCTCTATCCTCCGACGGGCTTCCCTGGCGACGTCGCCGATTTGACGGAAGAGCGTCCCATAGCGCTCGGGATGCTGCTGCCAACCTGCCCGAACGCGGTCCACGAGGAGTTTGGTGGGACTGGGCAGTCCAGAATCAACAATCAGCAGCGAGAAGGACGCGCCGACCGTAAGCAGGTGCAGCCTGTTGGTGACTCCACGCTCGAAATAGACCGGTTGCTCGTAAGCAATCACCGTGTTGTCGATCCCGCTCGGTGTGCCATGGTGAATCTTCTCGACCTCATAGACCAGCTCGCTCACCTCGGCGCGAGAGAGCGAGCAACCCGTGAATCCCGCCAAGCCCCGGACCAGGGCTGTCGAGACCGCAGCTCCGCTGCCCAGACCGCTTGCGATGGGAATCGAAGACTGAATGAAGAGGGTGGCGTCAGGCTCGGGGACGGATAAATGCCGTAGTGTCAAGCGGGCCGCGACCGCAAGGGGATCGTGCGCTGATGCTGCGGTCAGGGCAAAACGCCGCCTCAAGTCAGGGGCAACCAGGGTCAGCCCGCTGCCTGCCGGCGCCGGCTCGATGTTGGCCACGGCCGCCAGCTCCGACACAGGGACAGCGATGGCCGGCTGTCCGTACACGACAGCGTGCTCCCCAAAAAGGATGGCTTTCCCCGGGGCCGACTTTCGGACTGAGGCACCTGACACGTCTGTGCTCCTAGATTCTCTCATAGGGGGCCGCTGGCTCGAGTGGGCTGGTCAGAACCGGGAAGGAACTGTCACCGCGCATTGACAATGCGCCTGTCCGGTGATACACTGGGGCGGACGAAGTGTGCAGTCGCTCAAAGCCAGCGTCGACGCCGGGCAACATCATGGACCATCGCCTCATCGCGCTATTACAGAAAGGTCAAGCCGCGGCACGGGAGGGGCGTACGGCCGAGGCCCGGCGTCTATTCCGGGCCGTCCTGAGCCGTGACCCCGCCAACGGCCCGGCCTTACTGTGGATGACCTGGCTGAGCAACACCCCTCGTGCCCGGCTGGCCTACGCCAGTCGCGCACTTGCTCTTTACCCCGATCATGCGAGGGTTCGCGAGGCGCACGAATGGGCTGAGTCACGTGTGGACCGCCCTGTACAGGAAGGGCCAGGATCGCGTGAGCGCCTGGAGCCCGAGCGCAAGAGGCGGTGGCGTCGTCTAGTTCCGATCATAGCGCTCGGCTCCCTCGGCGCCTTCTTCGCAGGGATGCTCCTGATCCTGGTGTGGTTTGCGCCTCAGCATCTACCCATCATCGGTGGCTGGCGTGCCACGGTCACCCCAACTCCCACGCCGACAGCTACGCCTCTCCTTGCACCTTCCCCTACGCCGAACACCGCTCCGACGTCCACTCATACGGTCAGGCCTGCACCCACGGAATCGGACACAGCGACACCAACGGCGACGCCCTCTCCCACGCCAACGCCGTCGCCCTCATCCACGCCGAACCCCACACAACCGCCGCCGTCGCCGACGCCAGACAACCCGTCCCCCACAGACACGCCTGCCAGCAACGATGCTCGCTGGATCGACGTGGATCTGAGCCAGCAGCAGTTGACGGCCTACGAGGGCGAGACGCCCGTGCGCACGATCACCGTGTCCACCGGCCTGCCGCACACGCCCACGCCTGTCGGCCAGTTTCGCATCTACATCAAGCTGCTCAAGACGGATATGAGGGGACCAGACTACCATCTCCGGGACGTCCCCTACACGATGTACTTCTATCTGGGCTACGGCATCCACGGCACCTACTGGCACAGCAACTTCGGCCAGCCCATGAGCGCCGGCTGCATCAACCTGCCCATTGAGGAGGCAGAGTGGCTTTTCTACTGGGCCTCGGTGGGCACACTAGTCAACATCCATCAGTGAGCACCTGACCAGAGCCGTCCAACTGCCCGACCTGAACCCCACAACTCCGGCCCAGCTCATTGCTCTGCGATCTGGTAGCTGTACGAGCCTGTCTCCGTCGTCACCGGCGCCAGGGCGGATATGGCTATCACCGCGCGAGTAGTCTCTCTATCGAGCGGGATGGCCCAAGACCCAGTTTGTGCGTCGTTCAACTCCAGTCGCTCGACCCTCGTTTCGCGGCCAAAGGAGATCAACTGAATCAGCCAACGCTGAGAGAGAACGTTTGCGTGACGAACGAACCCAGCCGGTTCCCACCCTCCCCCGTCCACTTCGAAATCATCATAGTAGTCGATCTCGGGGATGCTGATACCGTCGAGAACCAGACCCGGCCGATGGACGGCGTCATCGGTTATGTATTCAAAGCGCACCAGCACCTCTTGGCCGACGTAGCTGGAGAGATCCACCTGCTCTTCGATCCACTCGGCTGTGTCACCGTGACCGCTGGTCCCTGTGTAGGCCCACCCAAATGAGTTACCATTGGGGTCTGTATTGACGCCGGAGGGTGTCTGGAGGATATCCCAGCTCCTTCCCGCGTCTGTACTGATCTCCAGATATGCATAGTCCCAATCCTTCTCGATGTCGTACCACGCCCAGTAAGAAAGAGTGGCTCCGCTGACATCTGAGAGGTCAAAAGGCTGCGTGAGCGTCGTGTTCGAGTCGTCGCTGCGGTTCGACCACCAGACATAGCGTCCGAAGCGAGCAGTGGTATCGACCAAGCCAACCTGGGTCGAGCCGCTGAAGCTGAAATCGAGCGGTCGCCTGCCCTGCAGCTCTATGTAATCAGCCGCGTGCTGGTGCACAGTTGCACTGTCGGAAGCAGGGTAAGAATTCGCCGAGTAGGTGGTCTGGATGCTAAAGGGGGGGAGATCGATATCGGCATAGCCGTAGCGCCCGTCATCAATGCTCGGATCGTCAAGCAGGTTCGCGACGACCCAGTCGGCAAACAACTCCACATACGTCAAGCCCGCTCTCTCCTCTCTCAGCACGGCGTCGACACTCGTGAATGAATTCTCAGGGTGAGCCACCAAAGCCCGTGTGGCATCCGAGCCGAAACGATCGAGGAAGTAGGAAGTGAAGAGATAGGCAGCCCCATAGTTGGGCCCCGCGACACCGGGACCAGAAGGCCAAGAATTGAGCTGGGTGTCCGGCGCCCCGGCGAAGAGCCACTCGGAGCCGCCGACGTTGAACCCGTTCAGACGGGTTGCCAATTCGGAGAACCCCTCGTTCAACCAGGTCTCTTCGTTCCGGTCGTTGTGCCAGTGGATCATATGTTGAAACTCGTGAGCCAACACCCCGTTGTAGAAATTGCTGTTGGGTGTCACGTTGTCCACGTTGATGTAGAACATCTCCATCTCATTGGAGTCCTCCCTTACCTCGGAGACGAATTGGTCGGCGCTCGAGTAATACCCGGCGACACTGTCTCCTAGATTCGTGGCGTGGAGGATGCTCAGGCGCGGATCGTTGTCGACTCCAGGTTCCCACTCGGAGCCAAAAAACGCTCGATTCGTTACGTAGGTCCTCTCCTCGAAGAGATCTGCAGCGGCCTCCAGCGCCCGCTGGTCAACCCCTACACCTTCCTCCACCCACATGTAGACGTGGGCCGTCCTATACCGCAGCGTAGCGTGGAGATCGAACCGCTCCTCCGTATCGACGTTAGAGGCGTGAAAGAGACGACGCGTCCCAATCGGGTAGTTGGGAGCGCCTCCGGGGTTCACCGTGCGCGGCGTGTCGGGCGGGACCCCTCGCAAGCGTATCGCCAGTTCGTGGAGGTCGCGAACGGGGATTACGGCCTGCTCAAGTGAGGCCCTGGTCTCGTCCGCATGCTTTCCCGTGGGATCGCGACTGCCGATAGGTGTGGGAATGGGTGCGGAGGATGGGGTCAGGGTGGAGGTCTGGGAGGCCGGCCCTACTGTGGCGTCGATACTGGGCGTGGGTTTCCTGCCCCCTTCACCTCTCAGTATTAAGAAGCTGCCCATGCAGCAGCAGCAAGCGAGGACCAGGACCAACACGGCCGCTGCGAGTATCGCAAGCAGATGAGAGGGTTTCACGCTTCACTCCTCTTCGACCTTATTCACCAGACCGGACAGACGCCAGGCTTGGGTAGCATTATAGCACTAACTCCACCCTGGGGGAAGGTCATTCTGTGGCATCAGGCCGGAGAGACACGTCCTTGTCCGGGCCTCGTTCCCGGAGTATAATGATACATACTTTGGTAGATCACAGAGACGAGGTGGAAGCAAGCTCGTGAGAGGCACCAGGGTGCTTGCGCGATTGCTGATCGGCGTCGGGGCAGGGCTGCTGATCGTGGGCGGGGCGCTGGGTTACCCATACCTCCATTCGCGCCTGGCGAGGCCTTCATCTGCAGCCCTGGCGACCACTCCATCCCCCACGGTTGTTACAGCGACTCGGGCGCAGGAACCAGGCGCGGAGCCCAGGGACCTAGTCGAGCCACAGGTCACACAGACCGCTACAGGGGTGCCCCCTGCTACAGCCGAACCTTCTGCGACGCCGAGCCTCATGGTTGATCCAACGTTGACGCCGACCACCTCAGCAGAGTCGGCTGAGCCTGAACCCCGGGAGGCAAGGACAATACCGCCTACGCGCATTGTCATTCCGACTCTCGGCGTGGACGGGCCGGTCATCCCAGTCTCACTAGAGCGGACAGAGGTGAGCGGTCAAGTACAGGCATCGTGGCCAGTACCAGATCAGTATGCTGCTGGCTGGCACTCAGCCTCCGCGTCGCTGGGACAGCCCGACAATATGGTTCTCAACGGCCACAACACGACCAACGGCGAGATTTTCCGTGATCTATACACACTCAAGCCAGGTGATGAGATCATCGTTTTCTCAGAGGAGATTTCCCGCACGTATGCCGTGTCCGAGACCCTGATCCTGCCCGAGGCCGGGCAACCGCTGCAGGTGCGCCTGGCGAACGCCAGCTACGTGATGCCCACGGGGGATGAGAGATTGACCCTGGTCACCTGCCACCCCTATGGGAGCTTACGAAACCGACTGATCGTCATCGCCACGCCACCTGAACTCAGAATACCGCCGGATTCATTGGAGTATCAATGAGCCAAGGACTTGTATCAGCCCTCCTGGATATGCCGCTCGTCACCCGTGTGCGACGTAATCATGCACTGGAGCACGCCACAATGCAGATCCTGAGCGAGCGGGACAGCACCCTCAGGTTGATGGGGCGGTCCTCCTTCTGGGGTTTCTACATCTACGGCGCCGTCGCCACGGAAGAGGTCGTCGACGCCGCCGGAGAGGGGCTGCGGAGGCTGAGGGCCGGTCAACGACAGATGGCTATCCACCCAAGCTGCGGCTCTAACTACGTCGTGGCCGGCGCCGTTGCGGGGATGGGAGCATTCGTTGCCCTGGGCGGTTTCTCTCGTCAACGAGGAGAAGGCCTCTGGGATCGCCTGTCACGCTTGCCGCTAGCCTGGGCCGTGGGGACATTGGGCGTCATCCTGTCCAAACCGCTGGGTACGGCCCTCCAGACTCACGTCACGACCGAGGCAGATGTCGGTGATATGCAGGTGGACAGCGTGATGAGGAACGAGAGCGCTGGCGGTGTGGTCCATCTCGTCCGGACTACGGCTTAGTTCTGGCGAAGCAACGGATCAGGCCGAGAGCCTGGTCCTGCTTGAGAGGCCTGATGACGAACCCCAAACCGACCTTCTACATTTTTCACGGCGAGGACGAGTTCACCCGCTCAGAGACGCTCGCCAGTTTCAAGCGCCGACTCGGCCCGCCCGACACGGTGGACCTCAACACCACGGTGCTCAATGGAAAGGGATTGACGTTGGCCGACCTGCGCCATCACTGCGACGCGATTCCTTTTCTGGCCGAGAAGCGGCTGGTGATCGTCCAGGAATTGCTGGGAACGCTTGTCTCCAAGAAGGGTCAGAATGTGTCTGAAACCAGGCAACGGTTGCTCGACGAGCTGGTCGACTACCTTCCTCACCTTCCCCCGACGACACGTCTAGTATTCGTTGAAGGGTCAGCTTTGCCGTCCCATCACCCCGTCCTCAGGCTGGCCGAGCAAGACCCACAGGGATACGTCAAGCGCTTCGAGCATCCAGATGCAAGGTCGCTGCCTGGATGGGTCAAGACGCGAACTCGGAAGCACGGCGGGAGAATCGAGCCGCGAGCGGCTTTCCGGCTGGCCACTGTCGTCGGCGCTGATCTCCGTCTGCTAGATCAAGAGATCGTGAAGCTGGTCACGTACACAAATGGAGAGCGAGCTATCACGGAAGCTGACGTGGAGGACCTGGTCCCGTACTCACAAGATGCCGTGATCTTCGATCTCGTGGACGCGCTCGGGCACCGAGACGGACGCACAGCCGCCGACACGCTGCACCGCCTGCTCAAGATGGGTGAACATCCGCTAGGATTGCTGGGGATGATCGTTCGGCAGTTCCGGCTACTAGTCCAGGTCAAAGAGTTGAAGGCGAGCGGGGCTTCACCGCGGGACGTCGCCCGGGTGTTGAAGATTCACCCATTCCCAGCTGGTAAACTCCATACCCAGGCGACCCACTTCACCGCCGCGCAGCTCGAGACGATCTATCGCCATCTATCTGAAATCGACGTAGATATCAAGACCGGCAAGATAGATCCCGAGCTGGCGCTCGACTTGCTCGTGGCGGGTCTAGCTACGACGGAATCTCAGCCTTAGTCTCGAGGCTGTCTTGCTGGAGGAATGCGGCATGCTATAATCGTGCCAAACACGACGCCGCTTACAGGAGGATCACATGGCTGACAAGAGACTCGCGTTCAGAGATCGTATCATCGGCGTGCTACTGCGTGACGCACGGCGAAAGGCGGGACTGACAAAGGCCGAATGTGCTGATGCCCTGGGTGTCCCCAGGTCTGCCATCAGTGCATACGAGGAGGGACGTACGCCTGTCTCTTTACCAGAGCTTGAGGTGCTTGGCTACATGGTGGATGCCCCCATCCATCGTTTCTGGGAGAAAGAACCAGAACTAGCGACGGAGAGAGAGCGCCCGGACTTTCAGGATCTGCTGGAGCTGCGCCACCGCATCGTCGGGGTCCTCGTGCGACAGGCACGCCTGGAAGCCGACTTGACGCGGGATCGAATGGCCGAAGTGCTCGGCTGCTCCTCTGATCACGTTGCCGAGTACGAACATGGCACAAGGCCCATGCCTGTCTCCGAACTCGAACTCTTTGCCCGGCATCTTAACTTGCCTGTGGACCACTTTATGGACGGAAGAGAGTGGACAGTGGGGCAGTGGCATCGACAGCAGGAGATTGACCGCCGTCTTCACGAACTGCCAGAAGACGTACAGGAGTTCGTGGCCGAACCAGTCAACAGCAAGTACCTGGAGGTGGCAATGAGACTGTCCCGGATGTCAGCAAGCAAGCTGCGGGCCATTGCTGAGGGACTGTTGGAGATCACGTACTGAATCCACGAATGGGGGACTCGAAGATGAGCAACGTGGTGTCTGCACACGACGTGAAAGAAGAAGGCCTGCGGCTTTTTCACGAGGGCCTATACCCGGAAGCAGCCAGCAGCTTCAAGGAAGCGCGCGAGATGTTCGCTGCTGAAGGAGACAAGGTCGAGGCGGCCGAGATGCTGAACAACCTGGGCGTGGTCCATCGGATGGAACGTGACTGGGAGAAGGCCATTGCGGCATTGGAGGAGGCGCGAGCAGCCTTCGCTGCCCTGGGCGACCACGGCCGCGAAGCCCAAGTACTGGGCAATCTAGGGGGGCTCTACGCCACTCAGGGCCAGCGGGAAGCAGCAAAAGAGTGCTTACGTGGAGCAGCTGACGCCTTCGCGGAGTTCGGCGACGACCAGCGGAGAGGCGAGACGCTGCTGGCGCTGGGCGTGCAGAAATGGAAGTCGGGCGATCGCCAGGAAGGCCTGGCGACCTACCAGGCTGGCCTGCAGATGCTAGAGAGGCCGTCAGCCAGCCAGAAAGCTCTACGGGGATTGCTGCGCCTCCGAACCCGCCTACTGGGCGGCGGTTGAATGGCTCAATGGCAGCCGAGCGCGACTAAAAGGGCACAACTGAGGCCCAGCGATCAGGGGGCAGCCAATCGTCCCATCCCGGTCAAGCGCCGGTCAAGCTCAACTCCTCAGTACCGCGTCCAGGTTCTTCTTCAGCTGCTCGAGAATCCTGTCCCGTAGCTGGCCGACCTCTTCATCGGTCAGTGTGCGATCCTCAGCCTGATAGGTCAGGCGATAGGCCAGGCTCTTCCTATTGGAACCCACCTGTGCCCCCCGGTAGACATCGAATAGCGTGACCGAACGGAGGAGGGGCGCGCCCGTTCGAGTGATCAAGTCACGCACACGAACGGCGGGAACCTCCTCATCAACCACCACGGCTAAGTCCTCGTACACCGGCGGATGGGTAGAGAGCGGCACCATCTGCCTGGGCGAGCCCCAGTGGGCAAGCAGAGGATCCAGGTCAAACTCCAACACGCAAATCGGCTGCTCCGGCAGCGCGAAGGCCTCTCTCGCCAGCGGATGCAGCTCGCCCATCACGCCTACAGCCTCACCATCGACATTCAGCAGCGCACACCGACCCGGATGGAAGGCCTCGTGCTGCCCAGGCCTGAAGGATCCGTCGACTCCGAGTCCGGTGAGCAGCGCCTCCACGACACCTTTGAGGTCGAAGAAGTCGATCAGCGTGCGATCCTGATGGTCAAGCCAGGATTGCTCCTCTCGAGGACCGGTCATCACAATCCCCAGCCGCCGGGGTTCGTCAGGCAATGTTTCTCCGTCCACCGGTACATGGACGCGGCCGACCTCGAAGATTGTCACCCGCTCGATGAAGCGCAGGTTCTGGCGGGCGGTGTGCAACAAGGAGGGGAGGAGCGTCCGTCGCAGCGTGTCCAGGCCCGAGGAGAGCGGATTAAGGACGTGCAAGTACGCCTCCGGATCGGGCATCGACTCTCCCGGACGGAGCTTTCCTTCATCCTGAAGACTCACCAAGGAGTAGGTGATTACTTCATCCAGTCGGCAGCCTGTCAAGAGGTCGCGCACTCGGCGGGCCCCAAGGAGGCGGAGATTGTCGCGCTGGGGCGGAAGCTCGTCCCGCATCAACGTCGTCGGGAAGCGATCATAGCCCCAGATGCGGCCCACCTCCTCGGCCAAGTCGGCTGGTCGAGTGACGTCACGGCGGTGGGAGGGCACAGTAACCATGAGCGTGTCTTGTGTCACTGGCTCCGAGACTTCAAACTCGAGGGAGGTGAGGATGCGTATCACCTCATCAGGGGGTATCTGGACCCCAAGAACACGGCCTATGTGGTCTGGGTCGAATTGGATCACTCGCTGCGGCTCACGGCCCGGGTAGAGGTCGCCGATCACGGGTGCGACCTCCCCGTTTGCCAGATCTGCCATCAGGTACGCTGCGCGTGCGGCCGCTTCCACGGTCAGCTCTGGATCGACCTGGCGCCCGAAGCGCTGACTCGACTCGGTCATCAGCCCGAGTTCTCGGGACGTGCGACGCACGTTAAGATAGTCGAAGTTCGCCGCCTCCAGCAGAACGTCGGTGGTGTCGGCAGAGACCTCGCTATCCTCTCCGCCCATCACGCCCGCGACAGCTACAGGTCCACCTCCGTCGGTGATGAGCAGCATCTCGTCATCGAAAGTCTGCAATTGTCCGTCGAGGGTCCTCATCCGTTCTCCGGATCTGGCGCGTCGAACGATCACAGCCGGTCGCTCGTCTCCTGCCAGGGGGCGCAACAAGCTGTAGTCGAAGGCGTGGAGCGGCTGACCAACCTCCAACATCACGTAGTTGGTCACGTCCACGATGTTGTTGATTGGACGCACGCCTGCCCGCCGGAGACGCAACTGCATCCAGAAAGGCGAAGGCCGCACTTCCACACCTCTGATGAGAGCAGCGGAATAGCGCGAGCAGAGGTCGGGATCGGCAATCTCCAGTCGAAGAAAATCGGGCTCGCGGGACAGATCTACCGGATAGCGCCGCAACGCGTCGAAAACGTCTCGCTTCAAGGGCACACCCAAGAGAGCCGCTGCTTCGCGGGCGACGCCGACGACGGAGTTGAGATGGGCGAAGGGCCCCTTGATATCGAACTCCAGGACGGCGTCACCCATGTAGCCGACGAGTGGCTTGCCGACCGGCGCATCGTCGGGCAGGTAGAGGATGTCCACGTGCTCCTCCGAAAGACCCAGCTCCTTCTCCGAGGAGACCATACCTCGCGAAGGAACGCCCCGGATCTCCACCTTTCTCAGTGTCATCACGCGCCTGCCGTCTGCGTGCCCGTCGTACAGGCGCGCTCCCTCCATCGCAAAGGCCACCTTGAGGTTCAGGCCCCTCTCCCCCTGACGCGCCAAGAGACTCGGCGCACCGGTGACCACGAACTCGGTCTGCGGGGCACCGTAGTCGACCTCAACGACAACCAGTCGGTCGGCGTTGGGGTGGGGCTGTACAGAGACCACCTCACCCACAACGATCTTCTCCGGATCCCAGGGAAGCTCAGCCTGGGGCAGGCCGATGTACTGGATGGTCTCGACTTCGAGGCCAGCCAAGGTCAACCGGTCGGCCAGATCCTCAATCGGGACGTCAATGTCAACATAGTCTTTGAGCCAGCTAATGGGCACGTGCATGGGTCATCTCCTAGCAGAACTGTACCGTTGGACTGGTCACTTTGTGACTCAGAAAGGGCTCTCGCGAGAGCACTGCGAGAGCCAGGCGGGCTGCCGGGCAACTCGAAAGGCGGCAGGCAGGACGGCAAAGGGCGGGAAGTTCTTGCCGGTCGATGTGCCCGTCAGAATCCAATGCGGAGCGTCGACGGCCCCTCGAGCTCATCGCGTCTAGAACTGTCGCAAGAAGCGCAGGTCGTTGCTGTAGAAGAGCCGGATGTCGTCGATGCCGTGTTTCAGCATCGCTGGTCGCTCCACACCCGTCCCGAAGGCAAACCCGCTCCACTCGGCTGGATCGTACCCGCCGTTCTGGAGCACCACCGGGTGCACCATGCCCGCACCGGCTATCTCGAGCCAGCCGCTGTACTTGCAGACCCGGCATCCTGATCCTTCGCAGAGGATGCATTCGATGTCGGCCTCAATGGACGGTTCCGTGAAAGGGAAATAAGAGCCGCGTATGCGAAGACGGCGTTGACCGCCGTAGAAGCGGTGCGCAAACTGGGTCAGCGTCCCAATCAGATCAGTCATGGCGATGCTGTGTCCAACAGCCAATCCCTCCACCTGGAAGAATTGGTGCTCCGAACGAGCGGTCACCTGTTCGTAGCGATAGCACTTACCGGGCAGGATCACGCGGATGGGCTCCGGGTAGTACTCGCGCATGGCCCGAATCTGCCCCGGCGACGTGTGGGTGCGCAGCACCACGCCCTCGTCAACCCAGAAGGTGTCCCACATGTCCCGCGCGGGGTGATGGGGCGGCATGTTCAGCAAGCCGAAATTCCGTCCATCCGTCTCCACCTCGGGAGCTTCATAGACCTGGAAGCCCATATCAGCGAAAATGCTGTAGATTCGGCGAAGAGTCTGGGTGGTTATATGGAGATGCCCTGGACCGGTGGGGCGACCGGGCAAGGTCACGTCGATAGCACCCCCCCGCAGGTCCTGCTCCATCTCCTCACGCTCCAGGGCCTGGGCGCACGCGCTGTAGGCTTCCTCCAAAGCCCTCTTTGCTTCGTTCGCGGCACGGCCGAAGGCAGGGCGCTCCTTCCTGGGAAGGTCTCCGACCGACCGCAGCATCTGGGTCAGTGCCCCGTTCTTGCCCAGATAGCGTTTGTGCCAGAGCTCAAGTTCTTCGCTATCTTGCACTCTCCCCAGGGAGGAGCGGGCCTCCTCTCTCACCCGGTGCAGTTCATCAAGCATCGCATTCATCCTTTCCGTCAACTGACCGTCTCGCCTAACAAAAAACTCCCGTCCCCATAGGGACGAGAGCGCAGTTCTCCCGCGGTACC
>CAYVCX010000034.1:0-30674 GCA_964450435.1 uncultured Anaerolineales bacterium
TTTTCTGTCCTCAAGCTGACTTGTCAGTTGTTAAGGTGCGAAATATAGGCTAAGTAGGTGCTCATTGTCATTCTGCCTCCTCCGCCTCCTCAAGGCCCGAGCTGATGTACACGGCCGCCAGGGCGGTGAAGATGTAAGCCTGCAGCAAACCCGTGAAGATGTTGAGTCCGATGACCGGTAGCGGCACAACTAGCGGGACCAATGTGAAGACGACCAAAACGATCAACTCCGTGCTTAGCACATTCCCGAACAGACGAACTGCCAACGATACGGTGCGGCTAACCTGCCCGACGATCTCCAACGGGAAAACGAAGACCGGGGAGGCCAGGTTTCTCAGATAGCCTACAATGCCTTGCTGCTGCATGCCGTAGTAATGGACCGAGAGGAAAACGACGACCGCAAGGGCTACCGGCGTATTCAAGTCTCGTGTCGGAGCCACCACCATCAGGAGGTGCCCGCCCGGGAGCGGGAAGCTGGGGATCACGCTTAACACGTTGGCGAAGCCAACAAAGATCGCCAGTGATCCCAGGAAGGGGATGTACTCCCTGACGGGATGGTCCCCGATTAGGCTCGAGATCAGATCCTCCAGGAAATCGAGAAGCATCTCCAATATCGTCGGTCTCTTTCGCCGGATCAAGACAGCCAGCCCGATGATGATCGCCATCATCAGCCACGTTGAGACTACTGTATCGCGCACCCCAATCCCAAAAACAGAGAAGACAACTCGCGGAAAGAAATCCATTAGACCTATACTCCCGTAGGCTCAGCCCCTGACCTGCTCAGGCATGCTTCGATACAGCCCGCGTCCCTTCGTACCCAACCAGATGACGACGGCCGACCGGGTGATCCACAGTCCCCCGAAGGCGAGTATTCCGGGGACGATGCCCCGCCTCAGACCTGCTGCCAGCAATCCGGCGACCGCGCTAAGACGCAGAACCATCCCTCCCACCACGAGGATCAGCGACGCAGTGGCTGCTTCCGTCGAAATCGAGGACACCGTCCTCCAGCGCGTCAGTGCGTTCACCATACCGACACCCGCTCCGGCTACGGACCACAGCCACAGGTAGCTCACTTCTCCGAGTCTCCCTCCTCCCTTTCGCGAGGATCGAACCGCCGCGAGTGCTCACCCACGCGGCGGATCGCTCGGATCACGTTGTAGAAACCGGCGGCGATCCCCAGCATCAGGAAGCTGAGGGTGAAGACATAGGTTGTGCTCAGCAGCCGGTCAACGCCGCGCCCGACCAGTGCCCCCCCGAAGATCGGCAGCGCTAGGTCCCATCCCAGTGATGTCGCTCGCAGCGCTTCTCGCCAGATGCTGCCCCTATCCTTCCTCGCCACCGTTCTCCAATATGCTCTCTAATTCCCCCTCCAGCCTTGCCCGCAGCTCCCGCGCCAGGCGCTCGAACTTCCTCTCCTCCCCAACGCCTTGTGGCTTTCGCGCTTCGGGGGCCTCAAGCGTTGCACGCGTGAAAACCATCACCTCGCTATCCTGAATCTGAAGAATCCCTGCCTCGATGGTAACGGTGTGCTCACCCGCTTCGTCCCTGTACCGCAGCGGGGCCGTTGCCGTCTCTGCCAGGAGCGGGGCGTGACCGGGGTAGATGCTGATGCCCGTGGCGTCCGCTAGCCGTACGTGAACCCATTCGACTTCGTCCACCTCCAGAAGGATCTCGGCCGGCGTAAGCACTCGCAGGCGGAGCGGTCTAGCCACTGGTCGTCTCCGATCCCAGCCGTTCAGCATTTTCGACGGCTTCGTCGATGCTGCCGACCATGTAGAACGCCGACTCTGGAAGGTCATCGTGCTTGCCATCCAGAATCTCGCGGAAGCCGCGCAGCGTCTCTTCCAGCGGCACGTAACGGCCCGCCATGCCGGTGAAGGGCTCGGCGACGAAGAGTGGTTGCGTGAGGAAGCGCTGTATCCGGCGTGCTCGATCGACGGTCAGGCGGTCCTGCTCGTTCAGTTCTTCCTTTCCCAGTATGGCGATAACATCGCGAAGCTCCTCGTACCGCCCCAGCGTCTCGCGCACCGCATTCGCGGTGGCGAAGTGTTCCTCACCGACGCCCTCTTCCGTCAGCAGTGAGCTGGCCGAATCCAGTGGATCGATGGCCGGGTAGAAGCCGCGGCTGGCCTGCCGTCGCGTGAGAATAGTTGTCGCGTCCAGGTGCGCGAATGTGGCGACCACCGCCGGATCGGTCATATCGTCAGCCGGAACGTACACCGCCTGCACCGAGGTGGTGCTGGCCGTGGCGGTCGTCGTGATGCGCTCCTGAAGCTCTCCCATCTCCGTCTCGAGGGTGGGCTGGTAGCCGACCGTGCTGGGCAGTCGTCCCAGAAGTGCAGACACTTCGGCTCCTGCCTGGACATAGCGGAAGATGTTGTCGATGAAGATCAGTGCCTCCTGCTCCTCCCGGTCACGGAAGTACTCGGCCATTGTCAGTGCTGTAAGCGCCACCCGAAGGCGCGCCCCCGGCGGCTCCTTCATCTGACCAAAGACCAGGATCGTGCTCTCCAGAACGCCACTGCGGCGAAGCTCCCGCCATAAGTCGTTCCCCTCACGGCTCCGTTCACCCACGCCGGCGAACAGGGCGATCCCCTCGTGCTCCTCGATAGTGTGGCGCATAAGCTCGATCATTAGCAGCGTCTTGCCCACCCCTGCACCGCCGAAGAGCGCGATCTTGCCTCCGCGAGGATAAGGGGTCAACAGGTCCAGTGCCTTGATACCTGTGATGAAAGCCTGTTCCGCTACCCGCTGGTCCTGCATCGCCGGGGGACTGACGTGGATCGAGTGACGCTCCGTGTCCCCAAGCTGGGGGCCGTCGTCAATCGTCTCCCCCAGAACGTTGAACATCCGGCCCAGTGTCCCGCGCCCCACCGGGACCTGGATTGGCTGACCGGTGTCCCGCACCGATAGGCCCCGCCGCAGCCCCGATGTGCCGGCCATAGCAACAGCACGGATGACGTGGGGGCTGACGTGCTCCTCGACCTCCACGACCAGGTCAGGCTGCTCCTCTCTGTCGATGATCAAGGCGTTGTGGATGCTGGGGAGATCACCCGAGGGGAACTCGGCGTCGACTACCACCCCGGCTACGCGCACAACTCTTCCTGTTCTCTTCACAGACTCGCTCCTCCAATTTGCTCCACGCCGTAGTATACCATGAACCGGGTGGCTCGAGTAGCGTCACCAGGCGCTGACTTGCAGTCAACGCTGGATCCGTTCGGAAGTATGTCCTTTGATGGCCGATTGGCCACGCCTGTCGCGCGAGCGAGTGCATATCTCGCCCGTCCATCTCCCTATGATGACAGGAGCAGTGGCGTCACGGGGCTCGGCCTCGGTGGAGTTGCCTGAGAGCTGGGTTGGGGGGTTGCAGTTTCAGTGGTCACGCTGCGGGCGCACGGCGCGGCAGTGATCAGTCCTGCCTGCCACCGAGATACCGCTAAGTCAACGCGACGCGCTGTGCAGACGTCGTCGACACTACTGAACCGCTCTGGACCGCGTACTGAGGCTGGCTGCTTTCTCAGTGCGCTGGTTGCTGTCCGCCCAGCGCCTCCACCGCCGGGCGCACGGCCTCAGGCGTCGGGTCTCGCAAAGCCTCTCCAGGAGCAGGGCGGTCGCCCAGGACGATGGTGACCGTGCCTCGGCGGCACGGGATGACCAGATCCACCACGTAGTCCGCGTCGCCGTCACGGAGCAGGAACTCACGCTCTGGCTGGAGATCCGCCTCCTTCAGGGTGACGTATAAGCCGTCAGCTCCCGAAGCGTAGAGATCGTTGATCTCCTCGGCGGCGATGAAGCGGTCCCAGGTCGATTCGATGAAGGCTACCCTGCGCCAACGGAGGCTGGGGATAGGATCCTCCAGCTTCAACATCGGCCCCAGCTGGAGCTTGTAGTAAGGGTCGTCAGCGCGAGGATGGTCGTCCTGATCGGGCAGAAGGTCGCGGCGACGCACCAGTTCGTGGCCCTCCACCGCTGAGTAGTAGTGGATGGCCCACTTCTCGTTGCCAAATGCTCTGGTGAAGTAGAATGCCAAAACGACAGCCTCGGTGGTGCTGTCTGGCGCGTGCCGCTTTGGAACCCGGTACCAACCCTCGTCGCGCGCGATAGCGAAGTCGCGGTGGCTGTTCATGACACCGACCAGGACGCGATCCGAAGGGTAGAACATGACGGCACCTCCGCCATCTGCGAATGGGTGTCCTTCCGGCACTGGACGCCCTTACCAGGTTTCGACCTCTTCACCAGCCGGGCTGTGACCCAGACGTGGCTCGGCGACCTCCCGCAGCGTCTCCTGTCCCTCTGGCGAGAGGCCCAGTTTGCCGATCTCCTTCTCCAACTGCTCCAGCGTCCCGTGGCCTCCGACGTATCCGTTGACGCGCGCTGCGACGGTGGACTCCACGAAGCTGTCGGCGTCTGGGTACATTGCTTCGAGTTCCCGCGTCAAATCCCGGACTCCGCGTAGGTAATACTTCTGATGATAGTCCTCGGCCCGCCAGAAGCCAGCGTAGGGCACAATCGCCGCGTAGATCCTCTCCCCCTTGTCGGCCTCTTGTTGATTCTTCGCTGCTTCCGCCAGTTGTCTCTGCTCGTCGTCGTGGAAGAAGATGATCGATGCGTATTGCTGCGAGGCTGGCTGTCTGGTCGGGCTGTGGTTGCTCCAGAAAATGTCCAGGAGCTCCTCGTAGGTGGTCTGCTCTGGATCGTAGTCGATTTGGATCGTCTCGCTGTGATCCCCGAGGCTGCCGTATGTAGGATTGCTCGTAGATCCGCCTGCGTATCCGACGCGCGTCCGAATGACGCCGGGAACACTCCCGAACCGGGAGTCCGGGCCCCAGAATCACCCCTTGGCGAACGTGGCCGTCTTCGTCGCTGCCGAAGGGTTCGTGTCGATGGGCGGCACCTCCGAGTGCGTCTCCAATGGTCTTCCTCTCGTGACGACTCTGGCCCTCTCCCTTGTCGACACCAGCACGAATGCCCCGATCGCTACCATCACTGCCAGGCTCACTGCGAGCGCAGCATACTTGACCCTCTGATGTGTCGGCTCGGACAGTCTCTTCATTGGCGCAGTTGATTCCACCTGACTTCGGATGTCGACATACTCCATCTGCACCAGGGATTCTAGCATAGTCGGCGTTGGGGACAACTCGACGGTCCAAGGACGGCTCTGTCTCCCATCGCCCGCTTACCCTGACCAGGTGCGTGGCAGGCCCGGGAGAGCGTGCCGCGACAGGGTTTGTCAAATGAGTCCGGGCGTGTTAGAATACGCGCCGTCGCTGACAAGGTGCCCAATGAAGTCGCCTCGCCCTCGCGTCTGCCTGCCGCTACGTTGCGGGCTGATCCCTCTGGAAGCCGTTGTGGGAGGTCGTGGGTTTGACTGGGGAGGAGCGCGGGCATCGTGAGAGGTCTCACTCTTCGAACGGGCCACCGCGAGTTGCTTGGCTCGGGGACTTCGATGCTTCATCAGCGATCAGTGCCGAGGACATCTCGACGGCACAGCCTGATGAAGCAGGTGTACTGCAGCGCGAGAGGAGGAATCCATGGATGGAGGGGGACGGGAAGAACCGATGGTCGACGCCGCACAGGGCGAATCTAGCGCGACGGACAAAGAGGTGGTGAGAGGCCCGGGGAAGAATCTGATAGGCGGCGCTGTGGGCGAGACGGTGGGGTCGCTTATCGGACGGGCCGGATTCCGAGCTGCAGCGCTTGGAATCGTGGGCTTGGTCGTGATTGCGGCTTTGTTGCTCCCGCCCATCTCCTTGTTGGACCGACTCGGGATTGTGGGATACGAGACCCTCAGCGCGCAGAATGCCGCTGTCTCGCACCCGGACGGCGTCACGCTCCGGGTCGACCCCGAATCCTTCGACGGGCGCCTCCGTGTGCGGCTCGATTCGGTAGCCCGTCCAGACTTCCTGGAGGGGTCGGCTGGCTCCGAGTTGAAGGAAGCGGCAGCCGCGCTTCCGGAGTACCTGGAGATCAGAGGTCCCTACTACAAGATCCAGACCCGCGGCGTGTCTTCGCAGCCTGTCTGGGTTGACGTAGAGCTTCCGAACGACGTCGAGCTCTGGGAGACTCTCGATCTCTACACCTGGGATGGCCGGCAATGGTCCTGGGTCGGGAGCGATCTCCACACCGGGCTGGCCGAGCGTGAGTTCATTCGTGCTGCAGTGGTCAATGTGCCTCAATCCGTGGTGCTGGTGCAGGCTAAGGCGAGAGAGCCAATGCTCTCCACGTATCTGGATTCGAACGACGACGTGAGCCAGGTGCACCTCTTTGACGCGGTGAACCCGAGTGGCTTGCTCCTCGGTACGATGGGCGGATTCGCGGGAGATGCAGAAAGCTTGGTCATCCCCGAAGATCAATCAAGCCTCGCCGTGCTTCCTGTGCTGCGGAATTGGGCACCGGGTGCGAACGTGAATGCGGGCCTGCTTGCCGATCTTCTCGACGATGTTGGGGTTCAGCAGACCCATATTGACAACATTGTGGAGCTCTGCACTGCGCGTGGGTTCGATGGCATTGAGATCGACTACCAGGGGGTGACTCCGGAGCAGCGTGAAGCCTACACTTCCTTCATCCTGGCTCTGGCCGATGCCCTTCACGACGCGAACCTATGGCTGAGCGTGACCATCGAGCCGCCCACTTCCGTGAACGGCGGCTGGGACACCGGCGGCTACGATCTGACGGCGTTGGGGAAGGCGGCTGACACCGTCAAGGTGCCGTTCCCGTCAGACCCAGAGGCATTTGCTGAGGGTGGCACCGCGCACCGACTTCTTGACTGGATCACCGCACAGGTCACGCGGTACAAAGTGAATATGCTGGTCTCGTCGCTGAGCGCGGCGAGGGCGGAAGGCGCCGTAGCCTACCAGCTCATTTCGCTGGAGGAGGCGCTGGCGCCGTTTGGGCAGATTCAAGCGCTTGTCGACCTGGAGAACGTTGAGCCGGAGACTGAGCTGGAGTTCAGCCTCGCGGGTTCCTTGTTGAGTACCGCGCCTCTCCAGGATGCTGGTACCTATCGTGTCCGTTATCAGGATGATGGAGACGAGGCTCGCACGGCCTGGCTCGGTACGGCGGCTAGTTTGGCTCACAAGCTGCGCTGGGGACAGCGGTACCACCTGGGTGGCGTGGCTGTCGACGGCGCCCTTGACCCGGGCAATATGGATGGCGTGACCGACGTGATCGCCAGTTACCGTGCCGAGGTTCGACCCTCCACGCACGAGCCGATAGAGGTGGCATGGACGGTCCGGGATGCAGATGGGCCGGTGTATCAGGGGGCGTCGCCGCTCACAGACCCGAGCTATAGCTGGGTGACGCCAGGAGAGGCAGGGCAGTTCGAGGTCAGTGCGTCAATACTGGGCTTCGACCGCGGCTCTGTGACCGTCACCGTGGCCGCGCCGGAGTCCGTCGAGGACCCATCCGATTCCATCACCGAGACCGAGACCGTTACCGAACCCGATGAGACGGATGATGAGGAGCCCGACCCCGAGAGGGCGTGCCTCAATGCCACCTTCGTCGCCGATGTGACCATTCCCGACAATACGCAGCTCGACAACGAGGCCGAGTTCGAGAAAACCTGGAGGCTGAGGAACAGCGGTACGTGTGACTGGCCCGAGGATACGGTGCTCTCTTTCGTCGAAGGAGAGCAAATGGGGGCCCCGGATAGCGTCGCGGTCGGGGTGGTGGAGTCGGGCCAGGAGAAGGATGTCACCGTCTCCATGAAGGCGCCGGCTGATGACGGCAGGTACACCAGCAGGTGGCAGCTGCAGTCGGGGGGGGACTTGTTCGGCACGCGTGTGTTTGTGACCATCATCGCCGGAGAGCCCCAGCAGGCAGAGCCTCCTCCTGCACCGGCTCCTGCTCCTGCTCCCACTGGTGGGTTTGAGTTGGGTGGGCACATCAGGGACTGGGGCTTCCCGTACGCCGACAAGATGCGCTATGCCGGGATGAACTGGGCCAAGATCCAGGCTCGCTACCCGCACGACGTTTCCGGCATTATCGCCGCGTCCCATGCCAGAGGATTTAAGATCCAGGTTAGCGGGCTGGGGCCTGCCGAGATGGTAACCCAACCTGGTTTCGAGCAGGATGTCGCCAATTGGCTCGCAGGGATTGCGGCGGCCGGCGCCGATGCCATCGAAGTGTGGAATGAGCCCAACATTGACCGTGAGTGGCAGATGGGTCACATTAGTCCGCAGGCATACACGAATCTTCTCTGTACTGCGTACCGCGCTATCAAGAATGCGAATCCGGGTACCGCCGTCATCAGCGCGGCGCCGGCACCCACGGGTTCGTTCGGTGGCGCGTGCCAGCCGAATGGCGGGAACTGTGATGACCTGCCCTTCCTTCGGGGAATGTACAACGCTGGTGCCGCCCAGTGTATGGATTACATCGGTGCCCACCACAACTCTGGTGCCACGTCACCGTCGGCCAGGACCGGACATCCGGCTGACGGCGGTGGGCACCACCATTCCTGGTACTTCTTGCCCCAGACGGAACTCTACTACAATGCCTTCCGCGGAACCCGCAAGCTCTTCTACACCGAGATGGGATATGCCTCACAAGAAGGAGTACCCCCGTTCTCCGATTGGTTCTCCTGGGCGAGAGGCACAAACAACGCGCAGCAGGCGGCCTGGCTGGCTGAGGCTGTAAGGTTGAGCATCAACACGGGGATGGTTCGCTGCATTATCGTGTGGAACATCGACTACGTTCGCCATGGATACGATCCACAGGATGGGTATGCCATCATCCGTCCCGATGGGTCCTGCCCGGCCTGCGACGCATTGCACAACGTGCTGGGGTCCCGATAGTCTCTTGAGTTGCGCCAGGGATCACGTATCTCGAGCCGGCACCCATCGTGGCCCAGCGCCGCCCACGGTGGCGGAATCAGCTGCAGACAACTGACAGAGCAAGAGGCAGAGGTTCGGCTGTCCTCACTGTTTCACGTCCACTGAGCCGGACCTCTCTGCCTGTTTACAGGAGGACACGATGTCCAGATCTTCATCCGCCAACCGTCGGCTGGGCGGTAAGGGCCTTTACGTCGCCATTGCAGCCTGGCTCATCCTCGTAGTTGCTGGCGGGCTGTGCACTTGGTACGGTTGGTTGGGACCGGATGGTGGAATCGACCAGGCCGCTCCGCCACCTGAATCGAGTCCCGGCCCGGCGACCGAGACGGCAACCGATGAGGTTGACGGCGAAGATCAGCCGGGGGACCCGTCGGGCTCGATTCCCGAGACCTCCTCTCCCTCCCCCGTCGAGCCGACTGCTGAGTCGGGCACTCCGACGAACGGCACCGAGGCTGCAGAGCCCCTGCCGTGGGAAGAGGATAGTTTCGGCTACGGAATAGCATTGAACGCTGTCGGAGGGGGTGACCCGGCCTATTGGCTGGGCCAGGTCGACAGCCTGGGCCTTGACTGGGTGAAACAGCAGATCAAGTGGCGCGACTGGGAGGGCACGCCGGGAGCGATGGACTGGAGTGGTTTCGACGCGTTCGTCGATGAGGCGAACAGGCGCGGTCTGAAGGTGATGTTCAGCGTCGTTGATGCCCCCGAATGGTCGCGGAGCCACATCTACCCGGAAATGGAAGGCGCACCGCCGGACAATCTGGAGCTCGTGGCCGAGTTCATGGGGCGGCTGGTTGATAGGTACCCGGATCGCATTCACGCCATCGAGGTCTGGAACGAGCAAAATCTGGATCGCGAGTGGGATACCGCCGGCGGGGTGGACGCCGGGCGTTACGTGGAGATGCTCAGGCTCTCGTATGAGGCGATAAAGAGCCGTGATCCCCGCGTCATCGTCATCAGCGGGGCGTTGTCTCCGACCGGGGGCCGTCGGACCGACCCCGATGACCCGGATCGTGTCATCTCGGTGGACGACTTCGACTACTTCGACCGCATGATTGAGCTGGGTGCTCTTGACTACAGCGATTGTGTGGGGGCCCATCACAACGGGATCAACATGCCGCCCGACGTGGCCTGGGACGAGGGGTTCGACGACCCGACGGCCCAGTTCCGTGGGCCGTTCGACAACCCGCATCACAGCTGGTCTTTCAGATCGACGCTCTGGGGTTACCACGAACGGATCCAGGCCGCTGGATATGCCACGCCGCTGTGTGTCACCGAGTTCGGCTGGGCCTCCGCTGAGGGGTTCGAGGGCTATCCTCCAGGCTTCGAGTTCGCCCTCGACAACACCCTTGAAGATCAGGCGCGGTGGAATGTGGAAGCCTTCGAGTTGATGCGTGAATGGGGTTTCGTGCGCTTGGCCTTCCTCTGGAACCTCAATTACTCGCAGCTTGGGTCGGGGCCCGAGGATCCCAATGTGCCGTATGGCATCATCGACCTCGACGGTGCACCGCGTCCAGCCTTTGAAGCCATCCGAGACATGGAGAAACCGTAGCGTCTGCGGGGGAGCCGGTCCCAAGACCGCAAGACGCCTTTCTGGGTGGCAGGCCGAGCAGCCTGACGTCGAACGGGCGAATCCAATTTCTCCCCGGTTTCTACTCGATAAGAAGCATGAGACTTTCCGCTAGACGACAGAAGCACTTCGCCCGGTTTGGTCCTCTGCTCGCGGTCCTGCTTGCCGCCGCTGCAGTCATAATTGCTCTACGGACGCGATCCTGGCGCCTGGGGGGCCCGTCTCCCGTGCCGGAGTCGCTGTCGCCCACTCCCTGGCCCGTGCCGCAGATGGCGTCGCCTGAGTACGGGCTTCAGGTATATCTCTGGTGGGACGAGGACGTCGCCCGGCGTGACATGGACCTTGTTCAGGATGCCGGTTTCGGCTGGGTGAAGCAGAATGTGGGTTGGCGTGACGTCGAGGGAGCGGCCAGGGGGGCTTTCGACTGGTATTTCACCGATCGCATACTCGCCGATGCGGAGGAGCGGGGCCTGAAAGTGCTCTTCCGACTGGATAGGGAACCCGCCTGGGCAGTGCCGGAGACAGGCGTCCATTCCGATAATGGACCGCCCGAGGATGCGCAGGACTTCGGCGACTTCTGTCGCGCTCTGGGCGAGCGGTACGCCGGGCGCGTCGGGGCCTATCAGGTCTGGAACGAGCCTAACCTGGCTCGCGAATGGGGCGGGCACGCTCCCGATCCCGCTGGCTATGTGGAGTTGCTCCGCGCTTGCTACGCCGGCTTGAAGGCGGCTGATCCCGGTGCTCTGGTCGTCTCGGCGGGGTTGGCCCCTACGGGCACGGGGCTGCCAGAAGCCATGCCAGATACTGATTATCTGATCCAGATGTACGAGGCCGGTGCAGCCCCATACTTCGACGCGCTGGGCGTTAACGCTCCAGGCTACAAGGCGCCCCCGGAGGTTTCGCCCGATGAAGCTGCCCGGACCGAGGCCTACGGTGGGCAGCGTTTCTTCTGCTTCCGTCACGTCGAGGATATGCGCGACATTATGGTGCAGTACGGTGACAGTCACAAGCAGGTGGTCATCCTGGAGATGGGATGGACAACCGATCCGCGGCCCGAATCTCCGTATCACTGGCACGCGGTGACTCCGCAGCAGCAGGCGGACTATCTGGTGCGTGCTTTCGAGTACGCCGAAGAGCACTGGAACCCGTGGATAGGATTGATGACTGCGCTATCCATTGCCAATCCTGCGTGGGGGCCCGACTATGAGCAGTATTGGTGGGCTGTCACCGACCCGGCCTGGCCAGAGACTGCGGTGCGTCCAGCTTACGAGGCTTTGCGCGAGATGGACAAGTGACCGGTGAGGTGCAGGCGTAAATGGTCAGTCGGCGGGGCCGCGGAATGGTTGTGATCGATGGGTCACACGGCGAGGGCGGGGGGCAGATCCTGCGCACCGCCTTGACGCTGGCGGCGCTTACGCGCCGGCCCACCCGAATCGAGAATGTCCGGGCTGACCGTGGCCGCCCGGGCCTGCGTCATCAGCACGTTACGGCCCTGCGTGCTGTCGCTGCCGTCAGCGACGCCCAATTGGAGGGCGATGAGCTCGGTTCTCAGACAGTAACGCTCACTCCGGGTGGCGTGCTTCGTTCGGGGCAGTATGCCTTTGACGTGGCAGAGGCAGCGGATGGTGGTAGCGCGGGGGCGGTAGCGCTCGTGTTGCAGACCGTGCTTCTACCGCTGGCTTTGGCTGATGGAGACTCCCACGTGGAGCTGGGCGGTGGTACGCATGTGGCGTGGGCGCCGTCGGCTTCTTATCTGGAGCACGTCTTCTTGCCCACGCTGGCCCGGATGGGGGTGCGCGCGAGGGTGGAGTTGGAGCAGTGGGGCTTCTACCCGGCCGGTGGAGGCGTGCTGCATGCCCACATCTTCGGGCGGAGCGGCTGGCCCAGACCGATCTGGCTGACCGAACGGGGTGCCCTGGAACGAATCTGGGGTATCGCGGCGGTCACAAACCTGCCGTCCCACATTCCACAGCGCATGGCCAACCGGGCAGAGAACGTGCTTTCTGAGCAGGGACTGGACGCCAGGATCGAAGCGCGGAGGCTGCGCGGAGCCGGGCCTGGAGCCGGGATCTTCTTGTTCTCCGAGTACGAGGACGCGGTGGCTGGATTCACGGCTTACGGCCGCAAGGGGTTGCCCGCCGAGCGCGTGGCCGAAAGCGCCTGTAATGCGCTCTTGGCTCACCACCGATCTGACGCTGCTGTGGATCCCCATCTTGCCGATCAACTGGTCTTGCCCATGGCGCTAGGTGAGGGAGAGTCGCGACTGACCACCTCCGAAGTGACGCAGCACCTGCTGACCAATGTGTGGGTTGTCCGGCGATTCCTGGACTGCCGTGTGAGCGTTGAAGGTCATCTGGGTGCCCCGGGTGAGTTGGTCGTGCAGGGAGGAGCGCATGCTTGAGATTGTCTTTCTGGGGACCTCGGCGTCAGCACCGTCGATCCACCGCGGGCTTTCAGCCCAGGTTGTGCTCCATCGAGAGTACCGTTTCCTGATTGATTGCGGTGAGGGGACCCAGCGACAGATCCTGCGGAGTGGTCTGGGTTTCAGGCGTCTTAATCGCATTCTGCTTACCCACGGGCACCTGGATCATATCCTCGGCTTGGGGGGGTTGGTCTCCACCTTCGCTCGCTGGGAGGTGATGGAGCGTCTGGAGATCTACGGGCGGCGTTGGGCCTTGCAGCGAGTCTACGATTTGATCTACGGAGTCGTTCTCCGGGGTGCGCCACCGCCGATGGAGATCGACTTCGTCGAGGTGGAACCAGGCGTCATCCTTGAGGATGAGGAATTTGAGGTCATCGCCTTTCCGGTCCTTCACCGCGGACCAAGCCTTGGCTATCTATTCCGTGAGAAGTCGAGGCGGCCGTTTCTGGATACCCGTGCCGAGGCCCTGGACGTTCCCCATGGTCCGGAGCGCAGCCGATTGGTCGCCGGCGAACCTGTGAAGCTTCCTGACGGACGGGTGATCCGTCCCGACGACGTGCTCGGCCCCCCGGAGCAACGCGCCTCCCTGGCTCACGTCGGAGACACAGGCGAGATTGCCAATCTGGTGGAGCCCGTGCGAGGAGCCGATGTCTTGGTGATCGAGGCTACTTACCTGGAGCGCGATGCCGATCTGGCAAAGCACTTTGAGCATCTGACAGCGGCACAGGCGGCTCGATTGGCCCGCGAAGCCGGGGTGCACACGCTGATCCTGACGCACATCTCCCGGCGCTATCGTCAGTCGGACGTCCTCGATGAAGCGCAGGCCATTATGCCCAACACGGTTGTCGCCCGCGACTTGAGTCGCTTTCGCGTGTTGCGCGGGGATGTCGATCGACAGGATTGACCATCTGGCGGGTGGGCGGGCCGTAGGGGACGCTGACCCGGTATCGCGCCCTTCGAGTACGGAATAGGGAGGAGACATGCCAGCACATCGTAAGGCCAGCATAAGGGAGTTGGCTGCTGCGGCGCATGAATTGGATTCAGGCGTTCTTGAGGGGTCTCTTCATCGCGATCCTGAGACCGGAGAGTGGATGGTAGGGCAGACGCAGCTGAGCGCATGGCTGGAGCGCTATGACGAGGAGGAGATTGTTCTCATCTCGATATCATTGGATGATGATCGCCCCATGCCGGTCAAGGTCTGTCGTACCTGCGGCACCGAGTACAGAGGTCCTTATTGTCCCCGCTGTCGGCGGGCCCGCATACGGTTGCGAGGGTACTGATCGCATTTCTGATTGTAACTTGTTGGGGCTTGTGGTACACTGGCGTGGCGATCAGGGCTCTGGGCGGAGCAAAGTTGCTCGAGTCGGCGCTCTGCGCTACTTCGGTATCGTCGTTTCGCTGTGACGCCAGCCATCAAGTTGGCAGAGTCTGCGTGCACGGGCCAGGCGGCCTGCCCAAGTGACACCGACGCAACGGTGTCGGCCGGAGAGGGGGCCGCAGCCGGCCGACGACTGCTCGGCCTGCTCATTCAGGCCCAGAGGGAACCTCGCTCAGTGATCACTTCATCATCAAGGAGCCAACTCTATGACGAATGATTCATCCACTTCCAAGAGGCGGCTGCTGTCCGGCAACGAGGCCATCGCGCTGGGTGCTTGGGAGGCCGGCGTACGATACGCTGCCGCCTACCCGGGCACGCCCAGCACAGAGATTCTCCCTGCTCTGGCTCAGTATGCTGGGGTCAAAGCCGAGTGGGCATCCAATGAGAAGGTGGCCCTCGATGCAGCCATCGGGGCTTCTTTCGCTGGAGGTCGCGCGCTGGCAGCGATGAAGCACGTCGGGGTCAATGTTGCATCTGACAGTCTGATGTCGCTCTCCTACACCGGGGTGGGGGCGGGCTTGGTGCTGATCAGCGCCGACGATCCAGGAGCCTTCAGTTCGCAGAATGAACAGGACAACCGTCATTACGCCCGCTTTGGCAAGTTCCCCTGCCTGGAGCCGTCCGATAGCCAGGAAGCGAAGGATTTCACCACCTTTGCCTTCGAGCTGAGTGAAAGATTCGATACACCGGTGATGGTGCGCTCAACCACCAGGCTTTCTCACTCCAAGTCGCCGGTCAGGGTGAGCATGCCGGACGAGCCTCGAGAATGGGTACCCTTGCCCCCCTTCGAACGGAATCCCCAGAAGTACGTTATGATCCCTGCCCACGCGCGGCTTCGTCACCCGGAGATTGAAGCACGGATGGAGGCGATTGCCAGCTATTCAGAGACCTGTCCGCTTAACCGGGTCGAATGGGGCGACAGACGCGTCGGGATCATCGCTGATGGGATGGCTTACCAGTATGCGCGCGAGGTCTTCGCTGGCTTCTCATTCCTTAAACTCGGGATGGTCTACCCTCTGCCCGAGGGGATGATCCGTGATTTCGCTTCCGTCGTCGATACATTGGTCGTCGTCGAGGAGCTCGATCCCTTCGTCGAGGGAGAGGTCCGAGCGATGGGATTGAACGTCCTCGGGAAAGAAGTGTTTCCTCAGACGGGTGAGCTGACGTTGGCAGCGGTACGGGAGGGTGCTATCAAAGCTGGCCTCCCAGTCGAGGACCGCGCACGACCCGAGCAGGCGCTGGACGTGGATGTGGCGATTCCAGCGCGGCCTCCTGCCCTCTGTCCCGGGTGTCCCCACCGGTCCGTCTATTTCAGCCTGCGCAAGTTGAAGTTGCTTGTTTCCGGGGACATTGGGTGTTATGCCATCGGCGTGCTTCCGCCTTTCGAGAAGATGGACATGCT
Source organism: uncultured Anaerolineales bacterium (assembly GCA_964450435.1). Taxonomy (GTDB): domain Bacteria; phylum Chloroflexota; class Anaerolineae; order B4-G1; family B4-G1; genus SKLM01. The sequence goes on from CAYVCX010000034.1 coordinate 15,597, forward strand.
CATCTCAATGGGTGCTAGCATCGGCATGGCTCACGGAGCCAGGCGGGCGGGCTGCCCCGACGAGATTGTGGCCACGATTGGCGACTCAACCTTCTTCCACACGGGGCTGCCCGAGTTGGCGAACGCGGTTTACAACCAGGGCAGTGCTTGCACCATGATCCTGGACAATCGTACCACGGCTATGACCGGTGGTCAGGAGCACCCTGGCACCGGCGTCACGCTGCAAGGAGAGATTAGTCATGCCATCGACATCGAGTCCGTGGTGCGGGCCATGGGAGTGGGTGACGTGTGGGTCGTCGATGCATTGGATGTTGAGGGGGTCGAGCAGGCCGTCCGCGAGGCTGTTGCCATCGATGACCGTCCCACGGTGGTGCTGGTCAATGGGGAGTGTGTCTTTCTGCCTGGTTTCCAACGCCGGCCGGTTGCAGCCGTCGACTTGGCTGCCTGCAATGCCTGTGGCTTCTGCTTCCGTGTTGCCTGCCCGGCCATCGTGAAATCGGACGAGATGGACGAGAGGACAGAGCGACACAAGGCGGACATTGATCCGCTTCTCTGCACTGGATGTACCGTCTGCCTTCAGGTCTGCCCGCGCGGGGCCATATACAGCACCGAAGGGGAGGAGGCATAGATGCAGAACGGGATCAACTTGCTCTTCGTCGGCGTCGGCGGGCAGGGTATTCTGACCGCTTCAGACATCGCCGCGGGGGTGGGTCTGGAAGCCGGGTATGATGCGAAGAAATCGGAGGTGCACGGGTTCTCTCAGCGGGGTGGTGTCGTGGAAAGTCACGTGCGCTGGGGGGAGAAGGTAGGCGCGCCCACGGCCGAGAAGGGAACTGTCAACTTCTTGATCGCCATGGAGGCCGTGGAGAGTGTGCGTTGGATCTCCTGGCTGCATCCTGGCGGCACGGTGCTTGTCAATCGTCAGCGCATCCAGCCGATGAGTGTGACTATCGGCGATGCAGTCTACCCGCCGGAGGAGAAGATCCTGGAGGCTGTGCGTTCTCAAACCGAGGACGTCATCCTCATCGATGGCCTGGGGATAGCTCGGAAGCTTGGGGATGCCCGCACGACCAACACCGTTCTCCTCGGGGCTCTATCGACCCGACTGCCGGTGACGCCAGAGACTTGGTTGGCGGTCATCGAGCGCCGTGTCCCTCCCAACTACGTGGAGATGAACCGGAGCGCATTTCGAGAAGGTCGCCGTGTCGCGAGCTAGGGTGGATGGAGGGGCATGGACCCCGACCATCTGCTGTATCCCGTAATCTGTGAGCGCCCTCCCGTGTCTGGCAGGACCCGACTGTGGCCGCGTGGCTGGATCTGCCTCCTGTGCGCGCCTGCTGCTGGCTCTACACGTTGCTTCGCATGCGCTGGTCGGTCCCGGTGCCGCGGCGGCTGCCTCGCACGGATCGCTGCGACGATATCAGGCCATTCTCGAGAATGGTCAGATCGCTGGAAAGGATCAGACAATGGATAAGATGCGCCTTTTTGTCGCCATTCCACTTCCCGAATCATTGCTGAGACGGTTGTCCGAGGTTCAGGACCAGTTGCAGCGCAAGGTGCCGCCCCGGAGCGTTCGTTGGGTGAGATCGGAGGGCATCCATCTGACTCTCAAGTTCCTGGGAGATACGCCAAAGGACAGGGTGCCCACGATCGAGGAAGCACTGACGGTGGTGGGACGGAACGCCCCTCCGTGCGCGCTCACTGTCGAAGGGCTGGGTTGTTTCCCCAGCCCCCGTCGTCCACGGGTACTGTGGGTTGGTGTGAATGAAGACGCGGGTCGGCTTGAAGCCCTGCAGAGGGCAGTAGAAGAAGCAATGACGTCTCTAGGCTACAAGCCCGAACGGCACAGCTTCACGCCCCATCTCACGTTGGGACGCGTGCAGCGGCGCGCCTCCCATCGAGACGAGGAGCAGATTGCTGAGGCGGTTGTGGGCACGACTGTTGGTCAGCTCAGTGAGTTCACAGCCGACCGTTTCGAACTGATCCGGAGCCAACTCAAGCCGTCTGGTGCCGAGTACACGACGTTGAGCACGTATCTGCTTCTCGGAGGTCAAGAGTGATGGGTGTGCTCATAGGTGTCATTGGTGGTTCCTCGGCGACTGCGGGCGAGCTGTCGTTAGCGGAGATGGTCGGGCGGGAACTGGCTGAGGCAGGGGCGGTGCTGATATGCGGAGGCCGGGGCGGCGTGATGGAGGCGGCCTGCCGAGGTGCCAAGGAGCTTGGCGGCGTTACTATCGGCATTCTCCCGGGTACCGAACGGGGAGGGGCCAATCCGTATGTTGACGTTCCAATTGTCACTGGCATGGGCGAGGCTCGGAACGTCATCATCGCCCGGACGGCACAGGCGGTGATCGCCGTTGGCGGGAGCTACGGTACGTTGAGCGAGATCGCGTACTCCCTCGGCTTCGGTACGCCGGTCGTAGGGTTAAGAACTTGGACGATGGAGAGGGAGGGCCATCCCGACCCGCCCATCTCCTATGCATCCGCGCCGAGGGAGGCGGTCAGGCAGGCTCTTGTGCTGGCGGGCGGCTCAACTGATGAGCGAGCCGTGGAGTAGTTCAGTCCGACGAGCGATGCCTGGACCTATTCTGACTGCCCGGGCCCTTGTGGATGCTCCGCCGCGGCAGGCGCGCCACTGGTTCTTATCCCTGGAGGAGGAGCCAGAACGCTATCAGTTTGACACTCACGCAGGCTTTGAGTTTGTTCAGGGGAGCTTCGGCCAGATCGGAGCCCGGTTCAGGACCCTGGAGAGGTTCCTCTTTCTCCAGCTTGCGCTTCTGTTTGAGCTGACGGAGATTTCCGAATCTTACTTCTTGTTCCGCCTCGTGCGCCCGATGTGCCTGGAGATATGGGGTAGATTCGCCATCGAGGGGGCCGGTGAGGACAAAACCCGGCTTTCCCTCGACGTTGGATCCGAGACCGGGCTTGGTCGGCTGATCCTTCGCTGCTACCCAGTAGCTGCTGCCATCCGGCGACAGATCTGCCTGGAAGTGACCCATATCAAGACGTCAATAGAGGCAACGCCGAGCAGTTGATCCCTCGTCTCTAGGCAGGTAGAGCGGAACCATCTGAAGTCTCACTCGATGTAGCCCAGCGCTCGCAACCGCTCCGAGATCTCTTGGTCGTCCAGCTTGAGCTTGCGGGACGCTTCCCAGTTCGCTGGTCGCCGTGCCTCGGCTTCTTCTGTGAACTCGACTAGTGCATTCTTTAGCCGGACAACTCTGTCAGGGTGCTCGTCCAGAAGGTTGTGGGTCTCTTGCGGGTCGTCGAACACATCGAAGAGTTCATCTGGTTCGTCGCCCACCGTGATCAGCTTGTGCTGCCCTTCGTACGCTGCTCTCCGCATGAAGCGGCAGCGGAAGGTGTCGATGGCAGCTGGATTCTCATTCTCCATCAGTGTCAAAAGCGTGTCTGGCGTGTACGCCTCTGCGAACACCACCCCCTCCTGCGGTGTGGACCCGTTCAGATCCCGGGCCAGACTTAGCCTTTCGATTTCAATGGGTGCGCCATTCTGAGCTTCCTCGGCGGGCGTAGTGCCCGCAGCTTCTAGTACCGAATGGAAGACACGCCGCGTCGACACCGTGGAAGTGACTCGCTTCCCCGCTGGATAAAGCCTCGGATAGGATACGATCAAGGGCGCACGCACCAGATCATCGTAGGCGACCAGAGAGTGCCCCACGAAATCGTGGTTGTTCAACCCTTCGCCGTGGTCCGATGTAATGATGACTACCGTGTTGTCACGGACTTCTGGCTTGCTCAAATCCTTCAGTAGGCGGCGCAGCAAGCGGTCCTGGTAAGCGGCCTCAGCGTCATACAGATCATTCAACGTGCGATCGCTTAACTCGCTCAGTGGCTCACTCAACGGGATCATCCAGCGGTAGTGCTCCATGTTGTAGTTGACCATGAAGTCCTGTGCTTCCTGGTCTTCTTCATAGTATGGTGCGAACTTCTGGATGAAACGGGCTGGCGGACGGTACGGCAGGTGGGTCTCCATCAGGTTGATGAACGCAAAAAGCGGGCGGGTGCGGTCTCCCCGTCGATGGGCCCGGAGATAGCCCACCGCGTCGCGGAGAGAGCGCTTGGTGTTGCCCTTGAAATTCACGCTGTCCTGCCACAGCGGGACGATGAGAGGGTGCATGGCAATCCGGAGCAGGAGGTTGTTGTGGGCGAATCGGTTCTGTAGCGGGCCTGTGATCCTGCGCATCAGGCGGATGGATCGCTCGATGAGGCGTCCTAAGAGCTTGGGTCGCGAGCGAGAGATGCTCGGGTAGTTGGGAAGTGCCCCCCCATAATTATAGAACTCCTCGAATCCTCGATCGAGCTCGTTGTCGACGACGCCCAGCAACGGGTTGTTGCAGAACCCGACAGTCTTGTAGCCGTCGTCGTGCAGCAGCTCGGCTAAGGTCACCAAATCCCCGCCGAGGGTGTCGTATATCTGAGTGGTCATATGCGTCGTAGGGTACTCGCCCGTGAATAGCGAGGCGTGCGACGGAATTGTCCACTGCCCGGGTACGATGGCCCGCTCGAATAGAGTCGCCTCCTCGGCGAAAGCGTCGGTGAAGGGAGTTGTGTTGCGAGCATACCCATAGCATGACATTCGGTCCGCACGCAGGGTATCGAGTATGATGAAGACGATGTCTGGTTTGTTCGATTTGTGCTGCGTGTTCATATGTCTGGACAAGACTCCTGGCTGAACTAGCCACTGTTGTGGTCAAACGCTGGCATGACTGGGCCGCTACCGATTACTCTTGACTCAGCAAGGTCGCTCCGACTCAACCTCCGACCGTTTCTCCCGACGGGGACTCACCTTCAAGGACTGTAACGATACAGGTCCTTGTTCTCTTATTCCTTTGCCGGCGCTTTGACGATACGGTAGACGAAATGCGAAGAATATCAACCAACTGGTAAGCCAACCGAATAGAAGGATGGCGCCCAGACCAGCCAGTTGAGCGACCAACTGACCTCGGCCGTCGCCCAAGAAGCCGGCCGCCGGCATAAATCCGGTTACGCCCTGACCTGGTACAGTGTGGTACTCGACTGGCCCCACCCCATTCCACCCCTGACCCGAGCGCCCGTCGGCGAAGAGGGCCACCGCGATCAGTCCCCAGACCCCCGCTGTGCTGCCCAGAGCGACTGTCGCGGTGGCATCGGGGAGCAGCAGCAGACGGTCGACCACGTAGACGCCCAACGGCAGGAGGAACCCCGCTACCATCCCAATGATCAGCGCTGCCCACGGCGGTACAAAGGGTGCCCCAGCAGAGACGGCGATGAACCCCGCTGCTGCTCCTCGGGCCGACATCAGGGCATCTGCGTAGCCTGTGGTGAACCAGCAGTAGGCCTGCGAGACGAGGACGGCACCGGCACCGCCCAATAGACCGTTCACGGCGACGCGTGGTAGGTTCAGATCCGCCTCAGCAGCGTGGAAAGGCGTGCTCAACGACCAGCCAAGCCAACCGAGCCCGAAGAGCAGCGCTCCAAGGTTCGCCAGAAGCGGAAAGTGTGCAGGCGGCATGTGATCCGCCTGTTCAGGTGAGCTGGCCGGCAGTCGACGGCCTAATCCTGTCACCGCTCCGAAAGCCGCAGCCCCACCTAACAGGTAGACGACTCCAGAACCGCTGTGATCCACAAAGCCGTGACCTCGCTCGACAGTGGTGCCCAAATTTGCCAACCATCCACCGCCCCACGCCCAGCACGCTACCACGGGGAAGAGCACGCCCCCCGCGAGCAGCCCGCCAGCCGCTGTTTGCCAGCCCCGTGCGTGCCCGGACAGGCTAAGCACAGTTAGCAGGACGACTGATACCACAAGGGGCAGGTACGTGAAGAAGAGAGCAAAGGTCTCCGCCGTAGCAGCGTCTCCGGCCAGGAAGAAACCCGCCAGCCCGATCAAGCCCCAGCTCAGATCGCCCTGGCCGGCGAAGAGCCGCGTCAGCGACTCCAGGCCTGCCTGATCGCTCATCAGTCCGGCGCCACCGAGATGGAAAGCCAATCCGGTGGCGAAGTACCCCAACGCACCCAGCGCGAGCGCCAGTGCTCCTACTGTCGTCGCCCGGCGCGCCCGCATTGGGTCCATACCACCCCATGCCAGCAGAAAGAGCCCTATGGGGATGAGATATCCCAGAAGCGCCGGCAGCCACGCCTCGATTGTCATAAACAGCCCCTTCAGGTAGAATTACGTGTGCCAGCAAACTGACCGACTTGAAGGCTGAGACAAGAGATGAGTACCAGACGAGTGTCCTCTGTCATCCCGATGACCAATCTTACCAGACTCTACTCTTTTGCCAAGTGAGATGGATCGTCCCTGTGTGCGCCTGCTTGCCGACTGTATGCTTGGTCGGCTGGCTAGATGGCTGAGATTGCTGGGCTACGACACTGCTTATGAGAGTAGCGTCACGGACCACGAATTGGCCCGTCGAGCCCGCGGTGAGGGCCGCGTGCTCCTTACCTGTGATCGAGAGTTGGCCGCCCGACGCGGTCTGAATAGCCTTCTCATTCACTCAGAGAAGCTGGCCGAACAAGTCGAAGAGGTCCAGGATGCACTGGGCCCCCCATCGAGCTCTTGCTTGTCTCGCTGTTCTGTATGCAACATCCCTCTGGATGAGGTGTCATCGGATGAGCTTGGCGATCGAGTTCCTCCCTACGTCCTCAGTAAGCACTCCGAGTTTCGGCATTGTCGTGGCTGTGGAAGAGTGTATTGGCGTGGAAGCCACGTTCAGGCCATTGAGCGGCAACTCGAGGACTTCAGAACACAGTGAGCACATCTGTTCTAGTTGAGTGGCGGTTGGAGTGCTGTGCGGTATAATCTTGGCATTGGCTCCGGGTTGGACCTCTTCGTTGAAGGGTCATAGCTCCTGAGAGGTGTCCGTGGACCTGAAGAGTATTGGTATTCTTTACAACACCCGCATACCCCAGGCCCGCTCCTTGGCAGGACAGATCGAGGGCTGGGCAGCGCCCCGTGTGGATGAAGTACAGATTTGTGCGATCGATGACACGACCAGGGTTCTCCATTTGTCGGCGGTCGATCTCCTGGTGACGTTGGGCGGAGACGGGTCGATTCTTCAAGCGGCTCGGCTGGCGGCGCCGCACCAAGTGTTGGTTCTGGGGATCAACCTGGGCAGGGTCGGATTCCTCACCGAGGCGGAGCCCGGCCGGTGGGAGCAGGTGCTGGCCAGCGCGCTGGCTGGGGATTACTGGGTGGAGGAGCGGATGATGATTCGCGGGGTTGCCCGGCGAGGCCAAGAGGTGATGAGCGAGACCGAGGCGCTGAACGATGTGGTCGTCGGTCGGGGTGCCATGGGGCGGGCCGTGCGGCTCCTCGCTGCGGTGGATGGCGGCGAGTTGGCGACCTATGTCGCCGATGGGCTCATCGTCGCGACACCTACAGGCAGCACTGCCTACGCACTGGCGGCTGGCGGGCCGATTCTCCCGCCGCAGTTGCGAAACATCCTGTTGGTGCCGGTTGCTCCCCACCTGAGTATGGAACGGCCAATTGTCCTGGCGGAGGGCGTCAAGGTTCAGATTACGGTTCTTGGGCATCGGCCCGCGGTCTTGATGGTCGACGGCCAGGCAGATGTACGACTGCAGAAAGGGGATGTTGTCGAGGTGGAGGCGAGCCCGTACGTGACGCGCTTCGCGCGCGTGCGGGAGCGAACCTACTTCTACAAGACGCTGGTGAGCCGGTTGGTACCCCGCAATGACAAGTGAGTACTTGAAGAAGGCTTCGCTTGGATTCGGGGGCTGGGACGAGGCTCTCCCTGGTCTGTGGGATGGCCGGTGAGTTCTTACTGGAGCGGAAGCGTGGATGGACCTCTCTACTGTGTTGAGCATACCACAGTCGAGACGCGTCTGCGGTGCAACAAGTGCGGGCGGCCGATCTGCACAAGATGTGCCGTGCGCACTCCCGTCGGATACCGGTGCAAGAAGTGTATCAGTGCACAGCAGCGAGCTTTCTATGCTGGTTTCCAGCCGGGCTACTACTTGGTCGCTGGCGTCGTTGCTCTTCCGCTCTCGCTGCTTGCAGGTTGGCTGATCCCCCGCCTGGGATGGTATACGGTGTTTTTGGGGCCCGTTGTCGGAGGCGGCATCGCCGAGGCGGCACGCTGGGCCATCGGTCGTAAGCGGGGCGAGTACACCTGGCTCGTGGTGTGCGGCAGTATCGTGGTCGGGGCCTTCCCGGTTCTGCTCACGTTCTTTCTTCCCCTTGCGGGCCGCATTGCGAGTGCCTCGAGCATACCGGTGTACTCAACCGGTCGGATGATGCAATTGATCTGGTTCGGCGTCTATCTCGTGACGGCGACGGGCTCCGCATACGCTCGTTTGCGTGTCGGAGCACATCTGTAGAGGGCATCGTGCTGCTCGAACTACGAATTCGGGATTTCGCCATCATCGACAAGCTCGACCTGTGCTTCGAGCCGGGATTCGTCGTGCTGACTGGCGAGACCGGCGCCGGGAAGTCGATCATCGTCGACGCGGTGGAGCTGGTGCTGGGTGAGTGGGCTGATAGTGCGGTTGTGCGGACCGGAGCAGATCGCGCCTTGATCGAGGCTGTGTTCCGCCTGGGACCTTACCATCGCGACAGGATCGCTCCGCTGCTCGAGCGAGAGGGTCTCGAGGGCGACAGTGCTGAACTTCTGCTTCTGGCACGAGAGGTACGCCTTAACAGGCGCAATATCTGCCGAATCAACGGCCGGTCAGTGACCCTCTCCCTTCTCCGGGAAGTGACACAGGGTCTGGTCGACATTCATGGTCAGAGCGAGCATCTCTCGCTGCTGAAGGCACCAGAGCACCTTAACCTGCTTGATCGATATGCGGATCTAGGGCCGTTGCGTGAGCGGTTGGCACGGATCGTGGATCGGGTGGAGGAGGTGCGCGCGGAATTGGTGGGGCTGAGACGCGATGAGCGTGAACTGGCTCATCGTGCTGACCTGCTCGAATTCCAGATCGACGAGATCAAATCAGCAGCTCTCAGGCCGGGGGAGGAGGCCGCGCTACAGGAGGAGAGGCCTCGGCTGGCAAATGCGGAGCGGTTGGCCGAGCTGATGAGTGAGGTCCTCTTCGCCATCGAGGAAGGTGATCATCAGGCAGCCTCAGCTGTGGACCTGCTGGGGGCGGCGCTCCGCTCTCTGGCTGAGGGGGCCCGGATCGACCCGTCCTTGGAATCCCTCTTGCAGAGTGCGGAGAGCGTCACCTTCCAACTCGAGGAGTTGATCAGGCAGATCCGCGAGTATCAGATGACGCTCGATTACAGCCCCGAGCGGCTTAGGGAGGTCGAGGAGCGGCTGGCCCTGGTCAGGAGGCTCGAGCGCAAGTATGGCGAGACAGTTGGGCAGGTCATAGCCTATGCTGAAGCAGCCGAACGCGAACTGGATGCCATAACTCACAGCGATGAGCGAATCAAGGAGTTGGAGGCACAGGAGGAGCGATTGCTCGAGGACCTGAGCTCGCTGGCCTTGGATCTATCAGCACAGCGGCGCGAAGCAGGCGTCGAACTGGCACGACGTATCGAGCGTGAGATGGACAGTCTCCTTATGGAGAGAGCACGCTTTGGGATGATGTTCAACTGGCGCTCTGAACCTCAGGGGGTCCCGCTTTCTCCTTCGACGTCAAACCTCGCGTTCCGGGTTTCAGGCTCAGGCATCGATGCAGTGGATTCCCTGGATCCTGCTGCCCCCCCGCGCGTGGCCTTCGATCGCTCGGGAATCGACCGGGTGCAGTTCCTTGTGTCGACGAATCCAGGTGAGCCCCTCAAACCAATGACGAAGGTCGCTTCTGGGGGCGAGACGTCCCGGCTGATGTTGGCGCTCAAGACGGTGCTTTCCCGTGTGGACGACACGCCCACCCTGGTGTTCGATGAGATCGATCAAGGTATCGGCGGTCGGGTCGGTGCTACGGTTGGGGAAAAACTGTGGGGGTTGACGTCGGGCGCGGCCGCAGAGAGGCCGCAGCGTCAGGTCCTGTGCGTGACTCACCTACCGCAGCTGGCCGGGTTTGCCGATCAGCACCTCCGAGTTGAGAAGCAGGTTGAGCAGACGGACGAAGGCGAGCGTACCGTGACCCGCGTCAGGTTCCTGGAAGAAGCTGAACGTGCCGAAGAGCTGGCGCAGATGCTCGGCGGAATTGGAGATGCTGTCCACCGAAGCGCTAGGGAAGTCCTCAGGCAGGTCGGCGAGTACAAGAGCAAGGTGGCGGCTTGACTGACTTGCTGTCTCTATCCTAGCGGCGCACCCCCCGTGATTCCTCAGAAGCTCTCGTTAAGAAACTTCATGTGCTACGGCGAAGCTGTGCTGGATTTCTCCGGGATCCACGTTGCGTGTCTGGGCGGAGACAATGGCGTGGGTAAGTCGGCCCTGTTGGATGCTATCACCTGGGCATTGTGGGGCAACTCCCGCCTGGGTGCTCGCGGCGACGATGATCTGATCCGCCTGGGCGAGGACAGCGTGCGGGTCGAGCTCACCTTCCGCCTCGGCGGCGATATCTATCGTGTCCGACGCTGCCACAAGGCGGCGGGACGGAGCCTCACGGCGCTCAGTTTCCAGATACTGGACGCTGGGCAGTGGCGTACACTGGTGGACGGAGGCATCCGTGCGACTCAGCGCGGGATCGAGAACGCCCTCCGGCTGGACTATGGTACGTTTGTCAATTCTGCTTTCTTGCGTCAGGGGCGAGCCGACGAGTTCATGATCAAGACAGCAGCCGAGCGGAGGCGAGTATTGGGCAGCATCCTTGGGCTCAATCGCTGGGCAATCTATGAGGAACGTGCCAAGAAGCACCGGAAGGCGATCGAGAACGACGCCGAGGCCGTCAAGCTGCGGCTGGAAGAGATTGAGGAGGAGCTAGGACGGCGCTCTCATCACGAAGCCGAGCTTGACGCAGCGCAGGCGAAGGTCGATGAGCTTGCTGAGAGAACTGAGCAGGCGCAACGAACCTGTCGACAGATGGAGGTGTCGCGGGCCGAGCTAAGCCACCTGGAGACCCAGATTGCTGATCAGGTTGAACGGATTCAACGAGCAGAACACGAACTGACCGGGGTTGCTGAAGAGCGGTCGGACCGTGAGCAGCGGCTGGCCGAGTACGAGCAGCTTCTGACTCGCCGGGAGGAGATTAAGGCCGGCTATCGCGCGTATCAAAAGGCAACGCAGCGTGATCGACGGCTGGGCGAGCGAATCGCTCAATCGGTGGAGCTGGGCGAACGCTGCAGGGAGTTGCGGGCTCGGATCTCCGAGGTCAGGCGTCGATTGGAGATGGAACGCGAGACGGTCTTGCGTCGTATCGATGAAATCGAGGGACAGCTCCCCACTCAGGGACTGTTGGACGAGCAGTCGGATGTCGAAGCTCAGCTTGTGCATTTGGCCCGTCTCGTCAAGAGCCGCGAAGCGGCGAAGGATGATGTGACGGATATAGCAGAGGAGAGAGCGCAGCTCCGGGCGCACAATCAGAGTCTGCGGCACGAGATGGAGGCCCTGAGGGAGCGAATCGAGCTATTGAGAGACGTTGATGCTCAGTGCCCTCTCTGCCAGCGGCCGATCACCGACGAGCATCGGACGGAGTTGCTCGCCCAGATCGAGGATGAAGGCAAAGCGAAAGGCTGTGTGTTTCGATCCAACCGCGCCAAGGCAGAGAATCTAGCGGAACGAGCGCGCTCTCTGAAGAAGCAGATTGCCGACAGTAACCGGGAGCTCCAGGAGCTTCATCCTCTTCAGACACGAGCCGCTGCCCTGGCTGAGCGTCTGGAACAGAGTCGTGAGGCTGCCGAACAGCTGGAGCATCTTCGCGTGAGACAAGCGGAGCTTGAGGAGCGCCTTGCTCGGGGGAGTTATGCTCATCAGTCCCGGGTTGAGTTGAAGAGGATGCTGTTGACCGCTGACGAATTGGGCTACGATTCGGAGGGCCACAAGGGGGCTCGCAAGGCTGTTGCCCTGGGACAGACCTTCGTCGAACGAAAGGCCCAGTTGGATGCGGTTCAAGGAAGAATTGCCGAGGAGCGCAGGGGGCTTGAGCGGCTGTCGGAGAGTGAGCAGCGATGGCAGCAGGAACTTGAGTTGGCTCGACGCCGGCGAGCGCGTCTGAAGCAGCAGGTTGAGAGGCTCGAGCGGGACCTGGAGGAGAGTGACGCAGCTCAGGTACATCTCCAGAAGATGCGAGCGGAAGAGGCTGAAGCGCGCCAGCGACTGGGTGCTTCCCAGCAGCGGCTCGCGGCCTCTCAAGCTCTGGAGCTGCAGAGGAGAGACAAATTAGACCGAAAGGCGGTTCTCGATGAGGAGCGACGTATGTACGATGAGCTGGGAACAGCCTTCGGCCTTCGAGGAGTGCCGGCAATGGTGATTGAGGCGGCAGTCCCAGAGATCGAGTGCGAGGCCAATCGTCTACTCTCACGGATGACCGACGGCTGCACGCAGGTTGGGTTTGAGACCCAGCGTCGGACGAAGGCGGGCGATGTGCGGGAGGCGCTGAGAATACGAATCTCGGATGAATCAGGCACGCGACCCTACGAGAACTACAGCGGCGGGGAGCAGTTCCGGGTCAACTTCGCCATCCGCATTGCGCTGTCCAAGCTGCTGACCCGAAGAAGCGGGGCGAAGCTGCGCACTCTGATCATTGACGAGGGATTCGGAACGCAGGATCTCGATGGTCGGCAGCGCCTGGTCGAGGCTATCGACGCGCTGAAGGATGATTTCGCCCGTGTGTTAGTGATCACCCACATCGAGCAGTTGAAGAGTGCGTTTCCCACCCGTATCGAGGTGACCAGGTCGCCCGAGGGTTCTGTGGTGGAGGTTTTGCGTTAGCGTAAACTTGCCCCTCGTTGCTGGCGTGCAATGTTGTACTGGAGCGGTCTTTCGGTTGGACGCCAGGATGCGGAAGGGTACTCCATCATCTCCTCGCCGACCATGTGGTCAGGTTGGTCCATCCACTCGGCCCGTCGAGTGCCTTGGGTTGGCTTGGCTGGGCCGGTGACGGGGACGACACCGCGGTGGATGGCATCTGCCCGATCCACGAACCAACGGTCAGCGCCGGTGCTGGTGCCTGGAGACGTCTGAACTGTATCCGTCCGCGCCATGGACGTGTCCTCACGCGGTCCAATGACTCCCGCCAGCTAATCGCGTTCGACGGGGCCAACCGGTCCCGGAATGTCCACGTGTCCGGACGGGTCTCGTCTACCACGTGAGGGCGTGCTTTGGAGGTTGAAGCCTGACCGTGCTCAATGTCGGCTACCGTCGAGCGGGATCAGTTTCGTTGCCCACGTAAGCAGTGTGCGAGTATGAGCCAGCAGACGGTGGCTCTCACCAGTCGATTGATGATGGACCGTCGACGGTTGACTAGTCCAGGTCGGGAATGTATAATCCGATGGCTCAGTACCCAGCGATCAAAACGCTTCCCTGACTGCAGGAGGCACACATGGCCCTTAAGGGGAACCTACGCGATTTTAATGTTGTCCAGCTGCTCAATCTGATCCATCTGGCACGGAAGACGGGGGGCCTCACGATTGACCAGAATGGAAAACAAGCCTACCTTGCCTTTCGAGAGGGCAAGCTCATCTACGCGTCAGTGAACGGAGCCGGTAGTCAGCTGGCTACGGCCCTTCGGCAGAGCGGTATGATCACCCAGGAACAGGCTCGCGTCCTGGAGTCCCGAGCTGGTACGAGGAGTGACAAGGACCTGGGCTTGCTGTTAATCAACGCGGGCTACGTGAGCCAGAGTGATGTCCTTGAGAGCGTGCGGGCCGACATTCTGAACAATGTATATCCACTCTTCACTTGGTCAGAAGGCGCTTTCCAGTTCGAGTCGGGATCGCTGACAGACGATGGCGTGATCACCGTTCCCATTGACTTGGAGAACGTGATCATGCAGGGCACCCGCCGGCTTGAGCAATCTGAGCAGCTAAAAGAGGAGCTGCCAGATCTCAGTGTCTCGCTCAGGTTCGCTGATCGTCCTCGGGCCAATTTCCGCGATATCAACCTTAGCGTAGAGGAATGGCGGATAATCTCCTTCATCAACCCCCGCAACACCATCCGTCAGATTGCACATTACAACAATATGAGCGACTTCGAAATCCGAAGAGTCGTGTACGGTCTGCTGCAGGCTGGACTTGTGGAGATCGTTCCTTCCGGACGCTCGGAGTCATCTGACGAGGCTGCCCCCAGGAAGCGGCGTCCCCGTGTTAAGCGGAACGTGATTATGAGGCTCATTGACCGCATCCGGGACCTGTAGTAATGCAGACCGTCAAGATAGTTGTGACCGGGCCTTTCTCGTCCGGGAAGACTCAGTTTATCCAGACGATCAGCGAAATCGAGGTGGTCGAGACCGAGCAGAGAATAACCCGTCCCGAGGAGCGCATCAAGGATCAGACGACGGTGGCTATGGACTTCGGTCGCATTACTGTCGACGATGATCTGGTGCTCCACCTGTTTGGCACGCCGGGTCAGCGCCGGTTCGATTTCATGTGGGAAGTCCTTTCCGAAGGGATGCTTGGATTCGTTGTTCTACTCGACAGTGTGCGTCCTGAGACATTTCGGGAGGCACGCGACATTCTCAGTACCTTCCGTTCCTACGCCCCCGTCCCTTACATCGTAGCGGCCAACAAGCAGGATCTGGCCGACGCCTGGTCGCCAGCAGACCTTCGCATTGCACTCCGGATCCCCGCGGCAGTCAAGATGGTGCCTTGCGTGGCGACTCAGCAAGAGAGCGTCAAGCACACGCTGCTCGAGCTGCTATACTCCATCCTGGAAGAGGTGGGATAGAGGGTCTCAGGAACCCCAGCCCTTTCTCGCAACGTCGGTCGATCATCTGTCCCGTCTGATGGTTGATCGCGTCGATCTGTCCGCGCTGGCCCGCCCCGGAGGAGGGGCTTAACCCCGGATATGTGGGTCAGATGACCCTGACCGTGCTTCTCCGGCCACCCAACACAGCTCCGCCGTTTGCTTGACTGGTTCTTGAATCTTCGGAAATCCAGAATGGCACCTGGGCCCACGGGTGCGGCGAAAGGCGTCGGGTGAGGTGTAGGGAGGCGTTCTTCGTGTTGGTCCTGGGAGAGGCAGAAGACGATTCACGGAAACACCCGCTTCTGGTCTCGCTCCAGTGTGGTGC
>CAYVCX010000035.1:0-29556 GCA_964450435.1 uncultured Anaerolineales bacterium
TCGCTGGTGCGTAAGTATCTGTCAGTCATCTAACGCTAGCATACACTAATATACGTACCTAGTCAAGCAGTTAAAACCTCCCGGAGGCAGCTACTCCATTGACGACACGGATTATAGCATGGCGATGCATGCGAGCAACCTCCCGTCGGAATTGCGCATCGCAGAGTGGACGTCGAGCGGCGCAACAAGAATTGGGGGACGGGCATCGGCAAATCCAGGCCGATCCACTGGCCATGGGCATTACCCTTCTGTCTGCTGCCGGTAGCTGCATTGCGTCAGCACTGGGGTAAGGAGGGCCTCACAGCCTCCTTGAGAGCTGATTGCTTGCAGGCAGGCTGCTCACAAAACGGGTGGTACCTGTGGCCCGCTGGCAGAGACGGCATCCTCGCGTCCTTGCCCCCGCGGCACCCCAGGGTTCGGTCGGGGCATTGCCCTCGGATCACACCCCCACTTCACCCCCGTCACTTGACTCGGTGACAACCCGGGGTTATACTGCCACCTGGCGATCACAAGGCGCCAGATAATTATGACATCCTCAGATTCGCTCGAGACCCGCAGGATTGACGACCCCCGGTCGGCTTCCAGTGAGCGTGCCGAAGGAGACCCTCAATCGGGTGGGAGGGAGGACGCCAGGAGGCCCCGGCCCGTCGGGCAGCGACCCGATTCGAGCGAAGGCCGCCTCCAAACCGGCCACCTTCTCCAAGAACGATATCGCATCCTCGGAGTGCTGGCTGTCGGCGGCATGAGCGCAGTCTACAGGGCGCAGGACCTGCGTTTCTCCAAGGTCCAACGCCTGTGCGCGGTCAAGGAGATGGTGAACAGCGCCAATGACCCCGAGGCGCGGGCGATCACAGTGCGCAACTTCGAGCGTGAGACGAGCATTCTTGCCACACTCAGTCACCCAGGCATCGTCCAGATCTACGATCGCTTCACGGAGGGGAAACGCAGTTACGTGGTGCTGGAGTACGTGCGCGGCAAGGACCTGGAGACGGTGCTGGGCGAGGCGCCAGGCTTCCTGTCGGAAGCGGAGGTGGTCAGTTGGGCCATTCAAGTTTGTGATGTATTGACCTATCTACACAGTCGCCGCCCCCAGCCGGTCATATTTCGCGACATCAAGCCGTCGAACTTGATGCTGGATGAGTACGGGCGCATCAAGATGATCGATTTCGGCATTGCAAAGATGTTTCAGAGCGGCAAGAAAGGCACGATGATCGGCACCGAGGGATACTCTCCGCCGGAGCAGTATCAGGGTGTCGCCGACACCCGAGTCGACATCTACGCCCTGGGTGCCACAATGCACCACCTGCTGAGCAAGAGGGACCCTCGCCTCGAACCCCCATTCTCTTTCGAGGAACGTCCGATCCGCGAGACGAATCCCGGGGTCTCTCGCGAGTTGGTTGAGATCGTGACCCGTGCCTTAGCGTACGACGCCAGTGATCGCTACGACTCTGCTGAGGAGATGCAACGGGCCTTGATGGGGCTTCGGGCGGCTGGCGGGTCAATCGGGACGAGCGCCGTCACCGGGCCTCCCGCCGTCCGGAGTGAGATATCTCCACTCTGGCGTTTTGCCTGCGAGGACGAGATTCGATCGTCGCCCGCTGTGGACAGCGGAAGAGTCTACGTGGGTGCTTATGATCACAATCTGTACGCCCTCTATGCCGAGGATGGCGAGTTCTTGTGGAAGTACCCTACAGACGGCGGAATCGCCTCTTCACCCTGCGTCTACAAGGGACTCGTTTTCGTTGGCTCGACGGATCGAGTTCTGTACGCCATCGATGCAAACAACGGGCGGATCCGATGGACTTGTCCTACCCAGGGTAAGGTGTGGTCGTCCCCTAGCGCCGCGATGGCCCACGTGTTCTTCGGCTCTGACGACCGGCACCTCTACGCCGTGAAGGCCGACGGCGGTCGCGTTGCCTGGAAGTTCGAGGCGGAGGGCCAGGTGCGCTCATCGCCGGCCATCGGCGAGGAGGCTATCTACGTGGGGTGCGAAGCTGACGCTGTCTATGCCATAGACCTGAGCGGGAGTGTCCGCTGGCGGTTCCGGGCGCGACGAGGCGTGACCTCCTCTCCCGTACTGACGGAAGAAATGGTCTACGTTGGCGGTCAGGATAAACACGTCTACGCCCTGGACGTGCGATCGGGATGGCTGGCGTGGCGCTACCAGACGGACGGCGCCGTGATCTCCTCGCCGGCTGTCAGTGGCAATACGCTGTTCATCGGGTCTGCCGACAGTCACCTGTACGCCTTGGAAGCAGAGAGCGGACGCCTGATTTGGCGCTACGCCACGGACGGGCAGGTGACTTCGTCGCCTGTCGTGTTCGATGCGAGTGTTTACTTCGGCTCCGTGGACGGGTGTGTGTATAGTCTGGACGCGGAGACGGGTGATCTCCGGTGGCGATTCCAGACCGACGGCGCCGTGACCTCGTCGCCTACCGCTGCAGACGGGGTGATCTACATAGGGTCATCTGATCGGCGCGTCTATGCGCTGCCGGCCTAAGGATGAGTTGGTCCAGGAGTGAGGATGGGATTCCTGCACAGGCTGTTGGTGGGACGGGAAGAGCGCGGTCCGGAGCCAGGTTCCTCGGGCGGACAGCAAACTCGACCTGCTGTCTCGAAGTTCGACGTAGGATGGGCCACCGATGTGGGCAGAATGCGTGACCGGAATGAAGACAGCGCCCTGGTGATCACGGCTGCGCAGGACGGCGACGATGTGCGACCATCGTTTGGCCTGTTCGTCCTGGCTGACGGAATGGGCGGGCACCGATCTGGAGAGGTGGCCAGCTCCCTGGCTGCTCGCGTGACGGCGCATCACGTCGCACGTCGATGCTATCTACCGGCCCTTGTTGGGGACGACCGCGATGCGGATCAGCCAGCTCTGACCGAAGTGCTCATTGAGAGCGTCCGTGCAGCTAACGGTGCCGTATCTCAGCGAGTGCCAGGCGGAGGCACGACCCTGACCTGTGCTCTGGTTCTAAACTCGCAGGCATATATCGCGCACGTGGGCGACAGTCGCGCCTACTTGCTGAGCGATGCTGGTCTGGAACAGATTACCCGCGATCATTCGTTGGTGGAACGTCTGATGCAGACAGGCCAGCTAACTCCTGGGGAGGCGGCTGCTCACCCGCAGAAAAACGTGTTGTATCGATCTGTGGGCCAGGATGGCACACTGCAAGTTGACACTCACGTGCGGAACATCCCAAGCGGTCATTATCTTCTACTCTGCAGTGACGGTCTATGGGATATGGTCGGGCCGGCCGATATCACCCGCGTTGTTGGGGAGGCCGCTTCTCCTCAAGATGCCTGCGACGGACTCGTCGCTGCCGCGAACGAGGCCGGCGGGCGAGATAACGTTACGTTGATCCTCTGGAGATCCCCTTTGGGTTAGGCCCAATGAATATCGAAAGAAACTACTACGCCATACTCGGTGTCCCGCCCTCTGCGACGCATGAGGAGATCCAGCGCAGCTATCACAGGCTGGCGCGCCGCTACCACCCGGACAGCCGAGAGGTGGAGACCCCAACGGCGCTATTCCATCAAGTGCAAGAAGCGTATGCTGTCCTGGGCAACGCGAGGAGCCGCCAGGCATATGACCGACAACGGCGGGAGTTCGGGGCGAGCGGGGAGGTCGGCCTGGCCTGGAACGTCGTCTTGAGCAGGGATCGGCTCTACGCAGGGCACAGCGAACAAGTGCTTTACGGACTCGTCAGCGTGGAACCAACGGCTACTTCCCAGAGCGATCGACTGCCGCTCAATCTATGTCTGGTCATCGATCGCAGTACGTCGATGAAGGGAGGGCGGTTGGAGCAAGTCAAAGAGGCCGCACGTCAGATAGCCGACAGGCTGCACCAGGACGACGCCCTGGCGTTGGTCACCTTTCACGACCGGGCCGAAACTGTGATTCCTAGTCAGGTTGGCATCAACAGTGCTCGGGCCAGAGCCAAGATCACCCCAATAAGAGCGATGGGAGGGACCGAGATTCTCGAGGGTCTTCGCATGGGGCTGGCAGAGTTGAAGAAGCACCATGGTCGGGATGTGATCAATCACCTGATCCTGCTCACCGATGGTCGGACGTACGGTGACGACGAAGAGTGTATCTCCGAAGCGGAGAGAGCCGGCGACCAGGGCATCGGTATAACAGCGATGGGCATTGGTGAGGACTGGAACGACGAACTGCTCGATACAATCGCGTCGCGAAGTGGGGGGACTTCAGCCTACATTGCATCTCCAGAACGGGTGCATACTCTCCTCGAGAGCAAGATCCGCGGGCTGGGAGCTACATTCGCCACCGGGCTGACCCTCCAGGTTCGCACCGCTGAACGGGTCAGGCTGGAGAGTGCATTTCTCACATCACCCCATCTTGAGCCCCTGGCGGCATCCGGCGGGGCGATGAGACTGGGACCGCTTCAGGCCGACGCGATGATGAAGATCCTGCTTGAGATAGGGGTGGGGCAACGACCCTCGGGAGAACACCGTCTCCTGCAACTCGAGCTAGGTGCGGATATCCCTGCCCGCAACCAACTAGGCGTCGTGCTGAGACGCGACATCCGCTGCGTTTTCACCGATGACAGGTTGCATCAGAGCGAGGATGAGGTTCCATCGGCTGTGGTGAAGGCCCTCAGGCAGGTGACCCTCTATCGCATGCAGGAGCAAGCTTGGGCTGCTTTGGATGAAGGCCGGGTCGATCAGGCGACTGGACGACTGGAGATGGTCGCTACTCACCTCCTTGAGCTGGGGCAGACGCGGCTGGCTCACGCTACCATGCTTGAGGCCGGGCGCATCGCAAGAGAGGGAGGCCCGACGCCCCGGGGGCGCAAGGAGATCAAGTACGGCACACGAAGCCTTGAGCTGGGGGGAGAGACCCATGATTGAGTGTCCATCCTGCGGGCGCAAACACCGTCCGGGGACGTTGTTCTGTAGCGAGTGCGGAGTCTATCTGCCGACAGGTGGGCCGCTGGGCACTGCGCCGATTTCAGAGCAAGATCTGCCGGCAGGCCGGGCCCACGCTTGGAAGACTGCCGGCGAGCAAGAACGCGCCGAGGAATCACCTGCCGTGCTGCGCATGGAAGTGCTCTCCAGCGGGCGACAGATCGAGCTGCCGTCCGCGGAAGGGGTTCAGTTGGGGCGTCTGGATGCTGCTCATGGCATCTTCCCGGACGTAGATCTTACGCCCGACCGCGGACTGGAGGGAGGGGTTTCTCGTCGTCATTGCAAGATCTCGTACGATGAGGGGAAGTACTTCGTCGAGGATTTGGGGAGTGCCAACGGGACGTTCCTCAACGGCGAACGATTGACGCCCTACCTGCCTCACATCCTTGAGGACGGCGACGAGCTTCAGCTGGGCCGTGTGAGGCTCAAGATGATTGTCCAAGGATAAGACTCCAGAGGGAGAGCAGGACATGTCCCATACAGTTCTGATTCACATCTTGAACGAAGAGGGCGTCGTTGGCGAGATTGAGCGCTTGCCCGAACCGGCGGATCAGGTGTTGCTGGTTCACAACGTCCGATACCGTGATGGGCGGGACGTCTCATACGTCTCACCCGACACAGAGACGGTAGTCTACCCTTGGTCGCGTATCCACTGCGTAGAGATCCTATCCACTGAGAGCGAGGAGGACGTTGTCACCTTCATCCGTGAGTGACAGATCGGAGGCCAGCTATGACCGATTCTAGTGGTGGACTGATCCTCGTCGTCGATGACGAGCCCCGCATGACAAGATTCATACGCATGAATCTGGAATTGGAGGGATATCACGTTCTCGAGGCCCACGACGGGATTCAAGCCCTGGACAAAGTCCGCACGGAGCTGCCGGATTTGGTCATCCTGGACGTAATGATGCCAGAACTGGACGGGTTCGAGACGCTCCGGATGCTGCGAGACATCTCGAACGTGCCGGTCATCATGCTTACTGTGCGAGATGAAGAGGAGGACAAGGTGCGTGGATTGGAGCTTGGGGCTGATGATTACGTGACCAAGCCCTTCAACGCCCGCGAGCTCGCCAGCCGCGTCAGGGCCGTGCTGCGCCGCGCTCAAGGACCGGCAGGTCCCGAGGAATCCATCCTGGAGATTGATGATCGTCTGAGCATCGACTTCAACAAGCGCGAGGTCATCGTGGAGGGCGAGCGCATTCACTTGCGTCCCACCGAGTTCCGATTGTTGTACCATCTGGTGGAGAATGCCGGGTGGGTAGTGCCGCACGAGACGTTGTTGTCCAAGGTATGGGGCTATGAGTACGGTGAGGACGAAATCCAGAACCTGCGACTCTACATAAGCTACCTGCGGAAGAAGATCGAACCGGACCCTTCGAATCCGCGCTACATCTTCACTGAGATAGGGACGGGCTATCGCTTCGTTGACTATGAAACAGAAGGGACAGGGGAGCAAGAGAAAACCTGACCGAGGACCATCTCCGACCCCAAGGAACCAGATTCTGAATCTCCCCCGCGAACTCGCGGGGGTTTTTGGCTCTAATGGAGCTCTAACAGGCTTCTAACGCCAATCTAATGCGCGTGTGCGATGATTGGTACTGCAATCGGAGATCGGCAGAAGTCAAATTCAGGAAGCTAAGGAGGTGCAGCGATGACACAGTTGAGGCGCCGGGACCCGCTTCGGGATCTGGTCAGTCTGCGAGAGGCCATGGACCAGCTCTTCGAGGAGAGCGTCGTACGTCCGGAAAGCGGAACATTGGTCCCCAGAAGCAGCGGGCTGCTGGCTGTGGACATGTACGAGACCAGTGAGGACATAGTGGTCAAGACGGCCATTCCGGGCGTCGATCCCGAGGACATGGACATCAGTATCACCGCGGATACCCTGACGATCAAAGGTGAGATCAGGGCCGAAGAGGGGGTCAGGGAAGAGGACTATGTGTGTCGTGAACGGGCCCGCGGCCTGTTCTCTCGCTCGCTGCAGATTCCGGTATCCGTCGAAGCGGGTGAGGCCGAAGCTGAGTTTGAGGACGGCATTTTGACCTTGACCATACCGAAGGCTGAGGAACTCAAGCCGAAAGCCATCAAGGTCAAGACGAGGTAGCTAGCATCACGAGGGAATCAGATATCTCTAGGAGGTGGCGACATGAGCATCACAAACTTCAATCCTTGGCGCGAGGTGAGAACGCTGCGCGAAGCGATGGACGAGCTGTTGCAGGAGAGCTTCGTGCGGCCCGAACAGCGGCGACTGGAGCAGCAGCAGCGACGACTGCGTCTGCCGTTGGATGTCTACGTGACTCCGGAGGAGATCGTGATCGTCGCGTCGCTCCCCGGGTTGACCGCGGACGAAGTGGAAATCTCAATCGACGGTGATCGGCTGACCATTCAGGGCGAGCTGAGACCGCCCCTGGAGAACGTCGACTATCTGTTCCAGGAGCGAGCGTATGGTCCCTTCTCCAGGACATTGGCCCTGAACGTGCCGATCAATGCGGATGAGGCTGAGGCTGTCTTCGAGAATGGTGTGTTGACGCTGACTCTACCCAAAGCCGAGGAGAGCAAGCCAAGGACCATCGAGGTCAAGAGGAAGTAGATCTCATTAGGCCATCAAGTGAGAAAGTGAGGCAGGACCGAGACAGGTCCTGCCTCACTTTCTCATACACCGCCTACCCAAGTGAGACTTGATGCCATCCGCGCAAGTAGTTGCGCTCCGCCCCCGTCCACCTAACTGCCCGGGCAGAGCGCCCGGGCGTCTGTCGGTTGCGACATGTGACCTTCCTGGCGGTGCTGTAGACGCGGCATCAGGGACCCGAAGGGCGCCGCGCGTCTCCAGGCCTGCTGACCCGCCCGGCCTGTCTCATCGCCCCACACCGCCTCGAACCCGAGTCCTGCCGCTGTTGTCAGTCGACCAGGGCCACCTTCGCCGCCTCGGGCCCCTTGTCGGATTCGGTTACTTCAAAGGTGACCGTGGCACCCTCTGTGAAATCCTTCTCGTCTCCCTCCACAATTGCGTTGCGGTGGAAGAAGATGTCTTCGCCGCTCCGCATCGTTATGAAACCATAGCGCTTCTTGGCCTCGTACCACTTCACGACACCCCGCTGCTCCCCCGATTCGAGTACCTTCTCCTTCTTCTTCCCCGGCTTCTCTCGACAATCCGGGCACAGACCGGGTTCCACCTCAAAACCCAGCTTGTCGAGCCGTCGCTGCTCCTCCACGGTGAAGATGAACTGCTTTCCACATTCCTCGCAGGTGGCCCACGTATCACGATAGGGCATACAAAACCTCCTCATCAAAGTCTGGCGCCGTAGAAACTGCCGAACGGGACTCCCAGAAACGCTCTCCCGACCGTCTCTTGCACTTACATGATACAATACTACGTGGATGAAGAGGTTTTGTCAATCGGCAGTCTGCATTGGCCCACAGCTGCGGCCCGCAAAAGGATGAGCAGGGGCTGCTGCGAAGGGCCGAGAGGATGAAGGGCGACGCCGCGTCCCGGGCCAGGGTCAGCGGTAGGGACCCCGCAGGAGCAGCGACTCAGTGATCCTTATGGCTCTGGCTGCCCGCACGGATCGGGTGGTTGGTGCATCCTGCCAGTTCGCTTTTGCAAAATCCGACTGCCGCGGTAGAATCCATGAGTCTGGGGCGAGTGCGAGCGGTGAATGCCGACGCTGCCTTATGTCCCGCTTGTCAGCGTGATTGGTGTTGATGCGGCAGTACAATGACCTGCCTGCAGCCCTGGGCGCGGGATGCGCTCTCGTCTTCGGTGAGGTCTATGGATGAGCAGAGGACACGGCTCACCGCCACGGTTCGACCGAGTCTCGACCTGCCGTCTGCCCGGGATCAATGGTTGCACACTGAGGAGACAGAGAATGCCAGTGGAAGCACACACCCTTCCCCCTCTCGAACCCCCGGCCGACGTGCCGGAGATCCAGCGTGGGAGCTGGCTGGGTCTGCCTGCCGAGGACCCGGTTTCCCGGTACGTAGCAGAGACCCTGTGGTGCCGTCCTAGAAGCCCGACGTCGTGGGAAATGGCGCGACTGTCCCACGCCGCCTACATCTACCGGGAGTCTTCGAGCGGGTGGGGAGTGGTCGCCAAATTCTACGGAGTCAAGGCAGGG
Organism: uncultured Anaerolineales bacterium; assembly: GCA_964450435.1. Taxonomy (GTDB): domain Bacteria; phylum Chloroflexota; class Anaerolineae; order B4-G1; family B4-G1; genus SKLM01. The sequence continues at coordinate 9,042 of CAYVCX010000035.1, forward strand.
TCTTCCGCTCACAGACACGCAGCTCGCGAGCTTGACTCCATCCGCCGGGTCGAAGCAGCCGGGGTGTCTGACGGATCTGGTCGGGCGGTCCGGCCCCTGGGGCTATGGCGCGGCATCCTCTTCCTTGAGTACGTCAGAGGTCTGAGGCTCGAAGATGTCATCGCAGTCCGTCGAAGCTGTCCGGGAGGACTCGCTGACGCGCTTGTGAGCGCTGGCGAGTTCCTGAGCAGCCTTCACCGTCACAGTGTTCAGCCGGAGGTCAGGGCGGATTTTGAGTCGTCGGTGGGTTATATCCGCGGCGTGGTTGAGGAGCTGGCGAAGCACGGTGTGCTGCAGGACGATCCTATCGCTGCCGACGGGATAGCACGGTTGATCGACCGCTGGGCCGTTGCTCCGACCATGAAAGACTTCATCCCGAGTCTCGTCCACGGAGATACGACCACGACAAATTTCATCTTCCCCGAACAGGATGGGGTCGTCGTCGTTGACTGGGAGCGGCTGGGAACGGGCGACCCCGCCTTCGACCTGGGGCGCCTGATGGCCGAGATCACCCACAGCATCAACCAGCATGGCGGGAGCGTGGCCGAGGCGAAACCCTTCGTGAATCACGTGGTGGATGCCTATCTGGGGGATTTGCCTGCAGAGTGGGATGGCGATGCTCTGGTCGACCGGGCCCGATTCTACAGGGCGTCCAGCACGCTGCGCATCGCCCGGAATGGATGGGTCTCGCGGCTCGACCGCACCGCGCTGGTGGTCCAGGCAATGGCCCTGCTGGCTCATCACCTCTAGCCGCCTTCTGTTTCTTGACTGAATGAGACCGCCCCGTTGGGGAGATCTGGAGGGTCCGACATGGAACTCTATCTGATACGGCACGCGCAGTCGACCAACCAAGTGGCGGACGACCCGAATGAACGAGCGCTCGACCCCCGGCTCACAGAACTCGGTGAGCGACAGGCAACCTTCCTTGCTGAGTATTTGAGTGCCGGCAAGGAGCGTGACCCAGGGTCGGGGGACGCCATTGACTCTCTTATCTGCAGCCCGATGTGGCGTGCCTTGCAGACGACTCGGCCGCTGGGTGAGGCGCTGGGCCTGACCCCTGAAGTGTGGGTGGACGTTCACGAGCAGGTGGGTGCGATGGAGGCCCATGCTGGTAGCACCCGGGACAGCATCCACCGTGCGTTCCCGAACTACGTGCTGCCCGATGCGGTTAGCCAGGAGGGCTGGTGGAATCAAGCGGAAGAGACACAATCCGCCTGCATGGAGCGTGCGATCCGCGTGGGCGAGTGGCTTCTCGAGCGCGCCGGGTCCAGCGAGAAGCTGGCGATTGTCTCGCACGCCAGGTTTACCGACTCTCTTCTGAAAGCGCTTCTCGATCAGTTGCCGGGGCACGATCGCTGGTACCACCACTACAACACCGGCATCTCGAGGCTCGGTCTTGGGGGTCAGCGGTTGGACATTCGTTACTTGAATCGGGTCGACCACTTGCCCCAGGCCTTGGTTTCTTAACCCCGGCGGCTGAGTCGGGTGGGTCCGTGAATCGTAACTCCACTCCACCGGCGGCGCTCTACGTCCACGTGCCATTCTGCCGTAGCCGCTGCACCTACTGCGATTTCAACGCCTATGCGGCCCTGAGTGATCTCATGCCTGCATACGTGGACGCCTTGTGCCGACAGATCGATACGGTGGGCCTCCTCTGCCGATCGCCGACCGTGCCAACGATCTACGTCGGCGGCGGCACGCCCTCACCCCTCCCCACGTGGCAGAGGGCAGGAGAAAACACCTCTCTCGTCCTCCTGGTGGCCTATCTCCTATGTCCGGGCCTCCAGGCCCGAGACAACCGAGGAGATCAGCGCCTACGTGTGTCGGCACAATTTGCCCTGCTGGCGCAACGAACCGTGGCTGGGGGGGGGTGCCGGGGCACACTCCTGGTTTGGGGGACAGCGCTGGGTCAACACGTCATATCCAGAGCAGTACGTGGACGCCTGGGACAGGGAGCAAGCCCGAGGCGCCCCACCTGTGCCCTGACCGACAGCGCTGAGAGTATCGACCGCAAACTGGAGATGGGAGAGACGATGATGCTCGGCCAGCGCCTGTCCGAGGGGGTGAGCAGTGACAGATTCCAGAGACGATTCGGAGAGCCGTTGAGGGACGCGTTCGGGACCGAGCTGGTACATCTGCACCGGCTGGGTCTGCTGGCATGGGACGGATCGGTCGCTCGGCTGACCCAACGGGGACGACTCTAGGGAAACCGTGTATTCGCGCGCCTCATCTGATGGATGTGGACAGACGATTGTCTCTGCAAGTGGGGATTCTCTCCGATACTCACATCCCGTACCGTATGAAACGGCTGCCGAGAATCGTGCTCGGTGCTCTGGATGGCGTCGATGTGATTCTCCACGCCGGAGACGTCGACCTGCCATCCGCGCTGGAGCCGCTACGCGAGCTGGCGCCGGTACACGCAGTGCGCGGCAACCTTCATCTTCTAGATCTCTCCAGAGGGGCCCCTTCTCTGCCCCACCTGGTCGAACTCAATCTGGCTGGACGGCGGGTGTTGGTGACGCACGGGCACGCGTTGAGTCCGGCGAGTCTCTGGTTCAAGGGGCAGCACCTGGTCCGCCGTCTGTTCGGATCGAGTGCCGAGGACTGCTTCAATGAGCACGTCGCGAACCGCCTGGCGCGGCTCTTCCCAGGGGCGGACATCATTGCCTTCGGCCACACCCATCGGGCGTACGTGCGGTGGATGGGAGACACCTTGCTGATCAACCCCGGTGCCGTCTCTCCGACACTGGGAGAGCGTCCCTCGGTGGCCCGCGTGCAGCTTGACGACGCCAGGTCCGAAGTCGCCGTCATCCCGCTCTCATCCGTAGCAGTGCGTGAGGGAGAGAGTCGATCGCGTGTTGACCAAAGCCCGAACGAAACTATAATCCACCGGTGAATCCAATCATGCATCTCACCTGACTACACCTTGGAGGCGATGGAATGGAGATTGTAGATCTACGCAGCGACACTGTGACGAAGCCGACTCCCGCGATGCGAGAGGCGATGTACCGAGCCGAAGTCGGCGATGACGTGTACGGAGAGGATCCGACCGTCAACGAATTGGAGAGATTGGCCGCCGACCGGCTGGGGAAGGAAGCCGCGCTTCTTGTCGCGAGCGGTACGATGGGGAACCTCGTGGCACTGTTGACCCACTGCCGGCGCGGCGACGAGGTGATTTTGGGCGATCAGAGCCACACCTTTCTCTTCGAACAAGGTGGCATGGCGGCCCTGGGGGGCATCACGCCCTACCCCGTGCCGAACCAACCTGACGGGACGTTGCCGCTGCTCGAGATTGAAGACGCAATCCGCGCTGACAACCCACACTTCCCGGTCACGCGGCTCGTGTGCCTGGAGAACACCCACAATATGTGCAACGGCACGCCGCTTTCGACAAAGTACGTGGCAGACGTAGCGGAACTGGCACGCGCGCATGGTTTGAAGCTCCATCTGGATGGGGCCCGCGTCTTCAACGCGGCCGCTGCCCTGGACACGGACGTCAAGGACATCGTCCGGGAGGTGGACTCCGTGATGTTCTGCCTCTCCAAGGGATTGTCCGCGCCGGTGGGCTCAATGCTGTGTGGCAGCTCCGACTTCATCGTCGAAGCGCGGCGGGCGCGCAAAGTCTTGGGCGGCGGGATGCGCCAGGCTGGAGTTATCGCCGCCGCGGGCATCGTCGCGCTGAGGCGGATGACTGGTCGACTGGTCCGAGATCACATTCGGGCGAAACACCTGGCCGAGGCCTTGGCAGAGCTCCGGGGCATAGAGGTTTCCCCGGTGACGACGAACATCCTGTACTTCCAGATCACTGAACAGGCCTCGAGATCACCGGAGGAGATACAGTCGGAACTGGCCACGCGGGGCGTGCTGGTGAACAGCCGGGGAGGGGGACGGTTCCGCGCCGTAACGCATTGCGGGATCGACGACACCGACATCGAGAATGCCATCCAGGCGATGCAGGAAGTCATCGTCTAGGCCGGTATGCGCGGGCAGCAAGGAGATGATACGCCACCTATTCTGAGTTCAGGGAGCAGTTTGGGTGCACTGCTCGGCCTGCAGCGGATGTAGCAGCGCTGCGAATGGTCGCCTGCCGCCCAACGTATCTGATCGTGATGCCTGCGAGGGTCCGTCATTCGTGCCGTCAGCGATTCCGTTGAATCTGGGCCGTGGGTCTGTGCACGAGTTGTGCATCACAGGCAGTCCAGCCTTGCGCTGAAGCTGTGACGAAACGACTGTGCATCCCGGATTCTGGCCCACAGTCAGGTCAGCGCCTGCGATCCCACTGACCCGCTAAGGAATACACAGGGTCTGACTGGCGTAGATGAGATTCAGATTGCTGATCCCATTCGCTTCAGCGATCGCATACATGCTCACCCCATAGCGCAGCGAGATGCGAAAGAGGTTCTCTCCCCGCGCCACAGGATGAAGCCAGCGGCAGCCCGTGGGCGGGTCCACCGGGGATTCGGGGGCATCGCTGAATTGGGGCGCGCAGATCGGGCCCGAAGGTAGCGTCTGCGGCACGTCAGGGATTGCCAGAACCAACCCGGGGAGAATCACGTTGGGAGTCATCACACCGTTTGCGTCGGCAATGGCCATCGGATCAACTCCATAGGCACGCGCAATACAGTACAGCGTCTCTCCTTGACGCACGGTGTGATAGCCAAGGATGGTCACGGGAGACTCAGCCGACGGAGCGGGCTGACTCGGTATCCCCGTCGGACTCTCTGAGGCACTGGATGGGGCGGGGGACCAAGCGAGGACGGGGCTGGCAGGGATCAGACAGACCATGAGGACGGCTAGACTGATCCAGCGTCGGGGCAGCTTCTTCAGGCTTGCTTCCATCTCACCCTCCTGATCCAACGACTTGAACCGGACGACGCACCTGCCTGTGCCCTCTCCGGACGGACCGGACGAGACTCACCACCCCCGATTCATCCAGCAGCCGACAGGCCCAAAGCCCTGATGACGACAACGATTTCCGCGATTTGCGCTTCTAGTCCGGGGACTGGGTCAGATCACAAGCCCCGCACACTGGAGAGCCTCCTCGTCAAGGAGCCAGCCTTTCATCAACCCCCTGAATAGGAGAGGACTGACATCTCTGATGCTCGAATTCTAGCCCACCAAGAATTTCGTGTCAAGCGCCGCCTGCGCAGCGGACGTCACACTGGAAGGGCGAGCCTACCAGGTCAGAACCAGCATCCGAGCAAAACGGGTCGGGTATCGATTGGGTGGGCAGCCCTTGTCATTCTCGGACAGGCACCGCGAGTCTCCAACAACCTGCGGCAGCGCCGAAGCTCGCGCCAGCCACGTCGGCGCGGGCACGGGGTGCGGCACCACCTCGGCCGACACCTCAATTGACAACCACCGCTGCGCGTGTTATACTGCTGGTCGTGGGCCGTTAGCTCAGCTGGTAGAGCAGGGGCCTTTTAAGCCCAGGGTCGCGGGTTCGAGTCCTGCACGGCCCATGTTTGTTGGAGAATCGGCCCGGATGGGCCGATTTTCTCTTAGGAGAGCGGGATGAGGCTGCCGTTGTGGGCATTCTGGGTTGCACTGGCGGCGATGGTCATTGGGCTGTTCGGCGTCTTTGTGCCCTTCCTCCCCGATATCGTCTTCATCTGGCTCGTGATTCTGCTCTACGCTATTGCTGAAGGCTTCGCCACCATCGGGCCCTTCACTCTTATGGTCCTGACCGTTCTTGGAGCGCTTGGGTTCAGCGCTGAATACTGGATGAGTCACGCCGGAGCCAGGGCCGGCGGGGCATCGGGTTGGTCACTCTTGGTCGGCGCTCTGTCGGGAGCCCTGGGGTTCGCGGTAGGCCTGATCTTTTCCGGCCTCGGTGCCATCCCGGGCGCTGTTGTGGGCACCCTGGCTGGCTTGGTTGGATCTGAGTGGTATCGCCGCAGGGATTGGCCGATGGCGATCAGGGTGGCTGGCGGATGGTTGGTCGGTTATCTCCTTTCCATTGGAGTGGAGTTGTTTATCGGCCTCTCGATGATCCTGATCTTCGTGTGGCAGGCGTTGATTGGATGAGCCTGCATTCGGGGCCCTGTCTTCGGCGCCTGTGATTGGTCTCGTCTATGTTTGAGCAACTCAGTTTCTTTGGCTCCACCCTGTCTGAGCCCTATACAGTTAGCCAGCTTACCGGGCACATCCGGCGGTTGATAGATCAAGACCCCGTGTTGGGTAACATATGGCTCGAGGGAGAGGTGTCCAACTTCAACCGCGCCTCCTCCGGTCACTGCTACTTCACGCTCAAGGATGCCGGCGCACAGATCCGATGCGTGATGTGGCGAAATGACGCCGACCAGCAGCGTCACCTGCCGGTCGATGGAGACTTGGTGGTGAGTCACGGGTACGTCGGCGTGTACGAGGTTCGCGGCCTATACCAACTCTACGTCGACGAGATTCGACCCGCCGGCCCCGGGGCTCTCTATCAGCAATTTGAGCGCCTCAAGGCACAACTGGAACAGGAGGGGCTTTTCGCTCCGGAGCGAAAACGATCGCTACCGGACCTCCCACACCGTATCGGGATCGTCACGTCCCCTACCGCGGCCGCGCTGAGGGATATCCTGAATGTCCTCACCCGTCGATTCCCGCTCACCGAGGTCTTGCTCTCACCGACACCGGTGCAGGGAGACGCAGCGCCACCCCGGATCGTGAAAGCGATCGAAGCTCTCAACGAACGGGGTGACGTGGATGTCATCATCGTCGCCCGGGGCGGCGGAAGTCTTGAGGAGCTGTGGGCATTCAACGACGAGCAGGTGGCACGAGCAATTGCTCGCTCTCGCGTCCCAGTGGTTTCAGGCGTTGGCCATGAGACCGATTTCTCGCTCGCGGATTTCGCCGCCGACAGGCGTGCTCCCACTCCCTCAGCCGCGGCAGAACTGGTCGTGCCAGACCAAGCGGAGGTCCGGGCTCAGGTCCATGAACTCGCGGGTGCGTTGATCGTCACACTGGAGCGCGTCATAGAGGAGCAGCGCTGGCGGCTGGGCGAGCAAGCCCGCGCGCTCAAACATCTCTCGCCTGCAGCTCACCTGATGCAAGGTCGGCAGCGCGTGGACGATCTGATGGAGCGCGCCGAGAAGGCGGTGCGCCACGAACTCCGCCTGCGCCGCGAACGGCTGCAAGGGCTGCTGGGCCGGCTGGGCGGGGTAAGTCCCGTCGCCACGTTGGAAAGGGGATACGCCATTGTTCGCAGACAGGATTCTGAGATCGTAATCCGCTCGATAGAGCAGGTGGCTTCGGGCGATCGGCTGGACGTCCAGCTGGCTGATGGCGAATTCGGCGCGCAGGCCACGTGATTTCCCAGCATATGTTTCAACTCTCGATGGACAGCACGGATGGCTCCACTCTCGCCACGCGAAGATGGGAGCCATCCTGGGCTGCCGGCATAGCTAGGACAGTCAAGTCACAAGGAGGCTCTCGTGTCTGATCTAACCGTTCAAACCACCTACTTCGACCAACCGGGCCCAAAGAACACAACAAGAACGCTCGAGATTGCCAGGCGGAGAGCTGAGGAATTGGGCCTCGATACAGTACTGGTCGCTAGCACGCGAGGTCAGACCGGCGCCCGAGCTGCGCAGATATTCCAGGACCAGGAGGTCGTGGTCGTGTCGCATTCCACCGGCTTCGGCGAGCCGAACGTGCAGGAACTGGCCGAGGAGAACCGGATCGCTATCGAGGATGCCGGCGCCACAATCCTCACCTGTCAGCACGCCTTTGGCGGCGTCAACCGCGCAGTGCGCAAGCATCTGGGAACGTATCTCACCGACGAAATCATCGCCTACACTCTGCGGACGTTCGGCCAGGGAACGAAAGTGTGTCTTGAGATTGCGCTGATGGCTGCGGATGCGGGTCTCGTGACTGTCGGTGAGCCGTGCATCGCTATTGCCGGCACCGGCCGCGGCGCCGACACGGCCATCACCCTGATCCCCGCCAACGCGCAGCAGTTCTTCGATCTGCGTGTGATGGAGGTGCTGGCGAAACCCCGTCTTGCGTGAAGGAGGAGCAAAGGGTGAATCAGAAGACCGATACGTCCTTCGAAGAGGCCTTCGCTGAGCTGGAGCAGATAGTGACCCGGCTCGAGAGTGGTGGGCTCACGCTGGAGGAAAGCTTGAGGCTTTTCGAGCGAGGCCAGGCGCTGGCTGCGTACTGCAGCAAGCAACTCGATGAGGCAGAGCTCAAGGTCAAGCAGCTAACGCCCGAGGGTGAGGTTTCTATCAACCCCGGGGAGGAAGGCTTCTCTTCGCAGCCTGGATGAGCTATCGGCGGATGAGCATCGATAGAGCTCGAAGCTCCTCAGTCCGCAGCAGCAGAGCTGCGAGCAGGTAGGCCGCCAGTCCGAGCACGAGGCCGCCGCCCCCCACAATGAGGGGTCCTGCGTCCCGTAGACCGACTTGCCATCCCACCAGGGCTGCCGCCATGGTCAAGGCTGCGATCCCGCTCTTGACAACCACCTTGGCTATCCGCCGGCCTCGTATGCCGTTCATCCGCCGCCGGATGAGAAGCAACAACAGCCCGAACTCCAGCAGCGCGGCGACCGAATTAGCCAATGCCAGCCCGCCATAAGGTTGGAGTCCCGCCGACACGAACACGGGTGGCAGCCCCAGGCTCAACGTCACGTTCATCCCCATCGCCATCCCCCCGACCCAGACCGGGGTGAACGTGTCGTGGAGAGCATAGAAGGCACGAGCCACAATCTCCAGACCAGCGTGACCCACCAGTCCCACCGCGAAAAAGACCAGGGCCCAAACGACGGCTCTGGTCGACGCAGCCTCAAAAGCTCCCCGCTCGAAGAGGAGACTCACCAGAGGGCCGCCTAGCACGATCAAGCCCACCGCAGCAGGTATACTGAGAAAAAAGATCCCCCTCAGTGTGGCCGACAGCGCCCGCCGCATCGCTTCACGTTCGCCTCGGGCCGCCTGCTCGGCGAACGTAGGAAAGGCTGCCGTCCCGACGGCCTGAGCGAAGACGCCCTGGGGCAGGAGCATCAACATCCATGCGTAGTTGATGGCAGAAACCGCCCCTTCCCCCATTCCAGTGGCAAGACTGTTGCTCACCACCAGGTTGAGTTGAGCGAATACCGTGCCCAGGACGCGAGGCCCCATTAATCGCCCCACCTCGCGCACGCTGGGATTGCTCAGGCCCAGAGCGGGGACGTAACGCGCACCATAGCGGAGCAACTGGGGAACCTGTACCAGCAGGTGGAGAACGGAGCCGATGACCACGCCGATGGCCATTCCGCGCACACCCAGCCGAGGCCCCAGCACCACCGCACCCCCGATAATCGATACATTGTAGATCGAAGGCGCCAGGGCTGGCAGAAGGAAGTGCTGGTGGGCGTTCAACGTGCTCATCACCACCCCGCTTATCGCGAAGATGACAGGAGTGAGTAGCATCAATCGCAGCAGACGGACCGTGAGTACCTGCATCCCAGGATCGAATCCTGGCGCGATCACCAGACGAACCAGCGTCGGGGCAAAGACCGCTATGAACCCGACCACAATGATCATCACGATCAACACCAGATTGATCACAGATGAGGCCAGCTGCCACGCCCCGATGTCGTCCTTGACGGCGAGATGATCGGCGAAGGTGGGAATGAACGCCGATCCCAGAGCACCGCCAGCCACGATGAGAAAGGCCATCTCGGTGATGCGATTTGCCGCCAGGTAAGCATCGAGTTCGCCGCCCGTCCCGAACAGGACACCAATGACCATCTGGCGGCCCAGTCCCAGCACGCGGCTCAGTACGAACAGTACCATCACGAGGGTAGCGGCCCTCGCTATCTGGCGTCCGTCTCTAGTCACTGTGCCCGCCTGGAGATGAAAAAAAGAGCCTGGCGCACTATCCGCCGGCCCTTGATATACGCGAAGAGCCGGGGTTGATCACCCCGGCCCTCGCCAAAAGGAGGAGAAGAAGAGAAACCGCCCCTGAGTCGCCAGTGATGATAACACGTTCTTTCGCAGCAAACTTGACGCCAACCTGACGCTTACCTGACGCCATACCTATACCTGCCGGACTGCAGAGCCGCAAGCCTGAAGTCGCGATGCCCCCGACAGGAGGAAAGGGCGTTGTCAGCTCTAGATCATACAGCATCGGAGCACAAACGGGGTCAGCAGAGGTATGCGCCACAAGCCCGGGAGATCAGACACTGACTCGCTTCACCCGGGCACCCAGCGAGGCCAGTTTCTCCTCGATCCGCTCGTAGCCGCGGTCAATCTGGCGAATATTCCGAATGATGCTCTGTCCCTCGGCGCAGAGGGCCGCAATCAGGAGGGCCATACCAGCACGGATGTCCGGACTGCTTAACTCCTCACCGTGCAACGGCGATGGCCCCTGCACCACGCATCGATGCGGATCACACAGAATGATGCGGGCTCCCATAGAGATCAGTTGGTCGACGAAGTAGAGGCGGCTCTCAAACATCTTCTCGTGAACCAAGACGGTCCCCTTCGCCTGAGAGGCCACCACGATAGCGATGCTCATCAAGTCGGCGGGGAAGGCCGGCCAGGGTGCATCCTTGATCGCTGGAATCGCACCGCCGATGTCCGGAGTAACGGTCAGAGATTGCTCCGCTGGCACGAAGATGTCACCGCCCAACGCCTCGAAGTGAACGCCCAGCCGATCGAAAACCAGCCCGATCATGCGTAGCTGCTCGGGAGCAGCTCCCTTGATCAACAACTCCCCCCCCGTCACAGCGGCCAGGGCGATATAGCTTCCCACCTCCATATAATCCGGTCCGACAGAGAACTCTCCACCACCCAGGCGATCCACCCCGTGAATGCTAAGCCTGTTGGAGCCGATGCCCTCAATGCGGGCCCCGAATTGACAGAGCATGCGACAGAGATCCTGCACGTGAGGCTCGCAGGCCGCATTGCGGATTGTGGTGGTGCCCTCCGCGAGCACCGCGGCCATAATAGCATTCTCCGTGCCCGTGACACTGGCTTCGTCCAGGAGAATATCGGCGCTCCGAAGGTGGTCGCATCTCAGGCGGAAGAGGTCATCGCTCTCCACCCGCGCGCCCAGGGCCCTCATGGCCAGGAAGTGGGTATCGACGCGCCGCCTTCCGATGACGTCACCCCCCGGCGGCGGCATGTAGACCGCGCCGGTTCGTGCGAGCAGCGGCCCTGCCAGCGTGATGGAGCCTCTGATCCGGCCGAAGAGATCGGGATTTAGCTCGTTTGTGTGGACGTCGCGGGCGTGGATTCGCCAGGTGTGAGGGCCCCGCTGCTCGACGTCGACCCCGATGTCGGAGAGAATCTCGGCCATGGTCCGGATATCGCCGATGTCAGGCATATTCCGCAACGTGACGGGCTCATCAGTCAGCACACAGGCAGCTAGCAGCGGCAGAGCCGCGTTCTTGTTTCCGCTCGGAACGAGGGTCCCGGCGATCGGATATCCACCTTCGATCAGGAGTTTCTCCACGACGCCATCCTTTCGCCGCCACGTTCAACAATCGGTCAACGTCTCAAGTTGGCTCAGGCCAGCGCGGAAACCGCACTGTTCGACTGTCTTCAGCAGCTTGCCAGGGGAGCGGCACCTCACTGTAGGGGTTCGTAGTCGGCCCCTAGTATCAGGGATATGTCGTGACCTGCTCCAGGGTCGGATCCCTGTACCACGGCCGACTGAGGGAGATCGAGCAGGCGGGCAACGTACTGCGCCGTGTAGACCTTGTCGGTGTAGGCAATGACCAGAGACTCCTGAACATCCTGTCGATCAGCATTGTCGGTGTGCACTACGTCAAGCCCCTGCCCACGGAGACGCTCGGTCACGTCAGCAGCCAGCCCTTCCCTCAGGGTCCCGTTCAGTACTTCGATGGTGGCGGCTTCCTCCCTCAGTTGAGCATCCGAGCCTGGCTCCACTTCGCTGGAGGGCTCCTCAGCCGTGAAAATCTCATCGCGCAGCTCCCGCATCCTGTCGCGGAGCAGGACCAGCACCTCAGCTCCGTCCTCGGTTACGTAGGGAATTGTGTACCGCTCACCAATGACGGCAAAGCTTATGTCGTCAGGATCCACTTGGGTCGCCAGGCGTGACAGAGCAATTATCTGATCGAGCTTCAGATCCGTGTCCACCGAATCCTGCACCGTGCGCCACATCTGCGGAGCCTGGGCTATCAACGTGGGCAGCATCTCCAACCGTGTCACCCTCTCGAACATCGCCTTGAGGACTTGCTGCTGCCGCCTGGCCCGGTCGAAGTCCCCCCCGGCGGAGTGCCGCGTACGAGCATACCTGAGTGCCATCTCACCATCGAAGTGGTGCTGGCCGGCCTCGATGTACAACGGATCATAGCCGTAGGGATCAGCAGGATCGTGAGACGGATAGGTTGGATCGCGAATCTCCTCTTCCACGTAGATATCAATCCCGCCGATACGGTCTACGAGCTCCACGAAAGCGCTGAAATCCACGCGTACGTGATAGTGTATGGGAATGCCAAGGTTATTCTCCACAGTCTTGGCGGCAAGCGCAGGTCCCCCGCCGGGGTGGTTGTACCGTTGGCCGAAGACGTGGGCTGCATTGATGCGCTCCACACCATATCCGGGAATCGGCACCCAAAGATCACGGGGAATAGAGAGTACGCCGCCGGTCTCAGTGACTGGATCGAGGGTCAGGACCAGCATGGTGTCGGTGCGGAAATACCCTTCTTCGCCCGTACGCCGGTCAATGCCCAGCACAAGGACGTTGACGCGCTCTTTGCCTTGCCATACCAGGTCGGGACTGGTCAGGTCGGGCGTCGGCGTACCCGATTCTGTGCTTCCTGAACCGGGGCTGAACGGAGGCGAGGAGTCGGAGGTGGCAACATACTGCCGCACCTGATCGAAGACAAACATCCCCGCCACCGCGGAGATCACCAGAAACAATACAACCAGGCCTGCCGTGAACAGGCTCTGAATGGCATTACTCGAGCACCCAATGCTTCCGCGGTCGCCTTCCACGTGTACTCCCTCCAGGCACTCCTTCAGGACTCGCAACACAGAGTGACCTTCCAGCCCCGGGGCCCACCTCAGTCACGTCTCCGACGACCGCCCCGCCAGAAGGTCGAATAGCATTATAGCACGGGCACGCACCCCGAGCAATCAGGGCAGAGATGCCGCGTAGAGCAGCCCTCTGTCAAGCACGTAGAGTCGTCTCTCCGTCTCGCTGACGGCCAAAGCCTCCAGCCCTCCGAACACCTCGTTGGCGCGAAATTGGACCTTGAAGTCTCCATCGGGGTGGAGCTCCACCAGGCGGTTATTGCCGCGATCGAGAACGTAGATGGGCCCGCTGCCTCGGGAGTCCACCGCGATACCGCTCACTTCGTCGATGCCGCCGGGCACACCCTGAATCTCAAACGGTACCGGCTCGCCTCCCAGGAATTTCTGCACCGTCCCATCGTCGTGGAGCACGTAAATGTGCCCGTCGATAGCTATGTCCACAGCCGTCTCAAGGCCCATCTCCGGACCCTCTGAGAAATAGGGCTCCGGAGGCTCCGGGTAAGCGTTGCCCCGGGGCCTATAGCGCCAGATCTGACCACCATCCTCGGCGCCAGCATCCAGGACGTAGAATTGTCCTTCATAGGTGCCCAGGGCTATCGGTCTCTCGGGAAGTGGCCTGCTCAACTCCAGGCGTGTAAGGTGGGGAGCCCCACTCTCCGTTCCCCACGCCGGGTCATAGCTGAGTACTCCTCCATCTTCCTCCAGAACCAGCAGAGCGCTCGACTGCCGTCCCCCTTCGCGACCAACCCAGGCGCAATCGACCAGGCGGTCGACCCCGACCCCCTCGACCTGCTGCCCGATGCGCACGAGCACAAGTACGTTCTGCGTGTCAGACCCGTCGTCGATGCTGTCCAGAGGCACTCGCGCCCCCCAGCCCTCTCTGCGATCGAGCACGAAGACACCCTGGTCGCTCAGGACTAGGCGGCGCTCCGCACTGCTCGAGCCAAAATCAGCCAGCTGGGTAAGTGTCAGACGCTCGATCCCATCGAGTCGGTCGAGAGCATCCCGAACTTGGTCCAGCAGCACCTGGGCGGCGGCGTCCTCCGGTTGGAGTGCAACTGCGGTCTCGGTCTGCTCCAGAGCCGCTTCCCAGTGGGCGCGTGCCTCCTCGGAGCCAACTCCAGCAGTCTGTGCCAGGGCAACATGCTCCTCAGCCTGCCTGATTACCCCCTCGAAGCGAGATCTCGCTGCCAGCTTGACGTGCGCCACCGCGATCACACCGGCCACCAATAGCGGGATGCCAATGGCGACACCTATCGAGACGGCACGGTTCTCTTGGGGTGGTGGACGGCGATGAGCGCGGTGACCGCCTGTCCGGTCCAGGCCCGGGAGGGTGTTGCGGATCGTTTTCCCTATCGCGGCGATTAGCCACTTGCCCAGAGCAACCAATCCGGAGACCACAGCAGCGACGGCATGCCAGAGGGTAGATAAGCCTCGCGCTGCACCGCGGAGGATGCTGCGTAGCACCCGCCAGACGGCAATTACAAGGTCTTTCTTCGGCGGCTTCGGCTCGCGAGTAGTAGGTTGCTGTCGGTCGCCGGGGGTGGGCTCGACCACTGTCCTCTCGACCACGGGGACCTCCTGCTCGTCGACCGGCTCAGGCACCTGGTGTGGCCTGGTAGCCGGTCTCGGGACAGGAGCGGGCGCCTCGGAACGGTGCTCTGCGGGGAAGTCTTGAGGAACTGAGACCTCGGCAGTCCGCGCGCGCTCCCAACGGACGACCAGGGCTGTGAAGTCGGCACTGCTGCCCCACTGCTCCAATCCCTCCATCGCGTCGGCCACATCCTCGCGGCCGAGCACTCCGACGAGGCCATCCTCTCCAGCCTCTCGAAGTAATGCGGGCGAAGCCAGTAAGAGAGTGTCGCCAACCGCGGCGAGAACGTGGTTCAGCCGCACGTCAGCCAGCGGCCCGATCCCCAGATGAGCCAGGCTCGCTCCACGGGGTAGACACGTCAGTTTCTTCGCCTGAAGGATGCAAGCCCAGCCAGGACCTGCCTGGAGGAGGAACAGGTCCTTGTGGCGAATAACGACGCACGAGAGCCCACCGTAGCATCTATCGGAGGGCTCAGCGTTCAGATTATGCTCAAAGAGAAACCGATTGGCCGAAGAAGCAGCTCGACGCAGCGCAGCGGTGACGCTCCCCGCTGTGGCCCAGTATACCCGCGCCACGATCTCACGCAGCTCCCGACACAGATGAGGAGACGCAACGCCGGTGGGTTGAAGGAAGAAGAGCAGATGCTCATCCTGTCGGCCCCTGGCAACCCTGGTCGGCGGGAGCGCCGCAGCGAAAGGCTGAGCGTCATCCAGGACGACCCCGTCGACCACACGGAGGGTCGAGGCTATTAACTCAATCGAGGCAGCGGCGGCGTCATCCGCCGCCGATCTGCTCCCCGTACCGGGCATCTGGGGTCTCATTCCCATTCAATGGTCGCAGGAGGCTTGGATGTGATATCGTAGACCACGCGGTTGATCCCGGGGACTTCATTCACAGTCCGATTGCTGATACGAGCCAGAAGCTCATGACCCAGTCTTGCCCAATCGGCTGTCATAAAATCCTCGGTGGTCACAGCACGCAGGGCGATCACGTGTCGATACGTTCTCCCGTCTCCCATAACGCCGACAGTCCGCACCGGCAGCAGCACGGCGAACGCCTGTTGCACCTGGTGTGGATGCGCTGACCCTGCCACCTCGCGCAGCAGGCGGGCCTCGCCGAGCTCCTCGAGCATAATTGCATCGGCAGCACGCAGCGTCTCCAGCCGCTCCCACGTCACCTCGCCGACGACGCGCACCGCGAGTCCCGGGCCGGGGAACGGTTGCCGCCAGACAATCTCGTCCGGCAGGCCCAACTCCTCACCAACTGCTCGCACCTCGTCTTTGAAGAGATAGCGGAGCGGCTCAATCAACTCGAAACGCATGTCTTCAGGCAGACCGCCGACATTATGGTGAGTCTTGATGCGCGCTGCCTGTTGCCGTTCCGGCCCTCGGCTTTCAATGACGTCTGGGTAAAGCGTGCCCTGAGCGAGGAAGCGGATGTCCCCCATCTGTGAAGCCGCCGTCTCAAACACGCGGATAAACCGTTCGCCGATGATGCGGCGCTTCCGCTCGGGATCTGTCACCCCACTCAGGGCATCGAGGAATTCCTCCGTCGCGTCCACCGGCATCAGCTGCATCCCCAGCCGCTCCCGAAACGTGCTTACGACCTGCTTTGGCTCGCCTTGACGCAGCAGCCCAGAGTTGACGAAGACACACGTCAACTGATCGCCAATCGCCCGATGAACCAGGGTCGCGGTCACCGAGGAGTCCACGCCCCCGCTGAGGCCGCACACCACTCGCTCATTGCCAACACGTTGGCGTATCCTTTTCACTGCCGCATCAATGAAAGACGTCGTTGTCCAGTCCGGCCTGCAGCCGCTCACGTCCACGGCGAATCGACGCAGGATCTCGCCCCCCCTGTCCGTGTGGCCAACCTCGGGGTGGAACTGGAGGCCGTAGATTCGACGCTGTACGTCACCCATTGCGGCCACGGGAGCATTCGCGCTGCGGGCCAGCACCTCGAAACCGGGGGGCACGGCCTCCACTCGGTCACCGTGGGACATCCAGACTTTGAGGGTAGGCGTCTCAGATTGCAGCGACCCGAACAGTGGGGTCTCCGGGCCGATGAACTCTATCTCGCTTGAGCCATATTCGTCCCTGGCCGCGGAGGCCACGCGTCCCCCCAGGTGGCGGGCCAGCAGTTGCATCCCGTAGCAGATGCCGAGCACCGGTACCTCCTGTGCCAGTACGTAGGCCGGCAGATGGGGCGCATCGGCTGCGTAGACGCTTGAAGGCCCCCCAGAAAGGACGAATCCTTGAGGGTTCAGAGCCCGAACTCTCGCGGGTGGCGCGTTCCACGGGAGGAGCTCGCAGTAAACGTTCGCCTCGCGGATTCGCCTGGCAATCAACTGACTGTACTGAGAGCCAAAATCGAGGATGGCGATCACGTCGCGACTCACGCTATTGCCTCCGCTCAAGCACACCGGCTTCAGGCCAGGATAATCTCGTCATTGCTCATATCTGTGACAACGGCGAGCGACACAATGGGCACATCCAGCTCTTCCAGATCTGCGCGTCCGCCTTCGAATGCCTTCTCAATCACCGTACCGATGCCGACCAGCTCGGCCCCGGCGTGCCCGACCAGCCGCACCAGCGCCGAGATCGTCGCGCCGGTGGCCAGGAAGTCATCGACCACGAGGACACGGTCCCCGGGGCCCAGGAACTCTGTGGAGACCATCAGGAAGATGTCCCGCCCCTTCGTATGGGATGGCGCCACCTCGACGAACACCGGCCCGGTCATAGTAACAGGCCTCGTCTTGCGGGCGTAAACAACGGGCACGCCCAGTACCTGCCCCGTGGCCAGAGCCGGAGCGATGCCAGAGATCTCGGCGGTGAGGACTTTGTTGACGTTCTCCCCGGCGAAACGGCGCGCCATCTCGTGACCCACCTGGACCATCAGATCCGGATCGATCTGATGGTTGATGAAGCTGTCCACCTTAAGAATCCCCCTGCCCAGGTTTTTGCCCTCGGTCAGGATCTGCCGTTTCAGTTCCTCCATTGAACACTCCCCTTCATCTCCTCAACGCTCAAGCAGCCGCGACCCACCGTCGAACCCCAGCCGCACCAAGTCGTCTCTCACGGCATTGGGTAGACCCGCCGCCAGGCTGGGATGTGGCGAACCGTAACCCTCGCGGTCCATTTTACACAACAGGCTTCTACCTGGCAAGCAGGCCGCGCATCGGCGGCCAGAGTCCCGAAATCTGAGTCCAACCTTGCTCTCCCGTGCGGTGAACCGACGCATGAACTTGCGAGTTCAGGGCAAACGCTCTATAATCTTAACTGCCTAGATTGTCCTTTGAAGGGACCCGCGGTTACTACACATCCCATCGCTGCAGACGAGTTGAGCGTGGAGTTTAGAGCTATGGATAAGTTGATGAAATACTTTACGAATGCAGCGCGGCGAGTGCTCAAGCTAGCCCAACACGAGGCCAAGCGAATGCATCATGCCAGGATTGGCACCGAGCATCTCTTGTTGGGGCTGTTGCACGAGGAGGCGGGAACAGCGAGCCAGGTGCTCCGGCAGCTGGGCCTCCAATCTGGTGACGTGGAGCACTGGGTCAGGCGGCTGAGCACAATGCGAGAACGAGCCTCCATGCTAAGGCAGGATCTCGACCTTACACCTCGTACACAACACGTGCTCGAGCTGGCGAAGGAAGAGGCACAGCATCGGGGAGCGGCTAGAATCGACACACACCACATCTTGCTGGGGCTCGTCCGCGAGGGAGATGGGACGGCGATCGACATCCTCAACCAGCTCGGGGTGACGAACGATCAGGTGCGTCGCTACACTGCGCGGGTTGTGCAGCGAGAGCCCGTCGTGGTCGGGCAGCCAGAGGACCCGAAGACTTCCAAGACGCCGACGACCGACAAGCTGGCCGTTGACCTGACTAGTCTGGCTGAACAGCATCGGCTCGACCCGGTTATCGGTCGGCGACGAGAAATTGAACGTGTAGTGCAGATCCTGGCGCGAAGGACGAAGAACAACCCTGCTCTCATTGGTGAGCCGGGTGTCGGGAAGACGGCCATCGTCGAGGGTCTGGCTCAGCGCATTGTCAGCGGCGAGGTGCCCGAGCCCTTGCTCAACAGACGACTGCTCCAATTTGATATTGGGTCTCTGGTCGCCGGCACCATGTATCGGGGGCAGTTCGAAGAACGTCTCAAGAAGGTCTTGGATGAGCTAAAGGATAGCGACTGCATCTTGTTCATCGATGAGGTGCACATGCTGGTTGGAGCCGGTTCGGCCGGGTCCTCCATGGATGCAGCCAATATCCTCAAGCCTGCCCTGGCCCGGGGCCAGCTCCAGTGCATCGGCGCCACCACCCTTGGCGAGTACCGCAAGCACATCGAGTCAGATGCGGCCCTGGAGCGGCGTTTCCAGCCGATCACAGTCGAAGAACCGACAGTGGAGGAGACAATCGAGATCCTTGAGGGCATCCGGGAGCCGTACGAGCAGCACCATCGACTGCACATAACAGACGAAGCTCTCGAAGCTGCAGCCCGGCTATCCACCCGGTACATCACCGACCGATACCTGCCAGACAAGGCGATCGATTTGATCGACGAGGGTGCATCCCGGGTCCGGATGTACAAGACGCCCCATGCCCAGAGCCTGCGGAAGATCTTCGCCGATTTGAAGGAAGTGAAAGAGGCAAAAGAAGAGGCCATTGACGGGCAGCATTATGAGGAAGCGTCGACCCTGCGGGATCGAGAACTCGATCTCCAGGAGGAGTTGGAGGTCATCCGCGCAGACCGCCAGGCGAACCTGTTCAGGAACGGTGTAGCTGTCGGGCCAGAGGACATTGCCGAGGTCGTCGCTATGTGGACCGGCATTCCGGTGACTCAGCTACATAGCGATGAGCAGGAACGTCTGCTGGACATGGAGGAGGCAATCCACAAGCGTATCGTTGGGCAAGAAGAGGCTGTCACAGCCATCTCCAAAGCGGTGCGCCGCGCCCGGGCCGGATTGAAGGACCCGAGCCGTCCCATTGGATCCTTCATCTTCCTCGGACCTACTGGTGTAGGGAAAACAGAGCTGACAAAGGCGTTGGCCGAGTTTATGTTTGGCAGTGAGGATGCACTGCTCCAGCTGGACATGTCCGAGTTTATGGAACGCCACAACGTCGCCCGTCTCGTTGGAGCCCCCCCGGGGTACGTAGGGTACGACGACGCGGGGCAGCTCACGGAAACAATCCGTCGCCGGCCCTACGCCATCGTCGTGCTTGACGAGATCGAGAAAGCCCATCCCGAGGCCTTCAATATGCTACTCCAGATCATGGAAGAGGGACAACTGTCGGACGCGCGCGGGCGGAAGGTGGACTTCAGCAACACGGTCCTCATCATGACCTCCAATGTCGGCGCGGAGATGATCAAGCGACAGACCAGCATGGGCTTTGCCACTCCAAGAGACGGAGTAGCCGACCATAGAGACTACGAAGAGATGCGCGACAAACTGTTGAAGGAACTGAAGAGCACCTTCCGACCAGAGTTCCTCAACCGGGTAGATAAGGTCGTCGTCTTCCACGCCCTGACAAGGGAGGACATTGCCAATATCGTGGACCTGGAGCTAGGCAAGGTGCGCGAGAGGCTGATGGAATCCGGGCTTGAGCTGAACGTGACGGAAGAAGCGAAGGCGTTGCTGGCCAAGGAGGGGTACAGCGAAGAGTACGGGGCCCGACCACTGCGCCGGGTGATCCAGAACAAAGTCGAGGATGCCCTGTCCGATGCCATCTTGGCCAACGACTTCGCCGAAGGAGGCTCCGTGGTGGTGGACGTCGAGGAGGGCGAGTTCATTATCCGTGAGGCTACACCCGAAGAGGAGCGACCGGATTCGAAAGAAGCAGTACCGGCCTGATCGTTGATAAGCCAAGCCGAGCGAATAGGGGGGCGCCGATTGGATCGGCGCCTCTTTTTTT
>CAYVCX010000036.1:0-29495 GCA_964450435.1 uncultured Anaerolineales bacterium
TGGGTCGGTGTCCCGAGCGGCAAAGGGGGCGGACTGTAAATCCGCTGGCACAGCCTTCGCAGGTTCGAGTCCTGCCCGGCCCACTTTTCCTCTTTTGTTGGTCCCAGCGGCGGTCTCGTGAAGACATCACAGAATGGAGAGTTCCGCACCATCACGCCGGCCGTCTGGTACGGAGCTCCCGAGTGGCTCACAATCGAGCAAGCGTGCCATCTATCCGGATGGGACCGGCATTCGATGCGCGAGATTATCACTGAAGGCGGGGTTCATCTTAACAGAGATGGGCTCATTGAGAAGAGAAGCCTTTGCGAGTTCCGGGAGAGTGTGGCGCTGGTTGAGCGTTAGGACGACTGACGGTGTGTGACTGAGAAGCCCCGTCCTTGTGGCGGGGCTTTTTTGCTTTCTGGCCAAGGAGAAGATGAGGGGAACAGCTACTTGAGTGCGGCTCAGTCATTAAGGCGTCGGTGGACGAGCCTGTGGCGGAGAAACCCTGAAACTCTGATGACCCGACAGCGACACCGTCCCGGCGCTCCTGGTCGCTTGCATCCTCGGCTACGGCCCAGCCAGATTCGTGCTGAGCCGGACGCGTCAAGCACGCACGGTGCTGGCGATGCTGACGCGGGGCTCGTGGTCGTGGGCGGAGCCCTGGCCTGGTGGAACCGGTAGGGAAGTGGCAGACGGCCTTGAGGGTGCAACACTGACCGACGGCGCGAGCAGCGACAACTGGCAGACCGAGTGGCGTACGAAGCAGGAAAGGCAAGACGAAGCCGAACGCGATGGCGGCGCGAGAACCCGGCGAGGGGAACGGATCCCCGGCTGCCGAATGGCTCGAGGGCATCGATGACCTGGCGCCGGGGAGTTTCGATCTGTTGAAGGTTATGGTGTTGACTCCCGCCTGAACCGCTGAACTCGCTGAGCGGCGCTGAGAACGCTGAAACGACGGAGTGGTTGTCGGGAGTTATGGAAGAGCAGGAAGGCTGCAAGACGTCAGGATTCTTAGTCGCCTGGGTAAGCGACGGTGCATTGGCTACGTCGATGAGGGCGGGGAAGCTCAGCGGGCCAGGGTGGGATCAGCGATTTCAGCGCTGAAGGTGCTGAAACGGCCGAGCAGAATCGGAGTCTTCGGGATTGTTAGGAGCAAGAGGTACTGCGAGTCTGCATCGCGGGGTCGCTCGCGGCCGCCCGGGATGCCGGTGGGCAGCGACACGGTTCAGCCGACCGGGACAGAATCAGCGCTTTCAGCGATGTTCAGCGTCGTCAGCGATTCTAGAATCAGGAGATGTTGATGAGCCAATCCTACGTACGTGACGAATACCTGCTTTCCGCGCTGACGGGTCGCATCATCAAGGGCCGCCAGGGAGGTGCACGAGCACCTCGGCCCAGGCTTTGAGGAAGTGATCTACCAGCGGGCCCTGGCGATGGAGATACCCGCTCAGGACCTCGAATTCTCCCGGGAAGTGTGGATCGACGTGACGTACAAGGGCGAGAAAGTCAGGCGTAAGCGGGTCGACTTCGTCGTCGGGGACGATACCGGCGACGTCCTCGTCGAGATCAAGGCGAAGGCTGGCCTAGCGGAGGTCGATTTCGTCCAGACGCTTTCGCATTTGAAGGCGTCGGGACACCAGGTCGCGCTGTTGCTGAACTTCGGCGCGCAGCGGTTGGGGATCAAGCGGATTGTGTATGAGGAAGCAAGGCGGTGAGGGCTCTGAACCGCTGAAGGCGCCGATGGCACCACGCTGAGGACGCTGAAACGGCGGGCACTGGGCGGAACCAATGGGTGATCAGGAAGGTCGAGGGGTATCCAGGCCTTAGTCGCTTGGGTTGTTGGTAGGCGATATCGGTGGGATGGCTCGGTCGGCGTGGGGTGAATCAGCGGTTTCAGCGGCATTCAGCGTGAGCAGCGCTTTCAGCGATTCGAGAGTTGTGTTATACTATGCGTCACGAAATCATGGCGTAGGAGTGTGTTTCGTGTCTCAAACTATAACCGGCCTGGATCCCAAAGAAG
The DNA here is from genome assembly GCA_964450435.1 of uncultured Anaerolineales bacterium. GTDB lineage: Bacteria > Chloroflexota > Anaerolineae > B4-G1 > B4-G1 > SKLM01. The sequence continues at coordinate 2,003 of CAYVCX010000036.1, forward strand.
CGGAGTTTCTGATCGCCCTTGCCTCGCAGGACAGGCGGATCTTCACTATCGAGCAGGCCCGCGAGTTCTGGGGGGACGCTGCCTATACCACGAACGTCTTGGGGCACCTCGAAAGGGGCGGGTGGCTTCACCGTCTCGAGCGCGGCACCTACCTGATTGTCCCTCTGGAAGCAGGACCGGATCGCGCCTGGTCCGCGAGTGCAGTGGTGATCGCTCCGTACCTGATCGAGCCGGCCGCCATCGCCTACTGGTCGGCGCTCCACCATTGGCACATGACCGAGCAGGTTCCCCGCACCGTCTTCGTTCAATCGACGTCCCGCAAGCACCAGCGCCGGAAAGACATCCTGGGCGTGTCCTACCGCTTCGTCACCGTCGTCGAGTCCAAGTTCTTTGGGGTCGTGGAGCGCACGCTCGATGGTCAGCCGATCAGCGTCACCGATCGAGAGAAGACGCTGGTGGACGCCGCCGACCGCCCAGCTCTGAGCGGGGGGATCGCTCAGCTCGCCCAGGCCTTGCACGCGGCGTGGAGCGATCTCGACCCAGGTCGGCTCGAAGGCTATCTCGACCAGTGGCCCACCGGCAGCCCTAAGAAGCGCATCGGCTATCTGGTGGAGAGCCTGAAGCTTCCGTTCCCGAATCGGGACGAGCGGCTGGCGCGCTGGCGCGGCTCCCTGTCCTCCGGCATCGTCGCGCTCGAACCGGGGCGTGGTACAAGGGAAGGGCGCATCGTCACTCGCTGGGGGCTCCGCGTCAACGTCGACGAGAGGTGGCGTCGCAGATTACGTGCCGTGATGGCAGACCACCAGCGGGAGGAGGCCGGTGCGACGGAGCGCCGACCGCGGGCCGCGGCGGTCGCTGAAGAAGAGGAGCTAGTCGCGGAACTGGGACTCCTGGGTATCCGCTATCTGTCGCGTCAGTCCTCCTATCAGGCCAGCCAGGTGCGGTCCCCGGAACGACTCCTGGCCGATCTGGTGAGGCAGCCGCACGCCCGCGTCCGCACAGCTGTGATTGCGCTCCTTCTATCCCATCCCGAGTACGCTGAGGCCGTGCCTGCCGCATTGAGACAGCTTGGCCCTCGAGATCGCTTGACGTTGCAGGCTCTCTACACGGCAGCCGTGCTTCTCCAACGGGAGTACGTGGATCGTCTGCGCCCTGTCGTCGGCGAGCGCTGGCGATGGCTGCCCGACCTACTATCGGACGAACTGGGTTTGCCTGCCGTGGGACTGCCCCGCGAGAAGTTGGAACTGCTCGATCTTGAGATGCGGTATCGAACAGGGGCGATGGTCAATTGGACCGGCACGTATGAGGCGGTCGTCGAGACGCTGATACGGGATTGGGAAAGGCAGGCTGCGTGGAACCGGTGACTGTGGCTACTCTCCGGGAGTTCCTCCGAAGGCTCGGCGAGCGTTACGGCGGGCAAGGAGACCTCTATCTGCTGGGAGGCAGCGCTCTCTGTCTGTTGGGCAGTCCCCGCACGACGGTGGACGTCGACTATACGTTCGAGCCAGAGACGTCTGCCGCCGGGAGATTTGAGACGGCGATCGCGGAGTTGGCTGCCGACATGCACCTCGACGTGGAAGCAGTGCCGATCGCCGAATTTGTCCCCTTGCCGCCGCAGGCCTATGAGCGAAGACGACTGGTCGGTCGGTATGACGGACTGAGCGTGTATGTCTTCGATCTCTATACGATTGCACTCAGCAAGATTGCCCGTGGATTCGAGACAGATTTGGAAGATGTCATGTTCATGCTAGACGAGGGATTGATCGAGTTCGAGGAGTTGGAGGGCTATTTTCACGCCGTCCTTCCCGACGCCGCCAAAGCCGACATCATTCCCGACGAGTTCCGGGATCACTTCGAGGAAGTGCGCCGCAGGTTTGGAGAGAGCGGCCTATGACCCAACCCACAACCCACATCACCACCTCCGGAGGCCTCATATCCGCCGCCTTCATCGACAAGGTTCTCAAGACCTGTCAGGTGTCGAAAACCTGACACACCAATTCCCCTCCATCAGGGAAATTGGTGTGTCAGGTCTAAAGCGGGGGAACGAGCTGCCCTGGGTGCGGGTTCTCGACGTCGCCCAATGACTGAAAGGAAGACTTTGTGTATCTGATTCCGTTCTACATCGTGGAGCCGGAGCTCGCCGCCGAGGAGACCCGGGTCATGCACCTGCTCGCTGAGCAGGACGGGCTGCCTGTGGGGACGTACGGCCTCCTGGAGCATTACTGCCCTGACCCCGACTGCGATTGTCGTCGCGTGATGCTCACCGTCGTAAGGGAGGACGATCCGACGCGCTCCCTCGTCTCCATCAACTACGCCTTCGACCGCGACGATCCGATGCCCGGTCCGTTTATCGACCGCATGAATCGGCAGAGCAAGCACGCCGAGACCCTGCTCAAGCTCGTGAAGGACGCCGTGCTGACTGAATCGGGCTACCTGGCCCGCCTGGAGCACCACTACGCCCTGGTCAAGCAGGCTGCCTCCGATCCCAAGCACCCGGCCTACGATGAGTTGCAGGAGCTGATGGAAGAGAGCCCCGAGCACGTGCTCCACCGGCCGGTCGCTTCGCAGACCGACTCGGTCGGCCGCAACGACGCGTGTCCCTGCGGCAGCGGGAGGAAGTACAAGCACTGCTGTATGCGGAAGGGTCGGTGAGAGTCGCGAGACTCTGTAGCGTCCGGACTCCGGAAATCTGCAGCAGCGGTGTGTTCGACGAGATCGTCCTCATCTGAAGGCAGCAGGCCCGTGAAGCCCACTCTGCAAGGCTTCCGAGCTCTACCTCACCACACGAGGACGCCGTCGACGATGAACCCGTGTGAGACCCTAGAGAGCGTGCAGCAGGACTACCTCACGTACGTGCGCACGTTCCAGCGGTTCGAGAACCCGCGCATCCAGGAGTGAGTCACGGACCGTATCGAGCACGGCACCCGGTTCCAACGCTGCACGCGTTCCTCTCCCAGGGCGCGCCATCGCCGCGTGCCTCGAAGATGCCTCAACAGGCCCTTTGACAAGCCCTTCGGCGACACTCAGGGCAGGCTCGAGCCAGCGCTCAGCGCGGGGCCCACATCCCAACAACCGTGGCGAGGGGGTCTGCTCGATCTACGCCGAGCAGGGGCGTGAGGGTGACACCTTCCCCCTCGTCTTCTGCCGGGCCGGCGGGCAGGAGTACTGGAGCGTGGCCGTCGATCAGGACAGCGGCCTCCGTCCGGCGAACGTGGACGACGTCGAGGCCGAGGCGCGGCGGGGAGGAACCGGCTCTTCCAAGAGACAGGCGATCGGTTCAGGACGGCAGGCGGCGGGAGGGGAGGCGTTGGGGCCCGGCCTCGTCCCATTCGGAGTCGCGGAGCGCGCGGAGCCAGAGGAGGGGAGGTCCGATCCAGACACAGATACCCAGGCCAATCATGAGGACTCCTACCCCGCCGTGAACATCGAGGGACAGCCCGTGGTCGGCGACCGCGTAGATGCCAGCGGCAGAACAAAGGGTCGAGAGGAGAATGGTGAGGACAGATACGACGATCGCCACAGTCAGCCGAGACTGGTGTTTCACTGATAACCTCCAGGTCGGGAATGAGCCCTCGTCGTCACAGCGCAGGGGAGAATCACAGGGACGATCAAAGTGAAAACGAGTCCCGAGAGACTGTCGCCGGCAAACTCCACTAGGCCTCCGGTTCGAGATTCTGTGCAGCTTTGGCGATAGCGTCTTTGCGCTGCACGAGGCTACCGAGGACTCCATTGACGAAGCGAGGGGCGCTGTCGGAGCCGAACCACTTAGCGAGCTCAACCGCCTCATTGATAGCAACTTTGACAGGGGTTCTGCCGTCAATGGCAAACTCGAAGACGGCCATACGCAGGATATTGCGATCGATGTAGGCCATCTGATCGAGAGGCCACTCAGGGGCATACTGGTGGATGAAGTCGTCGAGCACATCGCGATGCTCAAGGACGCCCTCTACCAGATGGCGGGCGAAGTCCGCATAGGGAGGAGGCACGGGATTCTCGGATAAGGAGCGATGAAGGACCACGGCAGCCGGGTGGGAGGCACAGTCAACCTCGTACAGCACCTGCAGTGCGACGACCCGAGCCCGGCGCCGGCCCTTCAATGCCCGGACCTCCCGTCCGTCGTTCACGATGTGTCAGGAAGAAAGGCCACGTCCTCGATGTGGACGTCGACGGCCTGAACCTCAACGCCGACCATATCCTCGAGGGCTTGCGTTACCTCAGCTCGGATCTTGCGCCCGACGCCAAGCATGTTGGCCCCGGGATCCGTCATAACGTAGATCTTCACGTAGACTTTGTCGTCGACAATCCTTATCTTCACGCCGTCACTGTGAATGAGACGGCCCACCCCCGGCGGCGCGATAACCCGAGCCACACCAGGCACAGCCAGGGCGGTGAGGCGAGCGGTGGTGATCAGCACCTGCGGCGCGATGGTGATCCTTCCGATATCGCCGTCTGTCTCCGTCACCCCTGTGTCCACCGATAAACCCTCCTCACTATTGTGCGGGGCCGCTACGATTGCGTGACCAAGCCACCATCGACAGTCAGGACTTCGCCAGTGATGAAGGAAGCCAGGTCAGAAGCGAGGAACGCCACCGCGTACGCTACCTCCTCGGGCTGCCCCATGCGCTTCAAGGGCGTCATCTCGATTCCGCGCTGTCTCAGATCCTCCGGCAAGTCCGCGGTGAGATCGGTCGGGATAAAGCCGGGGGCGACAGCGTTGACGGTGACGTTGCGGGGGCCCAGCTCTTTGGCCAGGCTCTTGGTGAAGCCGATGACGCCGGCCTTGGAGGCAGCGTAGTTGGTCTGCCCCCCCTGCCCCACAATGCCGGACACGGAGCTGATGTTCACGATGCGTCCAGAGCGCTGACGCAGCATCCTACGGGCGGCTGCCTTACAGCAGTTGAACACGCCCTTGAGGTTGGTGCGCAGGACGACATCCCAATCCTCCTCCTTCATGAGCATGAGCAGCTGATCCCGGGTGGTGCCAGCATTGTTGACCAGTATATCGATCCTGCCGAAAGTGTCAACCGCGGCATCGATCAGCCGGGCGGCCTGATCGAAGTCGCTGACGTCGGCCTGGACCGCGACGGCGCGACCCCCCTGAGACTCAATGGCGTCGACGACCGCGCCAGCGGCCCCGGCACTGCTGTTGTAGTTGACGACGACGCTGGCACCGCGGCGGGCCAGCTCCAACGCGATGGCCCGGCCGATCCCGCGCGAGGAGCCGGTGACGACAGCAACCTTGTCCTGGAAATCCATTGCAGCCTCCATTCTCTAGCAACCAGCAAGCGGGCGAAACAACGAACGGAAAAAGGGATACGTCGAGAAGGGCAGCGGGCCCGGTTGAGCTATGAAGCCAATAATTCAGCGGTGGAAAGCCCCTCCACGGAGCGGTCGATGCGGCTCAGGAGGCCGGTGAGCACGTTCTTGGGGCCCACCTCGACAAAGGATTCGACCCCTTGAGCAATCATCCACTCCACCGACTCGGTCCAACGGACCGACGACGTGAGCTGCCGGCCGAGGGCATCGCGGACGGCTGCGGGGCCAGTCACGGGGCGAGCGGTGGCATTCGCCACAATGGGAGTGTGCGGCTCACGGAAGGGTACGGCATCCAGCTCCTGGCTGAACGATGCAGCGGCCCTGGCCATGAGGGGGGAATGAGCCGCAATGCTGACGGACAACCGGATGACGCGCCTGGCGCCGCGCTCCTCGGCAAGCTCAGACGCCCGCTCCAATGCATCCACAGCACCGGAGATGACGATCTGCCCCGGGCAATTGTCGTTGGCCAAGCCCACGTATGCGTTGGTCTCTGCACGGGCAACGCCGCACACCTGCTCCAGCGGGTCCCGCTCCAGGCCGAGCACGGCCGCCATGCGCCCCGGCTGCTGCTCACCAGACTGTTTCATCAAGCGACCGCGCTGCCGCACCAGCCGGAGCGCGTCCTGGAAGGTAAGGGCTCCTGCCGCGACCAGGGCACTGAACTCGCCCATGCTGTGTCCGGCGACGTAGGCAGGAGGGGCAGCGCGACCCTGGCCGAGGACACGAAGGGCCGCGATACTGGCGACCAGAATGGCGGGCTGAGTATTGATGGTATCATCGAGGACGTCCGACGGTCCCTCAAAGCACAGGTCCGACAAACGAATGCCCAGGACATCGTCGGCCTGGGCAAATGCATCGCGGGCGACGGGGAAATCCTGGTACAGGCGCTGGCCCATGCCCACGTATTGAGAGCCTTGTCCGGGAAAGAGATACGCGCACTTACGTGCCAATGGCTCCCCCTATAGACTGTTAAGGCGTTTCGTGCGAGGGTTGAGTGGGCGGCGTCCTCAGCGCTACGCCGCCAGTGTGCTACTCCTCTTCGATCTCAATGACTTGCTCGCCGCGATACGTGCCACAGCTCATGCAGACGTGGTGGGGACGCTTCGGCGCACCACACCAATCGCAGGTGATGAGATGGGACGCTTTGATCTTCCACTGACTACTGCGCTTGCGTCCTCTAGATTTTGAGATTCTTACTTTTGGGACAGCACCCATGGCCTATCGACACTCCTATTCAATCCCGGCGACTCGCTCTCTCCCTTTCGTGCAGGCTCCGGTGGACATCGGTGTTGCGATGGAATGGAGCCCGAGAGAGTCGGCTACGCCGTCGCTGCTCGTATCTATCAAGGTTTCCGTGAACCTACCGCGCATATTATAGAGGCGCAGACTGCAAGTGTCAAGGTTGCGGGGTCTGGCTGCCCGACGGCTCAGACCGCTCTCCGCCCTCAGAGGAGCCAGCCAGGGACTGCGGGATCGGCGGGCCGCCTTGGCCGGAGCGCCGCGCCTCAACGGCTCGGATTCCGTTCTCGATGACAGTGAGTGCTCGCTTCAACTCCTGCTCCAGATCGCAGAGGACATCGAAGGCGTATTCGTCAGCCCCGGCTACAATCTGCCGCGCCTCCTGCCTGGCATGCTGGCGGATGGCGCTGGCTTCCTTCTTGGCAGCGTCGGCGATGTTGTGGTCAGCAGCGAGCTGAGCAGCCTCCTGGCGGGCCAACTCCACGATACGCTCGGCTTCCTCGGTGGCCTGGGCCTTAGAGCGCTCCTTTTCGCGGATGATGCGTTCGGCACGCCGCATCTCCTCGGGGATGGAAATGCGCATCTGATCGAGAAGAGGCCAGATGCGCTGCTCGTTTACGAGACGCAGGTCACTGAGAGGGATGCGCCGGCTCTCGGTGACAGTCTCCTCCAAGCGGTCGATCAGGTGCAGGATGTCCATGATTGCCTCCGTTCTCTAGTCACGCAGCGAGACGACCGGAACCGGCTCCTGGTTTCGATCTCGTGCACGGCGCTTCTCCTCCAATGCCTTGGCTACGTGGGGGGGCACCATTCCTTGCACATCCCCCGACAGAAGAGCGACCTCTTTCACAATGCTGGAACTGATGAAGGCGTGCGCCTGCCGGGTCATCAGGCAGACAAACTCGATCTCGGGCGCGAGCTGTCGATTGGTCAACGCCATCTGATACTCGAGCTCGAAGTCGGAGATGACCCTGAGACCGCGCGCGACGGCCTGGGCGCCGACCTCGCGCGCAAACTCGACGGTGAGCCCTCCGTAGGATGCCACGCGAACGTTGGGCAGGTCCTCCAACGCCTTCTGCGCCAGAGCGACTCGCTCCTCCACAGTGAACATCAGGCTCTTGGCCGGTCGATCATACACAGCGACCACCAAGTTCTCGAAGAGCTTGGAGGCTCGCATCGCAATGTCGACGTGGCCGAAATGAACAGGATCAAAGGTGCCAGGGTAGAGTGCCGTGCGGATCAACTGAGGTGCCCTCCATGTTCCAGAATCCGATTGACTCGCCGAGACAACAGGCGGTGGGCCGGATCGGCGAGCTGCGGGTCGGTCTCGAAAAAGCGATGAGCGGCCTGGCGGGCACGCTCAACAAGTCTCAGATCGGCGATCTTTGCCAACTCGAGAGAAAGGACTGCTTCTGAGAAGCCAGATTGGCGGGTGCCGAGAAACTCACCGGGGCCGCGCATCTCAAGATCTTTGCGCGCCAAAGCGAAACCATCGCTGGTTGCCTCCACGGCCTGCAGACGTTCCCTGGCCTGGTCGGACGATGATTCGGAGATCAAGAGACAATACGATGGGTGCTCACCGCGACCCACCCGGCCGCGAAACTGGTGGAGTTGAGCCAGTCCAAAGCGCTCGGCGCCTTCGATGAGCATGACGGCGGCGTTGGGGACGTCGATTCCCACCTCGATGACGGACGTGGCGACCAGGATATCCAGGTCACCCCGGGCGAACCGAGCCATGGTGGCTTCCTTCTCCTCGCCGCTGAGGCGACCATGGAGGAGGCCCAGCTCCAGATCGGGGAAGATATCCCGCTGGAGACGCTCATACTCCTCGACTGCGGCCCTAGCCTCCAGCAACTGCGACTCTTCGACAAGAGGGCAGATGATGAAGGCCTGCCGCCCTTTCTCGATCTGCGTGCGGACGAAGGCATAGGCACGTTCCCGCTCCGTCGGCAGTATCCAGTGCGTCTCGACGGGCTTGCGCCCGGGCGGCATCTGGTCGATGACAGAGACATCCAGATGTCCCCAGACGGTAAGCTGGAGCGAGCGCGGGATGGGTGTGGCAGTCATCACCAGGAGGTGCGGATTGTACCCCTTCTGGCGGAGGGCGCCGCGCTGCCGCACGCCGAAACGGTGCTGCTCATCGACAACGGCAAGGGCGAGGCGATGGAAGGCAACGCTCTCCTGGATGAGAGCGTGGGTCCCGACGACGATATCGAGGGTGCCATCGCTCAGCCCAGAGTAGATCTCCTCGCGCTCCTGGCCGGCGACGCTCCCGGTGAGGAGCCGAACTTGCAGGTCAGAGCCCAGATTGTCCTGGAGAAGGCGGGTGATGGTCTGATAATGCTGCTCGGCAAGAATCTCCGTCGGGGTCATCAAGGCCGCCTGAGCACCGGCGGAGGCCGCCAGGGCCATCGCGGCCGTGGCAACGACCGTCTTTCCGGAGCCGACGTCACCCTGGAGAAGGCGAGTCATCGGCTGGTTGGAGCGCAGGTCGTTGACGATCTGCTCAAGGGCACGCCGCTGCGCCCCCGTGAGCTCGTACGGAAGCCCGGCGATAAAGGCTTGAAGCACATCCTCTTGTACCGGAATGGGCTGCCCAGGTTCAGAGCGCCATTCGTGGCGCTGCCGGAGAAGAGCAAGCTGAAGAGCAAAGAGCTCATCGAAGGCGAGTCGCTGGCGACCGCGTTTCAGCAACTCCTGGCTGCTGGGGAAGTGGGCCTGCAGGATGGCGGTCTCGAGATCGAGAAGACCTTCTGCCTGCTGAACGGAGGCGGGCAAATAATCGGGCAGACGCCTGGCCCAATAGGTGACGGTACGCTTCATAAGGCGACGCAACGACTTGGCTCTCAGGCCCTCCGTGAGTGGATAGACCGGCACGATGCGATTGGTGTGCAGCAGTTCGTCCCTGAGGGGCTCCCACTCAGGCGAGGTGAAGCAGAGCCGACCCAAGTATTCGTCGACAGTGCCGCTGATCACGATCTGCCGGCCAGCCTTGATCTCATTGGCGAGGTAGGGTTGATTGAACCAGGTGACGGATAGAGAACCAGTACCGTCGCTGAGGACAGCCTTGAAGATAGGTGCTCCTCCACGAGTCTTGCGCAAGTACGCCTTCTCCACCCGAGCGATGACGGTCACCTCCTCGCCCAACTGGAGACGATTGATGGGGGTGAGCTGTGAGTAGTCGTCATAGCGGCGGGGCAGGAAGTAGAGCAAGTCGCGGATGGTATGCACGCCCAGCCGCTGCAACCTCTCGGAGCGTTTGGGGCCGATGCCGCGGACGGCCGTTATGGGCGAATCGAGCTCAGCATGATATAGAGTTGACTCACGCGCTCCTGAGGGCTGCCGGGACGAGGGTCTGGAGGACGCCACGGGCTCCGGTCCACGCTCGACCGCGTCCCGCAGTGCAGCCAAGGCCTTACGGCGAGAAGCAGCGTCGGGAAGACTGGTGTAGGTGCGCAGACGCTCCGCGATCTCCTGGATCCAATCCGCAGCCTGCGGTCCGAAGGCACGCTGTGCCTCCTGGATCCACGTGTCTGCGTAGGACGCCAGGCCTCCCACGACGGCGCGGTCCTGGTGTTTCTCCGTCTCCAGACGAAGAATCTTCGTCAGCTTCTCGATCGGTGTCGTCATCATATTGCGCGGCCTCAGCGGACGCCAAACCCTTCATAAACGATCAAGCCGATGGCATCGGGCCCGACGTGGGATGCCAAGAGGGGGCCATAGAGCAGGACGTGGAATTCCCCATCGGCGGCTGTCACCTCCACGTCACTGCGCAACATCTCGGTCTCGTCAGTGGCGTAGGGCGTGCTCTGCAGCATGGCCATCTTCTCGATGTGCGGGAACTCATTGGCGAAGTCGGCCAGCTTGCCGATGGCGGCGTCACGACCGATCACTTTCTCCATGGGAATGATCCTGCCCCTCTCCACCGCCAAAGAAGGTTTGTTGTCCAGCATAGTGCCGAGGATGGCCTGGGTGGCGCTGACGAGACCAGCGTGGTGCAAGTAGTCAAGGGTGTCGGTGGTCAGCGATATGTAGATGTGGCGAAGCATCCCCCGAATGTGACGCACAATGGCGCCGAGGGGCAGCGATTCCTCTGCCAAGGCAGCCGCGGATTCGGCGAGGATTCCCAACCCGAGGGAGAAAGTCTCCGAGTCGATGACGGTGATGTCATAGCGGCCCATAAAGCTACGAGTAGCCAGATCAGCCTCCCGGGGCACGAGGCTGAGCCCACCGGAGGAGTGGAGTGAGATAATCTGATCCGTGCGCCGGGTAAGGCGGCCGTAGACACGGCGGAAGTCCTGCCTCGTAGGGCCAACAATTTGAGGATGAACGCGCTCCCGGGCCATACGGAGGAGCAGTTCTTCGTGATCCAAGTCTGTACCATCCTTGAACTCCTCACCTTCGATGCGGACGGTCAGAGGGACGATCGTGATCCCGAGCCGCTCGGCGATGTCGGCATCGGAAACTTGTTCATCCACTGCGGTGGGCAACCGCACTGCGCTGTCAATGACGATGTGGACCTTGGACACGAAACCTCCCAAATCTACGCAGACGGCCAGCAAAAGGGCAAGGGGCATTCAGAGAAAGCCCTGAGCCAAAGCCGCGTTCGCACGAGCGGCGCCTATTCTACGGAGATGATGTAAACATAATGAGGCTGTCCGCCCGGGATGACCTCGATATCCTGTTCAGGCCAATCATCCTGCAAGAGGCCAGCCAAGGTGTCCGCCTCCTCGGAGCTGACATCCTCGCCGTAGTAGAGGGTGATGATCTCTCGATGGCGAGTGTGCATTTCGCGAAGCAACTGGCGGGCGACCTCCTCGGCGGTCTCGCCGCTTACCTTGAGTTCGCCATCGTGGAGGCCGATGACCTGCCCATCCGAGATCTCGACGCCGTTGATTGTCGCCGCCCGTGTGGCGAAGGTAATCTCACCCGTCTCGACGTCTTCCATAGCGCGCTTCATCGCTTGCACGTTGGACTCGAGCTCCGCCTGGTAGTTCATGGCCAGCAACGCTGCGATGCCCTCAGGCACGAAACGGCTGGGGATCACGACGACCTCCTTGTCGCTCAACTCACGGCTCTGCTCCGCAGCCAGGATTACGTTGCTATTGTTTGGCAGTACAACCACCTGCTCGGCAGGCAAGCTCTCGATCGCCTCCAGCAGATCCTTGGTGCTGGGATTCATAGTCTGGCCCCCGTGCACGATGGCACTCACGCCCAGGCTCTGAAAGACACGGGCCAAGCCCTCGCCCGGGACAACGGCAACGACGCCGACGCTACCGATATCCCGAGACGGATGAGAGGAAGGCAGGTCGGCGGAAAGGTGGTCGCGGTTGCCGACGAACTCCCGGTACTGAGCCCGCATATCCTCCACGACAACGTCCCGGAGCGAGCCCAGGGCGGCACCGTAGCTCATGGGGACGCCGGGATCGGATACGTGGACGTGCACCTTGATGGTGGTGGAGTCGCCAACGACAAGGGGACAATCGCCCATCTCGGCCACGCTTCCGCGGATTTCGTGCACGTCCAGATCCTCTCCGACGAGGAGGAACTGCACGTCGTACTGATAGCCCCCATCGGCGGGAGCCATTTCTTCGGACAGACGGTGAATGGGCTCGTCCACCTGCACGCCTTCGCCCACAGCCTCACCTCTCATATAGCGGAGCATCCCCTCCAGGATGATGAAGAGCCCCTGCCCTCCGGCATCGACCACGCCAGCCTCTTCGAGCACGGGCAGCAGGGATGGTGTAAGCACAACCGCCTCGTGAGCAGCGAACACCATGCGCTCGAGGATGTTGACCAGATCATCGGTAGTCTCCTGGGCACGCTGAGCCGCGTCGGCTACAGCGCGTGCAACGGTGAGAATGGTGCCCTCGACAGGCTTGACGACGCCCTGGTAGGCAGTCTCCGATCCTTCTCGACAGGCATCGGCCAGATCTTCGGCCTGCAGAACATCTTTCTCGTCCAAGCTCCGAGCAAACCCGCGCCAGATCTGAGAGAGGATAACGCCGGAATTACCGCGGGCCCCCATAAGGGCACCGTGGGCCATCCGCCGCGCGATCCGGCCCGCGTTGCGCTCGGAGGAATCCTCTATCTCAGCCCAAGCCGAGCGCATAGTGAGCACCATGTTGGTTCCGGTGTCACCGTCGGGAACGGGATAGACATTCAGGGCATTGATGATAGTCTGATGGCGCTGAAGCCAGGCCAGCGCAGCTCTGATGAGACGCTTGAAGCCCTGGCCATCGAGGACGTAGCGTGCATCCTCACGGGCTGTCTGCGATCGTTTGTCCTCTGCGGTCAAGCGTTTCTCCCTGGGAATGATGAGCGATAGGATGAATACGCGGGTTGACGGTCAGTCCACGTTGCTGACGCGCAAGCCATCGACGTGCACGTTCACCTCGGCGACGGGCACGCCAAGAGCCCGCTCGACGCTGAACTTCACGACATTCATGATACTGCGCGCCACGGCAGGGATGCGTGTTCCGTACTCGATGATGACGTAGACGTCAATGACAATGCGCCCATCCCTTACGCGCACCTCGACTCCGCGCTTTCGTTCGGCAGAAAGAACAGTCGCAATGCCCATAGCAAGGTCTTTCGACGCCGTCCCGACGACGCCGTAGCACGACAGGATAGCATCATTTACAATACTGGCTACGGCCGTCGGCGACACATCGATCCGGCCAGAGACCCCCTGTTCCGGCATGTTCCCTCCTAACGGTGAGCAGGGCGAAGCGACAAGAGCATCCTGCTGCAGGTTCGGGCGGGTGCAGCGCCAGCCGCGCGGGCAGGACGCCCGTGGTTGCACGAAAGAAGTGCTCGGCGTATAATACCAGTCTCAGTAGATCCTATTTCGACTGACGGGGACTGGACAATCCCCCGAGAGCGATCTGGGACAAGCCCGGTCTTGGTTGCGGCGATCTGGCGATTCCCCAAGAGCAATTCCTGGTCTACGGAGACTATCTGACAAGCACTCATCGACTGATATTGGGGCCTGGGTCCTGATCCAGGCCCCGAGTCGCGATAATGCGGCAGTGTGCTGCAAACGAGATACGGATCATCGGAGGTCAAACCAATGGCAACCTGTGAAATCTGCAATAAAGGCACGCAATTCGGACACAGCATCCCACGCTCCAAAAAGAAGACGAAGCGTCAGTTTCGCGCCAACGTGCAGCGAAAACGAGTCATGGTCGACGGCGAGATGCGCCGGATACACATCTGTACGCGATGCTTGCGCACGCTGGAAAAAGGGCGGTAGGCCGAGTGTGAGAACGCCGTCCGGACGGAGGATCACACAGGACACGCATCGAGAGCGTGGAAGCGGTCTGGTGGTGGCTCCAAGGCAAAGAGGCCATCACAGTTGAATAGGAAAGGTTCACAAGCCCAACTCTCAGCCCCCAGCGGGGGGCTATACGTCGCTTTTCTCAGCTAATTGGCCTGTAGCCGCAGCCTGAAAACGGCGTCTGCAGGAACGGGAACGGTTCGGCTCGACATCCCCGTCGAGCCCGACGGCACATGATACATCGGAATGGGCAGAAAATCAAGAGGAACCGGGGACCAGTTTGGCCGCGCGGGCGACTGACTCTCTCAGACGCTTCGGTCGCCTGGGCGGTTGAAGCAGGAGTGCAATCGTGGTAGAATGCGCCGGTGAAGCAGTCGAGCCGGGCACCAAAAGGATAGTGAAGAGACGAATGTCGGATACGAGAAAGACAGCAAGTGACTGGTTGAACCCTCTAATCAACCCCATGATTATGAACGAACTGAGCGCGTCTCTGCGCGAGGGAGCGGGCGACTATCGATTTGAGATCCCTGCGACACTGCCGATACTGCCCTTGCGCGGGCTGGTTATCTATCCCATGACGGCCGTCCCGATCCGGGTGGGACAGCCGCGTTCTGTGCAGCTCGTCGACGACGCGGTGAGCAACAATAACATCATCGGGTTGGTGGCAAGCCAGGATCCAGAGATTGAGTCACCAAATCCGGATCAAGTGTTCCGGATCGGAACGGCAGCCGCGGTCCACCGTCTCGCCAAGGCACCAGACGGCACCCTGACTTTGATCGTACAAGGGCTGGTGCGCATCCGAATTGAGGAATTCGTCCAGGAATCGCCTTACTTCGTTGCTCGGGTCAAGACGATCCCGGAGACAACGGAACCGACGCTGCAGACCGAGGCTCTCCGTCGGGGCATGCTGCAACACTTCCGCCGTCTGATCGAGCTGTCGCCCGGGATTCCTGAGGAGATGAGCGATTTGCTGTCGGACATCGACGACCCTCTTCAGACCACGTACGCGATTGCGAACCACATCGACAGCGAGCTTGCAGAAGCGCAGGAGCTGCTGGAGATGGATCACCTGAGCGACAAGATGCACCGGCTGCTGAACATTATGGCTCAGGAGGTGGAGGTTCTGGAGCTGGGCAGAAAGATCAAGAGCGAGGCCCAGTCGGAAATGCAGCAGAGGCAGCGGGAGTACTTCCTCCGCGAGCAGAAGAAGGCCATTCAGCGCGAGCTGGGTGAGGGCGACGAGCAGATGGAGGCGGAGGAATTCCGACAGAAGATCGAAGAACTGAATATGCCGGAGGAAGCGGAGGAAGAGGCTCTGCGCGAGGTGGACCGGCTGAGCAAGGTGCCGTCGGCGTCTCCTGAATACAGCGTGATTCGGACATATCTGGACTGGCTGACGACGCTGCCGTGGGACGTGGAGACCGAGGATAACCTGGATATCGGGCACGCGCGAGAAGTGCTGGATGAGGATCACTACGATCTCGACGACATCAAAGAGCGAATTCTGGAGTTCCTGGCGGTCCGCAAGCTCCGGGAGGAGCGCAAAGAGGAGCTTGAGGCGCTAGAGACGCGAGACCACATCCGACGAGAACGGGAGGGGGTCATTCTTTGCTTCGTGGGCCCACCAGGCACGGGCAAGACGAGCCTTGGGCAGTCGATCGCCCGCGCGCTGGGCCGGGAGTTCATCCGCCAGTCACTGGGCGGCGTGCGTGACGAAGCAGAGATTCGCGGCCATCGCCGCACGTACATCGGAGCGCTGCCAGGGCGCATCATCCAGGCCCTGCGTCGAGTCGGGTCGAGAAACCCGGTCTTCATGATCGACGAGGTGGACAAACTGGGGAAAGACTTCCGGGGAGATCCAGCCTCGGCGCTCCTGGAGGTACTGGATCCGGAGCAGAACTCGGAGTTCAGAGACCACTACCTGGACGTGCCATTCGACCTGTCGCGGGTGATGTTCATCACGACGGCCAACTTGCTCGAGCCAATCCCCGCGCCGCTTCGGGACCGGATGGAGATTCTGAAGCTCTCGGGCTATACAGAAACAGAAAAGGTGCGTATTGCTCAGGGCTATCTGATCCCGCGGCAGCTGCGCGAGAACGGGCTCTGGACCGAGGAGCTGAGTTTCGCCGAGGATGCGTTGCGGAAGATCATTCAGGACTACACGCGCGAGGCGGGCGTGCGCAATCTGGAGCGCGAGATCGGCAAGATCTGCCGCAAGGTGGTCACGCGCATCGCAGAGGGGGACGACCAACCGGTCGAGATCACCCTGGACAACCTTACCGACTTCCTGGGGCGAAGGCGTTATTTCCCGGATACGGCACTCCGGACCCAGATTCCCGGGGTGGCGACGGGGCTGGGGGTGACGGTGGCCGGGGGAGACCTGCTCTTCTGCGAGGCGACGAAGATGGCAGGCGACAAGGGGTTCACGGTTACCGGCCAGCTCGGAGAGGTGATGAAGGAATCAGCTCAGGCAGCCCTGAGCTACGTTCGTTCAAAGGCACCTGGTCTGGGCATTCCGGAGGACGTGTTCGCAAAGACAGACATCCACGTACACGTCCCAAAGGGGGCAGTCCCGAAAGACGGCCCATCGGCGGGTGTCACCATCGCGACCGCCCTGGCCTCGCTGCTGAGCGGGCGCCGGGTGCGAGGCGACGTGGGTATGACGGGCGAGATCACGCTCCGCGGACAGGTCCTGCCAGTGGGCGGCGTCAAGATGAAGGTATTGACCGCCCATCGTGCCGGTCTGGGCACGGTGATCCTGCCGAAGCAGAACGATAAGGACCTGGAAGACGTGCCCGACGAGGTTCTGGAGGAGATAGAGATTGTCCTGGTGGAGAGGATCGATGAGGTCTTTGAGGCAGCCCTTGAGCCTGAGGCCGAGGGTCAACCAGAAGCAGGCTGACGATGGCGAGGATTGTCGTCGTCGATGACGACCGGGTCTTCAGGCAGCTACTACTGATGATGCTGGAGCTGGAAGGCCACGAAGCTGTTCCAGTGAGCGAATCCGAGGCGATTGTCACCACGGTACGTCGAGAGGGGCCGGGCCTGGTGCTAATGGACGTCCACATTGGAAATCGTGACACGCTGGACACGCTGCGGGAGCTAAAGGCTGATGCGGAGCTGGGTAACATACCGGTCATCATGACATCGGGGATGGACCGGGGCCAAGAGTGTCTTGAAGCCGGCGCCGATCACTTCGTCCTCAAGCCCTTCCGGCCATCGGCGATGCTCGCGAAGATCAAGGAGCTAACACAGCCAGCCAGCTGATATCCGTCACAAGCCACCTGACCGGGGCCGCCGCTTCCGGATCATACCCCTCAGGGAATCGGAGCGAAGAGCACGACCACCCCCTGGTCCCGCCTCAGAAGCGCACCACCCCCTCAGCGACGGCAACGACCTCCCCACCAACTCGCACCGCTGTCGGCTCTGCGTGCGCGTGGTCCACCTCGACGTAGAGCGTACTGGGACGCTGCAGCTCCGTTCCCTGCTCGCTGACAATGCGCGTGGTGGGTTCAGTCAGGGGAATGGCGCGGTGATGGACCAGGTAGGCGCCCAGGGCCCCATTGGCGCTGCCCGTGGCAGGATCTTCGGGCACGCCGAGGAGGGGCGCGAACAGGCGCACGTGTACGGTGGCCTCGGGCCGCTCCGTCTCGAGGGTGAAGACCATGACGCACTCGGTGCCAACGCTGCGACAGGCCCGGTTGAGGGCAGCGACGTTCAACTCATCGGCCGCCAGGCCTTGCACCTCGGCGAGGGAGCGGACGGGCACCATCATCTGCGGCAGGCCGGTGGAGACGACCTGCACCGGAAGACCTGTCCCCAGGATGGCCTCAGCGGGAAGGCCCAGACCGGCTGCGAGATCGGACACATCACTCAGGACAGCATGCAAGGTGGGGCGGTCCTGAGTCATAGTGACGCGCTCAACGGCACCGGCAACGACGCGGAGGTCAGCGGGCAGGACGCCCACCCCGAGCTCCAAGCAGACGCGGGTGATCGGCGCCTCAAGGCCGACGCGGCCCAGATTCGCGAGCACCCAGTGGGTGCCGACGACGGGGTGACCAGCGAAGGGGATCTCGCTGGCCGGGGTGAAGATGCGGACCCTGAAGTCGGCCCCCGGTGCCCGAGGCGGGAGCACAAAGGTGGTCTCGGAGAGATTCATCTCGCGGGCCAGCTGCTGCATCTCTGCGGTGGTCAGGCCCTCGGCGTCGGGGAAGACGGCCAACGGATTGCCACCGAACGGAACGCGGGTGAAGACATCGACCTGAACAAAGCGGTATTCCTTCACAGTCACCTCCCAGTCGTGTGCAGTCCATACAGACGGTAGTCATCTCCGCGGAGCCCCGTGGCACGGCGGGCCACCGAAGGCGCGGAACGAAACTCGTACGAGCATAGCATTTAATGGGAAACCCAATTCTCCGGACAGGGATTCTGCTCTGTGGGCGAGGCCTGCCCAGCCAGGCGCGCTTCGGACAGTCTACTGGGGCGCAGCGCTGGCAAGCCTTCATAGGACCTGTCCGGTGACGGCGTCCATCTCCACGACGTCCCCGGCTACAGCCGAGGAGGGTACGGAAACCGGGCGCCGATTTCGAGGAGACCCACGCTCCTGCCAGCGCGCTCGCACAGCCCCTCGTATTTCGGCTCGAAGAGTGGTGATGGATCCTCACCCAGCGGGCCTGCGCGCAACGGCTTGTTGTCCTGGTACGGTCGCTCAGCTTCGCACAGGTCGGCGTCGAAGACGACCTCCAACCTGAAATGCTCATTGCTGATCTCGGCACTATAGCGGGCACGGCGCAGGGTGCTGTAGTAAAGCGCGGTGAGAGCGTGGCCCTGTTCGACCAGCCAATTCCCCAGCCGAGTGGCCTGATCGCGGCCCAAGTCAGTCAAGTCGGTGTCCGGGGCGAATGAGCGGTCGAGATTGGCGTATGACTGGCCGTGGCGAGCAAGGCCGAATTCGAGCATTGGGTTCATCTCCTATACCTTCTTGAGAGTACGGCGGATCAGCTTGGTAAGAAATTCCCTATGGCAGGGCTTATATGCCAGGAACGTGTGGAGTTTGCCCAGGCTCACCGAGATCATTCGCTCTGTCGGACCCTCAACCAACTCAATTTCACGGTCCGACCCTGACGCCTGGACGATGAATTGAGCCAGGTCTGAGTCGCGATAAGTGTGGGACCCCGCCAGGTTGAAGGTCCCTCCCTTGGCCCGGGAATTCTCCATCACCAACAGAAACACGTTCGGTTTCCCAACTCTCCATCCTCCAGCGGCAAGACTCGATACGCAAACCATCCCTCCTTTTCATTCGGAATGGCGCCGAAAATCGTCGGCCGAGATGTCACAATCGTACCTATGACGTCCCAGGAGATCCGTCGCTTCCTCTGCTGCACGGACGAAGTTCTCCAGAGGTATGTTCAGTGCGGGCTCTCCGTATCTGAGGACCTTTTCGTAGTGGAGCTTGTAGAGCCTGAACTCCAGCTTCTCATGCAGCCTCTGGGAGGCCACGTTCTCGCTCCCTGTGTCGGAGCGGAGCAACGTGGCTCCCTGCCGGCGCGCCACCTCCTCGGCGCGCCGCAGCAGCTCCAGCCCGATGCCCCGCCGCTGGTATGCGGGCGCAACGGCGAGGTCCATCACCTCCGCGATGATGAGATCGTAATCGAGCAAGTCATGGAAGGTCAGCCACAGATACCCCACCACGACGTCGTGTTCCTCCAGGAACTCGGCCAGCGTCCTCTCGTCCTGCATCGTCTCGGCGAGGTGAGAGAGGAATCCCTCGGGCTGCGACGTGCTCAGCCACCTGGCCCGGTACCGTTCGTAGGGCATCCTCCGGGCATAGGGTGTCTCGCTGGCATAGTTGATGCGGCAGTGGAACTCGAGCAGGGTGTCCTTATCACGAACGATGTCTATCCTCCGATAATCCATCCCCGATGTCCCCTTTGTTCCTGATCCCAACCGTGCACGCCCCGTTTTGGATGGAATCCTCCGCCAGCTGTTCGGCATTCTCAAACCGGCTTGAGCCTCGGTTCAGACGGCGTATGCCCCGACTCGGCCTCTCAGGCCTTTCCGGTCGAGCGTGCCGCTCAGGGTCGGGACCTTGGCCGCCGGGAAGGTGTAGAGGGCAGGACTTATTCCGGCAGAGAAGGGACGCCAGCCGCCGTTGGGGTTCTGGTGACTCAACACGAACCACACGGCGCTGCTAACGTCGATGCCCGTCGCGGGCGGGCCCACCTTCAGCAGGAGCAGCGTGTGCCTGATCGTCTCCCGCATACCCCACTGTTCGGCATCGAGCCGACTGGGGAAGCTAACGTCGGCGCGCTGCTGCTTGAGCAGTTCCGGCAGACAGTGCCTGGCCTGCGCTGAATCCCCGAGACCGAACAGATCCAGACAGGGCAGCTTGGTCATCTCGTCTCCCTTGGCAAACACCAGTGGGAACGGATCATATCTCAGCCTCATTTACGTGAAACCTCCTCTCTGTCGGAAGCCCTCAGCCAATGTCCGACACAGGAGCTCCTGGCGGCGGATGACCTCCGCGCTTCCAAAGGCCTGTACCCACTCACCGCTAGAGAGGTGGTCTGTGATCACCAGGGCGGCAGCAAACTCCACGCGGCGGTACGCGGCGATCGCCATCAGTGCCGTGCATTCCATCTCCACAGCCAGCACTCCCTCTTCTGCAAACTTTTGGACCTTATCCGCGGTTTCCCGAAACGGCGCGTCGGTGGTCCATACGCCGCCCTCCACGAACTCGATCCCCTTGAAGTATCTTCTTAGGACGCCGAGCAGATCCTTGGACGCCTCACACAGGGCATCGCCGGACAAATAGTGATACGAGGTTCCTTCCTCCCGTACTCCCCACTCTGGCAGGAACAGGTCTCCGATCCTGCACCGGGGTGATATCGCCCCCGCCTGTCCCACCACGACGAAGTGCTTCACACCCGACGCTATGAGCGCCTCCATAAGCATACCGGCTGCGGGCAACCCAAAGCACGTCAGGTAGATGCCAATGGGGTCGTCCAGGTTCCCCTCGAGCGCACCTGGGAAGCTGGGTGCGTGTTCACCGTCGTGGAGACTGAAAGCATCGACGAGACAAGAGAAGATGTCCTCAGAGAAGCAGAGTATCGCATTCTCTGCCTCAATATCCTGTGAGAAGGCAGCAGATCTTACGATGGACTTCTCCGCCGACAGCCAGTGCAGGTGAGGCGACTTCCTCTCAGGTGGCATGGCTGTCCTCACTCCTGGGGGTATGATGCTTCCCACCTTCACAACCGGACGTACTCCGAAGCTTCTCACGACCTTGGCAGCCCGTCAGTTTGTCGAACTCTTCGTGAAGCTTGCTTCGTATCGCCCGTGCGCTGGCCAGCGGTCCGGCGGCGATGAGCCTGCCATCGAGGATGATCCGGCACGCGGCACCATAGCGATGCCCGTCGACCCGCCCATCGGTACCATACTCACGGATCTCGACGCACGGCTCGAACCCGGCGGCAATCTCCCAGAGGGGTCCTTCACTGAGTGGCGCGATTTCAGCCATCTCAGCCATCGGCCGACTCCTCAGTCTTCACGCTCCCAGACCGGGAGGCCAGGCCCTCCCGCACCGGGTGAAAGATGTCCAGCATGACGAAGGCCCGTCGCCCAGGCACGCATCGTGATGGAGCACCCCGCCGGGGATGCGGTAAGAGTCCCCTGGCCCCCCTCCCGCTCCTCGTCGCCCGTGCGCGGATCGCCCGTCCGCTGAAGACCACCCCGATCTGCTCGTGCGGGTGCGAATGGGTGGGCACGCTGTGGCCGGGGAGGGTGGCGTTGAGCACCATCATCATCCGCTCACCCTGCAGGCCGGTCAACACCGTGGTCTCCAGCGCCTCCGTCTGCGTGAACCGGGGCACCTGTTCCAGGTCGATGAAGCAGGGCGATCGCCCCCTGACCTGATCCATTTCATGCCTCTCTCTGGCCCGTGAGGACCGTTCAGAGCGTCACGGCATCCATGCAGGCCAACCGAGAGACCGGACCGGATCCTTCCGTCCTGTTGTCGACCTCGTACTCCGGGAGATTCCGGGCCCGGCATCGTGGCCTGGCGACGATCTCCCTGATCTCGAAGCCAGCCAAGAAGCTCATGGTTCAGGTAGCTCTCACGATTAACGCAGTCTCGAGATCTTGTAGGTTCCAGCGCACGAGGCGATCACGCGCGCCGCAACAGACTGGCCCAGTTCCAGCCCAGGTGTACCAGGGCAGGCGCCGCCACGTGACCGGCTGCCAACATAGCCGCCCCGAAGATGAGGGCCATCGGCAGAAGCTGCGCGGCCGCGTAGGCTAGCGCCTGGGCCAAGGGCTCACCGCCCAGCAGCCGCGCCGGAAGGTGTAGGGCCGCGAACAGCAGAGCCGTCGCCAGATACGCCCACCAACAACCCAGCCAGGCTTCCAGGCGGCCCTGCAGGAAGCCACGGTAGAGCGTCTCCTCGGCCGCGGCGACCACCGCGTAGGTCGCCAACGCCCACCAGGTGGCTGGAATGGTCAACCGCTCCGGCGCGAAAGGCCGCGCGCGCACGAGCAGCGTTGCTGCTCCCAGCAATACGCCCAGCCCCGTAGCTCGCCCCAGGCCCCTTCGGCGCCACCCGAGGGCCGTCCATCCGGCCCGACGCCGCCATAGCCACAGAGCCATCGGTAGCAACAGAAAGACGGACAGCCCCACCTGGCGCACAAAGCGCACCGGCCCGAAATGAGCCGCAGCCTTGGCGTCGGCCACTTGCCGGGTTTCGCCGCGCATCGCGAGCCCCAGCCCAGCCAGCACCAGGTTGGGCAGGAGCACCAGCAGCAGTGCGATGAGAGCTCCACGCCGTTGTGTGCTGCGATCAGCGGGCATCCCTGAATCCCTCGGCACAGATCGCTTTCTCAATCCCCGGCGATGAGCGGCCAAAACCTCTCGTGTAACTCCGCCCAGATTTCTCGCATCCGCTTCAGCGCAGCGGTATCCCGCTGCCTACGTAAGGGCCACAGCTCCTGAAAGAGCGGCAGGATCTCCTTCTCCGCCGCGAGCTCCTGTTCCACCAGCGTCTCGATCACATACACGAGGTCAGCGAACACACTCTCCGGATCCAGGTCCTGTGACAGGACATCTCGGACGTTCCGGATCTGCTCTCGCTGCACGCGTTCGTCCTCCTCATCAAAGAAGCGTTCCAATGCCTCCAGATCGTCCGGCGCCATATCCCAGCCCGAGCCCCCCAGGTTCTCCTCCAGGTGGGGGATGGTGGAAGGGCCGGTGAGGGCGCAGATGAGGGCTGGTTGAGCCAGCACCCAGGCGATGGCAACCTGGACGGGGGTCTTGCCGTACTTCTCGCCCAGCGCCTGGAGCCTTCCCGCCACGCGCAGGCCGGAGGCGAGGCGCTCCCGCTGGAAGAGGGGGTCTATCCGACGGATATCGCCCTCCTCAAAGATATGGTCAGGGCCGATCTTACCCGTCAGCAGCCCTCGCCCGGTGACGCTAAAGGCGATCACGCCCACGCCCTGCTCCAGACACAAGGGGATCATCCGCTCCCGCGCTCCTCTGGCGGCGGCGCTTAACTCGACCAACGAGGAGAAGACATCTCCGGTCGCGAAGTACATCCTCGTGGCTGGTAGCGGGAGGTGGCCCACGCCGTAGTACCGGATCTTGCCCGTCGATTTGAGCTCATCCAGCGCTTTGACCGTCTCCTCGACAGGCGTATCGACGTCGTGGAAGTGGACCTGATACAGGTCAATGTATTCGGTCTTCAGCCGCCGCAGGCTCTCTTCGCACGAGGAGAGGACGTGCTCGGCCGAACAGTCGGGCTTGCCATCAGCACTCGCTCCCGTCTTGGTGGCGACCCACACCCGATCACGGAAGGGAGCCACCGCTCGGCCCGAGATCTCCTCGCCAGGGCCATACACGTCAGCGGTGTCGAAGAAAGTCACGCCAAGATCATAGGCTCGCTGGAGCACCTGGACAAATCGTTCCGGGTCCTTGTCACCGTATGCGCCGCTCAGCCCGTAGCATCCAATGCCGATTTCGGAGAGCCTTTCATTCAAGTGGATTCGGTATCGCATGTGATGCTCCTATGGAGTGAACGCATGTGTCTGGGGATTATTGTACATTCACTCAGACCCGGTCTCCCGTGCAACCTTCCGGGCGCTGATATCTCAACGGCTTCCCCAGGTTTCAGGAGGAAACATTGGTGGCCTCCTGCCCTCAGCGCGGCAGCGAAGGGCTCTGCGTTCGCCGGGCGGTGGTAGAGAAGGATGTCCCAGTCATTAGGATATGGGGATCACGACCCCTGGCTCAATGACCGCCACCGCCTGCAACCCAGCATGTACGTCCATGGTCATCATCCCCCCGATGGGCACCATCAGCACGGCGGAACGCAGCCCGCGCCAGGCCTCCTCCAGCAAGAGCTGTCGCCCAGATTGGGCAGTCGACGCGCCTCCAGGCTAAACAACAGGCCTACAGCTCCCCCACCGACGGATGTGGGCTTGAATGTGAAGGCGCGGCCGTGGAGCCTCACGGTAAGGCCTCCGCGCTGCACCGACACGGCCTGGACCTGCAGTCCAGCACTCCCAACTAACTCGCCTAGAGCAACAGCGACGACGGTGAGCCCCTTTCGTCGCCACTTCCTGCTCAATGCCGTCCCACAGACCATCGGCGCGCCGCTGACCCGCGCCACGTGGGGAACGCACTCAGCCTGGTCGGCGTCACCATGGGTCACGAGGATGACGTCAGCCCGCGACCAGCTCTGGCGGGGGGGGCAGCGAGTTCAGGCGCCGCCAGTGCAGGTCCTGTCCCGGGTATACGAGGACAGTTCCCTTTTTACCATCTATGATGAAGGCGCTGTAGCCGTAGTAGATGAGTCTCTTGCTCGGAAAGCAGCTCGCATACGGTCACTGACCCCCTGAGAACCTTACACCGTGTTGACAGGCCATTGTACCATAGAGGCCGAGAGGCGCGATGCCCTGGTCCGGCGCAACTGTGGACAGCCCTTCTGAGCTGCCCTTATGATATCACGGCGGTGTTCCTTCGCATTGCCCTCCTCGAGAGAGTTCGTGCGACGGTCACGCACGTGAGGGCCTCAATCGGCAGCAATCCTGAAGGCCCAGCGCACACAGATGAGGTTCGAAACCCAGTCCGTACAGGATCCGGGGCCGAGATCAGGAAGCTGCTGGGCACGGAGGGAAGCAAGATTATCGCACCTCCCTGCCTGAGAGCAAGTTGCTGTCCAGAGAGATGAAGACGCAGCGGGCCTGGCGTTCCTGGCCATGGTGGCCACGCGCGGCCTCCCGGGGGCGTGATGAGAACCCTGCAGGACAGGTTTCGCCTTGGGCACCCCTGATCATGTGTTCTTTTGCCCGCTGCCGTCTGGCTGTCGCGCCGGTCTAGGGCGGAGGGTCGCTGACTGAACGGGTGTCGCCCCGGACTGCCCCCGGCCCGACCCTGGGCTTTTTCGGCAGTTCAGACGAATACCGTACCGCACAGTGAGGACAGAGCGGATCGAGCGCCATCATCGCTCGTTCAGAAGAATGGTCCTCGACCTCTATCGTAACGCTCCTTTACCTTTCCGGTGATGAACCCGAACGAGGCACAGAGTAGACCAAAGACGATCGTGGTGGCAACCAGATGGGCAATGGTGCGAGACGGTCCGGTGGGCAGTACTGATTCACCCACATGAGATCTACCTGTAGCCCTCAGGACTAGCCCAATCCCGGCCCCCGTGGCAAAGCCAACGATTACGTGCTGCTTCACTTCCCTCAAGTCGGCAACAGCAATGGCGACTAAGAAGCCAAAGATAGCCGCAAGCACGTCTTTCTCCACGAGAAACGTGGCACATACAGCTGTCACGACCCCTAAGCCGATGCCCAGACAGAGCTGTGTGACTGAAAGTCGCGACATCTGACAGCCTCCTGTTATCCGTATCCCGTCCCACCAACAGGTTAGCTCCAGCGAAAAACTCTTCAGTGCTCAAGCTCCCCGGGCGCAGTTCCTTACTTCGCCCTGTGAGAGGGCCCGTCCCAGGGATGGAGTCAGCCCGAAAGCGTCTTCCTGAGCCGCTACTCCGCACGGGCCGCGGGCCAATGCTTTCTTGTGATGACAATCCGGTGGATGGGAATGAGGCCAAGCACAGAGCCGATCAAGACAGGGATGTGCGCCACGCATACGGCAGAGGGCCACAGTACCTCTCGTTTGAGGTGTTTCCGCACCCAGGCGATCCTCTCCTGATCTGAAGAGCTCGAAGGCATCGTAGCGCCCTCTCGCGCCTATTCGGTCGACGGAAGGGCCGAGATACCATTGATGGAGCTTGCCCAGATGGTTCCGTCTGGCGCCGCGAGGATAGACCAGATCTCATTGTCAACCAGCCCGTGGGCGGCCGTGTAGCGGGCGAATGCCGTGCCGTCGAACCTGGAAATACCGTTGTCCGCGGCTCCGATCCAGACCGTCCCGTCGGAGGCAACCGTTATGCAGGAGAGAACATTCTCCGCCAGGCCATCAGCAGTGGTATACGTGATCCAGGATCCACCGTCATAGCGGGACACGCCACCGCCGAAAGTGGCGAACCAGAGAGCCCCGTCGGGCGCGACGGCGATGGCTCGAACGCGGTCATCCGCCAGGCCGTCGGCCGTGGTATACGTCGCCCAGACCTCCTCCCCGCGTTGCCCGGAGGTTGATGACGGGTCGAAGCGGGAAACCCCGCTGCCAAATGTCCCGAACCACAGGGACCCATCAGGATGGGCAGCAGCGGACAGAACACGATCGCCACCCAGGCCATTGACGGTAGTATACGTGCTCCAGCGCTCTCCGCGCTGTCCTGAGCCCAGCGACGGGTCAAAGCGAGAGACGCCGCCGTAGGTAGCGAACCAGAGATTGCCGTCACGGTCTACGGCAATATCCTGCACGCGGTTGTCGACCAGACCGTCCTCGGCGGTGAAGGTCGTCCACTCCTCTCCACCCTGCTCCGAGACCGCGGCAGGGTCGAAGTGCGAGACACCGGCCCTGCGCGTGCCAAACCAGAGGGAACCGTCCGGGGCCACGGCGATGCATTGAACGTTCTTGCTCGGCAGACCATCCTTCACGCCATACTCGGTGCGCGACTGGTCCCGAAGGTCCCATCGAAACACCCCGTTGAGACTGGCAGCCCACAGGTGCCCTTCGTGATCGAAAGCCATATCGGTCACGTGCTTGACGTCGCTAAAGGTCGTCCACCTGGCAGGCGATCCCGTATGGCCAAGAGGGAGCCCCTGCCCAGTGGGCGGCGGAGAGCGCGCAGGCCCCACGGTAGCGCTTCTCGAGGACGGTATACGTACAGGGACGAATCGACACGCCGCTGCGCCAGCGCAGAATGCCAGCAACAACGAGAGCAGGCACGAGATACTACGAGTGGGTTGTCTCCGGTAACGGGTGTGCTCGCTAACTTGAACCTTGACGGTGACCTCCTCTGATAGTCTGGACAGACCGGCGACCGTCCGTTCTCCCTGGGTCAACGAAAGGGATCAGCAGGCCAAGAATCCTGAGTTGCCCAGCGAGTCTATTATAGCAGCAAGAGGGCCGTTCTACATCGGTGATATCTCGCCTTCGCGCACGCGCGGCGTTGTGGAAACCCACAATGAACGGAGTCGGTGCGACGTCGAGGAAACCCACAGGCGCCGTGCACGGCACATGCGCAGGCCGAGAATCCA
>CAYVCX010000037.1:0-28266 GCA_964450435.1 uncultured Anaerolineales bacterium
TCCGGGATCAGCTCGTCGGCACGCCCAACGGCGAAGTCGGGCATCGACACCCAATAGAGCTTGTGGTCGGCAACGTGGTGGGCCAACGCCTGCTGCAGTTCATCCCGCAGATCCTCGTCAGCGCTGACCAGAAGAACCCGCAACCGACCTTCCGGTATTACCCTCTCCATCCACACCCCCATCCACGCATGTTGTCCGTCATCGCATCTACTATGCCTGCACCGCCCGGGGGCGATCCGCCCCGGCGGTGATATCGTAATGCGCTGTCGATCGATCGCCCCGCCAACAGCTCGCCTGGTCGACGCAGTTAACTCGTCCCTGGCGACGCACCGAGGGCGTCCTCAGGGTGTCTCCCCGGCCCCGGCGCCCATCAGACGGTTGATGAGATAGTCGAGATCGACAGGATCGGTCTGAAAATCGACCTCCACGCCGGGAGCGCGCAGCACGAGATCCCTGGTGGCCCCAATGTCCTTGACGTACTTCAACAGGAGCGCATCCTGGGGGCTGACGGTGAGGAGGTAGGCCGTCGCGCCCCCCTCCTCGCCGCCCCGCATGATCTGGGCGAGGACGACGTTCTGGATCAAGCTGAAGGTCACCAACTCGGTCCCTTCTTCAGTCGGGCCGGCGACGGGTCCAGGCAGCCCGCCCGTGGTAACGGTGTCGGCGGGAAGCTCGTACGAGAGCAGGAGATCGACGTGGTCCCCAGGCTTGAGGACGTTGAGGTTGCTCATCAGGTCCCCGGCGGGGAAGGCCATCAACACCTGGTCTTCGTTGATCACGACAGCCGTTCGTCCGTCCGCCGCAATCACGTCAGGGTTGACCAGCCGCTGGCTAAGGACGATCTCGCCGGGATAGAGCTCGGTCAACGTGATCTTCCCGACACCGTCCCCCATCTGGCGGATAGCGGTCTCTGGGATGGCGTCGACGGGGACATCCTTCATCTCCAAGTCCTCGACGGTGAGGAGCGAGCGGACGCCGATCCTCTGCGCAGCGACGACGACGGCCGCCTGAGGCGGCGCCCCGACCTGGGGCTCTGCCTCGGTGGGGGCGGCCCCCGAGAGCGTCATGAACCCGACCACGCCGGCGAGAGCTGCGACGACCAGGCCGGCGGCCAACCAGAGAAACCCTCTCAGACGTCCCATGAATCTAACTCCCTGTGCTCCTATATGACGGCGCTTCCCTGTGCATTGTTGCGACTGACTGAAGCTCCAGATCCGCACTCCCACCCACAGCCTGCATGATCAGCCCGGTGATCAGCGAGTGTCTGTATTCTACCGTGACGCTGATTGGCTTGCCAGCTTCGATCCCATCGAATTCCTCGTCTTCGAGTGGTGCCACTTTGATGTCCTCTTCGGGATTCTCAAAGCTTTTCCCACCCGTGCGTGCAATCACGGCGTCATTTGATCTCGTCCACGGGCTGCTGGGTCGTCCTCTCGCTCGCCGAGTCTATGCGCACGGCAGCCCCAACCGCCCCCCGCAAGTGGCATCGGCGAGGCTGTCGTGGTCAAACATGACCACCGCGAGCTCCATCGCGAACTCCATGATGCCGAGGAAGATCAACAGCAGGATGGTGAATGTCAGAGCGTGCCGCACCAATTCCTGGCCTCTGTTGTCGCGTGCCAGAGACATCATTATCGTCCCGTCTTCCCTGCGGCCGGCCGCCGACACGGTCCAGGAACTCCGCCGCGGCCAAATCGAGCCGTGGTCGGCAAATACGCCGGCGGCTTGTGTGGAGCCATTGGAGGCCGCGACGGCCCGGCGAACCCGCCGCTGCCGAAATCGCGCCTCCAACCGGCTCCCCTCTGATGACTTTCCCGCGCCGGGACTCTATCGGGACGCGAGGGTCGCGCTCAACGCGTCAGGATTCAGCCCGCCTGCCCAATCCTTGATCTCGCTCTGGCACAGATTGTAGCATGAAAAACTAGGGCACACGTAGGAGAATTCTTAGAAAAGTCTTAGACATGGAGGACGGAGGGGCTGTGGGAAGCCACCTCGACGCCGACATGATACGCGGCTGCCGGGGATTGTCAGGGATGTTTCACGTGAAACGGGAGCGTAAGAGGTAAAGCGTAAAACGTAAGTCCTGAGCGGGGGCTTGCAGCGGCGGTGCTGAAGGGATGTTTCACGTGAAACGTACGCGGTGCGCAGGGCGGGCCGGTCGGCGATTGTCTGTTCAGGCCAAAAGTGCTAAGATAGCGGGCCGAGCAGGGGCTGACTGGAGGGAGTGGCGGAAGGAGCCTGCTGCTGGAGCAGGCACTGCCTGTGATGGGCTCGGGCTCGCCGCAGGCCTTCCAGGCACTCCACCCGTCCGACCGGGTGGTCCTCGCGAGGACTGGCGAGGGCAAGCGCGGGAAGGCGTAGGCAGCACCTTCAACTCGCAGGTGTCCGGTTGAACGAGGCCGCTGCTATCTCGAACTCAGCGTGCCGGGAGGGATGCGATGGGGGACACTAGAAGGGAACCGCTGTTCGCCGACCTGGTGTTCAACGAGGAAGGAGAGAGGGCTCAGGTGACCACGATCGGCGGGGAGCCCTTCTACGCCGTGCCTGAGGACGATTTCCTGCGCCACGTGGAGGCCGAACGGGTGGACCAGCAGATCGTAGCGGCGCTGCAGGAGCGGCTCCAGGAGATGCGCGACGTGGTCACCGACGGGGTGGTTCAGCTGCTGGGTGAGGAGAACCTGTTTACCCGCGCCTCGATCCAGCACGCGATAGATAACCTGGACCGCATCCTCGAACCCGGTGCTGTGGACGCTGACGAGCTGCGCACCGCGCTGTGGATGGCGGGCTTCCGCGCCGTGGTCGACGTGCACGGCAAGCTGGTGCGCATTGAGGCTCCTGGTCGGGAGGCCGGGGGCGAGGCCTGAACTTGTGTGGCTCGAGGACTTAGTGTATACTTCTGAATCCATGCAACTCAGAAGGACTCGGTAGGCTCAAGGCCCGGGTGAGGAGTTGGCAATCCCCCAAGGGCGGCTTTTTCCTTGTCTACTGAGACTGACAATCATCACCGAGGAGGGGCACACTGATGAAGGTCTCCTGCCTACAAGAGAACCTGGCCGAAGGGCTGAGCATCGTCGGACGAGCGGTCTCGCCCCGCTCCACGCTTCCGGTATTGGGGAACGTTCTCGTCGCCACTGACGGAGGCCGGCTCAGACTGTCGGCCACGGATCTTGAGGTGGGCATCAACTGTTGGATCGGGGCGAAGGTGGAGGAAGAAGGGGCGACGACGATTCCGGCGCGCACGTTCATCGACCTAATCAACGCCCTGCCCCCGGGCCAGGTGGACATGGAGTTGATCGTGCGCACCCAGACACTCACCCTCTCGGCGGCTCGCAGCGAGGCGAACATCAAGGGGATCGACGCTCAGGAGTTCCCCATTGTGGCCGTGCCAGATGAGGAAGCCGAAGGCATCCCCATCGAGCCCGACGTGCTGCGGTCGGCGATTGAGCAAGTGGCCTTCGCCGCGGCGACGGACGAGAGCCGCCCCATCCTCACCGGCGTCCTGGCCCAATTCGCGAACGAGGAGCTGACACTGGCCGCCGCCGATGGATTTCGTCTGTCGGTGCGGACTGTGAGCCTGCCCGACGCTGTCTCCGACCCCTTCAGCATCATCATCCCGGCCCAGGCTCTGACCGAGCTGCGCCGGGTCAGCGGGGAGCAGGAAGCGACTGTCACCATCCACGTCACGCCGGAGCGCAATCAGGTAATCTTCGAACTGACCGACGTGGTGCTGGTGTCACAGCTGATCGACGGCAACTTCCCCGACTATCGCCAGATCATCCCGCGGGAGCGCACCACGCACACCGTGCTGGACACGGCCCCGTTCTTGAAGGCCTGCAAGATGGCCCAGATCTTCGCCCGTGACGCGGCCAACATCAGCCGGATTCAGGTCGTCCCGGGGTCCGAACTCGAACCCGGGTGCGTGCGCGTCTCGGCCACATCGGCGGAGACGGGCGAGGACGTGAGCGAGGTCGATGCCAGCGTCGAGGGCGAAGGGATAGAGATCGCGTTCAACGTCAAGTATCTCATCGACGTGCTCTCCGTGACGGACACCGCTCAGGTCGCTCTGGATACGACCACGTCCTCCAGCCCGGGCGTTGTTCGGCCGGTGGGCGAGGACAGATTCACCCACGTGATCATGCCCATGCACCTGGGGCAGTAGGCCCTGGGGCTATGAGGCCCTGGGCATCCCCCGTCCTCGGGCGGTACGCCTGAGGACGGGTTTTTTTCTCTCCAGGCCCGGCACTGGTTCGGGCCCGGTCTCCAGCCGGTCCAGCTCAAGTTGTCCGCCTTTCTCACCCTGGTATAATGCTGCCTCTGGTGAGGAGGCTTACCGTATGTCAAAATGGGAGATCAGCGCCGGGCGCGGCTTTGGCATCGGCATCGGGTTGATGACCTTCATCACACTGACCAACGCCGCGTTGATCGGAATCGCCGCGTCGCAGCCGGTCACCTTTGCCACGTTCGTGGCCGGAGTGGCGGTCCTCTTCGGCTTCGTGCTGGTGGGGCTGATTGCCTACTGGGTGTACGGGCTGGCCGGCTGCAGCTACCTGCTCGACAGGAATGCCCTGACCATCCAATGGGGGACATCGAAGCAGGTAATCCCCACGAACGAGATCGAGCGCGTGTTCACGGGGGATCAGATTGACGACAGCATCCGCTTCTGCGGTGGCGGGTGGCCGGGCCACTGGGTAGGCTACGGCGAGATTTCAGGCGCCGGGGAGACTCTCTTCTACGCCACGGAACCGCCGCGCAAGCAAATCTTCGTCGCCACGCCGGGCCTGGTCTACGGCATATCGCCGACGGATCGCGAGGCTTTCCTCGAGTCGCTCCAGGAGCGCCGGCAGATGGGCCCCACTCAGGTGGTGGAACCTTCGTCCCGGCGCCCGGCGATTCTCGAGTGGCCCATCTGGCGGGATCGGTTGGGGTTGATCCTGCTCGGTGTGGCAGCGCTGGTACTCGCGGCACTGGTGGGCTATCTGTCGTTCCGCTTCCCGTCGCTGCCGCTGCTGGTGCCGCTTCACTTTGGCGCCTCGGGCTCACCGACTCGGCTGGGACCCCGCGCTGAGATCTTCCTCATGCCTCTGATTGGCCTGGTCACGCTGCTGATAAATGGGTCGCTGGGAGGGCTCCTGTACCGGCGCGACCGGGTGGCGAGCTACTTGCTGTGGGGAGGGGCGATCGTGGTCCAGCTGCTGATCTGGGGGGCGGCGGCAGGCCTGCTGGGACACAGCGTCTAGACCCCCGCGAGCGGCAGTCCTCGTAGAGCCGCCTCGCCCTCCGGGCCAGGAACGGAGAGCTGGTGCTCCTCTGGGCGCCGCCTCGCAGCCACCTGCTTGCCTGTTGACCGATCGCAGCAGTCCACACTGCACCGGCTCGTGCACAGCTTCGGGTTCTTCTTGCAACCCCAGCACTCAGCGCTACGAAGGGTCTCCGGCCTCCAACGCGAAGACGGACGCTGTGCGAGGCGGAATCGCGGGCCCGACGAGCTGTCCGGAGACAACCCTCGCAGCGCCATCTCCGATGACGGCTGGGAAGTGATCTCCAGCGGAGAGATGCTCGCTCACCGGAAGCGCCAGGTGATGCGTGGTCGGGCCGTTGTTGAGCGCTATGATGAGCCGCTCGCCATCCAGGCTGCGCAGATAGACGAAGACGCCTTCCCTGGCATACAGGGGGATGAATGCCCCGCGCCGCAGCGCGGGGTGTGCCTGGCGCAGCGCGATGCAGCGTCTGACGAAGTCCCGCAATTCTAGCCTCCAGCGGCTCCGGTCCCAGGGGAACGAGCGGCGGCAATCGGGGTCGGGGCCACCCTCCAAGCCAACCTCGTCACCGTAGTAGACACAGGGAGCGCCAGGGTAGGTCATCTGGAAGACGACGGCCAGCCGCAGCGCGGCCTCATCTCCGCGGACCAGGGTCAGGAAGCGGGGCGTGTCGTGGCTGCCGAGGAGGTTCAGCTGGGCCAGGGTGGCCTCACGGGGATACATGTCCAGCAAATCGGCGACAGTTCGGGCGAAGGCAGGTGCGGAGAGAGAGGACAGACCGTGAAAAAGGGGCGCCGAGACCAGACGGGGGTCCATTCCCTGCCCTCCGAAGAAGCCGAGGCAGGCCTTCGCGAACAGGTAGTTCATCACCGCGTCGAATTGGTCGCCGTGGAGCCAGCGTGTGGCGTCTGAGGAGATCTCCCCAACGATATAGGCATCCGGGTTGGCGCTCTTGACCACGGAGCGGAACTCCTGCCAGAAGCCGTCATCGTCGATGCACTGGGGCACATCGAGCCGCCAGCCGTCGATGCCCTGATCAACCCAGTGGCGGGCTACGTCAAAGATGTACGCTCGCACCTCTGGATTGTCTGTGTTGAACTCGGGCAGCGCGGGCAGGTCCCACCAGGCCTGGTAGCCGTAGGCCTCGAGGCTGCTGGGGACACAACCGGATGCGGGCTCCTCCTCCGGCCCGGGATAGGCGTTGAGCCTCTTCTGGTCCCGGAGACATTGCTCATCGAAGATGAACCAATCGCTGTAGGGCGAGGCCGCCCCGTTCTCCAATGTATGGTAGAACTGGTAGAAGCCGCGGCTGGCATGGTTGAAGACACCATCCAGAATTACGCGCATTCCGCGCGAGTGAGCAGCGTCGAGGAACTGGCGGAAGGCAGAGTCACCCCCCAGGATTGGGTCCACCTGGTAGTAATCGTAGGTATGATAGCGGTGATTGGCCGCCGACTGAAAGATCGGATTGAGGTAGATGGCGGTGATGCCCAGATCGTCCAGGTAGTCGAGGTGCTCAGCGATCCCGAGGAGATCACCGCCCTTGAACCCATGGACCGTGGGAGGTGAATCCCACGGCTCCAGATTGGACGGCTTGGGAACGCGCTCACTACTGGCAAACCGATCGGGGAAGATCTGGTAGAAGACGGCGTCCTTGACCCAGTCGGGCGTCGTGAAGTCTGTCAACGAGACTGTCTCCCTCCGACGGAGCGCTGCCGATGAGCAATGCGACCCATCGCGCTCACGTCCACTCTATCCGTAGTCGGCCTCGGCAATCTGCTCGAAATCGAACTCTGAGCCGAGGTCGCCGTCCGACACCTGCTCCGCCACCGCATGGGGCTCCATCTCATCGAGCAGCCCTGCCTCAACGCCGCGCTGGCACAGCGACCGGTAGCGACAGTAGCGGCAGCAACGCCGATCGTCGGTGCGGGGAAGGAGGTCGTCGTCATCGCGTTCGGCGAAGGTCTCCTCGATCTCCACGAGGAGACCGGTCAAGAAGTCCTCATCGGAGCGGCACCGGTCGCCATCATAGGCAAAGTGCTCTGGCCGCGCGGGAAAGTTCGCGAACCAGTACACCATAGTCACCTGATGGGGTTGAATCTCATCACCTCCATTGAGGTGCGCCCCAGCCCGAACGAGCAGGTACGGATAGACGTGCGTCTGCAACCGCTGGGACAGACTCTCTCTGCCCGGTCGCCTGCGGTTGGTCTTCCAGTCGACGATCACGGCGCGCTCGTTGAGATCCACGGCCACGAGATCGTACTGGGCCACCAGGCGGGCGTGCGCCACGGGGGCAGATAGACCGACCTCGGGGTGCCGGAGCGCCGGCAGGTCTCGGGGGCCGCTTTCCAGGTAGTTGAACCACCAGCGGCGCACCTCGGGATCGGTCACGGTCTGGGACAACTGGCTCACCGGCAGGCCCGAGAGATGCTGATGGATCAGGTGGTGGAAGGCAGCGCCCTGCTGCAGGTACCGCTCGTTTTCCAGAGGGGGAGCCACCTCGACGGCAGGCCATTGGAGGCGGCGCACGTAGCGCAGTTGGAAGCGTCGCGGGCAGTCGACGTAGTCCTGGAGGCTCGCCTGGCTGAACTGGAAGGCGTGCGCCTGCATCATCTAGGGCCCAAAGAACGTGTACAGGCTCGCCAGGCGAGCCGCGGTCGGCGAGAGAATCTGCGGGAAGAGGCCCATGCCGATGGAGGCTGCCACCGCCGAGGCAACGAGCCCCGCCATCAGCAGGTGCGGGGGAGACCCCTCTCGCTCCGCCGGTCCCGCTCCTTCGCCAGATGGCTCAGGGCGCGCCAGAAGGGTGGAGAGTGCCCGCCATACACCAATCAGCACGCCCAGGGTCGCCAGCATTATGAACAGTACAGATCTCAGGTCGGTCGGCGCCAGGGCGCGATAGAGGGCCCACCGCCCGGCAAATCCGGCGGTGATCGGGACTCCCGCCAGAGAAAGAGCTCCGATCAGGAAGGCCAGGGTGCACCAAGGCGCACTCCACGCTAGCCCCCGCAGGGCGTCCAAGGAATCGTCGCCTCCACCCAGGGAACGCAGCCCTTTCAGGCCACTGGTCATCAGCACCACTCCAAACGGGCGAACGAGCAATCCAAACAACGCGAGGGTCAAGCCCCGCTCACTGGTCATGCCAAGGGCAACCAGGGCCACACCGGTATCGGCCAGCGCGCCATAGCCCACCAAACGGCCCAGACGGCGTTGTGAGGCAGCGAACAGCCCCCCAGCGACGATCATCGCCAGGCCAGCCAGCGACACGAGAGATGAGAAGCCCGGGTAGGCACTGAGGTCTGGATAGGTCTCGAGGAACGTCAGCAGCAAGAACCAGACCGCCGCATTGTTGACCGTGAGGATGAAGGCGCCGGCCAGGGGCTCGCTTTGGCTGACGGCAGACGGGACCCACATATGGAACGGAACGCTGCCCAGCAGCAGCGCGAAGGACAGAGCAATGAGAACAGCGGAGGTGTCGAGCAGCGCCGTATTGTCGGGCGTCAGGGCATAGCGTCCCATGAGCCAATGAGCGAGCAGCAATCCCGGAAGCGCCAGCAGGGAGAACGACACATATTGAAGCGCTCCTCGCGTGGGGCCCTGCTCTTCCGGCTGGAGCGCAAAGATGGAAAGCGCGACGGCGACCTCCGCAAGCAAGACGGCATAGATCAGCGGACGGATGAGGAGGCATCCACTGAGGAGGCTCAACAAACCGAGGCCCACGGGGAGAAGCATGGATCGAGGTGACGTGGGCCAGGCCAGCGCAAAGATTCCCGCAGCCGTCAGATAGAGGAGGCCTATGGCGAGCCGATCGGCGTCCTCCAGGACCAACTCCCGCCCCAGGAAGGAGAGGGTTCCCCCCATGACAATCTGGCGATCCCAGAGCTGCACAGTGCGACCGAGGGGCAGCACGACAATGATGATGCCCAGGGCGAGGGTGGTACCAATCGAGAGGAGCGAGGACAGGGTCGCCCAGCGACGCAGGGCGTACACGAGGCCGGCCAGGACCAACGGGAGGGCCAGGAAAAGAAGGAGTCCCGCTATCACGCGCCGCCCCCTCCGTCGCCGACGGCAGCCTGGACGGTCTTGAGGTAGGCCATGCCCAGGGCGATGACGAAACTGATCGATCCCATCAGTCCAGCCACGACCAGGCTGGGCTCCAGCGCGACGTACAGCAGGTCGAATCCCGACAAGAACATCAACAAGCCCATGCCTACCCGCAGGGGGTCCTGGGTCAGCCCCAGCAACAGCACTCCCAGACCACCCAGAAGATAGCATACCAGGATGATCTCCCAGGTCACCCCGGGCACGGGGATGGCGGATGCGGCGGCATGGGCCACGAACGAGACCATGACCGCCCCCATAAAGGCGAAGGCTGCTCGGGCAGACACGCCCTGCTGTTTCCATCCTTCCACACGCCCCTCCATCCAGTGGTGGAGCGACAGATCGGATCTCTCGCCGGCGGCACGAGTGAGCGACTGGGCTTGCTGCTCTGTCAGGAAGAACACCAGACAGATCAACCAGCCGATGAGCCCCTTCACGGCCACCATCTCCACCCGGACCACCTGGGTCATCAGAAGGGCAACGAAGAAATACTGCGCGGCAAGGGAGATCAGGTTCAGCCGCCAATCCCGGCTGACAACCAGGAGACCCGCCGTGATGAAAACGGCTACCACGGCCGGCATTGCCGCCAGAGAGGCCAGTTGGGGCAAGAGGGTGTTGAGAACAGGCACTACCTGCCCCTCCAGACCAGGATCAGAATGAGAAACAAGACCAGAGACCACAACAGTGCGCCTCTTCCGCCCAGGATGTCGTCGATGGTGCGGACCAGAGCAAGCCCCTGCTCAAAGGCTCCCGTCACCAACCTGTAAGCCCATTCAAGGAGCACGAGGTCGTGGACGGCGTCGAGCCATCGTGAGGCCCGACGACAGATCGCGTCGTCGTACCAGACCAGCACAGCTCCCAGGAGAAGCGCCGCCACCCAAAGCAGCCAACTGCTGATGCTCTGACCTGCGAGTAGATCCCTCAGGGAGAGTCCCGGGGCCCCAGGGAGAAGGAGGGTCGGCGCCAGCCCTGCTACAACCAGGGAGACTGCCGGCGCCATCACCCCGACCCCGTGTGCCACATGTCTGAGGGGGGCCACGTCTTCCTGCTCAAGCAGAAGAGGATGAGACAGCCATCTCCCCACGGCGGCGACCAGGAGCGTCCGTCCCAAGAGGAACCCGATCCTCGGGCCCCACTGCCCCGCTCTCAGGAGGTACGACTCGGCGACAAACCCCAGCGTCATTGGGGCGCCAATCAGCGAGAGCGCGCCAATCAGGGACGGAGCCATCCGGAGGCGCGCGGGCCACCGCAAGACCTGGCGCAGGGGCCGGCCGCCCCCGAGGAAGAGGATGCTTACGCCGAGCACCCAGGCGGTGACGCCAAGCGTCACGACCGCCAGCGGAACGTGACGCCCCGTACCCTGTCCTCCGCCGTACAAGGACAACCAGGTAGACGAGAGGAGCACCGCTCCGTTAGCCCCCGTCGCGATGAAGGGGCGGACGTCACCGGCCCGCCGCGCTGTCCATCCCAGAAGCCCCCCCGCCGCCATCGTCAACAGCGCCGGGACAAGCGCCCACATCCCGACGGGAGGCACCCCTCCATTGACTACCACGAGTCGAACCCAAAGCCCCCAGCCGATCACGGGACTCAAGAAGAGGGCAGTGGTGAGAGGTGGAGACGTACCGATCCTGGCGGGAGCCGAGAGGTGGAAGGGGTAGGCTCCAATCCGCAGGAGACCCGCCAGCATCCAGAAGGTCATCTTGGGCCCGCCTGGCGGCATAAGCGGCCACTGCACGTTTCCTGTTCCGTCCCCGGCTACCACCACCCCCGCCCACACAAGCAGGTTCGCCGCGGTCCCGAAGGCCAGGCTCCGAACACACGCGGCTCTTCCGGCACCGGCCACGATCAATCCCTGGAACAAGAGCAGGTCATACAGAGCCCAGATGACAATCATCGTGAAGGGGTTGGCCGACCAAACAGCACCAAGGGACAGGGCGAGCAACCCCAGGGAGACAGCAGCCAGTCGGGGCGACGAGGGAGGGTTGCGGGCGAGCTCCGCCAAGAACGAGGAGGAGACCCCCAGCGACAAACCCAGGGCCAGCGACCACAGCGCCGGCTCGAGGTGAAATCCGATGGCTGAGCCAGCCAGCGCCGAGAGCTGCGCGGGCGCGAGGACAGCCGTAGATCCACCGCTTCCTTTCATCAGGGAGACGAGAACGAAGGTAGCGAGAGCAATGCCCGAAGCGACGGCGAGCGTCCAGAGATGGGCTTTTTCGGCATCGAGCTTGCATAGAAGCAGCGACGCCAGGAAGATAGCCCCCGCACCAAGCAAGGGCAAGATGACCGCGGCTGAGAGAAGGTTTAGCATAGCTCCCTAAACGTGCCCGCCCGGGCACGGGTCGCTATTCTAACACACCCCAGGTCGAGCGACAAACGAGGGGTGAGTCGCAGAAGAAGCGAGGCCCCGGCTTGGTGCCAGGGCCTCACCTCAAGGGGGACCAGGGAAGCGACAGGTTACAGCGAACTAGACCAGAAAATCCCGCAGTTTCCGTGCGTGAGCCGGATGCCGCAGCCGGCTGAGCGCCTGGACCTCGATCTG
Source organism: uncultured Anaerolineales bacterium (assembly GCA_964450435.1). GTDB lineage: Bacteria > Chloroflexota > Anaerolineae > B4-G1 > B4-G1 > SKLM01. The sequence continues at coordinate 11,899 of CAYVCX010000037.1, forward strand.
ACGAATGCGCTCGCGGGTCACGCCCAGCTTCTGACCGACCTCCTCGAGCGTATACGTCTGCCCATCGACCAGCCCATAGCGCATCTGGAGGATGCGTACTTCGCGCGGTGAGAGATCCTCGAGGACATCAAGAAGCAGATCGCGCAGGATAGACGAAGAGACGACCTCGGCAGGGGCGACCGATTCATCATTCTCAATGAAATCGCCGAGCTCACTGTCTCCGTCCTCGTCTATGGGCAGCTCCAACGACAGCGGGCGGCGCGCCACCTGAAGCATGTTCTCAACCCTTTCCGTCTCCAGGTCCAGTGCCTCCGCCATCTCCTCAGCCGAAGGGTCCCGTCCGAGCTCCTGAGTGAGGCGGTGCGTGGTTCGGAGCAGTTTGTTGATCTGATCGCCCATATGGACGGGTATGCGGATTGTACGGCTCTGGTCAGCGATGGCCCGAGTAACCGCTTGACGAATCCACCACGTGGCGTAGGTGGAGAATTTGTTGCCGAGGGTGTAGTCAAACTTCTTGGCAGCGCGGATGAGCCCGATGTTGCCTTCCTGAATCAGATCGATGAAAGGGACGCCGCGGCCCATATACTTCTTGGCCACGCTCACTACCAGACGGGAGTTCGCTCGCACGAGATGCTCCCGGGCAGCCACCCCGTCGTGGACGATGGACCTGAGTGCCATACGAGTGTCTGGGGCGAGGCTGTCCCTCTCAAGCGCCCTTCGGGCCCTCTTGGCGGCCTCCATACGCTTGGCCAGCGCGATCTCCTCCTCGCGACTGAGAAGAGGGACCTGCCCGATCTCCTTGAGGTAAAGCCCAACCGAGTCATCCACTCGGATGGCATCCAGGGGAGACTCATACTCTGCATCGCTGCCGTTGGATCCCGCGTCTCGAGAGGCGCTGACGAATTGCGCAGCTTTCTCTTCCGAGTCACCGATCTCGACGTCGGCTTCGATCAGTCTGACCAGGATATCCTCAATCTGGTCCAAATTCTCTTCGGCTTCAGGGAACGCGGTGAGGATGTCATCATACGTGATGAAATCCTGTTCATCTGCCTTCAGCAGCAGATATTCTTCACCCGTCGGCCCCTCAGCCTGCTGAGTCTTGACCTCTTGCTTCGATTCCATCGCAACTCTACCTGCTCGATGTCGACACGCGCAGTGACCGGACAGCGTCTTCACTGCCTGCTACTATACCACATTGGCATGTCGCTTGTCAACCCCTTTTCGCCAATCGTCTGACAACCGTCATCGTCGAGGATTGACAAGCGTCGTGTCGTAGCCTATACTGCCCACCGAGGCGCGAACCCTATCGATCTAGAGGTCTGCTCAAGGTCGCCTGGCAGCAAGGCCACGACGCCGGGCCGGCAGGGCACCTTAGAACCTGCCGGCCCGGGCCTTCGACACATCCTGAGCGTGCAACAGTCAGAAGAAAGGAGCCCATGATGAAGACAAACGTGACGTGGTATGGACACTCAGCTTTTCGTCTCGACGTTGGCGATGACTGCATCTTGGTTGATCCATTCCTGGCCGGTAACGACTTCGCTCCCATCTCGCCGGGAGAAGTCGACGCAGACTACATCGTCATCACTCACGGACATGGGGACCATGTGGGAGATGCGGTAAGCATCGCCAAGCGTACAGGAGCGTTGGTCATCTCGAATTTCGAGATCTGCAACTGGCTGCAGGCTCAGGGCGTCGACAGTACCCATCCCCAGCACATCGGGGGTGGGTACCGGTATCCGTTTGGCTACCTGAAACTGACCATCGCCCACCATGGCTCCGGTCTGCCGGATGGCTCATACGGAGGAAATCCAGCCGGGGTGCTGCTGACGACGGGAGAGAAGGCCCTCTACTTTGCTGGCGACACGGGGCTTTTCTATGACATGCACCTCATCGGGGAGGAGGGAGTGGATCTGGCCGTCTTGCCCATCGGAGACAATTTCACCATGGGTCCGGACGACGCGCTGCGAGCTGTTCAGCTCATCGGACCTGCAGTGGTCATTCCCGTTCACTACAATACCTTCGAAGTGATCCAGCAAGACCCGGTGGCGTGGGCGCGCCGCGTAGAGGCTGAAACGGGCGCTAAGGTAGTCGTGCTCGAACCGGGGGACAGCTACGCCGTCTAGGACCGGCGAGTACGTGTCAACCCATGAGCTAAGACAGCTATGCTGGTCATGGCCGGACACGGTTGTTCTTGGAGGTGCAATACGAAGAGAGAAAGAACAACCCGGAAAGTGAATAGGAAAAGATCCTAGTTTTTCATACACACTTAGATTTATGATATATTCAGTTAGTCGTAGTAGTAGGGCAGTGGAGACTGGGGATAAATCTCGATGGGACGTGAACGAAGACTAGATGTGGGATCTGTGACGGGAAGAAGGCCCAGTCGTGCCGTCTCAGGACCGTCAGCGTTTCCACAGGGGGGTGTGGAGCGACGGGGAGAAGAGGCGGGAAAGCGGGAAAGGCCTGGTGGACGACAGGACCCAGAACAGCCAGGAGACCGAAGTTATCCACAGCACCTGACAGTTATCCACAGAAACTGGAGAGTTATCCACAGGAGGGGTGTCTGAACGGGCGCATTGTCGCAAGTGCCCCTGATGGGGAGAGGCTAGAGGGAGCAAGGCCCAAGCCCGGAGATGGTGGATGTGGATAGCCCCAAATTGATGATCTCCTTCTGGGCGGGTGGACTCCGGAATAGGGGAGGACGGAGGCGTTGTGCCGGAGTTCAGATTGACGACGGCGGAGGTGATGGTATAATCTGGAAACAATCCAGAAAATCAAAGACGATGAACAGGAGGAGTAGGCGGCGCGACCCTGGCGAACCGCAGGGAGAGGGAAGAGAAGAGGGCCATCGGCTGCAAGCCCTCGCAGTCTAGGCCGCCGAATGTCGCCTGGGAGTTGAGGGGCCGAGCCAGCGCAGGCTGGACAAGCCCCTACGGGTTCGCCCGTTACAGCGGGGGTCCTCAGTTCGGTCTTGGCAGGAGCTGAGATGAACGGAGGACTATTGAGGGTGGCGGCAGCCGACCTGCGTCTCATTGCCGCCAAACCAAGGTGGTACCGCGAGAGTTGCCCCTTTCGTCCTTGGACGAGAGGGGTTCTTTGTTATGAAGTGACAGGACAGGCCGGGATTTCCATTGAGAAGGAGCGAACAATGAGCGACAAGCTTGCCCCAGTGTATGACCCAGCAGAGCACGAAGAAGGACTGTATGAGTGGTGGGAAGAGCAAGGCTACTTCCGCCCTGAGAAACAGGTGGAGTTGGGGCTTGCCACCGAAAGGGGGCCGTGTTGGTGCATCACCATGCCGCCGCCCAACGTCACGGGGGCACTCCACCTGGGCCACGCGATGGTGGCGGCCGTCGAGGACCTGATGACGCGGTACCACCGTATGTGCGGTGCAGAGACACTCTATCTTCCGGGCATGGACCACGCCGGCATCGCGACGCAGAATGTCGTGGAGCGGGAGCTGGCCAAGGAAGGGGTCACACGCCACGATCTTGGTCGAGAGAAGTTCGTCGAGCGGGCCTGGGAATGGACGAAGGTCTACCACGACCGCATCGCCAATCAGACCCGACGCCTGGGGGTATCGTGTGACTGGACTCGCGAGCGATTCACCCTGGATGAGGGGCTGAGCCGCGCCGTGCGGACCGCTTTCGTGCGGCTGTACAAGAAAGGGCTCATCTACCAGGGGAGCTATCTCGTCCACTGGTGTCCGCGGTGCGAGTCGGCCGTCTCCGACCTCGAGGTGATCCCGGATGAGCGTGAGGGGCGGCTGTGGACGATCCGCTATCCGATCGTGAACGAGGACTGGGATGGTCCAGAGCACCCGTGGAGCAGCGGTAGGTGGGCCGAGGGGGCGACGGACTTCGTCGAGATGGCGACCACGCGCCCAGAGACGATTCTGGGCGATACGGCGGTGGCCACGTCTCCGGACGATCCTCGCTGGAGAGACCTGATCGGCAGGCCCGTGGTCCTGCCGGCCATCGGGCGGCGCATTCCGATCATCGCGGATGAGGCGGTGGATCCAGCGTTCGGGACCGGTGCCGTCAAGATCACGCCGGCTCACGACCCGACGGACAACGAGATAGGGATCCGGCACGACCTGCCGGCCATCGACGTGATGACCGACACGGCGGACATGAACGAATACGCCGGCCCATACGCGGGGCAGAGCCGGTATGAATGCCGTCGGAACATCGTCAAGGACCTCGAGAAGGAGGGCTTGCTGCTCGAGGTCGAGCCGTATACCCACACCGTGGGGACGTGCGAGCGCTGCCACACGGACATCGAGCCGCGCGTGTCGACCCAGTGGTTCGTCAGGACGAAGCCGTTGGCTGAAGCGGCGATGCGGGCGGTGCGTGAAGGGGAGACTGTGATCGTCCCCGAGCGGGAGGAGGAGCGGTTCTTCCATTGGATGGAGAACATCCGGGACTGGTGCATCAGCCGTCAGTTGTGGTGGGGGCACCGCATCCCGGTCTGGCACTGTGCTACGTGTGGAGAGCACACGTCGCAGATGACGGATGCGACGGAGTGCCCTCACTGCGGCAGCGAAGACCTTCAGCGGGAGGAGGACGTGCTTGACACCTGGTTCTCCTCAGGATTGTGGCCTTTCTCCACGCTGGGTTGGCCAGACACCGAGTCCTCCGACTATCAGCGCTACTACCCGACCGATATGCGTGAGACGGGCTACGATATCTTGTTCTTCTGGGTGGCGCGAGAGATGATGCTGGGGATTGAGATGACAGGGCAATCTCCGTACGGCACTGTCTACCTGCACGGGCTGGTGCGAAACGAGCACGGTGAGAAGATCAGCAAGTCGATGGAGAACGTCGATGAGTACGATCCGCTGAACATCATCGAGTCCTACGGCACCGATGCGCTTCGTTACACGCTGATGACTAGCTCCACCCCCGGGCTGGACATGAATCTCGATCCGCGCCGCCTGGAAGGGGCGCGGAACTTCGCCAACAAGATCTGGCAGGCGGCCCGTTTCGTCTTGATGAACACGTCCCCACAGGACGCGGCGGTCTTTTCAGGACTCTCCCAGTCCGTGGACCTGGCGCTGGTCGACCGCTGGATCCTGTCACGGCTCCAGGGGCTTATCGAGAGCGTGGACCGGCTGTTCGGGAGCCATCAATACGGCGAGGCGGGGCGGCAGACAAACAACTTCGTCTGGAGCGAGTATTGCGACTGGTACATTGAGGCGACGAAAGTGCGTCTCTACGATGAGGGGGCCGACCATCGCGGGCCCTTAGCAGTCCTGCTCCACGTGCTGGAGACGTCGCTGCGCCTGCTGCACCCGTATATGCCCTTCGTCACGGAGGCGATCTGGCAGGCGCTGCCTGAGGAGACGAAGGAGGGAGAAGCGTTGATCGTAGCGCCCTGGCCCGAGCCGGACAGGGTGTTCCTAGACGGAGAAGCCGAGGACAACATGGTCCTGCTGATGGATCTGATTCGGGGCATCCGGAACCGACGGGCGGAGTACCGCGTGAGGCCGGGCAGACGGATCCCCGCTGTGATCGCGGCGCCGCACACGCGTGAGGTCCTCACGGAGCAGCGGGACCTGCTCTGCTCGCTGGCCAAACTCGATCCGGAGGGGCTGAGGATCGTGGAATCGACGGAACCACCGAGCCAGGCAGCGACTATCGTGGTGGGGAACACGACGTGCTATCTTCCGCTCGCCGATATCGTGGATCTGGAGGAGGAGCGAGAACGCCTTGCGGAGGGGTTGGCCGACGTCGATGGGCGCATCGCCCACTCCCAGGAGCTGTTGATCGGGCCGTTCGCGGAGCGGGCGCCGGAGGAAGTGGTCCAGCGCGAGCGCGACAAGCTGAAGGAGCTGAAGACAGAGCGGGCTGAGTTGGAGCGCCGACTGGAGACGTTGAGCTAGGGCGGTCCCAGACCGTGAACTGCACCAAGCACCCGGGGGAACGTGTCCCCCGGGGCGATTCTCGTGTCCGCCACGGTCCGTGGACCATCGTGTGCGGGGGAAGCACGACTCAGAGGATGAGGTAGGGTACGACCCCCGGCGGGCCGCCGGGGAGGAGCAGGATCAGGGAGAGAATGCGGCACCACCACGAAGGGGAAGGTCTGCACAGCGTGGGCCTGCTGCCTGGCGATGGTCAGCATAGCGGGAGAGAAATCGACGTGCGTGACGGAGAAGCCCCGCCGTGCCAAAGGGATGGAGAAGACGCCGGTGCCCGCGCCGACAGCCAGTATACTCCGCACGCGGGTCAGATGACGTTCGATCTCACGCCAGCGCAGGGCCCTGTTGATCGCTTCGTCGCCTAGATCGCGCTCCCCGGTGGACGCCTTGGCGTCCCACCAGGCCCTCTCGCGACGAAAATCGACCTCCACGCGCCTCTATCCCGCTCCTCCGTCGTTGAGCGTCCCCTCCTCGAAGTCGCCCGCGACTTCGAGATAGTAGGCGCGGTCCTCTTGCAGCAGTTGCAGTATCTCGTCGGCGTCGTCGACCGGGAGGCTCCCTGTCTCTCTGAGGCAAATGTAGAACTTCTTGAGAGAGGCGATGTGCGATCTGACTGCTTCGACAGGGGACCTGTCTCCCTCGTAGAGCAGCCAATCGGCCAGGAACTCGTCGACGTCTGCCGGGGTGGCCTCGTCAGCGGAGCAAGGGAACTCCAGGCTCCCTCCTTCCATGCCCAAGTAACGAACGGCGAAGCGCCGGATGTTGTCCAGGTGTCTATCAACTGTCCTTGCCGACAGATCGTCCCCGCGCAGGCACTGCTCAAAGGTGTGTAGAAGCTCGGCATTCCGCTCGTCGATCCCGATATGCTCTGCGATGAAGAGGGCCCCGTCGTCGGAGGGCATCTCAAAGCCTGGAATGGGGTAGGTCAGGGAAATCCGGTCCTCCCCGTCGCCCGGGGTGACGGTCAACGTCTCCTCTGCCGAATGAGGGGGGCCTTCATCTGCCTCCATATGTTCCAGCACGAAGGGCGGAATGGCCAGCAGAGCCGCCTCCATCTGCAGTAGTTCGGCCCTGCTGGGACGCGAGGGCTGCCCTGAAAGGTCAAAACGTAGGAAGACAGGGTAGGCGTACTGCCCGGCGACCGGCCAATCATGGATCTCTATTGCATCCAGATCGTCGAAGGGCATCTCCATCGCCTCGCCGAAGAGAAGTACGGTCCACGCCCCTAGCCCGAGCACTTGATCCGGCGGGACCCCCGCGTAGGTCTGATATAGCACGTCGATGGAGTCGTAGACGGCCAAGCCATAAGCCTGTCCTCCCTGTCCCATGACGACGGCGTAGTGGGGCTCGGAGTCGACAGGATAGCGTATCTGGATGGGCTGAGCGTCGTCGATCCAGTACCAGGGAGCCTCACGGTAGAAGAAGGAGGCCGCCTCGAACAATCTTTCTACCAGGGAGGGTGTGACTCCGGGAGCTTCGAGAAGACCGGGGACAGGTTCCTCATCCCTTCCAAAGCGTTCCAGGGACTGCAGCGCCTGCTCCGCCTCACGCAGTGTGTGGCGGAACGCCACGCGGACGCCGACCTTCTCCAATTCCGGAGAGAGAGATTTGACCAAGGCGGCATCGTCCACGTAGATGGTTGCCGGACGGCGCCTTCCTCCCGCATTGGGAGCCGGATAGAGCATCGCCTTCGCCAGCGCATTCACCACCTGCGGAGGGGTCGGCGGGCCCTCAATGACTTCTGAGCCGACGACCTTGCCAGTCCCAACGACCCTGCCGGCTCGGGAGGCTGTCAAGATGATGTAAGGGCGGTAAGGGTCGCAATCGGGCGGAGTGATCCAGGCTCGAGCTCGACGAACGGCGCATTCCCAGACCCCGTCCCTCTGGGGCAGGGCGGTTGTCTCCTCCAGCGGTACCTCGTCGGGGCCGCCAATCGAACTCAAGGGGCTCATCATCGCGCCGGGCAAGTCACGTGTGCTTCGCTTCATGGTTCACCTCCGTCTCTGAGTATACCACGGTCTGCCCAAGCGGCGAATCGTGAGGCGGTGCGGTTGGCCTGTGCTGGCTTCTGTGGTACACTCGGCATCTGTTTCACGATGTCTCCAGAGATCAGGATGCGTCGACATGCCCGAGGCACCTACCGTACACACCATCGGTCACAGCGACCATACGACGGCGGCCTTCATCGACCTGCTGCGCCACTGTGACATCACTCTCGTGGTCGACGTGCGCAGCCGGCCGTACAGCCGCTGGGCGGGTCAGCACAATCGCGAGGTGCTGGAGCGTTACCTCGAGGGGGCGGGCATCGCGTATGTGTTTATGGGCGACACACTGGGCGGGCGCCCGTCCGCTCCACGTGTCTACGTCACGGGACGCCCCGACTACAGGCGGATGGAGCAAGATCCTGTGTATCAAGCGGGCATCGAGCGGCTGCTTGGCCTGGGTGCGACCGAACGGGTGTGTATCATGTGCAGCGAGGGAGACCACCGGGAATGTCATCGACATCAGCTGATCGCGCAGACGCTTCTGAAGCGTGGGGCCCGCGTGATCCACATCGCGCCGGATGGCTCGACCGTAGATGGAGAGCGGGTAGCGAGGCAGCTCTCGCTCTTGTGAGGGCGGGCACGGGTAAGAGCAGGTGGGCGCGATCAGATGGTGTGACTCGGGGCAGCCCGGCAAGAGGACAGCGCTCCTTCTCATCTGATGCCCTTGTGTCAAGGTGAGGGATTTATGCGTCCCGTATACACGATTGGCTATCAACGGAAGCCACTCTCGACGTTCATCAACCAGCTACGGGACGCCGGGGTGGACCTGGTAGTCGACGTGCGTCTGCGCAATACGTCTCATCTTCTTGGCTACACAAAGCAGGACACGCTCGGCTTTCTGCTGCGTGAGGGATTCGGCATCGCGTACGAGCACTGCCCTGACCTAGCTCCCACGCCGGAGATTCTGGACGGATATCGCGATGACGCCGACTGGAGTGCCTACGAAGCTCGCTTCCTTCCGCTGCTGGAGGCACGCGCCGCCGAGCAGGCGGGGTGTGAGCTTCTCGCTCGCTGCCAGGCTCCGTGCCTTCTGTGCGGAGAGGCGACGGCGGAGCACTGCCACCGCCGCCTGGTCGCCGAGTATTGGGCGGAGCGGCTGCCGGGACTGCTTGTCGTGCACCTGTAGAAACCCGGGGCTGCGGGTGACCGGCCGCCCCGGAGGCAGGATCGCTGTGGATCGTCAGCCTGTTGGTCCTCTTCCATCGCAGTGCTTAACCGACGGGGGGTATCCGCATGCCACGCCAAGAGGTTCTCATCCTGGCGACGACCAGGATGCTCAGCGGCATCTGCACGGCTGGCTTCACCACGGATCGTGATCCGGTCACCGGGCTGCGATGGGTGCGCCCCGTGCGCGACTACGGATCCCTCCAGCCTGGGGACATGACCGATGCTCAGGGACGCACGCTGCAGTGCTGCGACGTGGTCGAGCTCAAGTTGATAGAGCCGCGTCCCGATCCACCCCACGTGGAAGACTGGTTGACCGATTTTGTCTATCACCGGCCGCGGCTTTTGCGTCGTCTGGAGGGCGAGAAGCGGGCGATTTTCTTTGGCCGACATCTCGACCGGGCACCGGAGGAAGTGACGATTGAGCATAGTCGCTCCCTCTGCCTGGTCGAGCCGGAGCATGTCAGAGCGCGTTTCTCCCTGGATGCCTACTCGGGCAAGTACGAAGCGCGCCTCAGCTTCGTGCTGGGGGGTGAGGCCGATCATCGTCGGGCAGCAGGGCCGCGCGGCATCTCCGTCACGGACCTAAAGTGGTGTGCACTGGGCCGTTCATGGCTCGGGGACAGAGAAGGCACGTTAACCCTGGATCAGAAGTCTCTCTTCGAACGTCTCAACGCCCGATCCCTGTATCTGGCGATAGGTCTGAGCCGCAAATGGCAGGGAGAGTATTGGCCCCTGGTCGTCGGCGTCCACGTCGTGCCCGACTACGTTGTTTCGTCTCCCCCGCGGGTTGGGGGTTAGAGCGAGGCAGGGTTTCTGCAGGAGCATCAGGTGAGCGAAGAACGCCGCGTACGGTCTTCAGGGTTCGATCGGGGACGCGGACTGCGCCTCCAGCAGACGCCCGCCGAGGCGAAGCTGCGGGCGTGTCTGCGCAACCGGCGGGTCGCTGGCCTTAAGTTCCGCCGTCAGCATTCGATTGGGCGCTACATCGTAGATTTCTACTGCGCTGCTTGCCGGCTGGTTGTGGAGATCGATGGTGGTTCACACGCGTACGCGGTGGCGCATGATCGGGAGCGCACGGCGTGGTTGAACGAGCGGGCCTATGGTGTGATTCGGTTCAGGAATGGGGATGTGTTTGAGAATCTGGAGAGGGTGGCGGATGCCATTTTAGATGTATGTGATAAGGGCAACGTCTCCCCCTCACCCCAGCCCTCTCCCCAAGGGCGAGAGGGAGCCTTAGCAGAGGGAAGGCCGCTGAGGTTGGTGGGAGGCCCACAAAGGGAGACCTGGTGGAGGGACGACCAGGAGGGAGACCGACTGGAGGGAGGGCAGTGACCGGAGAGGTGGGGGCACAGGGAGAGGGGGCCCACTGCAGGGCGGGGCTTGACTTGCCTCTGCCTCGAGTGGAGAGAGCCCGCGGATGAAGCGGAAATCTGTCCTGGAACCATTGGACCTGAGGCCTGAGCAAGCCTGCCGATTGACGGCCAGGGACCGCAGTCGCGTGCTCAATTTCCTTCTCCGTTGGGAGTGGTTCGACAGCCTCCACGCCTGTCTCGACGTGCTCATTCCCCGCAGGCCCGCCCTGGTCTCGCTGCGCGACCTGCGGGCCAAAGCTCTCGTCGCCCAGGGGCGGTTGGACGAGGCTCTGGGGGTGGTGGAGAAGCGAATCGAGCGCAACGCATCGCTACCCGCCCGCGCGCTCGTGGCCCGCATCCACCTGGCGCGAGGTGACGTGGCGTCGGCCCGTCGAATTGCTCGCGAACTCCTCAAGGAACGGGACGAGAGCGCCATAGGCTGGAGCCTGCAGGGGGAGGTCGAGTTGGCCGGCGGCGATGTGGAAGCGGCGCTGTCTGCCTACCGCCGCCTTCACGCCCTCTATCCCAATAGCCGCGCGTATGTGTGGGGGATGACGAGCATCTATCGGGCACGCGGCGACTGGGTGACCGCCAGTGGCTATGCTGTGCAGTTGCTGCGGTTGGCCGACGACGGGAACCGGCTACCCGTGGTTTATCTGCGAGGGCTACGCGATTACTTCCGGGCCAGCGGAGAGACCACCCGCGCAGCTCAGATGGAGGCTGAACTCGCCCGCCGCTACAGTGAAGAACTGCGTGAACTCCGCGCCGACCTTTCTTCGCCGGACAGTACGGACGCAGACTCGGAGCTGGGGCCGGCGAGGTGGGAGCGACGTGTCCCGCCAATTGATGAACGAGACGAGGTGCGCCGGGAGCGGCCGGTCGAACGACTGCCCTCATTCGACGCCGTTCCTGTCTCCAACAGAGAACGATGCGCCATCATTGAGGCCGTTGAGCATCTATTTGGGTTCGATGCGCTTCTCCCGGGTCAGCTGGAGACGATGGCATGCGTGTTGCGCGGCGAGGATGTGCTAACCGTGCTGCCGACCGGTGGGGGCAAGTCCCTCTGTTACCAGCTTCCAGCGATGATGACTCTGACAGACAGCGAATGCCCGGAAACTGGAGCCGGTGGGCCCAGTGGCGAACGAGGCACCACGCTGGTCATCTCTCCGCTCATCGCGCTGATGAAGGACCAGGTCGATTCGCTGCCTCCCCGTTTGCGGCAGCGCGCGACCACGCTGAACAGCACCCTCGATGGTGATGAATTGCGACGGCGCATGGGCCGCGTCGCCGACGGGGCTTACCGACTGGTATACGCTGCCCCGGAGCGGCTGCGTCAACCGCCCTTCCTTCACGCGCTCCGCTCTGCTGGCGTTGAGCGGCTGGTGATCGATGAAGTGCACTGCGTGAGCATGTGGGGTCACGACTTCCGCCCCGACTATCTGATCATCGGGCAGGTACGGAAAGACCTTGGCGAGCCGCCGCTCCTGGCGATGACGGCCACGGCCCCGGACCGTGTGCGGCGTGACATCGTTCGGCGTCTGGGGGATCCAGCGGACGCGGAGGACAGCCTGCGCCTGGTAGCCGGTGACGTGACCCGCCCTAACCTGCACCTGGAGGTGTTCCACGCTGGCGACAACGACGAAAAGCTGCGCCGCATGCTGGCTTTCTGCCAGGCGGAGACGGGCAGCGGAATCGTCTACGCCGACACCCGCGCCCGCTGCGAGGAGTTGGCTGCTTTGCTGCAGCGGTTCGGCGTCAATGCGGCGCACTACCATGCCGGAATCCCTGACCGACATCGCGTGCAGGACGAGTTCATGGGCGGGCGCATACGCGTGGTCGTGGCCACAATCGCCTTTGGGATGGGGATCGACAAGCCGGACATCCGCTTCATTGTGCACTTCTTCCCACCTCCGTCGCTGGAGTCGTATTACCAAGAGGCGGGCCGGGCCGGGAGGGATGGGCTTCCCGCGCGTTGCGTTCTGATGATCTCGTCCCACGACAAGGGGCTCCTGACCCGCCGTGTGCGGCGAGATGTGCTGCCTATCGGGTTCCTCCGCGATATCTACGGCGCGGTGAGTCGCCGTCTAGGCGATCAATCAGCGGGGCGGATCGTGATGGCCGACCTGGAGCGCGACCTGCGGGCCGAGGATACGCGCGTGCGAGTTGCCCTGAGCCTGCTTGAGGAGGCAGAGCTGCTGCGGCGCGGCCCCGATCTGCCACACGCGGCCCGGGTCAAGCTCACGGCCGTCTGCCGCGACAGTGCCGTGCCCGACGAATTGACCGCCTTTCGCCGGGCTTCCCGGCTTCGCGCCCAGCAGTGGCTGACGCTGGATCTGGCGGAGGTGGCACCGAATGCTGGCCTCGATCTGGCGAACATCGAGGAGAAGGTGCTGGCCTGGCAGGATGCGGGCTGGCTCCTGTATCGCCCCGCAGGGCGCGACCTGCTGGTGGAGCTGCGACAGGCGCCGGAGGACGCAGCCGAGCGAGTCGACACGCTCTTGGAGCAGCACGAGACGGTGCAGGTGCAGCGCGCCGACGAGATCGCAGCCTATGCCGCGACTCGCCGCTGTCGGCACGGCTACCTCAACGCGTACCTGGGCGGTCGTACCATCGATCGCTGCCGGGCCTGCGACAACTGCGTGGACGTGCCACCACTGCCCGATCCCGGGCTGCCAGACGAGCGGGAGCAGTTGCTGACAATCCTTCGCTGCGTGACCGGCGCGCGATGGAGCTGGGGACGTCAGACGCTGCTGCGGATACTGCGTGGTGAAGGCGAGGCGAGGTACGGAAGGCGTCCCCTTCAGGCGGAGGCCGTGGAGCAGGCTGAGTATGGGGCGCTGTCCTTCCGTTCCAGGACCGCCGTGAAGGCGCTGGTCGAGGGTCTGGAATACGCTGGCTTTCTGGAGCCGCGGCAGCTCGGACACGGCGGTGTCGTGCTTGACGTCACAACCAAGGCCGCAGCGGCCCTGGAGGAGCCCAGCCTCCTGGATGCCCTGGTTGTGACGGAGCGGGGATCCCCGGAAGCATCCGGGTCTTCATTGGAGGCCGGGGAAAGCGCGGACGTGGACGAGGAGCTGTTTGAGGCGCTGAGAGCGTGGCGACTGCGGCAGGCCCGCAAGCAAGAGGTGGCGCCATTCATGATCCTCCACGACACAGACCTGCGCGCCCTCGTGGAACAGCGACCCACCACGCTGGCGGCTTTGTCGAGGGTGAAGGGTGTGGGCCCCAAGAAACTGGAGCAGTACGGTGCTGCCCTGCTCAAACTGGTGCACGACCATCTACAGGGCGATGCCTAAAAACAAGGGCGGAACGAGGCTGGTTGGCGCTCAGAACAGGCGTCAGTCGGACTGCGCTTGAGGCCCGAGGACGAGGCAGCGAAGGCGTCGAGAAGTCGTTGACAGCGGCGTGTTCCCATGATATACTGACCTCGAGTCACTTACTGACCGTCGGTTAGCACGGGAGGCACAAGTGTGACCACCAGGGCGCGTCGCGAACGAGAGAAGCGGGAGCGCCGTCGATCCATCCTCCGGGCGGCCCGAGAGATGTTCTTCGAGAACGGGTTCCACGATGCCACCGTGGATAGCGTCGCCGAGCGCGCTGAGGTCAGCAAGGGGACAGTCTATCTTTACTTCGTGAGCAAGGAAAGCCTCCTTGCTCACTTGCTTCTAGAAGGGCTTGAAGATCTCGTGGGCGAGCTCGGCAGCGCGCACGAGGACGCGAAAGTGCTCCCGGCCGACGAGCAGTTGAGAGAGTTGGCCCGGGCCTACCTGGACTTCTTCGATCGAAATCCACAGTACTTCCCCTTCCTGATGGCCATGGACCGCGGGCAATTCCAGGAAGCCATCTCCCCGGAGCTCTACGAGGAGATTCTTGAGGCGAGCCTTGAGGGATTGACCCTGGCGGTCGCTGTGGTCGAGCGAGGAATGGCAGGGCGCGTGTTCGCCCGGGGCGATGCTCAGAAGGCAGCCTGTGTGTTCTGGGCCTCGTTGAACGGGGTGCTGCAGTTGATGGAGCATCCCTTGCGGCGGGAGATGGTGGGGGTCGCGAAGACAGTGCTGTATGAGTCGAGCGTCGATACGGTGATCAAGGGGCTGAAGACGGGTGCCTGACCCGAGTGCCTTGTGTGGTCTGGGATCTAGATGCGTCAACTTGAAGGAGGGCAGCATGAAGGAAGTGGTGATCGTAAGTGGATGCCGCACGGCGATCGGCAAGCACGGTGGGGCTTTCCGCGACATTCCCGCTCAGGAGCTGGCGGCCACGGTGCTTGAGGAGGCGGTGCATAGAGCCGACATTGATCCCCTCGTCATCGACGACGTCATCGTTGGCTGCATCGGGCAGCAGAGCGACGCGCCGAACATCGGGCGGGTGGCTGCGTTGATGGCTGGAATTCCTGTTCACGTGCCGGGGTACACGGTCCAGCGCAACTGCGTGTCCGGCACGATGGCAATCAGCGGTGCGTACCAGGCGATCCAGGCAGGCGACGGCGACGTATTCCTTTGCGGTGGAGTGGAAAGCATGTCTACGGCGCCCTATGTCGTGCGGGGCGCTCGCTGGGGCCTTAAGCTGCGCCACGATAGGTTCGTGGACACCCTCTGGGAGGGACTCACGGATCCGGTCTGTGGTGAGATCATGGGGCTCACGGCAGAAAACCTGGCGATGATGTACGATATCAGCCAGGAGGAACAGGACGCTTACGCGGTGAAGAGCCACCAGAAGGCCTTCCGGGCGACGCGGATGGGCAAGTTCCGCGACGAGATCGTACCCTTCCGGGTGATCAAGCGGGTGGCAGGTAAAGAGGTTGCGCACGAGGACATCACCGAGGACGAGTGCATCAACCCAGGCCTGACGGTGCAGAAAGCTGCCCTGTACCCCACCGTGTTCAAGAAAGACGGGTCTGTAACCCCGGCGAACGCCTGCCCCATCTCTGACGGTGCGGCAGCGGTGGTCGTGATGTCGGCGGAGAAGGCAGAGGCGCTGGGCGTTGAGCCGATGGGCACCATCCGCAGTTATGCCTATGCCGGTCTCCCTCCCGACATCATGGGTCTTGGCCCGGCGTACGCCACGCCGATGGCGCTGGATCGCGCCGGACTGGCGCTCAGCGACATCGACTTGATTGAGTTGAACGAGGCTTTTGCAGCCCAGGTCCTGGCTGTAGGCAGGGAGCTGGAGGATCGAGACTGGGACTGGGAGAAGGTGAATGTGAACGGTGGTGCCATTGCTTTGGGGCACCCCGTGGGGTGCACTGGAACCCGTTTCGTGGTTACGCTGCTCTATGAGATGATCAAACGCGATGTCCCGCTGGGGCTCGCCACGGCGTGTGTTGGCGGCGGCCTGGGCGGCGCGATGATCATCGAGCGGAAGGTGTAAGGAGGCATACCGATGGCGGATATCTCCGTATGGCAGGACGAGGAGGCGCGGGCGACCTTCATTGAGAAGGGCAAACAGGTCCTCGAGAGCATCAAGGGAGAGCTGGAGGGACAAGAGGGCGCAGTGATCGTAGCCATCGAACCGGAGAGTGGCGACTACTTCGTGGCTGAGACGCTGGGTCGGGCGGACCGAGCTGCATTTGAGCAGTATCCCGATCGATGGATGTATTTCGCTCGCCTGGACAATCCGGAGGCGGCGATCCCCCTGCCGACGTGGTAGGGTCGGAGAACTGACGGGGGATCCAGAATTCGAGAATCTTGAGCTGTGAGCGCAGCGCGACGTGAGGTGCAAAGCGTCAGATGTGAAGCGTGAGGTGCTAAGGGCTACACGGCGTGAGCCACCTTTTCCGGGTCGCGTCTGACGCATGAAATGGGGCCATTCTAGTTCCTACAACCGCACATCGGCAATCAGAGCTTCCTGGAGGGCGGAGGTGCGCCCACGTGTGATCTGTTTTTGG
>CAYVCX010000038.1:0-28142 GCA_964450435.1 uncultured Anaerolineales bacterium
CCATGGTTCTAACATACAAGGGACGGGGTTTCCGCCGCCAAAGGGATTTCATGAAGGGAAGGTCCGGTGAACAGCGACGCCCCATTCGTCTGGACCTCCGCCCCGCGTAAGACGGCGCAGGTCCGTTTTCCTGATGGCCGCGTGCTTGAGGCCCCTGTTGGCACGCGGCTCGAACACTACTTCCGTGCCGCGCTCGGCGAGTCGCCGGTGCCGTTTGTGGCAGCCTTGGTGAATGGCAACCTGCGAGAACTGACCTACAAAATGTGGTCCGACGCGGCAGTCGAACCGCTCTTCGTGTCCGACTCGGATGGCATCCGTATCTATCGACGCTCACTCTCATTTCTGCTCATCACCGTCGTCCGCGAGCTCTTTCCGGAAGCTTCTGTTTTCGTCGATCATTCGCTTCCCTTTGGGGGCTTCTTCTGCGAAGTGGGAGGACGAAAGCCGTTCAGCGAGGTGGAGTTGGCGGAAATCGAGAGTCGGATGCACGAGATCGTGAAGGAGGATTTCGCCATTCAACGGGAGCGGGTCCCGCTCGATGAGGCCATCGCGCTTTTCCGCGGGCGCGGCGAAACGGACAAGGCCAAGCTGCTGAGCCGTCGGGAGAAAGACGATCTTAAGCTTTATAGGCTGCGTGACTCGCGTGACTACTTCCACGGTTACATGGTGCCCTCCACGGGTTATCTACAGTACTTCAGCCTCCACAGATGGCCGCCCGGGTTTGTACTTCAGTATCCCCGTCGGACAGATCCCACGGAGCTTAACCCGGTACGCGACTACCCCCAACTCACGACCATCTTTCGGGAGTACGGCAAGCGCCTGCGCCTGCTTGGGGTCGGCTCAGTGAGCGGCTTGAATGAGGCTAATGGGAGCGGGCGCATTCGGGAAATCGTTCTGGTCTCGGAGGCCCTCCACGAGCAGCGGATCGCTTACATCGCCGATCAGGTGACCCGGCAGGAGTCTGTGCGCTTGGTGTTGATTGCGGGTCCCTCCGCGTCTGGCAAGACCACCTTCTCCAAGCGGCTGTCCCTGCAGTTGCTGGCACAAGGGATTCGACCCTTTGCTCTCGCCCTCGACGATTACTTCGTGGATCGGGAGAAGACCCCCCGTGACGCGGAGGGGAATTTCAACTTCGAAGCGCTGGAGGCTCTCGATCTCTCCCTCTTCAATGACAATCTCCAGGCTCTTATGCAGGGGGAGGAGGTGCAGCTGCCACGCTTCAACTTCAGGACGGGTAGAAGGGAGGAGGGACAGAGAGTACAGCTCGGCCCCGATCACGTCATCGTCGTCGAGGGAATCCACGGGCTCAATCCCCGGCTGGTCGCTAGGGTTCCCGAAGAGCGTATCTATCATATCTATGTCTCGGCCCTGACTCAGCTCAACATCGACCGTCACAACCGCGTGCCGACGACGGACACGCGCCTCATCCGGCGGATCGTGCGGGATGCGACCTACCGGGGGTATAGGGCCGAAGATACGCTGAAGCACTGGGATTCCGTGAGAAAGGGAGAGAAAAGATTCATCTTCCCCTACCAGGAGCACGCTGACATTATGTTCAACTCTGCCCTGGTGTACGAGCTGGCGGTGCTGAAGGGCTTGGCCGAGCCGCTTCTGTTGCAGGTAAAACCCTCCAGCCCGTACCGAGTGGAGGTTAAGCGGCTTCTGGCCTTGTTGCAGTGGTTCGAGCCGTGCAGTGCGGAGCTAGTCCCCGATAACTCCATCTTACGAGAGTTCGTTGGAGGTTCCATCCTCCGCGATTACACGCCCTGAGGGTCGCGACAGCGGAGCGAGACACCTCCCTACCACACAATCGGCGTGAGCGCCATGCATCGCGAACCTGGTCACTAGGCTAGCCCGCACTTTCCTCCGGCGTGTCCGTGGTTCTGACTACCAAGGTGGGGAGGCCGGCGGCGGAATCGCGAGGTCCCGCCCACCTTGGCCGCAACTCAGGAGTCTAATGACAGAGTGGACATGCGGGCTCGTGGTCGGCAGCCCTGAAGGCCAGGCTACTCGTCCGGGTGCGGTATGACACAGATGAAACGCAGCGGCCCCTCTCCGGTGTTTCGATAGCCGTGGGGTTGGTCGGGCGGGACGTAGAGAGCGATGCCCGGGCGCATCACAGCCTCCCCGTCTGGGGATTCTGCCCTTCCCTCTCCTTCGAGCACGAAAATCTCGTGCTCGTACGGGTGCTGATGCGTCTCGAAGACAGCTCCCTGCTCGAACTCAACCACGCGCAGGGCGAAATTGGGGGCACCTTCGGGCTCGCCGATGACCCAGCGGATCGACTTGTCGTCGCCCACGGGTTCTCGAGCGACGTCTCGATAGTCTCGACTCAGCATATTTGCCTCCACAGTCAGTGATCCTGGTGTACTCTTCGCCTCTCCGGGAGTCTCCGCCCCAGGCCGAGCACGACGTTGGGCAAGGCGCGAGCGACCATCCCTCGATAAGAGGTCCTTCCCGTGAATAGACGAAGCATTTCCTTCACAAACAGAGGGTTTCGCACACCAAGTTGGAAGCTCCTCCGCGGATAGCCATAGAACAACTGCGCCCAGCGCTGGCCCCAGACCAGGTTACGGCCGATATCTTGCTCTACTCTCTCGCCGTAGCCTGCAAGATCTCTGGTCAGCACAGACTCAGCCGCTAACCGGCCGCTGTCGACCGCGTGCCGAATGCCCTCTCCCAGCAGAGGATCCATCAACCCGGCGGCATCACCCGCCAACAGAACCCGGCCGTGGCGAATTGGCTCGTGTTCCACGTGGGTGGGCAGTGGGTGGCCCCGCTGCCGCACCCTGTCGGTTCTTATCCCCAGTCGCCCCGTCTCTCGCTCCAGGATATCAGCCATATTGGGCACGCGTTTCCGGAAGGCGCCGACGCCTACTGACAGATGATTGGCCTTGGGGAAGACCCACAGATAGCCCGTTGGTGGTGTGCCGAAGACGAACAGGGCGGTGTCTGCGTATTCCGCCAGGAGGCTGTCTCCGACGGGGACCTCGGCTTCGATGGCGGAGCCCATCCGCTTTCCTTGCCGCAGGCCAACCAGGCGAGCCACCCGCGAGTTCGCTCCATCGGCACCGATGAGGTATTGGGCGTGAAACAGCTCCCCGTCAGCGGTGGTCACCGTCACACCGGACTCATCCTGCTGCAGCTTCGTAACCTCTGACCGGTCTCGGACTTCGGCCTTGGTGTGGTCCAAGATGTGAAGATCGAAGCGATCGCGCATGACCGTCGCCACGGCCCGATCTGGGATGTCCATCGCAACCTCCCGTCCGTCCCGGAAGCGGAAGCGCACGTGCCGAACCCAGCGCTCCACGACGCCCGAAAAGCTGAACGGGAAGCGGCTGAAGACAGCCTGAGGGACGCCGCCCCCGCAGGGCTTATAGCGAGGCAGTTCCTCTTTCTCCAGCACAAGGACCTGCTCACCGGCTTCACCCAGCCAGTAGGCGGCGGAGGCGCCCGCCGGACCGGCACCAACTACGATGACGTCGCCGTGCATCAACCCGGCACTAGCGGCTGCTTCCAGAAGCAGATCATCTGATCCGGCCTGAACAGAACCTGGACTAGCTCCCAACCCTGGCCACCCAGTTCATCCAGGACCTGCTCGATGGCCTGAGTGAAGGGGTTGGGCCCTTCGTCGAAGTAGCAGGCTCCCTTGTCGTCGCAGTAGATCGCTGGAGGTGCCTGTTCCACGGTTTCTGGGAGGTTGTTCAAGATGTCCCCGGCCGTGTGAACCGAGACTTTGTAGCGCCAGCCGCTCATGCGTGCTCCTTCGTGTGTGGTGATGACGTTGCTGGACGAGAGTGTCGACAATTATAGCACACCGCAATCCGGGAGAGCAAATCGCAGGATCAGGCGGCAGCCGTCGTCGAAAAATCCGAGCTCTGCTCCCTTGAAGCCCGAGCTAGGGTACGACTGCGTCGAACCGACAGGCGGGCACGCAGACCATACAGCCGTAACATCGATTTCCGTCGACGAATGGAATCTCGTCGGAATCAAGGATCTGGATCGCTTTGGTGCGGCACGCAAGGCGTGCCGCACATCTTGGACACAACTGGCACGAGCCCTCGTCGACGTGGGGAATCCGCGATGCGCCGGGATGAGAGAGCATTGTGAGTCGTCTCAGCTAATGCGTCCAGTCCGGTCGGAGTTGCTCGCGGCCATGGAGATACCGGTCCACAGCTATCGCTGCTTCCACACCTTCGGCAGCAGCGATCGCTGCCTGTTTCACGTGCTTGCACAGCACGTCGCCTACGGCGAAAACCCCCTCGACGCTGGTCTGGAAGGTCTCATCAACGACCAAGCACCCTTCGTCGTTTGTTGACACTTGCTCATTCAGGAAGTCGGTGATGGGGAGGGTTCCTTGAAGATAGATGAAGACGCCGTCGACCTCGATGGTCCGCTTCTCGCCCCCCGCCGTGATCTCAACCGCCTCCACTCGATCGTCGCCCACGATCTCCTTGATCCGACTCGATGGGTAGATCGTCACCTTGTCGTGACGCTTCAATTCCGCAATCAGCTCCTCTGGTGCCAAGAAGCTGCTCCTGGGATTAAGGAAATGAACGTTGGTGGCGAAGCGAGTCAGTGTCAGCGCTTCTTCTATTGCCTCGTCGTTGTAGCCGGCGACCACCACCTCTTGCTCTCGGAAGAAGGCGGCGTCGCAAGTGGCGCAGTAACTCACTCCTCGACCCAACAAGCGTTCCTCTCCAGGGAAGCGCCCCGTGCGCCCCATAGCTCCAGTGGCGATGATCACGGCGTGTCCCTCGTGTTTTCCCTCCCCTGTCCAGACCTGTTTCGGATCGCCCTCAAGATCAACGCGCAATGCCTTCTCGTCGATGAACGTGGCGCCGAAGGAGCGTGCCTGGTCTCGGATGCGGCGGACGAGAGCGGCGCCGCTGATTGGCTCAGGGAGTCCCGGGTAGTTGGCGATCTTGGAAGCCATCCCCAGCGCTCCCGCGGTCAGTCCCTTATCGATCACCAACATCGTGAGATCCGCCCGAGCGGTGTAGATGGCGGCGCTGCCCCCTGCGGGTCCGCCTCCGATGATCACAACGTCATAGACCTCTGGTTTGGTAGGTTCCTCAGCAAAGAAATCAATGCTCATTCTGGATGTTGGCCTCCTACGGATACTTGCCCAGGTAGCGTTCTGCTTCCATGGCCGCGATCGCCCCGGTGCCTGCCGCCGTCACCACCTGACGGTAGTTGGGGTCCTGAATGTCACCCGCTGCAAACACACCCGGTAGATTTGTGTGCTGACGGCGATCCGTGACGACGTAGCCGTCGTCGTCCAGCTCCAGCTGACCGACGAACAGATCGGACTTCGGCTCCATCCCGATGTAGACGAATACGCCATCCGTCTTCATCATTGAGGTTTCCCCGTTCTTCAGGTTGCGCACTCGTACGCCCGTGACGGTCTGATCCCCCAAAACCTCCTCGACCACCGAATCCCACACGAAAGAAATCTTGGGATTGGCAAACGCCTGCTCCCGAAAGATCTCCGTCGCGCGCAGTTCGTCCCGGCGGTGGATGACCGTGACCCGCCCGGCAAACCTGGTCAGAAAGAGAGCCTCGTCGATGGCGGCGTCACCACCACCGACGACGACGACTTGCTTATCCTGATAGAAGAATCCATCGCAGGTGGCGCAGGAGGATACCCCTCGCCCGTAGAACTTCCCCTCACCCGGTATCCCCAGTCGGCGGGGGACGGCGCCCGTGGCCACGATCGCCGCCCGGGCCTGATAGCCCTGTCGCTCCGAGCGGATGGTGAAGGGCTGCTCCAAGAGATCGACCTCAGTTACCGTCTCTGCAGCAATCTCAGCACCGAAGCGCTCGGCCTGGCTCTGGAAGCGCTGGGCGAGTTCCCCGCCGCCTACGCCCCCCGGAAACCCGGGGAAGTTATCTACCTCGGCAGTGTTTGCGGGTTGTCCGCCGGGGAGTGCTCCGACAAGAACTCGGGTGGGGACCCGAGCCCGTCCGGCGTAGATTGCCGCCGTCAGCCCCGCCGGGCCTCCGCCAATAATGACAAGGTCATAGACCGCAGGCGCCTCGCTTTCCTGCCTCGGCTCGTTCCGCGCGACCCTTGGCTCGAAGTCCATTGCCTCTAGTCCTTCTGTGAGGCAGGGTGGGCGGCAAGGGCTTCTTGGACCTTCTCCAGCACCATCGGCTCCGATGCCGCACCCTCTATGTGTGTCGACTCGTTGATGACCGTGCGTGGAACGCCCATGACCTGGTATCTCGTCGCCAGGTGTGGGAATTCCTGAGCCTCCACCATGTCAGCCCGTACCAGAGGGCTCGCTATGGCCATCTTGTGGCCTAGGACCACAGCCTGGGGGCAGTAGGGACAGGTGGGGGTGACGAACACCTGCATATGCACGGGCTCGCTCAGTTCGGACAGCTCCTCCAGAGTCTCCTCGTTGAGATCTGCCTCGCCCGCTGCGGCCGCCCGGATGGCCGCCAACAGCGAGGTGAACTCGTAGCCCGAGGGGATACCGTAGAAGCGGATCCCGTAATCGTCCTCGCCGATGACTGCCACGGCGGGTATCTTGTCCACGCCAAGCTTCTCAGCTTCCTCTTCGTCGGCAACGAAGTCATAAATCTCCGCCGTCACCTGGTCGGACAGGGCAGCTATCTCCTCGACCATCTGGCGGGTCTCGGCGCAGTACTGGCACTCGAATTCCTGGGTGAACATAACCAGGCGCACCGGGCCGCCCAGGTCGGCCAGCTGTTCCTTCACCTGCTCCTGGATCTCTGCTTTGAGTAGAGGCATCATCGTATCTCCTTGATCTTTGCTCGGTCAATCCAGCGTAGACGGGAATCTACGCCAGTCGGGACAAGGCCACTGCCAGTGCATCGGCAATCTCCTCCGCTGATGCGTCCGAGACGACGCACTCCGTGGCGTAGGATCGCACCAGGGACACGGTCGCCTGATGAGCGGCAGATCGGACGGCAGCCAACTGCTGCAGGATCTCGCTGCAGTCACGATCCTCCTCGATCATCCGTGCCACGCCACGCGCCTGACCCTCGATGCGCCGGACACGCAGCAACAGCTTGGCCCTTGCTTCTGAATCGGCTAGCTTCACGCCGTCCTCCTGTGGAGGCCTACGGCCCCCTATTGTCTCGTCCCTCAGATGGGACCAGGGCCACAGGAGGCGCTGGCCTCACTTCTTCCACCACCTCCAGCGATGCCAAACAGCGACACAGCCTTCTTGACGTTGGTGCTCTCACAATCAGGGCACCGGGGCTCGCTCCGTCTGGTGGCGGAACGTACGAACAAGTCGAAAGTCCTGCCACAGTTCTCGCACGTATACTCGTATACCGGCATCGGGGAATATCTCCTCCTTCAAGATCGCAGTTCGTCCCTGCAGTTTCACACCATCCTATACTTACCAGGGGTATAGTATAACACGCTTCTTTGCTCCTGTCAAACTGAGACTCGTAGGAAGAGCCGCATATTCTCTCTGTCATTTGTGGTCTTCTGGTGTTCCACCTATTGGGGTCTCCTGCGGCGGCGTTGTGTATGCCAGCGAGCTTCGGAAGGTCCCGGGCAACCAGCGAGGATGCGGGAATCTCCCGGTTCAGGAATCCGTACGCCAGCCACAGCTTGTTGAATAGTGGCATTCTAGTATACTTACGCAAGGGCATGGGGCGGAAGGGTATTTCGTTCAACCGGCCTTGGCGGACACACTGATGTCCCCGGTGCCCATCGTGCAGCGAGTCGTCCGTGGATGGCACGAAGACAGAAAGGAGATGGACGTCATGCGTCTTGCGGCTCTTTCCGATATTCACGGCAACCTCCTGGCGTTGGAGGCTGTCCTGGCAGACATCAGGACGCAGGGCACGCCCGATCTCTACTGGATCATGGGCGATTTCTCAGCCTTCTGCCCGTGGCCGTCGCAGACGTTGGCCCGCCTCCGGGCGTTGCCCAACGCTGACTTCCTGTGCGGCAACACCGATCGCTATCTGGTAACCGGCCGTCGGCCTGCCGTCGCGGTCGAGTCGCGGCGAGAATGGGAGCGCATGCCGGAGACGCTGGAGACTCGGGACGCCACCTTTCGATGGGCTGTACAACGACTATCCTATGGGGACTACGAGTTCCTGCGTGACTTGCCCAGGCAGCTACACCGGGACGTTCCGGACTACGGTAGGATCCTGGCCGTCCATGCGACCCCTGAAGACGACGAGACCAATGTGTATCCGGACACGCCCCAGGATGAGCTTCGGCATTATGTGTCTCAGATCGGCGCACGCTTGGTGCTCTACGGCCATACGCACCGTGTGATGGATCGTCCCGTGGCTGGCGTCCGGCTGGTCAACGGCGGCAGTGTGGGCATCCCCCTCGATGGCGATCCGCGCCCCGCCTATGCGTTGCTCGATTTTGAGGGGGGCGACTGCAAGATCACGGCATGCCGGGTGGACTACGATCGCGCGCAGGTTCTAGCCGAGATGGAACGACTAGAGCACCCCGGGCTGGCCTGGATTGGGCGGATGATACAAGAGGCCGCCCCGTGATTCCCCCGGTATGGGCTCCCACTGGACGGTGATGATCCCGCGCGTAGCTCTATGACAGCTTCGGAGGACCATTGGACAGTCTAGAACGCACGATGGAAGAGTGGCGCAGAGAGGTACTCGAACCAGCGCTTGAGCGCTTCCCGGAGCGCCAGGAAACCTTTGAGACGCCCTCAGGCATTCCTCTCAAGCGTGCCTATACCCCTGCAGACGTCGATCTCGAATACCTCGACGACATCGGCTTCCCCGGCCAGTTCCCCTTCGTCCGGGGCGTCTATCCTACCATGTATCGCGGACGGCTCTGGACGATGCGACAGTATGCAGGGTATGCCTCTGCCAGGGAGTCGAACGCGCGCTACAAGTATCTGCTGGAGCAGGGTCAGACCGGCCTTTCGGTGGCCTTTGATCTCCCGACCCAGCTCGGCTATGACGCTGATGATCCACTCGCCGAGGGCGAGGTTGGGAAAGTAGGCGTCTCCATCAGCAGCCTGGACGACATGCGGCGCCTCTTCGATGCTATTCCCCTGGATCGGGTCAGCACGTCGATGACCATCAATGCCCCGGCGGCGGTGCTGCTCGCCATGTATGTCGCTGTGGCGAAAGAGCGCGGCATCGATCCTCATCAACTGCGCGGCACGGTGCAGAACGACATCCTCAAGGAGTACATCGCCCGCGGCACCTATATCTTCCCGCCGCGCGAGTCGATGCGTCTGGTCACCGACCTTTTCGAGTACTGCGCTGCTCGGGTTCCGAGGTGGAACACTATCAGCATCAGTGGGTATCACATCCGGGAGGCCGGATCTACCGCGGTCCAGGAGATTGCTTTCACCCTGTGCAACGCCATCGCTTACGTCGAGGCAGCGGTGGAGGCAGGTCTGGACGTGGACACGTTCGCACCTCGGCTTTCCTTCTTCTTCAACGCCCACAACGACTTTCTGGAGGAGATTGCGAAGTTCCGTGCCGCGCGCCGTCTGTGGGCCCGCCTGATGAGAGACCGGTTTGGGGCCGAAGATCCCCGCTCGTGGATGCTGCGCTTCCACACCCAGACCGCCGGATCCGCACTCACTGCCCAGCAGCCGGAGATCAACGTGGTGCGGGTGACGCTTCAGGCGCTGGCCGCGGTTCTGGGGGGCACCCAGTCCCTTCACACCAACTCTCGCGACGAGGCGTTGTGGCTGCCCACGGAGGCATCGGTTCGTCTCGCGCTGCGCACGCAACAGATCATGGCTCACGAGTCCGGCGTCGCCAACACCGTCGATCCCCTGGCCGGCTCTTTCGCTGTTGAGCGGCTCACCAATGAGGTGGAGCGCCGGGCGCGAGACTACATCGCAAAAATTGACGCCCGCGGAGGTGCTCTGGTGGCCATTGAGCAGGGATACGTCCAGCAGGAGATCGCGGACGCGGCTTATCGGTATCAGAAGGAGGTGGAGCGGAAAGAACGGGTTATCGTTGCCGTGAACGCCTATCAGGTCGATGAAGAGAGAGCCGAGCTGGAGCGCCTGGCTGTCGACCCGGCCATTGAGGGTCGCCAGCGGGCGCGCCTGGCGGCCCTCCGCAATCGCCGAGATAACGAACGGGCGTCGGCGGCGTTGACTCGAATCGCCCAGGCGGCTCGCGCCGCCGGCGCCCCCCTCACGCCGCTGTTCATCGCGGCCGTGGAGGCGGACTGCACGCTGGGAGAGATCTGCGGAGTGTTGCGCGATATCTGGGGCGAGTATCAGGCGCAGGTGGGTATCTGAAGCACGGCATTTGGCTTGCGTGGGGAGGCGGGTTTATGGCGTTGTCCATTGATCACGTTGCTGTAGTCGTGCATAGTCTGGAAGAGGCATTGTCCTTTTACCGGGATGCGCTGGGGCTGGAGGTTGCCGAACGGCGCGAGGTCCCGGGGGAGGGCGTAGAGATTGCCTCTCTTCCTCTCGCGAATGGTAGAGTCGAGCTGGTTCGCCCTCTCCAGAATGAGGGGGCGATTGCTCGTTTCCTGGACACGCGAGGAGAAGGACTACACCACATCTGCCTCGTGGTCGAGGACATCACAGCGGCAATGAACCGGCTGCGAGAGGCAGGGGCGCTTCCGGTCACAGACGAGCCTCAGGTCGCCGTTGACGGGACACGCTACGTGTTCGTTCATCCCAAGTCCGCGCATGGTGTGCTCTTGGAGCTTTACGAGGAGCCAATGTGAGCGAGCGCATCGACGAACTGGTGGTTCGCCTTCGACGGGGCATCCTGAAGTCGAGGGAGATCTTCGAGAGCCTCGACGCCGCGGCGTGGGACCTCGTAGTCTATGAAAACCCGTATCCGTGGACAGTACGAGACCTGCTGGCACACTTCCTCTCAGCGGAACAAGGGCTGCTGCGGCTGGCCCAGGATGTCGCGGCAGGCGGCGATGGTGCGCCGGAGGGATTCGACTACCAGGCTTTCAACGCCAGCGAACAACAGCGTCTGGCCTCGGTGCCGAGAGGAGAGCTGCTGACCGATCTTGTTGCCGCTCGGCAGCGCACCATCTCGTGGGTGGAGGGGCTTGCGGACGAGGCTCTGGACAGAGTGGGACGTCATCCCGCTCTGGGAGAGATCACGGTGGAGACGTTCATCAACGCCGTCTACGGTCATCAATTGATGCATGTGCGGGACTTGAAGCGAGTTCTGGAGTGATCCCAGAATATCGCAATATTGGGCTGCCGGCAGGGTACTGGCAGAATTCGTTTGACGAGATTTTGAGCCTTTGGAGGGAGACGTGGTAGAAAAGACCGAGATTCGGGTGCAGCCGGAAGCGTTGAAGGATTTCTGTGTACGGGCGCTTCAGCGCAGGAACGTCCCGGAGGACGACGCTCGCATTACTGTTGATGTGTTGGTCGCTGCTGACATGCGCGGCATCAGCAGCCATGGGGTGGCCCGGCTGCGCCGCTATGTCGATGGACTGCGGGATGGGGTGATGACTGCACAGCCAGACGCACGGGTGGTGACCGAGACCCCGACGACGGTCGTCGTCGATGCAGGCGGCGGCCTCGGTCAGCCGGTGTCCTACCGAGCGATGGGCAAAGCGATTCAGAAAGCCGAGGAATTTGGCACTGGATTCGCCACCGTTCGCAACTCCAATCACTTCGGAATTGCGGGCTACTACGCGATGATGGCGCTCGATCACGACTGTGTTGGTATCTCCACGACGAATGCCGCCGTACTGGTGGTGCCGACCTTCGGACGAGACGCGATGTTGGGGACCAACCCCATCTCCGTAGCTGCTCCGGCCCAGGAGGAACCGCCCTTTGTCCTCGATATGGCCACCAGTACCGTGCCTCGCGGCAAGCTTGAGGTCTACCATCGGCTGGAGAAGCCCATCCCATCGGGATGGGCCACCGACGAGACCGGTGAGCCCACCACCGATCCTGGGCGCGTGCTGGGGAATCTGAAGGAGCGGACAGGGGGAGGGCTGCTTCCCCTGGGTGGATCTGGAGAACTGTTGGGCGGTCATAAGGGGTACGGACTGGCGCTGTTGGTCGACGTTCTGTCCGGCGTTCTCTCCGGCGCAGCCTATGCGAACCTGGTCTACCCCACAGATGATTCAGGAAACGCCTTGCCGTCGGCGATTGGACATTTCTTCGGCGCCTGGCGGGTCGACGCGTTCCGGCCTGTGCGTGAGTTCAAGGCGGACATGGACGATTTGCAGCGGCGGCTGAAGGACGCACCAAAGGCAGAGGGGCAGGACCGGATCTACGTCCACGGTGAAAAGGAGTACGAGGCGACGGAGCGGAACTCCCGGGAGGGCGTCCCTCTGAACCCAAAGGTCGCTGCTGACCTGCGGGCCATCGGAGACGAGCTGGGCGTAGGTTACGATCTGGAGTGAGCCCCTCAAGATCCAGCAGGCGACTGCGCTGACTCAACGGGGAGAGGGCATTGTGAACGGTCTGGAGCCGATTGCCAAGCTGTTGGTGGGAATGGGGATTGCTCTGACCCTGCTGGGGGCCTTCGTGTGGCTGATCTCCAGAACAGGGTTGTGGGGGCGGATCCCAGGCGACATTCGCATTGAGCGTGATGGTTTCACCTGCCTGATTCCTCTGGCTAGCTCCATCATTCTCAGCATTCTGCTGACCATTGTGTTGAATGTGATCGTGCGGCTCATCAACCGCTAGGGGGGAAGGAATGACTCGCGGCCCCGCGTTTCTGGCTTTGCTGCCCCTGTTCCCGACCTTGTTCGTCCATCTGGTCGGGGTAGTGGTCGCGATTGTCTTGATCGTCCGCCGTGAGAGGAGACGGGGCTCAGCGATTCTTGCTCTGGTCGGTTTCACCCTGCTGACCCTTGTCGACCTGGCCAGCTTCGCTCGGGGGTCGCTCATTGGCCTGCTGGCGCCCCGCGTGGCGACGGGGATCCAACTTGCCAGCACCAGCGTTGGTTGCTGCTTCAGCGTGTTCGAGGTGGCGGCCGTCCTTTGCCTGATCGCTGCCATCTGGCGGGCGGTGTCACACGCCCGGACCTCGGGAGCTGGGTCCGAGACCAGCTCGGCGACCACCGAGGAAGGATAGCCGCGGCTGGTGCGGACCGCCGACTTCAGCTACGAGCTTCCCCCTGAGCTGATCGCTCAGAAGCCAGTGAGCCCCCGGGACACGTCGCGCCTGATGGTGGTGGACCGACGACGGAAGTCGATTTCCCATCGTCATTTCTACGATCTTCCTGAGTTCGTCGAACCAGGGGATCTGCTGGTGCATAATCAGACGCGGGTCGTTCGCGCCCGTCTGTACGCGGTGAAACCCACCGGAGGCCAGGTGGAGATCCTGTTACTTCGACAGCAGGACGACAGGATTTGGCGGGCCCTGGTGGGAGGCAGAGGGGTGCGGCCGGGCTTGACGCTGAGGCTTCTCGATGGGCCGGGAGGTGCTCGGACCACCGCCTCCGCGCGGGTGGTCGCCCGTGGCGAGCGCGCAGTCCGCGTTCTCGAGTTCAACCGTCTTGTGCTTCCTATGGCGCAGGAGATCGGTGTCACGCCCCTTCCGCCCTACATCCACGAGACTCTGGAGGACGACGAGCGCTATCAGACCGTCTACGCGTCGAAGCCTGGGTCGGCTGCCGCGCCTACCGCGGGACTCCACTTCACGCCGGAGTTGCTCCACAAGCTACGCAGGATGGAGGTGCGATCTGAGTTTGTCACCCTTCACATCGGGCTGGACACTTTCCAGCCGGTGCGGGAGGAGCAGGTTGAGGACCACGAGATGCACACAGAGTACTGCTCCCTGCGCCCCGAGGTCGCGAGGCAGGTGAACCAGACCAAGCTGAAAGGGCATCGGATTGTTGCCGTGGGCACGACGAGCGTGCGCGTTCTTGAGACGGCCGCTCTCATCGCTGTCGGTGGCGAGGTCTGCGCCGATTCCTGTCCCTGGCAGGTGGCTGCTGCCTTTGAGGGGGAGACCGATCTCTTCATCTATCCTGGCTACGACTTCCGAGCCGTCGACGCCCTGATCACGAACTTCCACCTGCCGCGCTCCACGTTGCTGATGCTGGTGACAGCATTCGCCGGGAAGGAGCTAATCGACCGCGCTTACGCTGAAGCTGTCGAGCAGGAGTACCGCTTCTACAGCTTCGGAGATGCGATGCTGCTCCTGTAGCCTATCGCGTGTCCACCTCAGCCACGTTGGACAAGTCGTCATTTCATGCTATAAATAGGCGCTGTCTGCATAGGCAGCTCATCGTCAAACTCATCAACAAGGAGGCAAAATGAGAGTAACGATAGATCGCGAAGAATGCATCGAGTGCGGCACGTGCTACGCCGACTGCCCTGAGGTCTTCGAGGAGAACCCCGATGACTTCTTCAGCCAGATCGTAGAAGAGTATCGAGTCGATGATGATCTGGGCGTGGGAGAGGTCCCCGAGGACCTGGAGGAGTGTGTCGAGGATGCGGCCTACGGGTGCCCCGTAGAGATCATCCACGCCGGAGAGTAGCTGATTCCCGATTCGGTGCTGAGAGAGTCACGACGGCTGTCGTGAGAGACGACCGCCTTCCCGCAAGTATCTCATGGGAAGGCGGTCGCTTGCTGTATGGGCCATGTCTTGTGGCTCTCGAGTGGGTGGCGCTCTTCCCCGGCGCGATGCCGCGCGCGCGCCCTGGCCTGGGACTGGGAGGAGACCCGCCAGCATCACCACTCGAGCCAGCGTGTGGGCCTAGGGCAGATAGATGTGAGGATCCACCGGCCGATCTCCATAGCGCAACTCGAAGTGGAGGTGCGGCCCGGTCGAGTTGCCTGTTGAGCCGGCCCCCCCCAGGGTCTCCCCTCTCCACACCTGTTGCCCTACGCCCACTGCTACCCGCTGGAGATGGGCGTAGTAGGAGCGCCAGTCGCTCTTATGCTCCACGATCACCAGATTCCCGTAGCCGCCGGCCCAGTCTGCAAAGACCACTTTCCCATCGGCAACCGCGACGATGGAGTCCCCTGGCTGCGCCGCTATGTCTAGACCGATGTGGGCCGGATTGCCAGGATCGTGGAAGGTCCAGCCCGAGATAGCACGCCGTATCGTCGGCCAGGCGAACCGTATCGTTGCCGAGGCTGCAGGGCTGTCTGGAGGCCCGCCGGGCGGACCCACAGGGGTGGGCCTGGACTCGGTGTCAGCGGCTGCTTCGGACAGGGTCAGCCCGAGCGAATACCGTCCTGGTGCCTCCCCGAGGGGGACTACCTCGACGTGGTACACCCCGCTGGCGGGAAGGGTGGGCTGGGAGAGGTAGGGTGGAAGGAATAGTGAACCTTGTGTCTCGGTCAGGACAGCTCCGTCGGGCGCAAGCAGCCGGACGAGCATCTCTGCCTCAATGCTCGAGCCCGCACCCGGGTGAAACCACATCTCAATGGTGGCAGACTGCCCGGCCTCACCCCGGAATCGCCACTCATCGGGCCCCTCGTCCTCCAGAACTCTCTCCTCCGGTGCCCCGGGCGCGATCCAGAGCGCTGTATGTCTGGGGCGGGGGGTGGGGATGTCATCGAGGAGTGCCAGGGACGGCACGGTCCACCGGGGGGCCAGCAATGCGCCTCCCACATACCCCCCTGCTGCCAGCACAGCGACCAGCGCTATCCAACCGCATAGAAGGAGCACTCTTGTCGGCTTTCTGGTCGGCTTCATTTCTTCGGGATCTGTCGTCGGCGAAAACGGGTTGTCCCCCACTCGCAAGCGTCTGGCGGGTGCTCACACTGCGGCCCGAGACGAACGGGAGAGCTTCTTCCTCATTCGCTGGGGCAGATCTAGCGCTCGATGCTCCTTCCCTGCATATCGGACGGCACCGGAACGTCCAGCGTGTCCAGGATGGTGGGGGCGATGTCCATCAGCTGCAGGCCGTCTACATATCTGCCTCCATGATCTCTGCGGGGATCCCAAAGGATGAACACCCCGTCCTGGGCATGGTTGGCGTCGTCCGGTCCGGTATCGTTCTCGAAGGTGTAGATCTCGGGCAGGCCGAATGACCCGACCGATCGCCACCGCAGATTCCCGAAGTAGACCATCAAGTCTGGCGCGACGTTCCGGACCTCTCGATAGAGATCTTGCGGCCTAAAGGCCACCGAACCCATTGGGTTCCCCTCGTGGTCAAGGACGGCCTCGATTCTCTCCTTGAGTTCGTCGCGCGTCGTCTCGTATTCATCGGGCGGGATCCTGCCTTGCGGTTCCCTGCCCTCCACGTTCATGAAGACACGGGCGTAGTAGCCGCCTGATCCCCAGGCTGTGGTCCTCTCCCAGTCGACCTCGACCTTCTCAAACGGGACCAACCCTTCGTACAGAGGCTCGTCCTTGAGCACCAGGAGGCCCTCCTGGCGCAGCCACTCGTTGATGGCGAAGCCGCCCTCCATAGCCTGCCCGCCGTGATCGGAGACCACCATGACGATCGTGTCGTCGTCCAGCATGCCGAGGATTTGGCCCAGCTCACCATCCAGGTAGCGGTAGTAATCTGGGATAGCGTCCTCGTAGGGGTTCCCAGGTTCGTGTCTATAGTGACCCGGGTCCCAGAACTTCCACATCCCGTGGTGAATACGATCCAGGCCTATCTCCACGAACATGAAAAAGTCCCAGGGCTTCTCCCGGATCAGGTGCTTGATCACCGCAAAGCGCTTCTCTGTCATCTCCTGGATCTGCTTCAACAGGAAATCCTTGTCCTCGGTACGGAACTGAGGGACGTCCACGTCGTACTCTGCGCCACCCAGCACGCGATCGACTTCATACCGCAAATCGTCGGGGAAGGTATACTGACGGTCGGTGTTGGGGGTGAGAAAACCACTGATCAGATACCCGTTGATGGGCTTGATCGGGTAAGTCTGGGGAACACCAATGACCGCCGATGCCTTGTCGGCCTCCCCCAGAACGTCCCAGACTCGGGGGTCGTGGACTGCATTCCCTGTGGCGATGTTCATCCGTTCGTAGGAATGATCGGCCCGGTTACGGAAGCCGTAGAAGCCGAGCGTGCCTGGATCCTTACTAGCCAGCATCGATGTCCACGCCGGGACGGTTATACACGGGATGGAGCTGGACAGCGGGCCGTAGATCCCTTCGTCGATGAGACGACTTAAGTTCGGCAGTTGGTCCTTGAGGCCCAGGTCGTTCTCGTCCCCCGACTCGAACAGCGCCGCTGGCGGGGCGCAATCGAGCCCAAAAACCATGACCTTGTGCCTCTTTCGGGGTCTGAAAAACCTGAGCATCGCGTCCTACTTACCCTCCTTCATGCCCTCCAGCAGCACCTTCGCCACTTCCGGCCGGGTGAACTCGGCGGGCAGCATCTCCCCGCGCCGCAACATCTCGCGCACCTGGGTGCCGCTCAGGTAGATCCAGTCATCCTGATCGTGAGGACAAGTTTTCGCGGACACCACTCCCCCGCATTTCTTGCAGAAGAAGGCGTACTCAAACTTGAAGGGCACGATGCCAATGTCCTCCTGGGGGAATTGATCGAAAATCTCCTGGGCGTCGTAGGTGCCGTAATAGTCTCCGACGCCGGCGTGATCCCGCCCCACGATGAAGTGCGTGCAACCGTAGTTCTTGCGAGCGATCGCGTGGAAGATCGCCTCGCGAGGCCCGGCATACCGCATCGCAGCCGGAAAGACGCCCAGCAATACGCGATCCACCGGGTAGTAGTCGCGCAAGATCGTCTGATAAGACGCAATGCGCACGTCGGCGGGGATATCCCCCTCCTTTGTTTCACCTACCAGGGGGTGGATGAACAGGCCGTCGACGATCTCCAGCGCGGTCTTCTGAAGGTACTCGTGGGCCCGGTGGATGGGATTGCGGGTTTGGAAGCCCACCACGCTCCGCCATCCTCTCCGGGCAAACATGCGCCGCGTCTGAGCCGGTGTATGCCGGAGTTCGGGGAACTCCGTCTTGATGGCGCTGGGCCAGTCTACCAGCCAGATGTCACCACCGAGGACGGCTTCGTCGCGCTGATACAGCCTGGCCACGCCGGGGTGGGCCTCTTCCGTGGTTCGATAGACCTCTAGAGCTTCGCGTTCCTTCGCGTCCCGGTCGAGGGTATATTTCTCCGTTACCTCCATAACAGCAAGAACACGGGCTTCCTCGCAGAGGGCGACCTCTTGTCCTTCCCGGATACCCGACGCCAGATCTTGGTCCACGGCCAGCGTCACGGGCACTGACCAGACGACGCCGTTGGTCAGTCGCATCTCATCGACACAACGCTCGTAGTCAGCCCTGCCCATAAAGCCGGTCAGAGGACTGAGCGCTCCGGTGGCGATGAGCTCGAGGTCAGAAAGCCCCATCGAATCAAGGGGGATGCGGGTCATCTCTTTGGCCCGCTCGCGGATGGCTTCCCGCATCTCGCCCCGGAGTACCCGATCGACCAATGTGCCTCCGTGGGGCCGGATGATGTCCGAGTATGGTTGGTTCAACGCCTTTGCTCCTTTGAACTGTTGGATGTCTATTGAAGAGCGCCCAGAGACTATCTGTGATGGCGTGCTAGACGCCCTGTTGTTCTTGAACCCTGCTACTCCGGGTCATGGATGGGTGCGGATTGGCGGTGTACCGCCAAAAAAGGCGCACCTGCCTTCTCACAAGTCGTGCGAAGCAGCGCGCCGGTCTAACCAGTTTTGCATCGCCGAGTCGACGGCGCCGATTGTAGCACGGTGATCGAATGTGTCAACTACCTGACACGTCGCGGGAGCAGGCGATCCGTCCATGCCTTTCCACCCAAGTGAAGAAGAGTTGGGCTCCGTCGCTGTCTCACCGTCGACCCTCAGCACGGATCGCCTGTATGCATCGGGTCCCTGGAGCCGGGCCGCGCGCCAGCTATATCTTTCGGATGTAGACCCGATGGTTCTTGTAGGGTTTCGCGCCTATATTGATCAGATCGCGTCTCATCTGCACCGCTGATTCTGCTACCTGAGTCAACTCGGCGTGGGCGAAATCGAAGTGCCCCTTAACCGTCTTGGCCATCTCGGAGTACAGCAGTGCATTGCCGCCCAGTCCCTGATACTGGGGCAGAATGCCCATACCATTCAGGCAGATCCATTTCGTGCGCCGCACGGCGAGCAAGATGTGGAGGATGCCGAAAGGGAACAACCGCCCATTCGCACGCTGTAGACCCTTCGACACGTCGGGAAAGCCGAAGATGAAGCCGACAATGTCATCTCCGTGCACGATGACCTTTATCAGTCGTGGGCTGGCTGCCAGAACCAAGTCGTTGAACACGAAATCGATATCCTTCTGCGTGAGCGGGTAATACTCCCAGTTGCCGGTGAAGGCCTCAGCATACGCAGCACCGATTCGAGCCTTCCACTGGTATAGCTCCAGTCTCGACTTGAAGTGATGCACAGATAGGCTGCGCCGCTTCTTCACGCGATCGGCGATGCGGTGGATGCGCTCGGGCACGTTGAAGTCGGCCACTTTGATGTACGTAGACACGAAGTCGACTTCCTTCTCGAAACCGAGGGCTTCAACCAGGCGGGGATAGTAATCGTGGTTGTAGTTCATCATCATCATCATCTGACGATGCTCCGTCCCCTCCACCTGGATGCCATAGCCGTCGAAGGGACTGAATCCCTTTGGACCCACGACTTCGTCGAGGCCCCGTGCCCGCGCCCACGTGAATACACGTTCGAACAGGACGTCGGCTACGCCTTGATCGTCAATGCATTCGAACAGATAGAACTGCGCCTGGCGCGTGTCGTGATAGTCGTTATAGCGATGGTTTTCCAGCGCCGCTATGCGTCCCACGTCGCGACCCCGCCGCGTGGCAATGAAGAAGTCCGCGTCTGAGTGCTGGTAGAAAGGGTGCTTCTCGCGGTTAAGCATAGTGCGCACGTCACGTCGCAGCGGGGGCACCCACTGCGGGCAGTCTGCATAGAGCCTGAACGGTATGTCAACGAAACGGCGCACCTGGGCTCTCGACGTCGTATCAATCTTCTGTATCGTGGTCACAGGAGTTCTCCTCGGGCTGACTGTCTCTCCATGCGGCAATGCACCACGTCGGGCTTCCAGCGGGCCGCGAACCGCGCCAGCCGGCGCCCTCGCCCGCAACTGGCGGTAAGGCCATCACCTGCGCCGATTGTACGTCGCTTCTCCTGTTTTGTCCATCCATAGCAGGCTGCGGAGTCCCCCGCTGGACAAAGGGGAATGAGCGGGTACAATGACTGGCCGCAGACTGACATCCGGGCTCGTCCTCCTCTCGCGTGGATGGGGGATCCGGAGGATGATCCGGCAGGAGGCCTGGTGCTATGCTCTTTCTGGCCTGGCCGTGCAAGGTCTTCGCGTTCCCGGTCTGGTTTGGCGCGCTGGAGCACGTAGCGACCAGCCCCGTGGCAGGCTTCATCTATCTCGTGCCCATGCTCAGTATCTCGTTCGGCCTTTGGGTCTTGGGGGAGCCGATCAGAATTGGCCTGTTACTTGGGACGGCGGTGCTCACCGTGGGCGTCTAACTGGTCAACCGGGGCAGGCGGTCCCTCGGCGAGTGACACCATCTCTGGCGCACGATCAGACGGATGACCGCCGTGGAGAGACCGGAGGCTGGATCCCGGGAGCGCCGGGACGGAGTCTGGGAGACCTGACGATTTGCCGGGCCCTGGCCTGGAGGTATACTCACTGTAGACTGCGTATGAATGATCATCGAAGGAGGACAATCTGTGATCTCAAGAGAAGATGCCCTGAATATCCTGAAGGCGAATATCTCGAATGAGAATCTTCGCAAGCATCATTACGCTGTAGCAGCGGCCATGCGGGCTTTGTCCGAGGAGTTTGGTGGCGATCCCGACAGGTGGGAGGTGGTAGGTCTGTTACACGACGCGGACTACGAGGAGACGAAAGGCGATCCTGAGCGGCACGCTGTTGTCATCGCCGAGCAACTGGAGGAGCGCGGTGTTGAGGAGGGTATCGTCCGTGCTGTCAAGGCGCACAACTACGAGCACCTGGGGGTCATGCCGCGCACAGAGATGGAGTGGTCTCTGGTGGCCTGCGATGACCTGACCGGGCTGATTGTGGCTGTGGCTCTCGTTCACCCCACCAAGCTGGACGGGGTGTCTGTCGAATCGGTGATGAAGAAATTCGACTCTCCGTCATTTGCGTCGGGGGCCGACCGGGAGAGGATTCGACTGTGTGAGGAGAAGCTGAATGTGCCCTTGGAGGACTTCGTAGGTATCGTTCTGGATGCCATGAAGCAGAACTCCGAACGCTTGGGGCTTTAGGGTGGTGGGTGTCCATCTCGTCATATTTGCTTGCACGTGAGCGCTCAGTGAGATAGCGCGCCGCTGAGCGCCAGCCCACGCGCGGGGCTGTGTGACTTGTCAGTGCGCCTGTTGGGCGTATACTCTCCGCCGACGATTCGCTGTGACCCAACCAGGAGGTGTGTTCTTGTCGATTCAGGAAGCTGCGCTTCACGGTGAGCTGGTGCTCTATCTACGCGATCGTCTGGCCGAGTTGCTCGCCGGTGAGGGCGGCGATGTGGAGAAGGAGCAAGAGCGATTGGACGCCATCATCCGCGGGTGGTTCTTCACACCGCAACGTGACCTTCACGGGTGTGCGCCGCGCGAGTTGATATGGGCGGAGCGCAGGGGGGAATCTAACCCCGTCAGGCCGGAGTACCTGGAGGAGTTCTTCGCAGATGACTGTTCCATCTGCCAGGCTGATCTTGAGCAAGTCAGAGAAGCTATTGAGGCCGACGAGGAACCCGGCTGGCAGTGGTACTATGACGGAGGTGGCTGGCCTCTGATCGCCCGCTACGATCCGGAAGGCTGGGAGGAATACTGGGCGCACGAGGAGGCCGCCTTCCAGGAGTGGGAGGTTGAGGAAGGGGAGGAGACCGGGGATGACTCTGGCTTTCCCGTCGCGGCGACCTATGAGCCTTTCCCTCCGGAGCCAGATCAGGTGTCGCCGGAGGAGTTCATAGCCCGTCTGCGGCAGCCGTGGCTCGATCCTGCGCTCCATCGCGCCGCGCGAGCTCTGATTGATCGCCTGGATTGTCCTGAACCGTCCCGATTTGGCTTCCGGTATCGGCCCATCTCCTACGACGAGACCCTGTCCCTCTTGGTTGGGCTCTACGAGCACGGCGTTGATCTGGAATTCTTGCTGGCTCAGATTGAGATCTTCCCATATCAGAATGTCGCCCTTGACTGGCTGAGCCGGCCAGAAGAGAATGCAGCACTGATGATCCACGCCATGGAGCACGAAGTCGCACTCGACGATGAGGCCGAGGAGATGCGTCTTCGCCATCACCGCGACTTCATTCTCGCGCTTTCGCAAGTGATACCGCCGGGCGCGCGACTGTGGCTTCAGGGATGGCTCGAGGCGGTGGCTCACGGAACCTTCGCTCACGCCAGCAGGGAGGAGGCGGACGACGTGTTCTGAACGCGGGTTCGGTCGGCGAGGTATCTGCTATTCTCTCCCTTGGCACGTTGGCCAAAGGTGCCCGGCGATCTCCCTGTTCAGGAAGCCGAATCCCTCCGGGTGGGGGAGGTGGCGCCTCGTTCAGAATTCCTGATCAGTGCCCACAGCTCTCTGGTCATTGGCTGGAAGTGCAGAATCGTGATGTGCCGAATCAGACGTGAAGTCCTGATCGAGGAGGAACAATGAGTAGACTTGTCGGTGTCCGTCGCGAGGAGAAGAGCGAATGGGAACGCCGCGTGCCTATCATCCCGAAGGACGCCCGCCGGCTTCAGGACGAATATGACATCGAGGTCTGGGTGCAGCCCTCGCCGATTCGCGTCTTCTCTGACGATGCCTATCGAGAAGAGGGGATCACCATAGAGGAGGACCTCTCCCCGTGCCCCGTAGTCTTCGGTGTCAAAGAGATGCCCCCCGGCCTCTTTGAGCGGGGCCACACCTACGTCTTTTTCGCGCACGTGATCAAGGGCCAACCGTACAACATGCCTATGCTGAAACGGTTGCTGGACCAGGGCTGTCAGTTGATCGACTATGAGACAGTGACCGACGAGCAAGGGCGCCGCTTGATCTTTTTTGGTCATCACGCCGGACTGGCTGGAATGATCGACACATTGTGGGCCCTGGGGCAGAGGCTGAACAGCGAAGGAATCGCGAATCCCTTCGCCGACCTCCGGCAGACGCACGAGTATGACGATCTGGAGGAAGCAAGAGCTGCGGTCTCCGCATTGGGCAGGCACATAGCTCAACACGGACTCCCGGGGCCGATAACACCCCTGGTCTGCGGTTTTGCCGGTTACGGGAACGTGTTCGGCGGAGCAAATGAGATCTTCGAGCTGCTGCCAGTTGAGGAGATTGAGCCGGGGCAAGTGGCTGACGTGGCCCAGCACAGTGACGCTCGGAATGTGATGTACAAGGTCGTGTTCAGGGAAGAGGACACGGTGGAGCCAATCTCTCCTCGGGATGAGTTTGAGCTGCAGGATTATTATGACCATCCCGCTAAGTATCGGTCTCGGTTCAAGGATTATCTGCCGTATCTGACCCTGCTGGTCAATTGTGTCTACTGGGAGCAGAAGTACCCTCGGCTGGTAACCAAGGAAGATCTGAGGGAGCTATACGTCGTAAAACAACCCCGGCTGCGGGTCATTGGGGACATCAGCTGCGACATCGAAGGGGCCATCGAGGCCACGGTCAAGTCCACCGACCCAGGGAATCCGGTCTACGTCTACGATCCCTTCGAGGATCGGGCCGTCGACGGAGTCAGCGGACGGGGTCCTGTGATTCTGGCTGTAGATATCCTCCCGAGTGAGCTTCCGCGCGAAGCCTCGACCTACTTCAGCAGCGTGCTGATGGACCACGTGCCAGCCATTG
This sequence comes from uncultured Anaerolineales bacterium, assembly GCA_964450435.1. Taxonomy (GTDB): domain Bacteria; phylum Chloroflexota; class Anaerolineae; order B4-G1; family B4-G1; genus SKLM01. The sequence continues at coordinate 23,699 of CAYVCX010000038.1, forward strand.
TCAGAGCCAACTACTCGGCACCTTTCGATGAGTTGGACCTGCCCCCGGAAATAAAGCGGGCGCTGATTGTCCACCAGGGTGACCTCACTCCTGATTATCGCTATCTCGAGGAGCATCTGCCGTAGACTGTTCAGGGGGTGATGTGCTGGCTGCCATCTGTATTGACCCCATTGCGGCCCACCTTGAGGGGCGTCGTATCTGAGAACGTTAGGAGGAGTTGATGAAGAACGTGCTCGTTCTTGGGGCTGGTTTCGTCGCGGATCCGTTGGTCCGTCATCTGCTCGATCACGGCTACCAGGTCACGGTCGCTAGCCGCACCCTCCGCAAGGCCGAGGCTCTGGTCAGCGAGCGGGCACGGGGACGGGCTGTCCGCCTGGACGTGACGGAAAACGAACCTGCTCTGAAGGAGTTGGTTGCCCGGACTGATCTCGCCGTCAGCCTTCTGCCTTACACCTACCACGTCCGGGTGGCGAAGGCCTGCCTTCGGCACCGAAAGCCGTTGCTGACCGCCAGCTATGTCAGCGACGAGATGCAGTCGTTGCACGAAGAGGCCCAGCACGCTGGCGTGATCCTGCTGAATGAACTCGGCCTCGATCCCGGTATCGACCACATGTCCGCTATGCGGATCATCGACCGCGCTCACGGCGCGAACGGGCAGGTCAAGGCGTTTCGCTCTTTCTGTGGCGGCCTGCCGGCGCCAGAGGCAAACGATAACCCTCTGGGATATAAGTTCTCGTGGAGCCCGCGCGGCGTGCTCCTGGCGGGACGGAATGACGCCCGTTACCTGGAGAACGGGCGCATCGTGGATGTCCCTAATCAGAGGCTCTTTGCCACGCACTATGTGACGTGGGTGGAGGGGCTCGGGGACTACGAGGCGTATCCTAACCGCGATTCGGTTCCCTACCTGGAACGGTACGGTATCCCTGAGGCCGAGACGATGTACCGAGGCACGCTGCGCAACCTGGGTTGGTGTGACGTGATGCTGAAGCTCAATCAGCTGGGGTGCTTCGGCCTGGAGGACCGCCCTGACCTGCGGGGGAGGACGTTCCGGGAGGTGATGGCCGAGCTCATCGGGAAGCAGAACACGAGCGACCTGAAGACCGATCTCGCGGCTCACCTGAACGTCGCGCCCAACAGCGGTGCTATGATGGCCATAGAATGGCTGGGGCTGCTGGATGCGGATGTGGTTCTGGAGCAAACAACGCTCCTCGACGGCCTGGCGGATCGGATGCTCGAAAAGATGGCGTACCACCGGGGCGAGCGCGACATGGTGGTCCTGGTCCACGAGTTCCGTGTGGACTATGGTGACCGAGTCGAGGCTATCAGATCGACTCTCATCGAGTTTGGGGACCCTGATGGTGACACGGCGATGGCGCGGACGGTCGGACTGCCTGCGGCGGTTGGCGCGCGGATGATCCTGGAAGGCGAGATTGCTGTGACCGGGGTGCACATCCCGGTCTTGGCGGAGATCTACGAGCCCATTCTCGGGGAATTGGAGCGACTCGGCGTCTCTTTCGATGAGAGAGTGACCGAGCGCGAGGGATAGCCCTTTCTGCCTAACCGCGTCGGCTGGACTCAGTGCCGGGTTTACCGGTCTGGAATCCTCCGGGGGACAGCCCCGGGACGCTGGGACTATCTAGTATTCGACGCGCACGCCCTTCAAGCGTTCCAATAGTCGTTCGAGGAGCGCGATCAAGAGGACGAAAGGGAGGTCCGCAGCGATCGTGAAGCCGTACGTTGCAGCGAGCCACGGAGCTGCCACATCGAGGGGGCGGCCCAGGTGTGCGACGATGGCCGGTCCCAGCCCTGCCAGCCACGCCGACACAAACATCAGGCCAGCGAACAGGAAGATCGGCATCCAGGAGTGCCGATCCGACTGGCTGGGGAGCATCGTGTTGCTCACCACGAAGATCAGGTAGGCCCATACCCAGAGGTCAGACGCATTCAGCATGCTCCGGAGGTCGCGACATACTCGGGCCCAGTCCCCCTCCACGAAAGACTGCTGCATCGCGCCGATGCCGAACACCGTGTAGCCAATCAACAGGATGACCGCACTTCCTGTCAGAAGCGGGGCCAGGCCAATCAGGCTGGCCCGGAGGAAGTCAGTCTCTTCGACCGGCACGGATCCGAGCTGTATGCGTTCCCCCGCCAGCTTCGGTCGGATGGAGACCCGGCCTGCTCGCACACCGAGGAGCCTGGCTGCGAGCGCGTGGCTGATCTCGTGGAGCACGATGCCGGGCATCAGAGGCAGGGCATACAGTGTTACCGCGATTTCGCGATCTCCAGCCAATAGCAGCATGGCCCCTTGTAGGTGGCGGTGAATCCAGCGCTCAGTCACCAGCAAGAGCGCCAGCGTCACCGCCAGCCCGACCAGGGGAAGCCAGCTCATCAAGCTTCCTTGGCTGCGAGTCCTTTCTTGACGATCTCGGAGAAGTCGGCGGCTTGGAGACTTGCCCCGCCGACCAGTGCGCCGTCGATTTCCGGCTGGCTCAGGAACTCCGTGACGTTGCGAGGTTTGACGCTGCCCCCATACTGAATCCGGATCGATTCGGCGATCTCCTCACCGTAAACGTCGGCCAGGGTGCCCCGCACCGCTTCCCCGATGATCTGGTTGGCGTCCTCGCCATGGGCCGGCACACCCGTGCCAATGGCCCAGATTGGCTCGTAGGCCATTGTCACGATCTTCGCCTGGTCGGCGGTCACGCCCTCAAAAGCGGCGCGTACCTGTCCTCCGACGAAGGCTCCTGTCTCGCCCGCCTCGTTCTGTTCCAGGTTCTCTCCCACGCAGACGATTGGTTTGAGTCCGTGGGTCAGCGCTGCGTGCAGCTTTCTGTTGACCCATTCATCTGTCTCCCCAAAGATGGTGCGCCGCTCGGAGTGACCGATGATGACGTAGTCGCAGAGCCCCTGTAACATCAGTGGGCTTATCCCCCCGGTGAACGCTCCTTCCTTCTCCCAATGCATGTTCTGTGCGCCCAGAGCGATAGGTGAGCTCCCCAGGGCGCTGCGCACCGCAGCCAGAGCAACGAAGGGGGGGCAGACTGCGACATCGCAGCCCCCAACGTCCTGTAGCTGTGCCTTGAGTGCCTCCACCAACGAGACAGCTTCGTCAATGGTCTTGTGCATTTTCCAGTTGCCAGCGATGAATGGCGTACGCATTGCCCTCTCCTATCTGTCGTCAAGCGCCGCGACCCCCGGCAACGTCCTGCCTTCCAGATACTGAAGGCTGGCACCGCCGCCGGTGGAGACGTGCGTCATCTGATGGGCCAGCCCCGCCTGCTCGACGGCTGCTGCCGACTCGCCACCGCCGACGATGGTCGTTGCGTCAAGCTGAGCCAGCAGACGCGCGACGTCGAACGTCCCTGCAGCAAATCTCGGCATCTCGAACACCCCCAACGGTCCGTTCCACGTGACCGTGCTGGCATTCTTCAACGCTGATTCAAAAGTTGCGACTGTCTTCGGGCCAATGTCGAGAATCTGCCAGCCGGACAGGACTTCGTTAGGAGCCACCACCTTCGACCGTGCGTCCTCATCGAAGGCATCGGCGACAACCACGTCCACCGGCAGGACCAGTTTGCCGCTGGCTTGAGCCAGAAGCGACCTGGCTGTTGGAACAGCGTCGTCCTCGACCAGACTGTCGCCAACCTCATAGCCCATGGCCTTGAAGAACGTGTTCGCCATCCCCCCGCCGATGAGGAGTCGATCGCATCGCTCCAGCAGGCTTTCGATGGCGGAGATCTTGCCCAACACCTTGGCTCCTCCGAGAATGGCGACGAACGGATGCTCAGGTTTTTCCACTGCCTTGCTCAGTTGCCTCAACTCCTCTTCCACCAGGAGCCCGGCAACGGCCGCCCCGCCTTTTTCTCGCATTGCGTGGGCGGCTCCCTCTGTCGACGCGTGAGCACGGTGTGCCGCGCCGAAAGCGTCATTGACATACACGTCGGCCAGAGCTGCCAGCTTCTCGGCGAAGTGCCTGTCGTTGGCCTTCTCTTCAGCGTGGAACCGCGTGTTCTCCAGGAGGACGACGTCGCCGGGTGCCAGCGCCTCAGCGGTTTGCTCCACCTCTGGGCCAATGCAGTCGTCCAGCTTCTTGACCGGGCGATCCAGCAACTCCGATAGTCGCTCCGCCACCGGATCCATCTTCAGCTCGTCGACCACCTCTCCTTTGGGTCGGCCGAGGTGGGACATCAGGATCACGGCAGCCTCCTGGTTCAGCAACGACTGAATAGTGGGCAGCGCGGCCCGAATGCGCGTGTCATCAGCTACCCGTCCTTCCTTGAGGGGCACGTTGAAGTCGACGCGAACGATGACGCGCTTTCCCTGCAGGTCCACGTCGCGAATGGTTTTCTTGTCCATTGCACCTCCTTCTATGCCAAACACACGAGTAAGTGAGGCGCTCTACAGAGACCTCACTTACTCCCGTGCTGAGCCAATACGTAGGCTT
>CAYVCX010000039.1:0-28025 GCA_964450435.1 uncultured Anaerolineales bacterium
GCGCGCCAGGCCGCCGACCTGATCCAGCAGATCCTCGACTTCAGCGGCCGCGCGAAGGCGGAGGTACGACCGGTCGACCTGGTTGGGTCCATTGAGGATGGAATGGACATCTTACGTCTGGCCATTCCCGAGAGCATTCGCCTCGACCTGGCCCTGGAGCCCGCCGAGGCCATCGTGGAAGCCGACCCCACCCGCATTCAGCAGGTGCTTATGAACCTGGTCCTGAACGCCCGGGACGCCATGCCCGACGGGGGTGAGCTCGGCATCGCCCTCTCGCGGCTCACCATCGGCCCCGGCGAGGATCCTCCCCTGGCCGGGATGGAGCCCGGGGCGTGGATCTGCCTCACCGTGTCCGATACAGGGACCGGCATGAGTGACGAGGTCAAGGAGCGCCTCTTCGAGCCCTACTTCACCACCAAGGAGGCAGGGCAGGGAACGGGGCTCGGTCTGCCTCAGGTGTACGGCATTGTGAAGCAGCACCGCGGTGCCATCGACGTGAAGACGGAGTTGGGAGCGGGCACATCTTTCCACGTCTATCTGCCGGCCTACGATGAGCGTGAGGTCGACCAAGAGCAGGAACCCACGGAGCTCCCCCGGGGCACCGGGGAGATGATTCTCCTCGTCGAGGACCAGGAGGCCCTTCGCGAGGCAGGGCGTGAGCTCCTGACCGATCTTGGGTACCGGGTGCTCGTGGCGGCCAACGGTCAGGAGGCCCTTGAGGTGCTCGAGGGGATGAAGGTCGATCTGGTCATCGCCGACGCCGTCATGCCCGCGATGGGAGGCGCCGCGCTCATGCGAGAGCTGGCCCATAGGTTTGCCCGGCTCCCGGCCCTCGCCGTCACCGGCGACACCCGGGAGGTGCAGGGCCTCCAGGAGGCCGGGTTTGCCGCCGTGCTGGATAAGCCTTTCGACACGCCTGACCTGGCCCAGACGGTGCGGCGCGTCCTCGATGCGGCGTGAGGCGTGAGACCCCACCCCGTCCCGCCGGCGCGGCCGACGCTTCCCATCGTTCGTCGGCGTCGTGTGAAGCTCCGCGGGGAGCTTGACGGGTGGGGCGACCAGGGGTAAGCTGTCCTGTCGGTGAGTCTTTCTTGGGCGGTCGGGGGGAACTATGTCAGCGAAAATACTGATTGTGGACGATGATCTCCAGACACTCAAGCTGGTGGGTCTCGTCCTGGACCGCAGTGGATACACAGTCGCCGTGGCGCGATCGGGCCAGCAGGCGCTAGAGAAGGCTCACGCCGAAGAGCCGGACCTGGTCATCCTGGACATCGCCCTCCCGGACCTCGACGGATACGAGATCACCCGCCGCCTCCGCGCCGACCCGCCCACCGCCGATCTGCCGATCCTACACTTGACGGCCAAGACCCGGGTGGAGGACAAGGTGACCGGGTTCGAGGTGGGAGCCGACGACTACGTGACCAAGCCAGTCCACCCGGAGGAGCTGGTGTCGCGCGTCCAGGCGTTGCTGGCGCGCTCGGCCCGCGGGCAGGTTGCTCAGGAGGCCCCCCCGCCCGACGTCATCGGTTTTCTCGGCTCCAAGGGCGGCGTCGGAACGACTACATTGGCCGTGAATGTAGCCCTGGCCCTGGTCGGGGGGCCAGCCGAGGATCAACACGTCGTGCTGGCCGAACTCCGAAGCGGAATGGCCACCGCCGCCCTCCAGCTTGGCTTTCCGCGCCGGGGCCGCATCGCCGAGGTGCTGGCTCAATCCGTTGGCGACGTCGACGCCGATTTCATCGAGGCCCGGCTCGACCTGCACGGCACCGGCCTGCTGGTCTTGAGCGGGCAGTCCGAACCTCCCGGTGTGGCCCAGCCTCTGCTGCCTGACTACGCCGAGGTAATCATTCAGCGCCTGGGGGTGCTGTCCGACTGCGTTCTCCTCGACCTGGGCGTCGGGCTCGACGAGGTCAACCGGCACGTGCTTCCTCGCTGCCGGCACGTTGTCGTCACCATCGAGCCCAATACCCTGTCCCTGACCCTGGCTCAAGAGCTTCTCGAGGAGATGAATCAGTCGCTCAACGTCGCCAGGCATAAGGTCAGTCTGGTGATGATCAACCGGGAGCGCTCTGCTGTCTCCCTCAACAAGACCACGATCGAAGAGAGGCTCAAGCACAGACTCGCCGGTATGATCCCGGCCGCTCCGGAACTGTCCTTCCAGGCGACCAAGGACAGCAACCCCATAGTCGCGGCAGCTCCCGACAGCTTCGTCGCCCAGCAGTACAGAACCGTCGCCTCGGACCTGCTGGAGCTCTTGCGATGAGGCTGGCATGAGGACCGAGGTGAGCGGTCCGGTCGTACTACCCCCGGCCGGCAGCAGGCAGCCTGACGCGTGGGTGGCTGACAGGTCTCGTCGCTGGCACCGGCCATCACATCCGGCCAGGAGGAGCCAAGCCCCGTGACCGACGGCCCCGGGAAGACGGTCTTGATTGCCGAGGATGAAACGTCGCTCGCCGAAGCCATTGCGACAACCGTGAGTCTGGAGGGATGGGAGACCATCATCGCCTCCGATGGCGCGGAGGCGCTCTCCCTGGCCCGAGAGCTCAGACCCGACCTGGTGCTGCTCGACGTGATGCTGCCCGAGATGTCTGGCATAGAAGTCTGCGCCACGCTGAAGACCAGTCCGGAGACCGATCAGATTCCTGTCATTCTCGTCACAGCGAAATCAGGGCGGGAGGATCGTGCTCTCGGGATGGCGGCGGGGGCCAGCGCCTACGTGGCCAAGCCGTTCAGCCCGGTTCAACTCGTCGACCTGGTGAAAGAGGCTCTGGCGCAGGACCAGACAGACGCCCACCCCCAGAGGCCCGGTCTGGACACGCTGTCCCACGACCAGCTCACGGCGTACGCCCGCGATCTCAACGCGCTCATGCGCCGCGAACGGGACCAGCGCGAGGCCCTGGAGTCGGCCCACGAACGCCTGTCGGAGATGGATCGCCTGAAGGCCGAGTTCGTCAGCAACATCACGCACGAGCTCCTCTCCCCTTTTGCCTCCCTTGGCGTGATCCTGGAGCTTCTTCAACAGCACAGCCAGGCATGCAGCCCCGATTTCCGGGAAACCCTGGACGACCTGGTTGCCGGAATCGCGGGCCTCCACCAGCGCATCAAGGGGGTGGTCAAGTTCGCCGAGCTGGCCACGAAGCGCCGCGAGCCCAGCTTCGGCTCTTACCACATGCGCGACGTAGTACCCTGGGCCGCGCAGCCGGTGGCGGTGATAGCCAAGGGTCGAGAGGTCGACTTCCGGGTCCTGGTCCCGTCCCGGCTGCCCGAGATCCAGATCGATGCCGAATTGGTCGGCGAGGCGGTCTTCCAGATGGCTCACAACGCCGTGAAGTTCAACCATCCAGGGGGGCGGGCGGTTCTCCGTGCTTTCGAGTCCGGTGACGCCGTCGTCATTGAGGTCTCAGACACGGGGATTGGCCTCACCCCCGAGCGCCTTGAAGTACTGGGACGCTCCTTCGAACAGGGCGCCGAGGCCCTGCGGCGCGGTCAGGAAGGCCTGGGAATTGGGTGGACCTTTGTCCGTTACGTCGCCGAGGTGCACGGCGGCTGGACCGAGGTGAAGAGCCCTGGAGACGGCGAAGGAAGCACCTTCTCCCTGGCCTTGCCTTTCCGGCCGAAACCGTGATTCGTTCCCGTTCAGACTGCCCTCTGCGGAGGCGGAACTATGCGAGATGACACCACGCCGCGGATCGAAGAACACCAGGCACTCAAGCGCCCCCGCTCGATCAAGGAAACGGGGCTGAGCCTTGGGCTGCTGGCCGAGCTGGCCATCAAGTTGATCTACGCGGCCGGGGAGCTGGGAGCCCCTGAGATTTGCCAGGAGTTGAAGCTGCCTTTCAACGGCGTCACAGAGCGGGTACTGGAGCTCCTCGACCGGGAGGCGCTGGTCAATATCGTCGGTTCCGAGGGCTTTGGCGCCCAGGCCTATCGCTACACCATATCCAATAAGGGGATTGCTCGCGCCCATCAGGCCATGGAACACAACCGGTACGTTGGGCCTGCCCCGGTCCCCGTCCACCGCTACAACGCGATGATCCGGGCCCAGCGAATTGGTGAGGTGGTACTTGACGAGGCCGCTGTGAAGGCCGCCTTCGAGGGCCTGGTGGTCAGCCAGGGTCTCCTTGACCGCGTCGGTCCGGCCGTCAACTCCGGGCAGTCGGTCTTCCTCTACGGGCCTCCGGGAAACGGCAAGTCGACGATAGCGGCCCGCATGGCGCGGCTGCTGGGCCGGGACCCGATATACATACCCTATGCGGTCTCCGTGGACAGTCACATCATCAAGGTCTACGACCAGCTCAATCACACCCCGGTCGACGCCGCATCGCCTTCTGATCAGCCCGGCCCCAGCCTGGACGCGCCGACCCTCGATGGGCGTTGGCTGCAGATCCAGCGCCCCGCGATCGTCGTGGGCGGCGAGCTCACCCTGGAGAGCCTCGACCTGATCTGGGACCCGACCACCAAGTACTACGAGGCTCCCTTTCACATGAAGGCCAACGGCGGGATGTTCCTCATCGACGACTTCGGCAGGCAGCAGATGGACCCGCAGGACCTGCTCAACCGGTGGATTGTTCCGTTGGAGACGCGCGTCGACTTCCTCAGCCTCCACACCGGCCAGAAGATCGAGATTCCCTTCGAACAACTGGTTGTCTTCTGCACCAACCTGGACCCTCTCGAGCTCGTGGACGAGGCGTTCCTGCGCCGTATTCGGCACAAGATCCACGTGGGCGATCCCACCACGGAGCAATTTCATCAGGTCTTCCAGGCTGAGTGCCAGAAGCGGGGCCTGGCGTACAGTCGCGAAGCCTTCGTGCACCTGGTACGCAACTGGTACGTGAAGCCGAAACGCCCTTTGAGGAATTGTCACCCCCGCGATATTCTCGACCAACTCATCGACATCGCCAAGTATAAGAAGCTGGAGCCGCGCGTCACGCCAGAGATGATAGACCGCGCTTGCTCCGCCTATTTCGCCGAATTGTAGCCCCAGATCGGGGCCCCAGGTCCGAAGGAGTTGTTATGCCCGATTTGAATCCCGATGCACCGTCGCCCGAGGAAGTGCGGGTCCTCGTCGTCGATGACCGTCCAAAGACAGCCCAGGCCATGGCCGACTTCCTGACCATGGAGGGCTACCAGGTCACCGTCGCTCACGATGGGCCCGAGGCGCTGGACGAGATCCAGCACCAAGACCCAGATCTGGTGCTCCTCGACGTGATGATGCCCGGCATGGACGGCTACGAGGTCTGCCGGCGGATCAAGAGCGACCCCGCGACCCTATTTCTGCCCGTCGTCCTGATCACCGCGCTCAAGGAACCGGAGGAGCGGGTCAAGGGGGTGAAGGCAGGCGCTGACGACTTCATCTCCAAGCCACCGGGCAGGCACGAGCTCCTCGCGCGCGTCAAGTCACTGGTCCGCATGAAGGCCCTGCACGACGCCCTAGAGGCGAGCAACGAGAAACTGAGGACCCTGGCTGAGGAGCGCAAGGAGAAGCTGGAGCAGGCCACCGAGGAGCTGCAGAAGCTCTTGCAGGAGCAGACGCGCTCGAGCCGTGATCTCCTCCCAGCGTCCGAATACCCGTCGCGTCGCCCCCGGGTCGATCTCTCCGCCGGGAGGCCGCTCCTGGAGGCCGCGGCCGAGGCTGGTTTCTCTCTGGATGCGCTGCGTACGTTCAAGCACCGCCTGCTGTCCCAGCTCACCGGCTCTCTGGAGGGCCGCACCGATCTGGATAGGACGCCGGAGGTGGTGGCCATGCTCAGCCAACGGCTGGCCGATATCTACGAGTCCTCGGACCTCGACCTCCCCGACCCGGTGCGCCAGACGCTCTTCCGCGACGTCGTCAACGAGATCGTCGGGTACGGGCCCATTGAGCCCCTCCTGGCGGATTCTTCCGTGACGGAGGTGATGGTGAACGGGCCGGACCTCATCTACGCAGAGCGGGAGGGCAAGCTCATCAAGACCGGCCTCGGGTTTGAGGATGACGACCACGTCCTCCGCATCATCAACCGCATCGTCCGCCCCCTGGGTCGCCGGGTAAACCGCAAATCCCCGGCCGTCGACGCCCGGCTGCCCGATGGGTCCCGTGTCAACGCTATCATCCCGCCGTGCGCCATCGACGGTCCCAGTATCACCATCCGTAAGTTCGCGGAGGAGAAGCTCACCGTCGAAGATCTGATCAACTTCGGCTCGATCACCCCTCCGATGGCCGAGTTTCTCCAGGCCTGTGTCGCCGCGCGGCTCAACGCCGTTGTGTCTGGAGGCACCGGCTCCGGGAAGACCACGCTCCTGAACATCCTCTCTTCCTTCATCTCCGAGGGGCAGCGCATTGTGACCATCGAGGACTCGGCCGAGCTGCAGCTGCACCAGGAGCACGTGGTGCGCCTGGAGTCTCAGCCCCCCGATCCCGATGGCACCGGGGAGATGACCATCCGCGGTCTGGTAAAGAACTCTCTCCGTATGCGGCCTGACCGCATCGTGGTGGGGGAGGTGCGCGGTCCCGAGGCCCTGGACATGCTGCAGGCGATGAACACCGGCCACGACGGCAGCCTGACGACAGTCCACGCCAACTCTCCCCGCGACAGCATCGCCCGTCTGGAGACCCTGGTGCTGATGGCGGGCATGGACCTGCCCGTCAAAGCCATCCGCGGTCAGATCGCCTCTGCTCTCCATTTCATCGTGCAGACAGCCCGCCTCCGCGACGGATCTCGCAAAGTCGTCAAGATCACCGAGGTACAGGGGATGGAGGCTGATGTCGTGGTGCTCTCCGACATCTTCCAATTCAATGAAGAGGGTCTGAAGGACGACCGCGTCGTCGGGGAGCTCGTGCCGACGGGCATCCGGCCCAAGTTCACCCCTCGACTGGAGGCTGCCGGATACAAGTTGGGCGCCGATATCTTCACGCCGGTGCCTCGGCAGAACCAGCAGGGCAATGGGCGTCGCCGCTGAGCGATCTCCCGAGCCAACTATCGTGCGCGGCTTCGGCGGGGAAGCCGCGCACCAGTCTGAAACGCGGATGGCGCGATCTCGTCGCTCCGGCATGAACGAGCTGGACGAGAGCGGGGGAATCTCGCGCTGCTGCCAGCCAGCGTACGTCATGCGGCTCCCTGCCTCTCCGCTCAACGCCCGCCTCCTAACACGGTCTTGACGGGTTTCCCGCACCAGGCCTCTGACTCCTTCGAGACTGCGAGTCGCGCCGGCAGCGGCCTGCGATTCCCGTCCGCTCGGGGGGGTCTGCGGTCTCGACTGACCACTCCCTGCCCACAGCCTGTGGTCAGTCGTCCGGATGTGCGCCGGGCGGTCCTCCTCCCGGTCCCGTGTCTCCCGCACATGCGATCGGGGGGAGACCGGCCCTTCCGATGATGCGGTCAGATACACGTGACGATCTAGCGGGGAGTGCACGGTGGAGGGTGTTGAAGAGCGCCTGGGATGACCAAGGGTCAGACGCCCCACTTCTGGCTCCTGAGAGCGCCGAGGTAGGGCGAGCACACGGAGAATGCTCGCCTCTACGGTTTTTATGTTCCACGAATCGAGCCATCCGCGACTTGTTCAACACCCCTCCACGATGGAGATTTGACCGCGGGTGTCCCTTGCGGTATAATAGGAATTCGAGTTCTGTGATTGGCGTCTATCCGCGGGCGAGCGAGGCTCCCACGCCGTCAGATGCAGGCGTGGGAGCGACTGTGTAAGCCTCCGGCTGCTGCGTGCCGGACTCGCCACCCGGGGATAGCCGTTCTCGTCGTCTGAGTTGGTGAAGGAGAGGGACATGCCGAAGCGAACGTATCAGCCAAAGAAACGGAAGAGGAAGCGCACCCACGGATACCTCGCGCGTCGATCCAGCAAGGCCGGACGGAAGATCCTGAAGCGGCGCCGAAAGAAGGGGCGCCAGCAGTTGAGCGTCGGCAAGCCGCAGGCGAAGAAACGAAACTGGAAGGAAGGCTAGTCTCGACGTTCCCGGGGCCGAGTGAATGGTCAATTGGTGCGGGGGACATAGAGCACCGCATGGTGGAACGGAGAATTCGTCTCCGAGGCAGCGCTGATGTGCAAAGAGTCTATGATGACGGAGATTCTTGGTCCCATCCTCTGCTGGCCCTGATCGTTCGCCCCAACGATTGCGGCTTCAGCCGTGTGGGAGTCACGGCCAGTCGCAGCGTGGGGGGTGCGGTAGAGCGCAATCGCGCGAAACGGCTCTTGCGCGAAGCTGCGCGCCATCTCTATCCAGAGATTAGGTCGAGGGGCTGGGACATAATGCTGGTGGCTCGCCCGAAGGTCGTCAACGCGAGGGAGGCGGAAGTGGAGCGGGCGCTGGCCGAGTTGCTGGAGCGAGCTGGATTGTAGGAAAGCCCATCGCGGCGCTCAGAGAGAAGCTCAGCGCAATGCCCGATGTTGTCGAGGGAGCAGTCAACGGTTCCTGCTCCGAGCCCGGCGGGAATTGCGTTCTAGACCGAGAAGAAGAGGTATGAAGTACGTCTTGCTGGGGGTCATACGCCTCTATCAGCTCACGCTATCGCGTGTGCTGCCACCTACGTGTCGGTTCCACCCCTCTTGTTCCCAATACGGCTACGAAGCCATCTCTCGCTACGGAGTCTGGCAGGGTGGCTGGCTGGCTGTGAAGCGGTTGACCCGTTGTCACCCGTTCAACCCGGGCGGTTACGACCCAGTCCGCGAGCCGGATGGGACTCGGAATACGTCTGTCGAGTTTCTCGACTCGGACGGGTTCGTCAATTCATCGCAGGTCAGATGACCTTAGATCTGGAGGATAAGTCATTGAACGGAGTCTTGACACGACGCTGGCCCATGGTAGTGGTGGTATTGGGGGCACTGCTTCTGGTAGCGAGCGGCTGTGGGGCCGGGGACAGGGCCTCCAGTTGGACGGGGCTGACTCTCGTCGGTGAAAGGCTGTATGCAGCGGATCTCCAGCAGGCCCGGCTGATGGACGCCATCACTGGAGATACGCTCTGGACGTTCCCCAACGACCCGGAGGAGACCAATCGGGGTCAGTTCTATGCCACCCCCGTCGTCAGCGACGCAGGACGGGTCTTCTTCGCCTCGCAACTGAACACAGGAGGTTTCTTCAGCCAGCGTCAGAGCATCGTCTGGGCACTGGATGCAGAGACCGGCGCGGAACTATGGCGCTTTGAAGGCGCATCCGGGGCCTACGTGGAGGGAGGAGCCCTGGGGAACGGCGTGTTCGTCATCGGCAACGGAAACGGCAACGTGTACGCGTTGGACGTGGAGAGCGGCTCGCTGCGGTGGACCCTGGAGACGGGGCATCGCGTCTGGGCTGCCCCTCTAATCGTCTCGGACACGGTCTACGTTGGTGCCATGGACCGGCAGCTCTATGCCATAGATCTGGCCACAGGGGACGTGAATTGGACATTCGGGAGAGAGGGTGCTTTCGGCGGCACACCGGCGTTGGCGGACGGCACGCTCTACATCGGTGCATTCGACAACGTGTTCTACGCCGTGGACGCCGAGACGGGCACCGAGCGCTGGCACTTCGAAGGCGAGGACTGGTTCTGGGGCAGCCCCGCTGTGTACGACGACACGGTCTACGTGGTTGATGTGAAGGGGAGAGTCTACGCGCTCAACAGAACGAGCGGCGAAGAGCATTGGCACCGGTTCCTCGTGACCGATCAGAACGAGCCCGTGCCTGTGCGTGCGGGACCCACGGTTGACGAGGGGGGCAACCAACTCTTCGTCACGGCAGAGAGCGGGACGTTGTACGCGCTGGACGCCGCTGATGGATCGACGAATTGGCGGCGGCCCGCGGACGGGCGCGGGCTTTCCGAGCCGGTTGTGAGCGAATCGCTGGTCTATCAGTCGCTCGTTCTGGGGACCCATCGCATCCGAGCCCTGCAGGTGGAAGATGGCCGAGAGGCCTGGGTGTTCCCAGCGGCAGGACAGGAAGAGTAGGACAGGGATACGAATGTTAGACTTCATCATTTATCCGTTCGCCAACTTGCTGCTGCTGCTGTATCGATACCTGGGACATAGCACGGTCGCGGCGATTGCCGCACTGACCATCCTGATTCGACTGCTGATCCTGCCGTTGACGTTCAGTCAACAGCGATCCGCGCAGAAGATGCAGGAGCTTCAACCGGAGATCGAGAAACTACGTGAGAAGTACGGGAACGATCAGGAGAAACTGGCCCAAGAACAGATGAAGCTTTGGCGCGAGGTGGGGGTCAACCCGATGGGCGGCTGCCTGCCTTTGGTGATCCAGCTACCAATTATGATTGCCCTCTACCGCGCGATCATCTTTGTTATTCCCTCGACACCCCTGGAGCTTTTCCAGTTCTCGGGCCACATCTTCATCGATGATTGGCTGCCCAGCCTGAACGGGCTCGTGCCGCTACAGAACATATTCCTGGGGATGGACCTGGGCCAGCCCCCCAGTCCAGGACAGTGGTGGTCATACTCACTACCGATCCTCGTCTTTGCCACGTCGTGGCTCCAACAGCGATTGTTGACCCCACCGAGCTCTGGAGATGGTCAGTCTCAGACGGAGATGATGAGTCAGCAAATGCAGATTATGATGCCCCTGATGTTTGGGTTCATCTCCCTGCAGTACGCGATCGGTCTCTCCATCTATTTCATCATCTCCAACCTTTTCGGCCTGGTTCAGTTTTACTTCATTCGGAAGGATCGGGGGCAGGAGGCGCGTGAGGAGCCCACGCGCAGGCCCGCGAAGCGACCGAAGAAGTAACTGCTCTGTTTGCACGCCTCTGAGGAGTGAAGTAGATGTCACAAAAGAAACAAGTAGTGGAATGTGCAGGAAGCGACGTTGACGCCGCTGTCGCCGCCGGTTTAGCACGCCTCGACGTTCCAAGAGATGCAGTAGAGGTTGAGGTGTTGGACGAGGGACGGCAGGGCATGTTCGGGTTGGGTGCGCGAGCAGCCCGGGTGCGCCTATCGGTCACGTCAGAGACGGAGCGCACGGCTGAGGCTGAACCAGCGGCCCCCTCGCCGCCGCCCCCCTCACCAGCAGCTCCTTCGGCCCCGCCGCCGTCCCGAGCGGACGAAGCGACGCAGGAGGAGGCCGCTCCAGAGGAGCCTGCCGAGGCCGACGCTGAGCAGCCAGAGCTGACGGAAAGAGACAAGATCGCCGGGGCGCGGGAGGTGATGGAAGGGCTGCTGAAGGCGATGCACCTGGGAGAGTCTCGCGTTGGGGTAGAGCGGGCTGAGCCCGGCCCGAACGAGGATGAAGTGCCCCCTCTCGTGATCGATGTGAGCGGGCCGGGGACTAACATTTTGATCGGGACGGATGGTCAGGTGTTACAGGCTTTTCAGTACATCACACGGCTGCTGGTGGGGCGCAGTATGAAGAGCTGGGTCCACGTGGTGGTGGACGTCCAGGGCTACAAGGCGAAGCGCGCCGATCGGCTTCGCGATCTCGCCCACCGCATGGCGGACCAGGCAGCGGATACAGACCGCGCCGTGATTCTGCAACCGATGCCCCCGCACGAGCGTCGGGTCGTCCACGTTGCGCTCTACGACGACCCGCGAGTGACCACAGAGAGCATCTACGAAGGGGAACGGCGCCGGGTCACCATCCTTCCAAAAGAATAGCGACCTGAGCTGGGATCCAGCGGATGGTACCGTCGCCCGTCGAATGCGGGGGACGGAAGTACCGGGGCAAGACTGGACGGCACACCGCATTGCCTCCTGGGGCGCAGGGTCGGGCAGCACGCAAGCGGAGCCTGCAGCAGATACCGTCTGGGCGGGCCCACGGGGGGCCCTGCGAACATTCTGACCCATCGGAATGGTTGAGCTCGATTACCTGGTCCTCGGTCACGCCACGCGCGACCTGAAGGGGGATGCCTTCACAGTCGGTGGCACGGCAACCTATGCTGCGCGCACCGCACAGGCCCTGGGGTGCCGAGTGGGCACAATCACGAGCACAGGTCCAGACCTCGACCTGAGCGGCCCGTTGGGCGACATCCTGGTCACCCGCCTCGAGGCTCAGGAGACCACGACGTTCGAGAACAAGTACGTCGACGGACGGCGCCAACAGGTGATTCACGGTACCGCCTGTCCACTGACGCCTGCTACGGTGCCAGAGGACTGGCGTCCAGCCATCGCCCACATAGGGCCAGTGGCACAGGAGTGTGATCCAGGCCTGGTCCGGAGCTTTGAGGAAGCCTTCGTGGGGGTGACACCCCAGGGGTGGATGCGCCAGCGGGACGAAGGAGGGCGGGTGAGGCGCTGCCGATGGAGAGACGCGCAGGAGGTGCTCCCGCACGCCGACGCCGTGGTGATGAGCGAGGAGGACATCGGGGGCAACAGGAATCTGGCGGCCGAGTATGCTGCCCAGACCGCGGTGGTGGCGCTGACGGAGGGGGCAGATGGCTGCACCGTCTATGCGGGTGGCGAAGCGCGCCGATTCGCTCCGCCGGGCGTGGTGGAGGTAGACCCCACAGGGGCCGGCGACGTCTTTGCAGCCTGCTTTTTCCGCGCGCTGCAACAGGGGCACGATCCCTGGGCTGCTGCACGGTTCGCGAACTGTCTCGCCGCCCGGTCGGTCACACGTTCGGGGCTCTCAGGCGTTCCGACGAGGGAGGAGGTCGCCCGCTGTAAGCGAGCTGTGCTGGGAGACGAGACCGACGATGCCCGTGGTCTACGCGCTGGCTAATCAAAAAGGTGGGGTCGGCAAGACCACAACGGCGGTCAACCTGGGGGCGTATCTGATCGAACGAGGCCAGCGCGTCCTGCTGGTAGATATCGATCCTCAGGCCAATGCCACTTCGTCCCTTGGAGTTGACAAGCGTCACGTCTCGCCCTCGATCTACGACGTTCTGGTCAACGAAGTTTCGCTGGTCGATATTGTACGCCCCGTCGATGAGGCGGGACTCAAGCTGGCGCCATCGTCCCCTCATCTGGCCGGCGCGACAGTGGAGCTGGTCGGAATGCGCCGCCGCGAGCATCGACTGCGCCGAGCGGTGGACGAGGTCAGCGCAAGGTATGATTACGTGCTGATCGACTGTCCTCCCAGCCTGGGGGTCCTGACGGTGAGCGGTCTGACGGCAGCGGATGCCGTGATTGTCCCGGTGCAATGCGAGTACCTGGCCCTGGAGGGTCTGTCTCAACTGTCTCGGGCGATCAAGCTGGTGCGGAGAGCGTTGAATCCAGACCTGACGCTGCGCGGGCTGCTGATGACAATGTACGACGCGCGCACCAACCTCTCGCAACAGGTTGTTGAGGAAGTACGTCAGCACTTCGGGGAACGAGTTTTCGAGGCGGTCATCCCGCGCAACGTGCGTCTGAGTGAAGCGCCAAGCTTCGGCGTGCCTATCAGCGTCCACGCACCCAACTCGGCTGGGGCAAAGGCGTACGCGGCGCTGGCAGACGAGCTGTTGGCAGGGGACAGGCGCCTGCCGCGACCGGCCGCGACTTGATCACTGGGGGAGGCGAACGATGGCATCACGCAAGATTGGACTGGGCAAAGGACTGGAATCGCTCATTCCGACCGCTGAGGAAGGGCAACTGGAAGCAAGGCAGGGTGTGCTTGAGGTTCCGCTGGCTGCCATCTCACCCAACCCCCATCAACCCCGGTCAGACATCCGAGAGCAGGACCTGTTGGAGCTTGCCGCCTCGATTGAGGAGCATGGGATCATCCAGCCGCTCGTGGTCACAGAGACGGTGGACGGCTATCAACTGATCGCCGGCGAACGGCGCTGGCGCGCCGCCCGGGTGGCTGGCCAGGACAGGGTTCCGGTTCTCGTCAAGGACGTGGCTCCCAGCCAGGTCCTCGAATTGGCCCTGGTGGAGAACCTGCAGAGATCCGATCTGAACCCGCTGGAGGAAGCGATGGCCTTCCAGCAACTGGCGGAGGAGTTTGAGTTGACGCAGAAGCAAATCGCCCAGCGGGTGGGGAAGAGCCGAACCGCGGTCTCAAACACGTTGCGGCTGTTGACGGCAGCCCGGTCCGTGCGTGAGGCCCTGTTGAAGGAGGAGATCAGCGAGGGGCACGCGCGAGCGCTGCTGGGACTGGAGAGCAGCGCGGCCCAGGATGCGGCACTCCAGACCGTTCTGAAGCAGGAGTTGAACGTGCGCCAGACCGAGGAGCTGGTGCGTCGACTGGTCGGGCGTGAGGAGGAGCGAAGATCCCGCCGCCAGCCGTCGCCGGAGACTCGAGAGATCGAGAACCGTTTCCGAGAGGCGCTCGGCACCAGGGTCAGCCTGAAGCGGAAAGGCGAGGGCGGCCGGCTAATTGTGTACTTTTACTCCGAAGAGGAGCTCGCAGCCCTCTACGAACGAATCGTCGAAGATAGGACGCCATAGGGTGGTCCGGGTGGGATCGCCTGAGACTGATGGAGGAAGAGCGACGGTGGACAAGAGAATCTCAGACGCTGTCAAAGAGCGAGCTCAAGACAACAAGTTGAGCTGCGCCGCGGCTTTCCGCATTGCCGAGCAATTGGAGATAAACCCCTTGCGAGTGGGGGAAACGGCAGATGAGCTGGAGGTGCAGCTCACTCGCTGCCAGCTCGGGCTCTTCGGCTACGATGGGGAGGAACGGATCGTACATCCGGCGGAGGAAGTACCATCAGAGTTGGAACCGGCCATCCGGGAAGGGTTGATCCTGGGTCGACTGCCGTGCGCGGTGGCGTGGGCCCTGGCCAACCGCTTCGACGCGGGTCGGCTGGAGGTGGCGAACGCCATCGAGAAGCTCGGCATCCGCATCGGGCAGTGCCAGCTGGGGACCTTCTAGGCCCCCGGGCGCGGCGGTACATCCAGGCCCCACTGCACGGGAGTCAGGGCGGCCCTGGCCTGAACGCCGCGCTCTGTCGACGGAGACAGCAATGACAGCCACCAACGACAGGTCAGCGAAGCTGGAGGCCATCGCTGCGGAGATCGCCGCTTGCGCGCGCTGCGAACTGCACGAGGAACGGACCAACGCTGTCCCCGGAGCGGGAGCTGCGAACGCCGACATCTTCTTCCTCGGCGAAGGTCCAGGCGCCCAAGAGGATCAACAGGGGCTGCCCTTCGTGGGAAGGTCAGGTCAGTTCCTGGATGAGCTCCTAAACGGCATCGAGCTGAACCGCGAGAAGGTCTTCATCACAAACGTGGTCAAGTGCCGGCCGCCGGGGAACCGGTCCCCCCACGTGGACGAAGTTCGAGGGTGTGCGACGTATCTGGACCGGCAACTGGAACTCGTTCGCCCGCGGTTGGTCGTGACGTTGGGCCGGTTTGCGATGGAGCGATTCTTCTCATACGGGCGTATCTCGCAGATCCACGGCCAACCCCGTCGGATGGACGGAGTTGTCGTCCTCCCGCTCTACCACCCGGCGGCGGCGTTATACCGCGGCTCGCTCCGCAGTGTGGTCCAGGAGGATTTCCGGCGTATCCCCGAACTGCTGAAGGATCCGTTAGGCGCCCCCTCCCAAGACAGCTGACCACGAACTCCGGAACCCGATTGACTCCCCGCGGTGGAGGCACAGAGGGGGCTGCGTTGAGCAGCGCGGGCGCACCGGCTCATGCGGACAGGTCAACAGTTGTTCCATCCTGAGCCAGGTTCCATCCCCCACTCCCAGCAGGATCCTCCCCGGTCCCCGCAGAGGTAGCAGCCCGGAAGGCGGCGCTCCGCTGCATCCCGAGCAGGCCCCCCGACGGGCGCCCGGGTGGTTCCGAGCTAGAGATCGACCGTGCACCCCAGCCCAGGAACCTCCGAGGCGATCAGCCAGCCGTCTTCCAGGCGGAAGCTGGGCTGCGTGGGATCCCCGAGCAAGTCGAAGTGCCCATCGAGATCGCCGTACCTGACGTTGGGACTGCTCAGAGCGAAGGAGAGACCGGCAGCGGTGAGCAACGCGGGCTCGTTGACGCAGCTCACCATGGTGCTCATCCGGGCAGTCCGAGCAATCGTGTCGATCTGACGGGCGCAGCGCAACCCACCGCAAGCGGTCAGTTTCACGCTCATGCCGTCGGCAGCGCGGCGCTGGGCTACCTCCAGGGCCGAACGGGGTCGGATCACGCTCTCGTCGGCCAGGACGGGCACGGGACTCAGCCTGGTGACCTGCCGGAGGGCACCTAAATCGTCAGCAGGCGTGGGCTGCTCGAGCATCTCCAGCACGCCCTCAAGGGCTCGGGCCACGCCGAGAGCCTGCTCAACCGTGTAGCCCTGATCGGCATCCAAGCGGAGGGGGAAGCGGGGGAGCGCGTCGTGGATGGCACGGACGCGCCGCACGTCCTCTTCTGGGTCGAGTCCCCCCTTGATCTTGAGGATGCGGAAGCCCTGCTCGGCGCGTCGACGGGCTAACTGGACGGACTCGCGGAGAGGGGCGATACTGATGGTAATGGAGGTCTGGATGCGGCTGCGGTAGCCGCCGAGCAGCCGGTAGAGGGGCATGCCCGCGGCCAGGCCGAAGAGATCATGGAAGGCGAGGTCGAAGGCGCAGAGAGCGGACGGCGCCCCGTCGGTGAGTTTACTGAGCTCGTCAAGGGCGAACTCGATGTTCAACGGGTTGAGATCTCTGGCACGCTCGGCGCAGTTCCGGCAGGCACGGATCACCTCCTCCCGCGTCTCCCCGGTGATAGCCGGGTCGAACGCGCCACAGCCCCAGGCCACGCGGCCCTGCCGCGTCTCGATGCGCAGGAAGACGGCGGTGACACTCTCTACGGCCTGGGAATGGTACGCCGTCCGATAGGATAGTCGCAGGCCCAAATCAACGGGCAGGACTTCGACTTCGGTGATCTGCATTCAGTCCCTCCTCGTGCCCAGGGTCCTACAGACGGAGTCCGCGCTGAAGACGACGGGCAGGTCGATACCCCACCCTGCGCCGCGGTACTCGCGGCAGGACCGTGAAACACAACCGAAGATACGGCCCCGTGCGGACGGGATCGGCGAATCGATCCGGTCACGGTCCCAGCCCAGCGGTCGACCGCTCATCCAGCCCTAGCAAGGCTGCCTCGCCAGAGCACCGATGACGTCAACACCCACCCCGTCCACCGTCGGCGTCCTGCATGCCACCATTGACGACTGCGGATCGGCTACCGCCGGTGAACCGTGATCACCGAGGGAACGAGGGTGAAGGAATCAATCTCGACCCTGACATCACCCGCCACCATCCACATGCCAGTGGAGCCACCTCCGTCCAGATTGAGGGCCACATCGATCATGAGATCAGACGCGGCCAGGAAGGCGGCCGTATCGTGCAGACTGAGATGGCCGCGTGGGGCTACGATGAAGAGGATGTTCCCCCCGGTATCCTGTGCGACGACGGTGCGGCGGGCCATCTCGCCCCCATCGGAGCGAAGCGGGAAACCCATCACACCTCCCGGTCTAACAAGGACCGGGAACGACTGTACCGCCTGAGCCAGAGGCTCCGCCGGATCAAAGGGAGCCGACTCCATCCAGCGCACGCTCGCGGCGTCGGCGGCGGTCACGGCGAACATCCCGGCGTAGCCGCCCAGAGGCGCGCCCCAGCGCGCCCCGTCGCTCACCAGCAGGCCGATGGTCTCACCGCCCTCGTCCCGCGGTGCGAAGTACCCGCCGTTGACGACCAAGAGGGGCTCGGCCTCGGCACTCCAGCCGGATACGGGTTTGGGGTCGGCTGGATCGTAGCGTATGCGGAATCGGACCTGGCCCGGATCGAGCCGCACGATGCGGAGGCGCTCGGGCGGGCGCTGCGGATCCGGCGCAACGTCGATCTCGCGCAGCTCGACGCCGGGTTCCACGGACTGCCAGCCGGTATCGGGCAGAGGCGGGGCGGGGTACGTGGCCCGGGCCAGGATCTCCAGACGATCGGAGTGAAAGCGGACAGCCTCGACGTGAGCCTCCCCCGCCAGCGGGCCGACGACGGTCAGGGCCCGCAGGGAACGCTGAACCTCGCGCCCCGCTGGCAACAGCACCCGGGCGAGCGCACCGCTCTCGGGCAGTGCATAGAGCTCCTGGTCCAACACGACCCCGCCCGGGGACAGCGTCGCGTGGCCATCGTGGTGCAGAAGGAGCAAGCCCATCCTCTGCCGGCGGAGGCCCAGATGGACATCGCCGTAGAGGACCAACCCCCCGGGCTGAAGATCGATCTCCAGATCGCGGTAACGCCCAGTCTCAGCCCGATCAGACAGGCCCTGACGGCGTAGGAGCTGGTTGAGGGCGTCCTCGGCGAGGGTGAGCAGGTAGATCGTCGTACCCGGGGAGGACGCGTCTCCGATCACCGGACCTCCCAGTTGTGCGGGCGTCAGTGTGAGCGGGGCCACGACCCGAGGGGGAAGGGTGACCGCCACACGATCCTGGGCCTCACCGTCCAGAACCAAGGGCTCCGAATGCGGGGCGAGGGCGCCCTCCAAGGGCCCGACGTGCTCCAGGTTGAGGGCGACGACCAGCAGACGCGGCTTCAGATTGACGGCGAGCCCAGTCAGAGCCATGCAGGTCAGGAAACCCAGCCCCACGGTGAACAGGAGCCTGACAGCGTACCAGAGTCGCCTATTCTGTCCAGAGCTCATGGAATCCACCAGCAACAGGCGGCACGCGAAATGCGCGTGGGAAGAGGCCGGTTCGGAATCAAAGAGGCAATCCTGGCGGACGACGGATCGGCGGCCAGCGGCGCAGGGCGGGCAGAAGGATGGGGCCAGCAGACAGCTCCACGCCACGCGAGCAAGCGGTCTGGTCGGTCGTTACACGTGGGTAGCGAGCCAGCAAGAGAAACGTTCACAGCAAGCATGCCGCGACACCCCGTTCGCCGACGTCAATGCCAGCGGGCGCTGTCATCTCGTTGTGTCCCTCTGGCTGGAGCCGCCTCAGTCCCCGCTACGCTGCTGCGGCAGCCCACACACAACAGGAGTCAGATGGGGGGCCAGCTACCCCTCCGAACGGCCCATGCCATCAGAGTCGTCGAAGATGTCTCCGAGGGCATCCTCCCACGCCTGTCCGAGGGGGTCGAAGGAGCGCTCCTCGAACTCCTCGTTCACCTCCTCCATGAAGGGTTTCACCACATTGGGCAGCTTGTTCTCCAACTGCGCCATACGCGAGTGCCACGCCGCGATGAGCTCGGCGCTGCGACTCTCAAGCTCAGACAGATCGAGATCCAGCCCGAACATGTAATCGAGCCGGCGCATCAGATCGTACCAAGCCTTAAAGTCCTCCTCGGCGGAGACTCGCTGGATCGTCGAGGAGGCCTCGGAGAAGTCGTAGGCCGGGACCATGGCGTAGAGAGCGACCAGCTCAATGCCTCGCGCCTCGGCCTGATCGGCCAGGTAGACGCCGATGGTCGCCCCGCCCTCGTAGTTGGAGAGCCTGAGGGCGTAGCCTTCCAGCTCCTCCTTCATCTCCGGGAGGCTGTAGACACACGATATCTCTCGATCCCTATCGTAGGGCATGGGCCCATTGACGCCAGCGACGATGGCGACCCTCTCCACTCCCAGAGCTTCCACCGCGTCGAGGAAGGCCTCGGCATAGCGTTCGACGTTCATGTGCGGCTCATCGCCGATGAAGATGAGAAGGTCGTTCGCGGCATCGCCGGAGAGGTAGAAGGCGTTTGTGCGCTCCTGCAGCTCCATGCAATACCCCTCCTCGAGTCTGACCATGGGTCTCAGAAGGTCGTGCGTTCCGGGGAACTGGAACAGGTAGTACGCGTCGGGCTCCAATTCCCCGATGTGCCGCGCGTCGGTCAATTCGATGAGGTACTGGGCCAGACCAGACGAGACCTCCCCCGCATCCGCCCATTGGTACCAACCTGCGATCATGCACCTGGCCGAGCCAGGCTTCTCCCAAAGCTCAAGTGAATCATCCATTCTCCCTCGCTCTCCCAAAGCTAGAAGCGATGCGGGGCGATTTCGCGACAGCCCATGCCGATCGCCTCAGTCGTCCAGAAACGCGGAGAGGGGCGGTTGCCAAGCAGGTCGCTCCTCTCCGACGACAGGCATATTATAGCGCAACTGGGGAAGGCTTTCCAGCGTGCGCGGGATGGATGGTGAATTGCAGACTGCACATTGCGAAGTGCAGATTGCAGATTCGAGGGCGGGCTTCTGTGAGCTGCACTGCGCGGAAGCGCCTGCCACGAACCACGACGGCCTCGGGGGGAGCGCTACAAGACGCTTCAGAGGGCGTCGGGGGGAGGGGTGTAGCGGCGGCGGCGTTTCCTCTCGGCATGATGGCGCTTGTTCGCCAGGCGGCGCCTCTCCGACGCAGCCGTCCGCCGGGTCCTGCGGCGAGGCCTGGGCTTCTCGGCCGCCCGGCGGACCAGATCGACCAGGCGGGCCATAGCTTCCTGGCGGTTGCGGGCCTGGGACCGGTGGCTGCTGGCCTCAATGAGCAGATCGCCCTCCTTGGTCATGCGACTCCCGGCGAGCTCGATCAGCCGGCGGTGGACATCCTCGGGGAGCGACGCCCGGCTCAGGTCGAGGCGAAGCTGGACGGCTGTGGCTGCCCGGTCGGCCTTCTGCCCGCCCGGTCCTGAGGAGCGGGTGAAGGTGACATCGATGGCACGCTCGTCAATGGCGAGGCTGGGGGTGATGCGAATCATGGGTTGATCGCTCCTGGGTCACGCCACACGCGACCTGAAATGCGCGCCGGTCGGCATCGCCATCAAAAAAACCAGCTCAGCACCAAGCTCAACGCAAAGAGAGTCGACGGCGAAATCAGCGCAGGACGAGGCTCGAATGCCTTGATGCCTTGAGCGACCGTGCCAGCATCATCAGCCGCCGAGCGCCGCCACGACGGCCACGATGAGGGGGGCCGCGGCAAGGGCGGGAAGGAGATTGCCGGTGCGGATCTCCTTGACCTGCAACAGGCCCAGCCCCAGGGCCAGCATGAGGACGCCTCCGGTCGCGGTCATCTCGAGGACCATAGGGTCGGTGAGGACTGCATCGGCCCAGCCCGCGCCCAGCGTCAGGGCGCCCTGGTAGGCGAGGACAGTAAGGGCGGAGAAGATGACCCCAGGGCCCAGGGTGGACGCAAAGGCGAGCGCGGCGAAGCCGTCCATGGTCGATTTGATGGCCAGCAGTGTGTAATCTCCGGCGAGGCCGTCCTGGATCGAACCGAGAATGGTCATTGGGCCCACGCAGAAGAGGAGGCTCGCGGTGAGGAATCCGTGGCTGAACCGCGTCGCAGCGCCCCGTGTCTCGGCGGCGGGCTCCGCGTCAAACGCACGATCCTCAACGCCGGTGCGCTGCTGAAGCCAGCGCCCGACGTGGTCAATGCCCTTCTCGATGCGGAGCAGCTCGCCTGCGATGCCGCCGAGCAGGAGGCTACCCAGCACGATGAGGACGTTGTCGGTGGAAAGAGAGAGCTGCACCCCGATGACAATCGTCAACAGGCCCAGGGCGTGCATAATCGTCTCCCGCATCCTCTCCGGGAGACGGGCCCCGAGCAGCGTGCCCAGAATGCCGCCGATGACGACGGTGATGACGTTGATGACGGTGCCAGTAGCGACCATGGTGACCCTTTCTGATGGCCGGCGTGCTTCGCCTCGACGGTGGTTATTCTACCGGTGCGGGCGGGAAAGTCAATCACCCGTCGGCTTGTTGGGTTCGACTCTCTGTACTATAATGCCGTCCACTATGTCAAAGAGTGGAAACGAGTCTTTTGGAGAGCCGTCATTGGGGCAGTCACGGACAGTGCACTCGTTGGGCCCATCAGAAAGCGAGCCGCCGTCTCCTCGCCGCCCATCCGGAGGGCGCTCGCTGTTGCGGGAACTGCTGGAGACGGCCCTACTGGCCCTTATCGTGTTCGTGGGCCTCAATGCACTGACCGGACGCTTTCAGGTGCGCGGGTCGAGCATGGAACCGACGCTGCAGGATGGGCAGTATCTGGTAATCAGCAAGCTGGCATACTGGCTTGGCCCACCAGAGCGGGGGGACATCGTCGTGTTCCACCCACCTACCGACGCCTCTGACGACTACATCAAGCGCATCGTGGGGCTCCCCGGAGAGCAGGTGAGGATCGACGGTGGAGAGATACACGTCGATGGGGTGCCGCTGGAGGAGACGTACGTCATTGAGCGAGGCCCGTACTCGGGCACATGGAAGCTGGGAGCGAACGAGTACTTCGTGCTCGGCGACAATCGCGGCAACTCCAGCGACTCACACACGTGGGGGACGCTCCCGAGGGAGAACATCATCGGCAAGGCGTGGCTCTCTTACTGGCCGCCGGAGGAATGGGGACTGATTGAGCACGAGGACTTCCCGACACCCGCGCGCCGAAAGTAGGGTGGTACGGAGGGGGCGAACTCCCGAAGGCGTAATGGTAAGGAAACGGCCAGCGGTCACCAGAAGAAGAGGGAGGAATCTATGAAGGGGAGTGAGATTGCCCGTCTGATCGATCACACGATGCTGAGCGCAGACGCCACGCCGGCCGAGATCGAGCGGTTATGTGAGGAGGCGCTGCAGCACCGATTCGCCTGTGTGTGCGTCAATCCAGCGTACGTGCCGCTGGCGGCGGCGAAGCTGGGGGACACGGACGTGGGGATCGCTACAACCATCGGCTTCCCGCTCGGCGCGACGACCGCTACAGCCAAGGTGTGTGAAGCCGAGCAGGCTCTGAAGGACGGCGCCACCGAGCTGGACATGGTGTTGTTCATCGGTGCGTTGAAGGCCGGAGAGCGGGAGCTGGTCTCCGAGGACATCGCCGCGGTCGCCACAGCGTGTCACGACGGAGGCGCGCTGCTGAAGGTGATCATTGAGACAGCGCTGTTGAGCGACGAGGAGAAGGTCCTCGCGTGCGACATCGCTCAGGACGCCGGCGCCGATTTTGTCAAGACATCGACGGGTTTCGCCGCATCGGGAGCCAAGGTGGAGGACGTGCGCCTGATGCGTGAGGCGGTGGGGCCGCAGATCGGTGTGAAGGCTGCCGGCGGCATCCACAGCTACGATGAGGCGATGGCGATGATCGAAGCAGGCGCGAACCGCATAGGTGCCAGCGCGGGGGTGGACATCGTCGCCGGGGCCCCGGCCTGACGGGGACGGCGCGCGTGCCGCCGCGCGGAGCGGGCGCCGATGCCGACACGGGCGCATCGGCCCAGTTTGAAGGGAGGACGGCTGTCATGCAGGAAGTTACCCAGGTCCCTCAACTCGTGGCGGACTTCTTCACCGGCAGTTATCGCGTCTCCGGCTCCGTGGACGTGCGCACTCTGAGACTGGCGGACCAACTCGAAGACCGGACGAGCTCGTTCCTACAGCTTGAAGATGCGTACGTCTCCAGTCTGGAGCAGCCGGGAGAGATCGTCGCCAGCCACACCCGTTCGATCCTCCGCAAGGAGAGGATCCTAGCCGTCCTCGTAGCTCGAGAGGAGAACGGTCTTTCGCGCCAGCAGCTCTACGGCAGCTACCGGGGCGGGCACCTGCAGAAAGCCTTCCTGATCGTCCCGGCGTTCGAGATTCGAGGCTACCTGCGGCTGTCGGGGAGGCTAGATCTGCGCTCGGTGGTGACTGAAGGGAGCCGGTTTGTGCCGCTCGTGTACGGCCGGATGTCGCTGTCGGCGCGCCCGGACATAGCGTTCAGCGGGGGCTTGATCCTGGTCAACAAAGACCACGTGGAAGCCATGTGGGAAGAAGAAGAAGAAGAAGAAGAAGAAGAGGAAGAAGAAGAAGAAGAGGAAGAAGAAGAAGAGACGGATGGCTAGAATCCTGGTCATTGACGACGATACGGACCAACTGAGGATGATACAGCTCGCGTTGGAGAGACGGGGCGAGCACGAGGCGATCCTTAGCGCCGAGGGGGTGGAGGGCCTGGCGCAGGCCAGAGAGACCCTTCCCGACCTGGCGATTGTCGACGTGATGATGCCAGGTATGACGGGATACGAGGTGTGCCGCCGACTGCGCCAGGATGCGCGAACTGCCTCGATCCCCATCATCGTGCTCACGGCGCGGGGCCAGGCGGTGGACCGCGAGGCAGCGCTGGAGGCCGGCGCCGACGCGCACATTCCGAAACCCATCGCTATGGGGGCGCTGCTCGAGCAGGTCGACGAGATGCTCGAGCAGCATCCGGGCTCCAGATATACCCGGACCGTCGCCCTGCTGAGCCTGCGGGGAGGCGTGGGTGTCACTACCCTGGCGGTCAACGCGGCGGCGACACGGGCTCGACAGGGAGGCAGCGTCTGCCTGGTGGATCTGTGTCCCTCCTCGGGACACGCCGCGCTCCAGCTCGGCCTGCGTCCGGAGCCCAACTGGTCGGACCTGATCGAGATCGGCGTGCCCGACGGCGAGGCCGTGGAGGCCCGTCTGCTGGAACACGGATCCGGGGTCCGGCTGCTGGCTTCGCCGGTGGTGCCGCTGGTGAAGAGGGAGTTGCGTGGCGCCACGGTCGAGAAGCTGCTCCAGGCGCTGGGGGAGCGGTTCGATCTCCTGGTGGTAGACACGGCCTCGGCCCTGAGCGAGGCGACTATAGCGGCTCTGGATGGAGCCACCGAGGCCTGGCTGATCGCCGCTGCCGAGGCTGCCTCGATTCAGAGCAGCCTGGGCACCATACGGGCGCTGGGCGACAGGTCGGACCCGCTCCGGATCATCGTCAACCGGACCGCACGAGAAGGGCAGCTTTCACCAGAGGCGATCGAAGGGGTGCTGAAGCGAACAGCGGCCGGGATCATCCCTTTCGACGCCCGACAGGCGAAGGCTCTAGCCGAGGGGACACCGTTAGCTCTGAGCAACCCCGATGCGCCGCTGGCCGCGGCGGTGGGGCAGCTGGTCGAGAAGCTGTTGTGAGAAGGGGGATTCGAGGCAAGCACCCCCGGCAATGAATGCGCGGGCGAGTGTGGGAAGCACGTTGGAAAGGTGTCTGGCGCCGCGGAGCGCGCTTTGACTCAGCGGGGGCGCCCTGCGTGGGGCTCCGACATTCGGGCAGCATCGACCAAGCAGTATGATCCAGGCCCCTGTGCGGCGGCGAGTGGGTTCATAGTGTCCCCCTGTCACCTTCCGAACCCCCTAGTGGTCTGACCTCCACAGGCGAGCGGCGGCGAACCGGAAGGCAACCCCCTCGTCGAAGCCGCGGGCCCAGAGCCCCACGTCGCCGGACAGCCACGTTTCGTCCTCGACGGTGGCCGCGTACTCGTCGTTGATGGCGAACTCACACACAGCCCCGGCACAGGTCGCCCGCAGGCGGTTGGGCTGGCGCCCGCGGCGGACGTGGGGAAACTGCTGCCAGGGGACGAGGGGGATCTCCTCGTCCCCGTCCACACGTAGAACGGCGTAGTAACCGTCCCCTCCCACGGCAAAGGCATAGTAGCGGCGGGTGTCTTGAGCCCGGTATGCCAGCCCATACCCGTAGAACCCGGATTCCGGGCCTGCGATGGGTTGGGCCAGGATCTCAAAGGTGAAATCGCCGGCAGGACGATCCAGCAGGGACAGGGTGGTGCCATTGGCCCCGGCCTCCAGCCGCCGGGGGAGCGTCGGGTCGGTCCAGTCGGCAGGTTGGCGGGGGCGGGGGTCGTTCCAGCCGAGCGCGAGGGCGGTGATAAGGGTGATGGAGAGTAAGGCCGCGAGGGCAAGCGCCAAGATGGTGATTCGGTGGCGTTGTTGAGTTGTGTTGCTCATAGCGTGCAGTGTGAAACGTGGAGCGTAAAACGTGAAACGTGAAACGTAAGCGCCAGACGCACCGCGAGCGAGAGACGGTCGCTATGGGGCGGGTAGAGGAACATCTGACAGCAGATCATCCAGTGGTTCTTCGTCATCCCCGGTCGCGGTCGGTAAGGAGGCACCTGCGCGATGGTCATACGTCGTGGGCTCCTCGTACAGGACACGGCCGCGCTGCTGGCGGACCATGGTCAGCAGTAGGCGAATGATCTGGCTGAGCAGGCCCAGGCGGTGACCGATGACCCGCGTCCCCAGAACGTGCCGCCCCTTGTAGTCCCAGTCGCGGGCTTCGCGAGCTGATCCCAGGGAGTATTCGTAGAAACGCGCCCGGTCCTTACCGGTGCCTCGGGAATAGCCTTCTGACAGATTCGCACCGACGGAGCCGAGCGCACGGTACAATTGGTCAGCCAAAGCGATGGTGCGCTTGTCCCGCATCAGCTTCGTCACATCGTACCAGCCCAGATCGGCCAGGAACAGGGCCAAGCGGTACGCCTTCATCTTCCAGAGAGAATCCCTCCTGATCTCCTCTGGGACCAGCTGATTCCATTCGTCATAGTTCATGACTGCCCTTTACGTTTTGCGTCTTTACATGTCCGTTGCTCCCGTGAAGTTGAAGGCACGGAGTTTGAGGGCGGGGGCGCTGAGGATGCCGGGGTCGGTCCACAGGCGGCTGGGCTCCGGCCCCACCGCCTCGGTGCCCGCGAGGGCCTCGACGTAGCTCTGGGTGAAGCGCAGGTTGCGCACCGGCGTGGTCAACTCGCCGCCCTCGATGAGGAACGTACCGTCGCGCGTCATCCCGGTGATCACCGCGTCGCGGGGATGAACGGTACGCGTGTACCAGAAGCGGGTGACGTAGAGGCCGCGCTCGGTGGCGGCAATCATCTCCTCCAGCGTGGTCTCGCCGGCACCCAGGAAGCCGTGCAGGGACATAGGTCCGAGACGGGCAGCGTTGAGCCAGGGGCTGTAGGGGTTGGTGGCGGGGAGCGCGTGGCCTGTGCTGGCCTGGTCCTCCTCCTCTGAGGCCCGCTGCCGGTCGTAGACCGCGCTTCCCGCCACCCCGCGGCGTACGATATCGACGCGCCGCCGCGGCATGCCCTCGAAGTCGAAGGGAAACGGCCAGCCGACCAGGTCGAGGCCGTCGTCCCATATGGAGATCAGGGGAGACATCAGCGTCTCCCCCCGGCGGCCGCTCAGCCAGCTTCGACCTTCCTGCACCGGAACCGCCCCGGCGGCGGCGGTCAAGGTGGCGAGGATGTCGTGGGCAGCGTAGGGTTCCAGGACCACGGGGTACACGCCCGGCTCGACGGAGTGGGGATGGCGACTGCGGAGTGCCTTCCCGAGGGCCTCCTCACCGCGGGCCACCACATCGATGTCGTCGACGCGCCACGAGGCGTCGGCGGCATAGCCCGAGCTATCGTCGGTCATCACCACCGTGGTCAGGTCGGCCGCCGTGGCAGGATGGTAGGCGAAGAGTCCACGGCTGTTGGCCACAGCCAACTCGTGCACGCCGGTGCGGAAGGCCCCCGAGGCGCTGCATCCGGCCTCCTCCGCCCTCCGGCACACGATGCCGACGGGCTGCGCGCGCTGAAGGGGCGTGAAGCCGGCCGTCGCCTCGTCGAAGGCCGCAACGGTCGGCACGCTGGTCGGCGCGGGTAGACCCGGGAAGTCAGGATCCTGGGGACGGGAGAGGGCGGCAGCAGTCGCGGACTCGACCAAGCGATCCAACCCAGCGGGGCTCAGGTCGTTGGTGGAGGCCACCCCGACGCGCCGACCCAGGACGGCGCGCACCACCACGTGCCGGTTGGCCTCTGCCACGTGCTGGTGGATGGCGTTGTTGGCAAAGCGGGTGAGCTGGGCGTCCAGGCCGAGCAGCACCGCTTCGGTCTCGTCGGCCGGGGATAGAGAAAGAATCTGTTTGAGCAGCTCTTCTGCTCGGGCACGCTTCAGCATGGTGTGTTCTCCTCAAGCTAGATGGGTCGCGGGAGACGGAGCAGCCGTCGCAGGGTCGTCGCGCCGGCGCGCACCCGCCGCCCGGGAGGTGCGGAGGGTAGCTCGTCCCCATCATCCTGCTGTCCTCATCCTCTTTCGGGCCTCCCCGTCTGCGGACGGGCACTCTCCGGACGACCGGGGGACGGGTGCCAGTCCCGGCATCTTCAGGCCCCTGACCGTGCATCGTTCCCGTGGGATGGGAGAAGGGTCAGCGGCGTCGGATGATTGCGGGAGTGTGCACGATCGCCTTCCGGCGACGCGAGGTCCCCGGACCGGGGGCGAGACGGCGCCGCGCCCGCGAAGACATCGGTCACCCTCGCTCCCGGGGAGCAGCGCACTGGACAGGGTCTGCTATGACGACATAGTCCAGAAGCTCGAGACTGCACGGAAAACCCGGGGCGGTTCTCCCGTCCCGGGTCAAACTCGCGCTCATCCAGGGGCCTCACCGACGGCCGATGGGAGGCTAGAAGGCCTCGATGAGCTCGGTGCGGGTCGTGCCGCCGGGATCGCGATAGGTGATCTGCCAGTGGGGGGCCCATGCCAGCCCG
>CAYVCX010000040.1:0-27210 GCA_964450435.1 uncultured Anaerolineales bacterium
GCGGTCAACCAAAGGGACGGATGGAGTTTTCGGCCAGGACAGGGTCGACGACAATTCGCTCTTCCCATCTCATCGAGTTTTCCTCCGTGCATGGGATTCTACGCGATCTCGCAGCGTCGTCAACTCGGCTGTACCTGACGTCCGCGCTGCGCCCAGAGCAAATCCTGCACACGTCTATGATTTCTCACCACTCACGCCGTCTCGGCGACCCCGCGATCCAATGCCCGCCGCACGGTCTGGGCCAGGTTGTGTCCATCCAGCGGCTTGTGGAGCACCTGTGCGAACCCCGCCTCCGCCAGCTCGTCCATCTCCGACCTAATCGTGTACCCCGTCATCGCCACCACGGGCACGTCGATGCCGCGCTTCATCAGCTCAGCCATAAGCGCCTGCCCCCCCATCCGCGGCATGACGATGTCGGTGACGATCACGTCGACGCTGAACCCCTCCAAGACATCGAGGGCATCCTGCCCATCCTCGGCCGTCGCCAGCCGGTACCCCAAGGAGCTCAAGATCGCGGCCCCCGCCTTGCGCACCGTCTCCCGGTCCTCCACCAGGAGCACCATCTCCCCCCTGCCCTGCGGCACCGAACCAGGCTTCTCGACCTCCTCCGCCACGTGCCCATCCAGACGGGGGAGGTAGACGTAGAACGTCGTCCCCTGCCCCGGTTGGGTCTCCACGTCGATGGCTCCCTCGTGCTTCTGGACGATGCCGTAGACCTGGGCCAGCCCCAATCCCGTCCCTGCCCCTTCCTCCTTCGTGGTGAAGAAGGGCTCGAAGATGTGGTTCGCGACCTCCTCGGTCATGCCCTCCCCCGTATCCACGACTGTCATCTGCACCCAGCGCCCTGGGCCCATGCCGGCGACCGGGGGCTCCTGGTTCGGCGCGACGTCGAGGGGCGAGAGGGAGATGCGCAACTCCCCTCCGCTTGGCATCGCGTCCCACGCGTTGAGCGCCAAGTTCATCAGTAGCTGTTGCATACGTGTGGGGTCGGCCTCGACCACGTAGGTCGCCGGCTCGGCGGCCACCTCGATGTGCACGCTCTCGGGGAGCGTCTGCCGCAGCAGCCCTGCCGTCTCCTCCACCGACGCCAACAGGTCGATCGAGCGGGCCTCCATCGCCGCCCGTCCGCTGAAGTCGAGGATCTGTTGCACCAGATCCGACGCCCTCTGCGCTTCGGTGGCGATCGTCTTCAGCGCATCCTGGACGCTGGGATCCGTCCCCTCGTACCGCAGCCCTAGCCCGGCATAGAGGATGATGGTGGTGAGGAAGTTCCGGAAGTCGTGGGCGATTCCGCCGGCCAGCTGCCCCACGGCCGCTATGCGCTCCTGCTGCCGCAATTGTCTCTCCAGCTCCCGCTGCTCCGTGATGTCGGCGAAGCTGCCCACCACCTTCACGATGCGGCCGTCTTGCTTCACAGGATTGGCCACCGTGCGAACCCACTTCCGCTCCCCCTCGGCGGCCGTGATGGGGAGCTCCATGTCGTACGGCTCGCCCTCCTCGACGCAGCGCTCGAACGCCTTCGAGATACGCAGACGATCCTCAGCGTCGTAGCACGCCACGCTCTTGGCGATGTGCTCCTGGGACCCGGGGGCGAAGTCAGCGGGATCAAGCCCGTGGATGCGGTACGTCTCCTCCGTCCAGTGCATCCTCTTCTGCTCCACGTCCCACTCCCAGCCCCCCACCTGCATTAATCGCTGCGTGGCCTTGAGCAGCCCCTGGCTCCGGCGCAGCTGGTCCTGCGCCCGATGGCCCTGGAGCATCACCGACACCTGGTTGGCGATCGTCTCGATGGCCGATGGGTGGCGGAGCTGCACGCCCTCGGGCACGAGCAGCGCCACGCCACCCTCCACGTCGTCGGTCGAGGCGAACCCCAGCAGGTACACGTCGGATGCGTCCAGCAGCGCCTCGACAGTCCCGCACGCTTCGCTAGGTAGCTGGTCGCAGGCGAAGGCCGCCAAGCCCTCGGGCACGCGCTCCAGGCGGCCCGTGGCGGCCAGATCTGCGACAGTGGGCAGCCCATCGGACGGGAACGCTAGCTGGCGCGGATCGCCGCCCAGTGCCTCGAAGACAGCGTCAGCCTGATGCTCCGTCCCGCCGATGGCGCGAATGGTGTAACTTGCCTGTTCCGGATCGTGGAGAAAGACGCAGGCGTAGGCCTCCGGGTTGGCGGCGTGGGTCGCCTCGGCGACGAGGCGGCAGATGGCCTGCGGCTCTTCCAGATGGCTGGCTGCCACGACTGTCTCATTGACCAACCTCAGCTCCTCGACGGTCTGTGCCAGCTCCGCCTCTGCCTGCTCTCGTTGCGCGATCTCCGCCTGCGCCTGCTCGAAGAGCTGCGCTTTCTGAATGGCGACCGCCGCCTGGTGGGCGAAGGAGGAGGCCTTCGTGGCGCTCTCGTCGTCGTAGACGCCCTTCTCGCTGTGATCGAGGGTGAGAAAGCCCACCGTCTCCCCCTGGGCGATGAGGGGGACCCCGATCCAGGAGTGGACGTACTCCGTCCCGCCTAGACTGAGGAACCGCTCGTCGGCCTGGGCATCGCGCAGGACCACAGGCCGCTGAGCCTCTATCATCTCCTGGGCCAGGGGGTCGCTCTCCACGGGGAGCGCCACCTCCATGGCAGCGTCGGGGTCCGGGTACCCCTTCGCGGCCGCCACCCTGGCCATCCCCTCGGAGAGGAGGAAGACGGAGGCTCTTTCGAAGGGCAGCACACCCTGTAGCTCCTCCAACACCGTGTCCAGCACCCGATCCAGATCCAGGGTCGACGAGATAGCCTTGTTGATCTCCAGAAGGGCCTCACTGTACCTGAGCTGCGCCCGGACCGCCTCCTCGGCCCGCTTCCGCTCCGTGATGTCGAGCAGAGAGGCCACGCTCTTCTTCGTCCCCGGGATCACGTCGATGGTGATCAGGATGTCCTTGATCTCCCCGTGGCGGTCGATGAACTGAAACTCGTACTGCTTGGGGGCGGCGCCCCCGTTTCTGCGCCGTTCACGGTGATACGTCCTCATGCGCTCCAGATCTTCCGGCGTGACGAACTCCGTCCAGCTCTTCTGGCCCTCGATCTCCTCCTTAAGGTAGCCGGAGAGGGCCGCGAACTGCGCGTTGGCCAGGGAGATGGTCGTGTCCTCCTCGAGGATCACCGTGGCAGTTCCGGTGTTCGCGAATATGGCGCGGTAGCGCTGCTCGCTGGCCTCCAGTGCCCGCTCCGTCTCCTTCCACTCCGTGATGTCCTCCAGGCCCCCCTCGTAGGCGACGGGGTGCCCACCGACGGTGTGCCTGACATGCGCCGTCTCCCGGACCCAGATCACGCTCCCGTCGTGCCGCCGGAAGCGGGTCTCAAACCCGCGCACCACGCCGTCCTTGGCCACGAGGTCCATCTCGAGCTCCCGATGCTCGCGGTTCACGTATAGCTCGCTGGCGTTGGTCTCTAGCAGCGTGGCCCGATCTGGATACCCCAGCATGTCGACCAGCGCTTGGTTGGCGTGGAGGATCTGCCCATCCGGCGTGGTGCGGTAGAGTCCTATGGGGACGCCCTCGAACAGCGAGCGGTACTGGGCCTCTCGCCTGCGCAGCTCCTTCTGGGCGGCGCGCTTCTCCGCTACCAGCTCCTGCTTCTCCTTGATGCGTCGCACCTCAGCCAGGACCTCATCCATGTTCAGGGGCTTGGTGATGTAGGCTGCGGCGCCTGCGTTGAGGGCGTGGATCGCGGTCTCCGTGGATGCGTGTCCGGTGACCATGATCACCTCGACGTCCGGGTGGCGCGCCTTGAGCGGCTCCAGGAGCTCCACGCCCTGCATGTCGGGCAGCATGAGGTCCAGGAGCACCAGGCCGAAGGGGCGATGCTCAGTTTTCTCCAGTGCATCCTGCCCAGTAGCGGCCGTCTCTACGTCGAACCCCTTGCGCTCGAGCATCAGCGTGAGGATCCGTCGCGTGCCCTCATCGTCGTCGACGACCAGAATCCGCGGTCTCTCGGTCTCCATACCATCCTCCTTCACCATCGGTCCTTGTCTTGTGCTCTCCCCGACTCCGCGCGACCGATTCCGGCGTTTCCTTTGTAGGTACGACCCTTCGGCCAGGCTCAGGGCATGCTTCAGTCGTTGTCGTTCTGGCGAAGTCACCATGGAACGACTAAAGTCGTTACTACAAAAACAAGCCCCCGGCCGTCGTTGTTGCACCTACGACCCTTGGGTGGGCTCAGGGCGTGCTTCAGTCGTTGTCGTCGCGTTGAAGGTCACGGAACGACTAAAGTCGTTACTCCGGGTCTCCCCTCACCCCCTCACCCCCCCCTCCGCCCTCCTGCCCCTCCGCTCCAGAATCTCCTCCACCAAACTCAGCAACTCCTCCACATCGAAGGGCTTCTGCAGACAGGCATACGCATTCCGATCCAGCGCCGCCTCCACCAGCTCCTCCATCTGCTCCCCGTAGGCCGTCATCATCACCGCTACCACCTCCGGGTCGACCTCCCGGATCGCCAGATATGTCTCCAGCCCGTTGATCGTCGGCAGCTTCATATCGATGAAGATGATGTCATACTGTCTCTCCCTGGCGGCTTCCACCGCCTGCTCGCCGTCGAAGGCCGTCGCCACCGGGTAACACTTCTCGGTAAGCACCTCTCTCAGCGCCTTGCACATCCCTCGGTCGTCGTCCACGACCAGGATGAGCGCGCCCTCTCGCTTCTCCTGCGCCCTCTGGATGATATCCATCACCTTCTCGAAGTCCAGGGGTTTGTAGAGGATGCCGCACGCGCCGTCCTGGATTGCCTCCTTGACCAGGTCCTCCACGGCGTATGCCGTCATCATCATGACTGCCGCATCGGGGCGGATCTCCTTGAGCTTCCGGTGCGTCTCTACGCCGTCCATCACGGGCATCCTGATGTCCATAAAGATGATGTCATACGGCTCCTCCCTCACCGCGTCCAGGGCCTCCTCGCCGCTGCTGGCCGTGTCTACATCGTACCCCTTCCGCTCCAGGATCATGCTCGTCGTGCGGACCATCGCCTCGTCGTCGTCGACGATGAGAATCCGTGCTCTGTCTGTGTCCATCCAACCTCCTCTCCGTCTAGGTCTCTCAGGTGCGAATCTCTATCACGTAGCGGGAACGCACTCCGCCGGACGCTCTCTCACTCCCTCACCCTAGCTCCCTTGCTCCCCCGCCCCCCCTGCCCCTCCGCCCCAACGGGCAACCGTACCCTAAACGTGCTCCCCTCCCCCACCTCGCTCTCCACCTCCACGCTCCCGGCGTGCGTCTCCACCAACATGCGCACCAGCGCCAGGCCCAGCCCCACCCCCTTCGCCTTCGTGGTGAAGAGCAGCTCGAAAATCGTCTCCTGCTTCTCCTCGGGGATCCCTTCGCCCGTGTCGCTCACGGAGATCACCACCTCGCGCTCCGTGCCAACCGCCCCGTCCCGGGCCTCGCCTGTCGTCACCGTCAGCCGCCCGCCCTCCGGCATGGCCTCCACCGCGTTGCTGATCAGGTTGCGCACCACCTGGCGCAGTTGCTCCGGATCGGCCTCCACGGCTGGCAGCTCGTCGCCCAGCCGCTCCACCACCTCGACCGCAGCCGGGATCTCGCTATCCGCCAGCACATCCTCCACCAGGGCATTCACACGGAGCCGCTCCCGCCTCGTCTCCTCGGTGCGCACGAAGCTCAGCAGGCTGCTCACGATCCCCTCGGCGCGATCGACGCTCTCCTCGATGATCTCCAGCGTCTCCTCCACCTCCGCGTCCGGCTCCTCCAGCGCCATCTCCAGGAAGTAGGTCGCGCTCTTCAGGTTCCCCAGCGGGCCGCGCAGCTCGTGGTTGATGCTGCCCGCCAGCTGACCCAAGGTGGCCTGCTTCTCCTGGCCGAGCAGCTGCTCCTGGGCCTCCCGCAGGGCCTCCGTGCGCCGCTCGACCATCTCCTCTAGCCGCTCGGAGTACTCCTCCAGCTCCCTCTCCATCCGTTTCCGCTCTGTGATGTCACGGAAGACGGCGAACGTGCCGCCGAACGCTCCGTCCTCATCCCGCCGCGGCGTGGCCGTCACCAGGAGGACGCGCTCCTCGCCGTCCGGGCGGGTGATGCTCATCTCGTAGCTACTCTCCTCCCCGACCAGACGCCGCTCGGTCCGGCGGCGGATCTTCTCATAGGTCTCCTGGTCCATAAACGCCGAGAGGCTGTGTCCCACCAGCTCTCCCTGCGCGACCCCGAAGATCTCGTGGGCCGCCGGGTTGGCGAAGCGGAAGCGCTCGTCCGGGCCGACGACGCCGATCCCCTCACCCTGGTTCTCCACCAGCTCCCGGTACTGTGCCTCGCTCCGCCGCAGCGCCCGCTCCAGCCGCTTCTCCTGCGTGACGTCGGCCAGGAGCGCCATGATACCGATGGTCTCCCCGGAGGCGTCGCGGACGGGCGCCGCGGAGAGGACCAGATCCAGCATCTCGCCCTCCTGGTTTCGGCGGCGAATCTCCACCCCCCGGAGCGACTCTCCTTCCATCACCCGCTGGCGCAGGCTGGCGAACTCCTGCTGCTGCTCCTCGCCGACGATGGGGAGCGGCTGCCTCACCGCCGTCTCCGCCGGCCAGCGAACAGCTCCTCGGCGGCCCGGTTCCACATCTTGACGACCCCCTCGGGGCTGATGAGGAAGATGGGCAGCGGCGAGGCCTCGATGATCCTCTCCAGCCGCTCCCGTGAGTCCCGCAGCAGCTCCTCCACCCGTTGCCGCCGCGCGATCTCCTCCTCCAGGTGGTCGTGGCTCTGCCGGAGCGAGCTGGGCATCCGGTTGAACGCCCTCGCCACGGCCCTCAGCTCCTGACCGGTCGGGAGCTGGATCTGCTCCCCCAGGTGCTCGGTGCTGCCGGCAATCCGGAGGGCGGCCCGGCGCATGCTCGCCAGCGGCCGGAACAGGAAGCTCTGTGCCAGCCATGACTGCACCAGGAAAAGGACCACCAACAGGGCCACAAGCATCAGCGAGAGCCGCCCGGCGAAGCGATCCGCGTTACCGTACGCCTCCTCCAGGGGGACGCGGATGGAGATGGCGGACACCACCTCCCCCACCTCGCGGCCGAAGCTCCGCTCCGGACCGTAGACGTCGATCAGCTCCGCCGGCGCCTCCTCCGGCGTACTGTGGCAGCGCAGGCACGATGCCTCCATCGCCCCCCGCCGCAGCGTGACAAAAGTCGGCTCACCGTCCAGCGTGCGCACCAGCGACCGCTCCGTGAGCCCCGGATCCTGGTTCAGCTCTTCCAGGAACGCGCGCTCATACGCGTCTGCTTCGTTCTCCGGGCTGCGGGCGTCGACGGCGCATTCCTTGTAGTAGTAGTCGGTGGGGCTGAGGGATTCGAAGTACTCCTGCATCTGCCGCACCGCGTACGTGGAGGACATCCACGTCGGGCTGAAGTGCTCCTCCTGGTGGAAACCCTCGCTCCATGCAAACAGCTCCGGCTTGAGCTGGTGGCTGAAGTACGTATGTGTCACCAGGTTCCGGTCCAGCAGGAGGCGGGCCTTCGACCGCGCCTCCTCCAGCGCTTGCTCGCGCATATGTTGACGCACCAGGAGAACAAACTCAGCCCCGCGGCCACCTGCAGCACTGTCCCCACCCTTGCGTCCGCCCACGCCCTCCTGATCCGGTGCATCATCGTGCTCACGCCAACTTCCGGCCCCCTTCGCCTTCTCCCTCGCCGGTCCCGACGGGCAACCGCACGGTGAACACGCTGCCCCTGCCGACCTCACTTTCCACCGCCACCTGCCCCCCGTGCCCCTCCACCAGCGTGCGCACGATCGCCAGCCCCAGCCCGATCCCCGTGACCTTCGTCGTCACGAGGGGCTCGAACACCTTCTCCCGGTCCTCCTCCGGGATCCCCACTCCCGTGTCGGCGATGGAGATCGCCACCTCGCCCGCCGACCCATCGGACGCATGGCCAAGGCGGGAGGTCTTCACCGTCAGGCGCCCGCCCTCCGGCATCGCCTGCACCGCGTTGCGCATCAGGTTCGTGAACACCTGGTGGAGCTGGGCGGGGTCGGCGCTGATGGGCGGCAGCGCTGGGTCCAGCTCCGTCGTCACGTCCACCTCCGGCGGTACGGTCACCTGTGCAAGGGTCTCTCTCACGACCTCGTTCACCTGCATCACCCTCCGCTCCGGCGGGCGGGAGCCGACGAAGTCGAGCAGGGTATGGAT
Organism: uncultured Anaerolineales bacterium; assembly: GCA_964450435.1. Taxonomy (GTDB): domain Bacteria; phylum Chloroflexota; class Anaerolineae; order B4-G1; family B4-G1; genus SKLM01. The sequence continues at coordinate 8,147 of CAYVCX010000040.1, forward strand.
GATCCCCTCGCACCGTCCGATCTGCTCCTCCACAATCTCCAGGGCCTCCTGCACCTCCGGGTCTGGATCATCCACGGCCATGTCGAGGAAGAAGGCCGCGTTCCGGATGGCCCCCAACGGATTCCGCAGCTCGTGGGCGATGCTGCCGGAGAGCTGGCCCAGGGTGGCCAGGCGTTCCTGGCGCACCAACTGTTCCTCCACCCGCTTCTGTTGGGTCACGTCATCGATCAGAGCCAGCAGGTGACGTTCCCCTTCCAGCGTAAACGGCGCAAAGCGGCAGTCGAGCCATATGTGCTTCCCGAAGGAGGAGGTGACGTGTACCTCCCGCCGAATCAGATTCCCGCTCCGTAAGGCCTCCCTTGCAGCATCCAACAGCCCGGACATCTGCCAAGACCTGATCCGATAGAAGTTCTGCCGGAGAACCTCCTCGCGGGCGGCGCCCACGATAGCCGCGGCGGCCTCGTTAGCCAGCACGCATTCCCCGGAGGCCTTGTAGGCCGTGACGCCGAGGTCCGTGGAGCCGATGATGCGCTGGTTGAGCGCGAGTGCGTCCGCCATGCGCCGCTGCGCGTCCTGGAGGTTCGCCGTCATGCGGTTGAACGCCTCCGAGAGCTCGCCAATCTCCGCCGCCGCTCCCACCTCGATGCGGTGCTCCAGGTTCCCGGCCCCGATCTTCTCTGCACCGCGGACCAGCGTCTCCAGGGGCTCGGTCAGGGCCCGGGACACCCACACGCCCAGCAGCATCACCAGCAAGGCCACGCCGACCCCGACCGCCGCCACGTTCTTCCGCAGCGTGGCGATGGGGCCAAAGACCTCCGCTTGCTCCACCTCCACCAGGAGCGCTGCGTTCAGCCCCTCCAGCCAGCCGTAGGCGCCGATCACGGCCTGGCCCCGGTAATCCTCGTAGGTGTCCACGCCGGACTCGCCCGTCAGCGCCCGATCCACGCCCTCCGTGAAGACCCACCGGCGGAAGGCTGCGCCGGGCTCAAATCGAGACTCGGTGAGGAGCAGGTTGCCGGCGTTGACCAGGTACGTCTCCCCCGTCTCCCCCAATCCACTCCGCTCCAGCATCACCGCCGATAGGTTGTCCAGGTTTGCGTGACCTGCCAGGACCGCCAGGACCTCTCCGCCCTCCCCCAGGACGGGCGTGGCGATCACCATGGTCGGTTGTTCCAAGCGCTGGCTGTAGTAGAGATTCGATGACCGCGTTCCTTCCTGTCCCTCGACGAACCAGCGCTCCATGTCCCTGAACTGCCCCTCCCAAACGGGGTCCGACGCGACGACGATCCGACCATCGCTGGCGTCCAGGAGCAGGAGAGGGCTCGTATGCCCCAGGGCGGCGAGCCGGTCCAGTTCCGCAGCCAGCTGGTCGTGGGCCCGCGCGTACTCGGCCTCTCCGGGGGCGGAGGCGAGGAGCGCCGGAACCAGCTCCCGGGTGTGCGGGTCCTGTGCCACCCAGGCGACGGTGTGCTCCAGGTGCTCGACCCATTGCTCCACCTCCTGCTCCTTCAGGATGGCCACGCTCTCCAGGTGGGCCTCCACGGCTGCACTGATCCGCCGCTGTCCCCAGTCGTACGACAGCGCGCCAACAAGGGCCAGCGGAACCAGCGCCAGCACCAGGAAGAGGATCAGCAGGCGCGTCGCCAGGCTCCGTTGCCAGAACCTCATTCGTCTCCTTCCCCGGCGGTGGGCAGCAATGCTGTGGAGTACGCCTCCTCCACGTCCAGAGGCCGCTCCAGGATGCCCAGCGTCAGCAGGCGGTCGTGCATGGCACGCCACACGTCCGGTCGCATCCAACCCATGGGGACCTCCCCGCTGTGGATGAGGGGCGTCTGGGTCTCCATCATCCGCGCTTGTCGCCCTGGGTCGAGCGTGGGGTCGTAGCGCAGCGTCAGCTTCACCGCTTCCTCAGGATGCTCGATTGCGTACCGCCATCCGTGCAGCGTTGCTGCCAGGAAGCGGCTCACCAGATCCGGACGCTCCGCGATCAAACGCTCGCTTGTGATGATGGTGTCGGCGTAGAACTGGATGCCGTAGTCTTCCATCCACAGCCAATTCAGCTCCTTCCCCGTCTCCTCGAAGGCCAGGCCCAGGCCCGTGCGGTACGATAGCTGCGCGTCCACGTCCCCTTCGAGCAGCGCCGTCACGTCGAGCTCGTAGGGCATTGCCTCGACCGCCTCCAGGGGAATGCCCAGCTTCGATAGCAGCGCCTGGTGCAGGGCCTCGGCGTCGTCCGGCACCATCACCCGCTTCCCCACCAGATCCTCGGGGCGCTGGATGCCGGTTTCCCTCAAGCTGACGTAGGCGTACGGGTTCTTCTGGAAGATCACCGCCACGCCTACCACCGGCTCTCCCCGGGAGCGGGCCAGGAGGAGCTGGCTACCGCCCACGATGGCGAAATTTGTCTCCCCCTCGACCAGCTCACCCAGCATCCTCTCCGGCGGGAAGTCCGCGCCACCGGGCCTGAGGCTCACGGCGATGCCCTCCTCCTCGTAGAAGCCCTGCACGTCAGCCGCGTAGAGCCCCGCGAACTGCGCCTGGTGGACCCATTTCAGGCGCACCGCCACCTCGTCCGGGGTCGTTTCCTCCCCCCGCAGCCCACACCCCGGCAGCGCCACGATAGCTGCCAGCAGCCACGCGACCAGCATCCACCACGCCACTGGTGCCTTGCACGTGCCTAGCTGAGCGTAGCTCAGCCGCGTGCGAGGCACCTGAACGTCCCTACTCAAGCGCCACCTTCTCCCATGCGCTCCCATTAGGCCTCAACTTCCACACCCCGCCGTCCGCCGCGCGGATGTACACGTCCGGATACCGGACGTGCGACGTCCGCTGCATCGCCTTCTGATACCCACGCTCCTCCGCCACCGCCCACCCCAGCCGTTCCCGCACCTGATCATCCTCACGCCAGAGAAGCCCAAACCCCCGCACCGGCTGCTGCAGGCCGGGCGGCGGCTCGACGCTCGGGTCCATCACCGGATCCCCTTCCTCCCAGCGGTCCGCGTAGGCGCTCCAGCGCGAGTACTGCTCGTCGCCGTAGAGGACGTAGATCTGCTCCTCCGGCCCCACCCACAGCATGACGCCGCGCTCGAAGTGCTGCTCCGCTCCGGGCCCAACCGTCGCCGGGGCGGCGGGGCAGATGTCCGGCGCCGGGCTGAAGAACCACACGTCAGGGCAGCGCAGCAAAACCTGCACGGTCGCCTGTGCCGCAACGCCATCCTCCCCCCCGACGAACAGCACGAAGGTATCGCGGTTGCGTCTGTCCGGCGATATGGTGTACTGCACCGATCCCGTCTGCCCGACGTTCCAGTATGGCTCGCTGAGCTGTCCGGTGGGCATAAGGTGATAGATGGTCGCCCTTTCGCCACCGGTCCAATGCCACGTCAGCGTGATCGTCTCCCCCGGGTCAGCCAGCTCGATACTCGCTTCAAAGGTATGGATCACAGCCTTCGGTGGCTGTCGGCGTCGGCGTGGCACCGGGCTGGGTTGGCGTAGGGAGCGGGTGGATGGCGGTGGGCTGGGGGGGACAGACGTCTCCGTCGACAGCGTCGGAGTCTCGGGCACGGGGGGGGGGGATGCCGCCTCTTGCATCGCCGTGGGCGGGGCGTGCCTGACCGTGGCGCTGGCTGGCGGTGTGGCGCTGGGCGGTGGGGCCGTGGACGTCGCCGGGACAGCAGTGGGCGTGTTCAGGCGCAGCGAGCCGCATCCCGCTGCGATCAGTAGCGCGGCGTCGGTGGTGAGGCAGACCTGAGCGACGGGTATGCGCTCCGACATGGCGTCTCCCTTTCTGCGCGCTCTCTCCGGTGCAACCGGACCCAAGTCTGGGACCTGGTTGCATATGCGATTGTACACAACTATCGTGTAGAGCACAAGTGCATGCGCCAACACATCGTTACCAGGTGTTTGGGCTGTCCTAGCTGAAAAGTCCATCCGTCGCAACGGCTGACCACGGCGAGCAGAGGATCGAGTATAATGGGTCGTTCTTGGTGGCCAGGTCAATCGGATGTGTTTTTCGGCCAGGACAGGTAGGCCTGGGCACCAAAACCCTCGGAGCCCACGATGTTGACCAACTCCTCGCGGTCGAGGAGCTCCAGTACCCTTTCGGTGACGCCGTTGAAGGGCAGCTTCAACGCATCACAGATGTCGGCGGCTCCAAGCTCTCCCGCAGCGTAGATCAGCTTGATGGCCAGTTCGCTCAGCAGGCCCAGGTTCAACCCCGCTTCCTGGATGGAACGGGGGCGCTTAAGCGCCTGGTGCTCTTCGATTCGCGTCGCGACGTCATCTGGCATAGGACGACCCCGGACAGGGCGTTCTCGGTGTTGACGAATTACGGTTCTGAAGGCAAAGGAAAGGCCAGGACAAAGGTGCTTCCCTGACCCTCCCCAGGGCTCCTCACGTCGGTCCAGCCGCCATGCACCTCAGCCACATAACGGACAAAGGTCCAGCCAATTCCCAAACCCTCCTGGCCGCGCCTCAAGGCCTCGGCCCCTTGCTCAAAGGAACGGTCCAACACCTCGAGGCGCCTGGAGTTGAGGCCGATCCCGGTATCTGAGACCTCTATGAGCACGGCGCCGCCACGTTCCAAGGCACGGAGTACGGCCTGCCCGCCGGAATGGTTGAACTTCACGGCGTTGTGAGCCATCTGAAAGACGGCTTCGCCAACCAGGTCGGGGTCGATTTGAACTGCAGGCAGATCGGAAGGGACCAGCACCCGGAAGTCGACATCCCGGCCCCGGGCGATCAAGGCAACGGGCTGCGCAGCCCAGGGGATCACGTCGTGCATCCGATAGGAACCGAGGCTGGGTTCACGGCGTTTGGTGGCCAGCTCGGCGAACTTGACTACCCCCTTGATGCGCTGGTGGAGACCGGCGATTGCGGCAACCAGATCGTCCAGAACCTGTCTGACATCGGGGCTGTACGCCGGGCTGTGCTGCTGGAGAAGCTGCAGGATCACGCCGATGGAGGCAAAAGGGGAGAGAAGCTCATGAGTGACGGTGCTGAGAAACTCAGCCTTCAAACGATCCATCTCCGAGAGGCGCTCGTGGGCCAGCTCGAGGGTCTTCCGCTGCTCCCGTTCGCGCCGCCAGAGCATATTCAGATCGCGCGCGTACACGGTTAGCTGGTCGAGGGACATAGTGTCGAGGGCAGGGCGCTCGAGGCGGGAGTCGACCGCGTCCTGGGCCAAGGCCTCCTTCACGAGGTCGATGAGTTGAACGGGGCTGAAAGGTTTGGTGACGTAGGCGCTGGCCCCCGCCGCTATCCCGAGGGCACGATCTTCGCGTTCTGACTTCGCCGTGACGAGAACGACCGGGATCTGATCCGTCTCGGGGCTGGTCTTCAGAGTGGCACAGACTTCGATACCAGACATGCCAGGCAGCATCACGTCGAGAAGCAGTAAGTCGGGATGGAGCTTGCGAGCCAGCGAGAGGGCTTCCCTGCCGCCGGAGGCGATGACGGTCTCCAGGCCCTCCAGGCCCACGGTTGTGGCGATGGCCTCCGCCAGCAACTCATCGTCCTCGGCGATCAGAACGGTCTTCTCGGTGTCGTCCGGCGTTGGGTGTTGGTCGCTCACGCTCAACCTACTTGTGTGCTTGCCTGCCGTAGACCCAGAGTCGAAGACAACTTGTCGTCGCGCCAGCCCGGCTGATCTCACAGATCCTCGTGGCTGAATCGACCCACGAGACGATGCGGGGTGAAGACCTTCTTGGACCTTGCGGAGCTGTTGGATTGTCGTCCAGTAGGAGCAAGTGAGTAGTCACCCTGACTCTGCTGGAGAAAGCGTCCTATCTCCGCAGGCCTCACATCAAGTCGCCCAAAGGACCAAGGTTCAGGTTCAGTTCCTCGTCTTCCAAGCCGAAGGCTTCCTTTAGTTCCTCCATGCGCTGATCCAGTTTCATAAAGGTCTGCCCCAGCCGCTCGATCTCCGCGTCGCTGAGGGAGCCGGCTTCCATGCGTCGCAGGGCCTGGCGCTCCATCAGACGACGCAGCAGCTCGATCAAGGTCAGGACCAGTTTCGCCAGTCCTCGCTCTACGCCCTCGGGGTCGGCGTTGACACGCTGCGGTAGTATGCTGCTTGCTTGCCCCAGTTCGTCGGCGAAGCTCTCCAGGTCACCCGAATCGCACAGCAGCTTCTCACGTGACTCAGCCACGAATGTCTCCTCCTCTTTCTATGGGAAAAGTGCCGGCCGTGACGAAGCTGTAGGCCGGCCACGGTCCTGTACAGAAGAAACGGAGTGCTGGATAAGCAGGATTCAGGGCCTGCACCTGCCGCTGAAAGCCCTCCACCTCATCGCGTTCCACCAAGTAGGCAGCCGTCAGCAAGAAGCGCGGAGTGACCAACACCTCGTCGGTGCTGTCGACTGCCTGATTGGCCAGAGGGGTGTGGATGTCCATAGCCAGCGCTTCTGCCCGCTCACGGTGGGCTCGCCGCTGTCGCTCCTCTTCCAGCCGGGCCATCATATACACGCGTCCGCTTCCCGTGCTTGCCCGCTCGCCCGTTCCCCTCCCGCTGCGCTCTCGTGCCCCGTTGCTATCCTGCTCTTCGTCCCATAGCACGCGCAGTCCCACCTCCACCCGGCCGCGAACGTGGTTCAAATCGGCGGCAAAACTGGCGTAATGGGCCATCAGCACATGTCGGAGAGCGTCCTCATCGGCGAGGACCGTGCCAAAGCGCACGGGCAGGACGGCACGATCTGTCATCAGATCCTCTAGCACGGCCTCATGCCGCCACAGGTTCGTCCCCACCGGCGACACGGTGCCGGTCAGGGAGCTCGCCACAGCGGCGATGTCTCGATGACTCAGGCTGAAGAGCGGGGCATCCTCCAGACCAGGTGTCTCAGGGAGCGGTGCCTCAGACCAGTCAGTGATCGCGTATAGATACATCTGTCTCTGTTGGTGCAGCCGCTTCGCTTCCTGCGTTCGCCGCTGCCCCTATCTCGGACGCCGTGCCCATGTCTATCGTCGGCCGGGGAGAGGCAAAGCGATCCCGCTGTCTCCCATTTCGCATCTGTTCGGCGGTCTCCACGGAGGTCAAGAGCACCTTGAGGCCCAGATAGATGAGATCCACGTCGGCGACGGAGACAGTCACGTCTCCCCACAGGATCACCCCTTTGTTGAGGATGCGATCCAGAAGATCGAGGAGGGTCACCTCCTTCTCCTTGGCTACGCGTTCACTCATAGGGGTCTCCTCGTCGGGTAGTCGGGCAGCCAACCCGATCTAGTTCTCCTCAATGCTCGCGAAACTGTAGGGAGGCCAGGGGCCAGTCAGCTCGTATTCGAAGCCCAGGTTACCGTGGTCTTCTTGCAGGTCCTCCAGTGCGGCTCTGAAGTCCACCAAGCGCTGCTCGTTCACCAGATAGGCCCCGTTGAGGACCATGGTGTCTTCTCGCCCGGTGAGCTGTCTGTCCTGCAGGCTGTTGATGGCCACCTCCTCGGCGTGGCTGCTCAGACGGTCGTGGCTGCGCTGAGCATAGTCGTCTGCGAGGCGCTCCACCTCCTCTTCGATGAGCGCCTCCATCTTCTTCTTCATGAAGTAGGCCGCCCCGCTTGACTCCTGTTCGATCTTCGCCTTGAACGCCTCGACCCTGTCGCTGACCTGTTCAACTTGCTGAGACAGAAGTGTCTGGTCGCAGTAGAGTTTGACCCCCCACTCTTGCTTGCCCTCAAGGCGGGTCAGGTTGTCCACAAGACGGTCGTAGTGACGGGCTAGCATCTCCTGGACGCGATCCTCGCTTCGATAGATGGTACAGAATCGTATAGGGACGAGGGTATGAGAGTCTAGCAGGCTCTCGACAACGGTCTGGTGGGCATAGACCTTGTTCTCCACCCACTGCATGTCCTCCAGGTTGGCCTCCAGTTCCTGCTGGCCGAACTCGGCCAGTGACACCTGGCTCACAACGGCCCGTATGCCTCCGGCCTCGGAGCGAGAGCAGGGCAGCGTATAGACGGGGAACGACGGGTCAACGCCGGGCATCTCCGGAAGGTCCTCACTCCCGTTCTCTTCGACGATGCCGTAGACGTACCAGCCGCAGGCCGCTGCGCTTCCGCAGCCCTGTTCTCCTGGGGTTGCGCTTCCCCCGGCTCCATTTGTCACGGGCGGGGTAGGGGCTTCGGTCGCTCCCTCCCCTTCGCCAGACCTCATCTGGTCCAAGCGCCTCTCATTCTGCGTGATCTGATTCCTGATGTCCTCGATCTCGCGCTGAAGCTGCTCTGTATCCTTCGTCTTCTCTTGCGCAGGAGCGAGCGCCGGCGGCGCGTCTGACTCTATGCGGGAAGACTCCTCAGGGGATGTCACGTCGCTTTCGGCATTCGCCCCTCCTGCCTCTGGGGATATTGTGTCTGGGACGCGGGTAGTGCTTCCCAGGCCGTCTATGACCCGCTCCAGGGTGGCCTCAATTATGGCTTCCTTGAAGATCGCCTTCACTTCGTCCAGTGCTTCGGCCTGGGCCTCTCTGATGATGTGGTCGATGCTTGGAAGCGCAATGACCTGAGGAAGTGCGGTGGCTGGGTCGTCAGCAAGCTCGACCAACCTATCCTTCAGCAGTCTCTTCAACTGATCTCTAGCATTCCTATCCATAACCATCTCCGTAGACCGTCTTGGCGACCCTGGTCAGCGCCGCGACCCCTCGGATCTCTTGTGGGAAGAGGGGCACCTGAGTCAGGCGAGGGCCAAGGTCCTTCAATGCGTCCAGGTGGTGCAGCTGGCCCTCGCGCACCTCACGACAGAAAGTGCAGGTGGTGTGGGGCACAATCTTGTTGACCACCATCCACCGGCAAGCAACGGACAGCTCTTCCAGCCGATGCAACAACCGCTCTGTCTCCAACACGGACATAGCCTCGGGGATGGTGACGGCGATCAGTTGGCAGCGCTCGGCATCGGTCACCACGCGTTCGACCCGCCGCAACTGCTTAGATTCTTTCAGCAGCACCTCCGCGACTCGGGTCAAGGTGACAACCCCCTGGTACTTCAGCAGCAGCTCGAAGAAAGCGCCGAACCACTGGCGCACCAGGCCAGGCGTCTCCAGGAAGCGAAGGGCATGGCCGGTCGGGGCCAGATCCAGAACGTAACGATTGAATCTACCTTTGTCCATGAAGGTCATGATTCTCATCAGGGCCATGAGCTCATCCAGACCTGGTGGGGTGAGGTGAATGAGCTCCTCCATGACCCGCCGGTCAAAGGGAGCATCAAAGGAGCGGCCTAGGAGGGCATCGAAGACCTGGTCAATCTCGGCGACGTATTCCTGTTTCAGGTCCGCGAGGAACTCCTCTGCCTCCATCTCAAGGGCAAAAAGTCCGCCCACGCCGGCCACCGGCGTGATCTGGTTGCCGATCTCCTGACCGAGGCTGTCCGAGAGGGAGCGGGCCGGATCGACGGAGAAGAGCAGCGTCGTCTTGTCAGGATTGCTGTGAGCCAGATGGATGGCCGTGGCTGCCGCCATGGTGGTCTTCCCCACCCCACCCTTGCCGCCGAGAAGGACGAGTTCCTGTCGTTCGAGGCGCACCGCCTCCCACTGCGAGATGGAGGATAGATGACCGAGATTAGGACACGTATCTCCTACTTCCTTTTTCCCTTCTCCATTCTCCCTCTTCCATCTCCCGAGTTCCTCATCCAACATGGCCTGAATGTATCCCTCTAGAGCCTCCTGCCCCCGCACCTCGTGGCCCAGCAGCGGGACACGCACCAGGTTCTGGCCAGAGAAGCGGCGCTCGATTTCGTCCAAGTGTCTCTGCTGAGATTGGCGTCTTGAGCTGCAGAATCGGCACTCGTTTTGAACAGCCACCCGGTTGACGACCACGTTCCGCACCGGGATGGCCAGCCTGGCCAGGTCTTTCAGAAGCCGGCCAGTCTCCTCAATGCTCATGGCCTCCGGGACGATCACCGGCACGAACTCGGTGGCCTTGGGATCGTTAAGCAGGCTGCGCAAACGGTCGAGGTCGCTCGACATTTGCTCCAAGAAGGCATCCGTCTCGTCGGGACGGTAGCGGCCGAAAATCGAGATCATATAGCGATGCTTGTCAAGCATCAGATCGAGGACCCGAACCCAGTCCTCCATGAGCCGCGGCAAACCCAGGAGGCGGAGGGTGTGCCCCGTGGGAGCCGTGTCCAAGATGACCAAGCCATGCCTACCCTCTCGTACGACGTCAGCTACCTCGATGATGGCCATCAGTTCGTCCAAACCCGGGAGGGAGAGCTCGAAGAAGGTGGCGATGTCCTCGTCATCGAAAAACGTGCCGCGGTCGGCGATAGTCTTGAGCACCTCGCCTCGTTCTTCCTTAAATGCCTCCAGTCGTTTGCCCGCGTCCATTTCCAGGGCAAAGAGATTGGAGAAACCCGTGATGGGTCTAACCTCGTCCCCGATGGGCTGATCGAAGCTGTCTGAGAGGGAATGGGCTGGGTCGGTGGAGACGACGAGGATCTCCCGATCTGACTCGCGTGCGGCTCGGTAGCGCGCGGCGGCGGCGGCTACCGTCGTCTTGCCCACGCCCCCTTTGCCGCCCAGAAGCAGAAACCTTAGATCGGCGTTGGCGAGAAAAGATGGCACTTGGTCTGTCATGGCATGTTACGCTAGCTATTCCTGTCGTTTGATGGTGATCAGCAGCGTTTGCTTCACACTCTCTCTGCTGAAACTGAGCCGAGGGGCCGGGGTACTCGGGTCCAGCGGCGCTTGCCCCTGCTGCTCTTCGCCCCGCTCCTCCGCCGTTCGGCTCCTCTGCACGTTCGCGGCGTAGGCGGTGAGCAGCTCATAGGCCTTGCTGGCTTCGGCCATACGCTCCTTGGCCTTCGGGTCTCCAATGTTGTGATCTGGGTGCAGCTCGCTGGCCACTCGGTGGTAGGCACGCTTGATCTCGTCGGGTGTGGCCGTCTCTTCCAGTCCCAGACGGCGTCGTGCTTCGTCTATTGCGTCGAAGGAGGGTACCTCCACCGCCACGCTGGCGAAGCTGTAGGGCGGCAGCGGACCTACGCAGCGCAAGGTGAGCTGCCCGCCGAACGCTTCATCTAGGTCATGCAGCTGCTGATCCAGAGCCTGCTCACCAGCCTCATCCACCAGCAGTCCCACATTGGCCGCCATGTGATCATCCATCAGCGGATTGATCACCAGTTCCTCCTGGCTGACTTCCCGCAGCGGAGGAAGCAGCCGATCCTGCAGAGCCTGGCGGCGTTCCTCCAGGGACCCCTGGACCAGCTTGCCGATGGCGACGCGTTCGACCGTCGTCTCCTCCGGAGGGAGGCCGGCTATTTGAGACTTGAGTCGAAGGATGTGTTCCTCTTGGCCGATCTCCTGAAAAACCCTCTCCAGGTCCCAGAGAACGGCGACCTCCATCTGCTTCAAGCCAGCGAATTGCTCTAAGCTGGTGCGGAAGAGGTCCTCTCCTTGGGTCAGCAGATGACGAACGTGGTCCTCGTCGGGCAGCACGGTGCCGAAGATCACCGGCAGAACCGGGCTCTCTGGCATCAACGTCTCGACGACACGTTGGTGGGCTACGAGGTAGGGCGCAGCCTGGTCGCGCTTCAACCCTCGATAATCCGCCAGAGGGCTGCCGCTGACCACGGCTGTGAGATCACGCTCTGTGATAGCGTGGACCCCTTTGGTTGGGCCGTCGGGGCTCTTGTCCTTCGGGCCCGGGGACAGGGGGCTCAGCATACTCCGCTTCAGTGAGCCCAGGAAGCTGTTGTGAATGTCGTTCACCCCGGCCATGTGAAGGGATCCCTCGTCTCTCTTGGAGATGATGGCATAGATGTATGTGGCAGTCATGACGATACTCTCCTATTGTGGCGCTTCAGCCACGTCACTTCTTTGCAGGGGCCTTATCATCTCGGCGCTCAGGGTCACCGACAGCTGCCCTTCGGCTCGGCCGCGCTCTGTACACGGGAGTAGCTCAGACCCCATAGAAAGCAAGGATTGTCGCTTTCCAGGATGTCATTTGGGGTGCCGGTCACCCATTGCCGCCACCAAATGCCGTTGGCTGATCTTGAACGAGGGCTCCCCGCGACGCTCCCCTGCTCTCCTGCTCTTCCACTCCTCCGCTTCCTGGATTCCGTCGGCCTCCAGGAACTCCCGGATTGCCAACATGGCTGCCTGACGACAGAGGTCCTCCAGGTCGGCGCCCACCAAGCCCTCTGTCCCCTCCGCGAGCCGCTCGAGCCCTACATCATCGGCCAGCGGCATGTCGCGCGTGTGGACATGGAGGATGTCGAGGCGGGCCTCCGCGTCGGGCGTTGGAAGCTCGGTGAGGAAATCGAAGCGCCCGGGACGCAGCAATGCCGGGTCTACCCGATCGAGCCGGTTTGTCGCTGCCAGTACCGTGACGCCTTTCAACTCCTCAATGCCGTCCAGTTCGGTGAGGAGTTGGCTGACCACGCGCGCAGTGACCTGGTTGTCGCCCCCGCCGCCGCGCTGGGGGGCCAGGGCGTCTACCTCGTCGAAGAAGACGATGCAAGGGGCTGCCTGGCGGGCCTTGTGGAAAACCTCTCTCACGCCTCGCTCGGACTCGCCAACCCACTTGCTGAGAAGCTGCGGCCCCTTGACGGCGATGAAATTGGCCTCGCTTTCCCGGGCTAAGGCTTTGGCCAGCAGGGTCTTGCCTGTGCCCGGAGGGCCGTGGAGCAGGATGCCCTTGGATGGACGGATCCCCGCGTGCTCGAAGAGGGCGCCGTGACGCAGAGGCCACTCCACGGCCTCGACAAGGAGTTGCTTGACCTCCTCCAGCCCGCCTACATCCGCCCAGCCCACGTCGGGCACCTCGGTGAAGACCTCTCGGATAGCCGAGGGCTCTACCTCGGTCAGAGCGGCCAAAAAATCATCCATGGTCACTTCGAGCGCCATCAATGTCTCATAAGGAATAAGCGCCTGTGTGAAGTCGATGTCGGGCATCAAGCGACGTAAGGCACTCATCGCTGCCTCTCGCCCCAGGGCCTCCAGGTCGGCGCCGACGAAACCGTGGGTCGTGGCCGCCAGGCGATCGAGATCGACGCCATCCGCCGTTGTCTCCTCTGACCACGGCCGAAGGGGCATCCCCCGGGTGTGGATTTCCAGGATTTCCCGCCGCCCGTCCTTATCCGGGACGCTGATGGCAATCTCCCGATCGAAGCGCCCGGGCCGGCGGAGGGCTGGATCGAGGGTGTTGGGTATGTTGGTAGCCGCGATGACGACAACTTCGCCGCGGGCCTCCAGGCCATCCATCAGAGCGAGAAGCTGAGCCACGACACGCCGCTCCACCTGTCGATCGCCGCTCATCTCCTCGCGCTTGGGGGCGATGGCGTCAATCTCGTCAATGAACAAGATGGCCGGAGCGTGTCGACTGGCTTCTTCAAAGAAGCTCCTCAGATGCTTCTCCGACGCACCATACCACTTGTCGATGATCTCCGGCCCGTTGATGTGAAGGAAGTGAGCATTGGTCTCGTGGGCCACGGCGCGCGCGATGAGGGTCTTGCCGCATCCCGGGGGGCCGTGGAGCAGCACCCCCTTGGGTGGCTCAATGCCCAGCCGCTCGAAGACCTCCGGGTAGCGCAAGGGGAGCTCGATCATCTCGCGAATACGGCGAATCTCGCGATCCAGCCCGCCGATGTCCTCGTAGGTCACCGCGCCGCGTTCGTCCAAGGGATGTCGTCCATCCCCCTTTCCCTCCCCGGCCAGGCGGATGGTCGTCCCGGGGCCGATGAGCACGGGCCCATCTGGTACAGTCTTCGTCACGGTGAACGTCTGGGTACGGGTGCCAACGAGGTTCACGCGCACCTGGTCATCGGGTGTGACGGGAATGCCGTCCAGCAGCCGGGACAAGTAGCGTTTTTCGCTTCCGTCTCGAGTGGTTCGTTGGTTCTTGGCGGGGGCTAGGGTAACCTCGCGGGCAGGCTGCACCGGGACTTTGCGAACCTCGACACGCTCGTCGAGGCCAGCCCCCGCATTGGCTCGCAGGATACCGTCGACCTGAATCAGATTCTGCCCCCGCTGATCGACGTAGGCAGGCATCACTCGGGCCACTGTGGCCCGCTTTCCCGTGATCTCCACGACGTCGCCGATGGCAGCCTCTAGCTTTTCCAGGTCCTGGGGATCCAGGCGTGCCAGCCCCCGCCCCACGTCTTTGGGCGGGGCCTCGGCCACTCGCAGGGAGAGCATTCGATCTACATGACTCATGTGTTTTGTCCCTCAAGACAGTCAACATTGGATACGGTCGTATCAAGCTTCAGGCGGACGGCTTGCATTACACCAGCGACCCGACTCAGTGTGCCCAAGAGGGCTCAGCGATCCGACAGGAGCAGATCAACATAGCGATGCCGATGGGAGCTGACGGTTCACCTTTGCTCTGCCGCCACGACTCCCGTACCGCGGCAGCAGCTGCAGGACAGCGGACTGTCCGACCAGGCGCTGTCGGCCTCTCGTCCACTTCCGTGACAGCAGGGACAGGCGACGGCGTTGACGGGAATCTCTACCGTACCCACCCCGCCACAGGTCGTGCAGGTCAAACGAGAATGTGGATGGACGCCCGTACCCTGGCAGAAGCGACAGATCGCCGTCGGTGTGTGGAGTGTGCGGGTCCCTGTCCCCCCGCAGACCTGGCAGGTCGCCAGGGGCGACATCAAGCCGAAGGGGTCCCGGCCCGCACCGTTGCAGAAAGCACAGACTACGTCCCTGGTCGCCCGCTTATCAGTATTTCTCCTGTGCTCCGCCCTGGCTTCAACTCTCATGCTGCTGCCTCCAACATAGTCTCCAGGCGATCCAGACGGTCGCGCAGCGTACGGTTCTCTGCCTCAAGCTGCTTGGCCTGCGAGGTGAGGTATGGATCGCTCTCCCACCAGTTGATGCCCATCTCCATGGCCTTGTCCACCGAGGCCACCAGCAGGCGCAGCTTGATGTTCAGCAGTTCCACATCGACCAGGGAGATGGTGATGTCCCCGGCGATGACGATGCCCTTGTCGAGCACCCGCTCCAGGATGTCGGCCAGGGTGCTGCTCTCGACGGGATGCTGCATACGTCGCTCTGGCATAGCTCCCTCCTATGTTGGGGGATGAACGGAGGATAGTGGAGAGGTGCTCTTCCCTCGCTCCATCCCCCTTTTTGTCTCTGCTCCCCGTTCTCCAGGCCTAGCGTTCCAGGCTTCCAGCCTTGATGATCAGGGCAGCCGTCTTCCGGCGCAGCTTGGAGAAGTTGCGGCAGAGGCGACAGCTCACGTTCTCCTCGTCATACTCCTCGCAGGCCAGGAGCACATCTACTGCTTCGACCAGATCCTGAGCCAGAGGAGCCTTCTCTGTGGCTGTGGGAGCGCGGTTGATCGCCTCTGTCAGGCGCTCGATCTTCGCCTCTTGCTCGGAGAAGAGGTCAATCGGACAGCGGATGCTTTCCTGCTTGTTCTCCATCTTCATTGTTGCCCCCTTCGGCTCGGCGCCGTTGACCATAAGGCGACCGACGGTGAACCGCTCAAAGGATCCGACCCTCTGGCGTCAGCCTATGCCCGTTCCAGCGTTGGAATCGTGCCGCTCGCTCCAGCCGAGCGTACACCGACATGGCCATATGAGCGTGTCCTCTCTCCTCGAACGCCTCGGCGATGGTCACCAGCCTATCCACTGCGGCCTGTGCACGCTCACTATCGGGATAGCAGACCACGATCTTCAAGTATGGGGTCAAAGCGTGGTGGAGTAAGCCTCGTTCTCGATAGGCTTCTCCAATTCTCAGCAGCGCGCTGCTGGCTGCCCTGGATATGGCAGCGCAAAGCTCTTCACTGGCCGTTGCCTGCCCATGGGTCGTCATCGCTATAGCCTCCTTCGGGCATCAGGGCCGTTCATCGTCCCTGATGGACCCCCTCCAATCGCTGAAGCACCGCCATCGCCATGTGCGGTTGTCCTCTCTCGTGCAGGTCCTCGGCAATCGCCAGCACCCTCTCAGTGGCTAGCGGGGCCTCCTGACTGTCGGGGTAGCGTTCGAGCACTTTCAAGTACGGCGTCAGGGCCTGGTGGACCTTGCCCTGCTCGTCCAGGCGGCTTGCCAGCGTCAACAGAGAGGCGCTGACTGCTTCGGGGATGGACTCAGGTTCTTTCGCCATGGTGATCCTCCTTGGCTCTGGAATGGGGCTATGCTTCCTCCATGCCCACTTCACCGCGGATGTAACGCCTGGTGCGTTGGTAACTGAGCAACATGCCTTCCTCGTCCAACAGCGTCTCGTAGGTGGCGAGCACGTCTCTGGTGTCGGGGACGTACTTCATCTCGAGGACGTCTATGGTGACGTGCCACCCTTCCTCGTCTCTTCTCAGGGCCGACACCGTGTCGGCCGGATGCCCCGTGAGTTGAGCCAGCTGCTCCTTAGCTCGCTGTGCGATCTCGGGTCCGCTCATCATCGTAATCTCCTCTTGCGGTCAATAGTGGTCGGATCATGGCCGTCGGTCAGGTGCAGTTGTCCGCTACCTTTCTGTCTGCCATCGGCTACTCGCCAGCGGCCTGCCTCTCACGGATGAGCCTGAGCCGTTCCAGCAGGACCTCCTCGGCCTCCAGGTATTCCTCCTCGCTGATCTCGCCCATGTCGTAGAGCAATTCCAATTCCATCAACTCCCCACGCACTCTGTCCGCGTTGTAGAGCTCGCGCTCCGCCTGCTCGGCCACCTGTTCCGCGACCCACATAACGCCCTTGATAGGGCCCGTTATTGGGAGCGCCAAGAGATCAATGAGAAAGCCCATGTCTCCCTGGCTACCAATGCACGACGATGCTGACGAAGTTATACGGTGGGACCGGGCCCACGTACTTGAACATCAAGCGATCGCCCATCGCGTCATCGAGTTGCTCGACCGCTCGGTCGAACATCTCTTCCTGTTCCTCCTCTACAAGAAAGGCCGCGTTGAGCACCATGCGGTCGGTGAAGGTATCGTTGGTGCGGGTCTTGTAGGCCAGAGGGCGCAGAGGGGCCAGAAGCCTCTCGGCATCCTCTGCTCGCTTCTCCTCCATCGCCGCCTCAATCATCTCTCCCAGGCGAATGCGTTCGAAGTGCGTCTCTTCCGGGGGACGGTCCATCAGGCTGTTGCGCAGCCGACGGATGGGTGGATTCTCGCTCACGATTTCCTCGAAGATGGCGTTCTCGTACCAGAAGGTCTTCAGCCCAAGCTCCACGCGGCCTTTCATCTCTGCCAGAAGGTTGCATAGCTCATCATAGCGGGCCTTCAGCACCTTCTTCGAGACATCCTCCGCCTGGGGAGCCACGGTGCCAAAGCGTACAGGCAGGATGGTGAAGGTTTCCATCACTTCCTCGAGCACCTTGGTGTGGGCCATCATGTTGCGGCGGCTCCGAACGTAGTCGACGACGGGGGAGTCGCTGACCACTGCCCCTAGTTCTTGGAAGTGTATCGTATCGACGATGTCGCCTCGTTCCCCAATGCCGAGCGTCGCGAACTGCTTGGGACACTCGGACTCCGAGTTGCGGATGATGCAGTACAAGTACTTACCTTCGGCGGTTTCTTTTTCGGGCATATAGTTCTACCCCCTCTGATTTCCTCCGGAACCGGCTTCGCCCGCTCCTCGTAATTCACCTCATCCCTCTTTTCACAGCTTGCGCTTCGGGCTTAATCAGCGACTTCCAGTCGGTATTGCAGCGTCAGCTCCTTCTCTGCCAGAGCCTCGCTCAGGATGTCCAGCACGCCTTCGTTCCACACCACCAACGCAGCCGGCGTGAGGTCGGCGCGCAGGGCGGTGTATCGTTCCCGCAAGGCAGCATAGACGCGGGGCATCTCCGGCTCCAGGTGGGGGAAGATCCCCGTCTCCAGGGTCGCTTCCAGTTCTCGGGCGTCGCTCTCTCGCCCGGTCCGATAGAAGGGCACCACCTCCAGCGCCAGGTCCAGGTAGCCTTTCATGTCGCCGATCAGCATCAACGCGTCGGCCCCCGCCGGGGTGAGCTTCCCTTGGCTCACTTCCTGCTGCAGCTCGCGGCGCAGCCCCTCTCGTCCCGCGACTCCACTGCCGGCCTTGTCCATCTCGCGTCGATCGAGGTGCAGCAGGGCCTCCCCGAACCCGCTGTTGAGGGCCACCTCATTGGCGAAGATCTCCCGTGGTGCATAAAGACACAGTTTGTCAGCCAACAAGGTCAAGAGATTCTCGATTCTCGATTTTCGATCTCCGATTTGCACAATCGACACCTGGCAATCCGAAATTGAAAACCGGAGCTGGCGGGAAGCCCGGGTCGTCTCGTTCTCGGCCAATGGGTGACCGTGCTCGTGGGCCAGCAGCCCCCGCATGGCCATAGGATCGTCCCAATACCCCTCCTTCGCCATCACCTGCTTGTTGACGAAGATGTGACAGCCAATTGGGCCTGTCCTGTACTCCGTCGAAGCGTCAGCCCGGTCATAGATGTTGACTACCGGCCGATGATCCAGAGCCATTGCCCCCCCTGGGGGGAGATCAGCTCTTGACCGAAGCTGGCGCATCAGAACCTGGAGATCCTGCAGGATGAAGAGCATCACCCAGCGATGAGGCCAGAACGGTCTCTCAGCGTACCCACGGATCACCGCCTCCTCCGCTTGAATCACCGGGAGCACCCCAGCCTCGACGTCGCTGACAATGCGCAACTCGGTATCAGCGATCCGATGAAGACTGAAGTGCTTGACCTTGCGAGCCATAGGGATTTGCGGTTCTCTTTACTCTCTTCGCCTTGGTAATCCGCAATCGGCGATCGAGAATCTAGAGTTTCTTGAACCGCAGTTCCAGGATGCCGTTCCTGTACGTCTGCTCCAGCGTCGCTGCATTCACCGCGTCTGGAAGCAGGAGCTCTTTGGCGTATTTGTGCTCACCCGTGGTCTCCAGAGAGAGGATGTCGTCTTGAACGGCGATCTCGATCTCTTCCTCACCCACGCCGGGCAACTCGACCACCACCACGATTTCCTCCTCCTCGTCGAACACGTCGACCATAGGTTCCCGCACCTCGGCCACCTCCGGCCCTTCCTCTGTGGTGCGGATGTTGCCGAAATGGTCTACGTGGGGCGCGCCGCCGATGCCAGTACGGATGGTGAAGCCATAGACGCCGCGAGCCTTATCGTCCAGCCCCTTGATCTTGAACTCGCCGCTGCGCCTGATCTCCTCCCCTGTCTCGGCCACCT
>CAYVCX010000041.1:0-26444 GCA_964450435.1 uncultured Anaerolineales bacterium
CAGAAGAATACCTCATGTCGTGACTTTTTCGAACCTTACGCCCTATACTAGGTTCCCGCGAGCGAGAGCTTGACGGAAGAGCATCCGCCACCCACCGGAGGCACCTCGTCCGCCACGGTCAATCCGCACCTTCGGCAGGTTCGTGTCCTTTCCGCGTCTCGAGACCCCACCTGGCGAAGGTTCCGTCGCGAGCCTGACGGAACAGCATCCGCCACCCACCAGAGGCACTCCGTTCTCCCCCGTCAACCGCGAACCTTCGCCAGGGTAGCGCCCACCCTGTCTACCACTCCCCAATATCCCAAATTCAAGCCCCATTTCCCAAACGGTATCCCAAATCTCCCCTACTGACACCCACCCCATCCTGCGCTATAATAGCATCAACCGTCCCGCACCCCGTGCCGGACTCGACCCAGAGCCTACCCGAGACGTCCCATGATGCCCACAACCACCCGGTCCAGACGACCCGTCCCCTTCAGCCAGCCGCGGTGGCCTCCCATCTCCCGTCTCCCCCATCGCGCCCGGCGAGAGTGGCTCTACTGAACAAAAGTGCATGGCCAGAAAGACCCGAAAGGTGTTCAACAGAGGGATCGAATATCTTGACCGGAACTCGGAATCTGAGACAGAGACTCAACTCGCTACTCGATTCTAGGAGACCTTCAGTACTACAACCTCATCTCCCGCCAAGAGACTTCCGGAGTCTGCATGACAATGCTAGACGGATCAGGAATCGTTCTGTGAGCATCCTTAGACCGGGTTGCGCTTTGGACTCTAAGACTTCGGAAGCCTGCTCCTCTGGCAAGTGGGGTTGTAGTGTTGGGGTCTCTCTTGGTTCTTTCAGTAGAGTCGATATTGTTTCCGGAAAAAAAGTTCCGGGCGAAACAATATCGACCGCGGAAAACATGGGACGGCGCCCCACTTTGGCCCTCCAGGATGCCGTTTTATGGGATGGCGCCACCAAAAGAGGCGGTTTTTCGGCCTGCTCGCCCCACCGTCTCGCGGGGGGATATTGATTCGATATTGTACAATATCGCCCGCCACAAAACGAGGCCGGTTCACACATCGACCCCTCACCGGCAGGCAGTCAAGCGTGGTCGATGGTGGACTAGGGGACAGGACATGCGTGACCGCGAGGAACTACTGCTCACTGCCGCCGCCACCGGCCCAGCAGCCTCTCCACCGGGGGTAGCCGTGCCGCGAGCAGCAGGCCCAGCGTGACCCCTGCCGCCGCTGGCCAGGTCCGCAAGACCTTGTAGTTCCACACGTAGTGCGCCACCACGAGGCTGGCGGCCACATACACCAGCCTGTGCAGCCGCTTCCAGTTCCGGCCCAGTCGCTTCATCCACCCGGCGGTTGACGTCAGCGCCAGCAACCCCAGAATCACCAGCGCCCCCAGCCCCGCCATCTCCCGGCGGCTCTCCACGATCACCCGGGCCACCAGCCGCACGTCGAAGCGGTAGTCCAACCCGGCGAACGCCAGGAAATGCAGCGCCGCGTATGCGAAGGCGTACAGCCCCAACGTCCGCCGCACCTTCACCACCTGTTCGAAGCCGGCCACGGTTCGGATCACCGTCGGGACCAGGGAGAGCAGCAGGAGCGCCAGCGCGTACCGGCCCAGCAGCCGAATCACCGCCGCCACCGGGGCTGGTCCCAACTGGTCTTGCCAGTACATCCACGTCAGCGCCGCCAGGGGCGCCAGCGCCGTGACGTGGGTCCCTATCAGGAGCCAGCCCGCGTCCCGTCCACGCACTAGAAGCTCTCCTTCAGATCCATGCCGACGTACAGGTGGGCCACGTCGGCCTCGTACCCGTTGAACAGCTCCGTCGGGCGCCGGCCTCCGTCCCCGATCACCCGCTCCGTCGCCTGGGACCAGCGCGGATGCGGCACGTCGGGATTCACGTTCGCGTAGAACCCGTACTCGCTAGGGCCTGCGGCCATCCACGATGAGACCGGCATCTCCGCCACCAGGTCGATCTTGACGATCGACTTGATGCTCTTGAAGCCGTATTTCCACGGCACGACCAGGCGCACCGGCGCGCCGTTCTGGGGGGGCAGCTCCTTCCCATACAACCCCGTCGCCAGGATCGTCAGATCGTGCATCGCCTCGTCCAGGCGCAGCCCCTCCACGTACGGCCAGTCCAGCACCCCGGACTCCTGCCCCGGCATCTGCTCAGGGTCATACAGCGTCTCGAAGCGCACAAACTCGGCCTCAGCCGTCGGCTCCACCATCTCCAGCACTCTTGATAGGGGGAAGCCCCTCCACGGGATGACCATCGACCACCCCTCCACGCATCGCATGCGGTAGATGCGCTCTTCCTGGTCGAACGCCAGGATCTCCTCCAGGGTGAGGGTCTTGGGATGGCGCACCAGCCCGCCCACCTCCACCTCCCAGGGCGAAGTCTTGAAGTCCCTGGCCAGCTCCGCCACCCCCGTCTTCGACAGTGTGAACTCGTAGAAGTTGATGTATCCGGTCACGTCGTCGTAGGGCGTCAGGTCCTCCGCCAGTTGCTCCGCCCTCGCCGTCGGCCCTGGCCCCGCGCCGGTGGCGGCGTCGCCGGGCGGAGCCTCGTCCGGTTGCCCGGCGCAGGCGCCCAGCAGCGAGGCGGCTGCCAGAGCGCCCA
The DNA here is from genome assembly GCA_964450435.1 of uncultured Anaerolineales bacterium. Taxonomy (GTDB): domain Bacteria; phylum Chloroflexota; class Anaerolineae; order B4-G1; family B4-G1; genus SKLM01. Next base: position 2,619 of record CAYVCX010000041.1, read on the forward strand.
TTCTTGCAATCAGTTGCCGTCGGTTCAGATACATCGACTCCGGCGTGATCTCCGATGCGGTGACGTTCTTCATTTCTCTCCTCTTGCCAGCCGCACTGCGGGGTCCGCTGCGGCCTCCTGGTTCGTCTATCCCTGCCCTTTCTCCGGGGTAGTATACGCCGGCGGGCGACCCTTGTCCAGATTCGCCCTCCTCGATTGCCGCCGGCCCTCCAACAGGTCCGGCTGCCCACGTCGCTGAGGGTCGCCTTTCTTGACGCCCTGCGGTGCGGCGGGTAAAATGCCGTGGCAGGCCCCCGCAGGAGGTGACCAGAGCCATTGCCAGGGAAGGGCGGGCCTGCCCAGGGAGGAGGCCCGTATGTCCCAGATCACCCACGTCGTCAAGCGCACCGGTGCAGTGGTGCCGTTCAAGAAGCAGCGCATCGCCAACGCCATCTACCAGGCTGCCGTGGCCGTCGGCGGGCGCGACCGGGAGCTCGCCGAGGACCTTGCCGATCGCGTCGTGGACGTGCTCGAGGATCAGACGCCCCCCGATCACGTGCCGACTGTCGAGGAAATCCAGGACGTCGTGGAGAAGGTGCTGATCGAGAACGGTCACGCCAGGACCGCCAAGGCCTATATCCTCTACCGTGATGAGCGCGCCCGCCGGCGCCGCGAACGGGCCCGGCGCTCCCGGCAGCCCTCGGAGAACATCCCCTGGGCCAAGATCTGGGAGGCTCTCAACTGGGCTGTGGAGCACGATCTCCATACCGTCGGCCACCTGAACCGCCGCATCGCCGCGGGTGAGTTCCCTCAGATTGTCCGCGAGACCGACCACTTCTACATCGAGGACATCACCACGGCGGCGGAGATGGTCAAGGATTCGCAGGACCGGGTGCGCATGGTGATCATCGCCGGGCCGTCATCCTCGGGGAAAACCACCACCACCACGAAGCTCAGTCACCTGTTGGAGAAGGCCGGCATCAGCCTGGTGCCCCTCGCCGTCGACAACTACTTCTTCGACCTCGAGCTCCACCCCAGGGACGAGTTCGGTGATTACGACTTCGAGACACCCCAGGCCCTCGATCTGGATCTCATCAATGACCATTTGAGGCGTCTCCTCGCCGGTGAGGAGGTGAGGATCCCCTTCTACGACTTCCAGACCGGCAGGCGCCACGACGCGCAGACTCCCATGAAGGTCGCGCCGGACGAGATGATCCTCATCGACAGCCTCCACGGGCTCTACCCGGACATGACCGAGGGCATTCGCGATGAGGTCAAATTCAAGCTCTTCGTCGAGCCCTTGCTCCAGATGAAGGGGCCCGACGGCAGGTACATCCGCTGGACCGACCTCCGGCTGATGCGCCGTATGGTGCGCGATGCCAGCTTCCGGGCTTACGACCCCGAGCGCACCCTGGGTCACTGGCATTACGTGCGCAAGAGCGAGATGCGCAATATCATCCCCTACGCCAATACCGCCGATCACATTGTCAATACGGGCCTCCCCTACGAGCTCCCTGTCATGAAGGCCCGCCTATTCGACTACTTCGAGGCGTGGGTGGAGGAGTACCGCGGCGACCCTCTGCGGCAGGACGCCTACATGCGCGCCGAGCGGGTTCATCGTCTGCTCAGCTCCGTCACCGCCGTCGAGGACGAGTCGTCGATTCCGCCCGATTCGCTGCTCCGGGAGTTCATCGGCGGTAGCTGCTATGACTACTAGGTCGAGCTTCGCGGCTGCCCCGGCAGAGTCCCCGGCGCAGCAGGGGAGTGGCGCTCAGAGATTCCACAGGTTCGTCGTCCGGCTGGCTGGTCAGGAGCTGCTCGTCGTGGGCAAACCTGGTGTCTGGTCCTGGGACACCGTCAACCCCGGTACCGCGGCGCTTCTGGAGATGCCGCGTTTTGAGTCTCATGCCCGCGTGCTGGACCTGGGCTGCGGCACCGGCGTCATCGGCGCTGTGGCCGCCCTCCTTGCTCCCCGGGCCCGCGTCACCCTGGTGGACTGCAACCTGGTGGCCGTAGCTGCCGCTCGGCGCACCCTCGAGGCCAACCAGGTGTCCAATGCCGAGGTGCGTCTGAGCGATGGGGTGGAGGGATTGGACCGGGCTGCCTTCGACCTGGTGCTCTGTCACTTGCCCCGTGGTCGCGAGGTCCAGAGGGAGCTGATTCGCGGCGCTGCTCACGTGCTGCGCCCCCAGGGGCACTTCTACTTCGTCGGCAGCACCAACGTGGGGATCAAGGGGGCTGTGGCCTACGCCCGCGAGCTCTTCGGTCGCTGCGGCGTGGTGCGGCAGAAGAAGGGATATCACGTGGCCATGACCATCCGCGCCGAGGGGCTGGAGCCGCCTCCGTGCGGCAATCCCTATGTCTCGCGCAGCATCGCCCTCGATGGCGGCGGGATCACCCTCGTGAGCAAGCCGGGGGTCTTCGCCTGGGATCGCGTCGACGAGGGCACCGCCCGGCTGGTGGGCGCGATGGATGTGGCTGCCGGCGCCCGCGTGCTCGACCTCGGCTGCGGGACCGGGCTCGCCGGACTGGCTGCCGCACGGCGCGCTCCAGACGGCGCGGCCGTCCTTGTGGACACCGACCTGCGTGCTGCCCGATCCGCCTGCTACACCCTTGAGGCCAATGCTGTCGCCAATGCCTCCGTGCTCCTCGCCGACGGGGTTTCCTGGGTTATCAAGGCGGGGTCTCTCGATGTCGTCATCACCAATCCCCCGTTCCATCAGGGGCGGGAGGTCGACTACGGCGTCGCCCATCAGTTCGTTCGGGACTCGCGACAGGTGCTTCGTCCTGGGGGCCGGCTCTTTCTGGTGGCGAACCGCTTCATCGGCTACGATGATCTGATTCGCCAGGTCTTCGGCGACGTGGCAGTCGACCACCTGGACGCCCGTTACCACGTCCTGAGTGCCACGGCGTAGCACACCCGCTTTCGAGTGGCTGGGCATGGTCGTGTCGACAGGCGGCAGCATCATCCAGGCCGACGCGTGACCTGCGGTCGTCGCGGGGCCGGGACGGGGGCGGGCCCGGTCGCCCTGCCCGGCGGGCGGTGGGCCCCATAGTGACGTACAATGCGCGTCCGGGCCTGATCTCTACCCCGCGGGTTGCCCTGCTTGCCCCCCAACGGATCTGTGCTATAATGGCCTGCTGAGGCTAGCGACCAGCGTTGCAACACCTCAGAACCATATTTGATGGATAAAGAACTGCCGGAACCTAGCGACCGGGAGCGCCGCTCGACCTCTCTTTCGAGCTCAGAGGGCTTGCTTTCGCGCCCAGTGGCCCGTTGCACGACCCAGAGTTCCCCTACCGGTGTCGACTCGCGCGATGAGTGCCCCTTTTGGGTCCGTGCTACCGCGCACCTGACTGTTATCATCCTTGCCCTGGCCGCCATTGGCCTCAGCGGCGTGACAATTCCAGTAACCCAGATCGCTGCGGGTGGCGCCTCGAAGGGCGTATCTGTGTCCACCGGGAGTGTCTCAGTCGAGGAGACGAATCCCTCCCCCGGTCCTACACCTGCAAGCAGGCAACAGGCTGCTTCCAACTCCGCCGACACCATTACTCGCCAGGCGGTTCCGCATACGACGTTCCCGGATCGCCCCCGTGCTCAGGTGATCACCTACACGGTTATAGAGGGCGACAATGTCTCCACCATCGCATATCAGCACGACTTGTTGCCTCAGACCGTCGTGTGGAGTAACCGCGAGGCGATTCAGGACGCCCCCTGGTTGATTCAGCCGGGACTCCAGCTGTTTATCTTGCCGGTCGACGGCGTCTACCATACGGTCAGCGCTGGCGAGACGGTCAGGGACATCGCGGCGGAGTACGATGTCGAGCCCTCGGCGCTCTACAATCAGTGGAACGACCTGGAAGAGGGAGATACTCTGCAGGAAGGCCAACTCCTGGTGGTCCCCGGCGGCGAGGGGTGGGAGATCGCCTGGAAACCGCCGGAACCTGAACCCACTCAGTCGGGAACCACCTATCGGTACAGCGCCAGTTCCGTCGCTGCTCCCAGCGCCAACAACTGGTTCATCCTCCCCACAGGGAGCCGGCTGGTCTCCGGGTGGTACTTCCGCGATCCCCGTAATCCGGGACACATCGGCCTGGACTACAAGTGTCGTCTGGGAGACCCGCTCTACGCTGCGGACAGCGGCGCGGTTACGATTGCGGGTTGGCACGGGGGCTACGGCATACTCGTCGAGGTTGACCACGGCAACGGCTACATCACTCGTTACGCTCACCTCAGTCAGCTTCTCGTTGGCGGTGGTCAGGGGGTCCGTCAAGGCGATGTCATCGGATACTGCGGCTCCACCGGCTGGTCTACGGGGCCTCACCTGCACTTCGAGATTCGTAGGAACGGCGTGCCGCAGGACCCCATGGCTTATCAGCCGTAGTTCAATCGCAGTTTAGGACGAACCCGTCCCGCCGTCTCCACAACGGGGCGCTGGAGAGCTTTCTGACGAGGACCAGTTGCACTTCCTCCGCTGCTGGCTCAAGAGAAGGACCCTCCGTCCTCCCGCTCGCCTGATCCGCGCCGTGTGGTGCCTCTGCCGGGATCTCCGTGACCGGCAGCCGATGCTTTCCCGGCTCTGGGGGTACTCAGCCGTCCTGCTCGTTGTCGCCCTGGGTATGGCCTTGAGCCGCGTCTCGTGGCCGGCCCCGATGCTCCCCGCTCTACCCCTCTCCACGCCTTCGCCCGCTGTAGCGGAAGAGGGAATCGCAGGTCTTGGAGATCCCTCCCTGGAGACTGGCCCGGCGAACCCAGGAGTCTCGGCGGCCCGGGGTGACGCCGCCGCGCACGTGTTCGGGAGCGCCGAATCCCCCGCAGCTCCTCTGGACCGCCCCTACCTGGGAATCGTGCTCTACACGGTCCAGCTCGGCGATACGGTTCCGTCCATCGCCGGTCGGTTCGGTCTCGATCCTACCACGGTCATGTGGGCAAACCCATCCGTCGAGGCTGCTCCGGACCTGCTTCGAATCGGCCAGCAGCTTATCATCCTGCCGGTCGACGGGATCTACCATCAGGTCGGAGGGGCGGATACGCTGGTGTCCATTGCCGAGGAGTACGGCGTTGAGCTCGCTGCGATCCGTAGCTGCGTCTATAACAGCGTGCTAAGTGACGGTCAGGCTGTCGAGCCCGGTGAGTTTCTACTCGTCCCCGGGGGTACAAGACCGTACCAGCCCAGACTGGTGACCGCGTATGCGGGGGTCCCGCCGCAGGAGGCCCGGGGGACAGGGCAGTTCCAGTGGCCGGTGGTCGGAGAGATCACCCAGGATTACTGGCACGGACATCGCGCCATTGATGTGGGAGCGTCAGAAGGCACCGCGGTGCTGGCCAGCGATGAGGGGTTGATCAGGTTTGCGGGCTGGACTGACGCGGGCTATGAATATCTGATCGTTGTCGATCACGCCGGCGGCTTCGCCACCTACTATGCCCACCTCAGCACCATCTACGTCGCCAGGGGACAGGAAGTGAGGCGGGGCGGGGTCATCGGCGCCGTCGGTAACACCGGGAACTCCACCGGCCCCCATCTCCACTTCGAGGTGCGCCGCCACGCTCGCCAGCACAACCCTCGCGCATATCTTCCGTGAAGAATCGAAGAGCTGGTCTTCCTGGGCAGATCAGTGGTCTCTACTTTGCGTATTGCTCGGCCCGGACCTCGCGGATCACTGTAACCTTGATCTGCCCTGGATACTCCATGTTCCCCTCCAGCTTCGACGCAATATTCTTCGAAAGCCGGATAGCCGCCAGGTCGTCGATCTTGTCTGGCTTGACGATGACTCGGATCTCTCGACCGGCTTGCAGGGCATAGGCTTCTTCCACGCCCTCAAAAGACTGAGCGATGTCTTCCATCGTGCGGACCCGTTTGAGATAGAACTCAAGGCTCTCCCGTCGCGCCCCCGGCCTGGCACCGGAGATAGCGTCCGCGGCCTCGACGATAACCGCTTCAATCGAGTTCTGCTTCGTCTCGTTGTGATGCGCCTCGACGCAGTGGACCACCTCGTCCCGGAGACCGTAACGACGACACATCTCGGCTCCGATCTGGACGTGGGTCCCCTCGTTCTCGAAGTCGACGGCCTTCCCGATGTCGTGCAGCAAGCCCCCGGTGCGAGCCAGTTGCGCGTTGGCGCCCAGCTCCTCCGCGATCATCCCTGCCAGCTTGGACGTCTCGATCGCATGCGCGTACTGATTCTGTCCGTAGCTGGTGCGAAACTTGAGCCGCCCGATCAGGTCCGTAATCTTGGAGGGCAGCCCGTGTACCCCCACTTCGTAGGCGGCCTGCTTGCCCTCCTCCCGAACCAGGGTCTCGAGTTCGTCGCTGCTCTCCTTGACGAATCGTTCGATGTTCGTGGGATGGATGCGCCCATCAAGGACAAGGCGTTCCATTGCACGACGAGCGACCTCGCGGCGCACGGGGTCGAAACACGAGATGGTCACTGCCTCCGGCGTGTCGTCCACCACCACGTCCACACCCGCCGCTTGTTCGAAGGACCGGATGTTCCGCCCTCCCCGGCCGATGATCCGCCCTTTCATATCGTCGGACGGCAGCGACACGGTCGAAGCCGTTACCTCCGCTACGTGCTCGCTGGCGATGCGCTGGATGGCGGTGGTGATGACTTTCCGAGCGCGCTTGTCCGCTTCCTCGTGAGCCTCGGCTTCTACCTCACGGATCACCCGCGCCATGTCCTGTCGTGCCTCTTGCTCGACGGAAGCTAGCAGTTCCTCTCTCGCCTCCTCGCGGCTCAGACCGGCTACCCGCTTCAGCGTCTCTCTGCGCTCATCCTCCATCTGCTCCACTCGATTTCGTTGCTTGTCCAATGCGCTCTGCCGCTTGTTGAGCGCCTGCTCGCGGAGTGCCAATCGCTCCTGACGGTCGTCGAGTTTCTCTCGCCAGCCCTGTAGTCGCTCTTCCTCCCGACGAAGGCCCGTACGTCGGCGCTCTAGCTCCTGCTCGGCCGTCTCTCTCTTCCTCAGTGCTTCATCCTTGGCACTGAGGACCACTTCTTTCGCTTCCTTCCTCGCCGCTTCCAGGCGGCGCTCGGCTTCTTCCTCCAGCTCCTTCAACCCTGCTTGAACAACGTAGGCCCGGATGAGGAACCCCAGGCCAAAGCCCACAACTAGCGCCAGGACCGCTGCTATTGACGTAAGTATCCAGTTACTCATCGTTCTCTCCTGCCCTCTTTCTAATCTTCGCGCCGTCTCTCCTCGAGCTTCTCCCGGACCAGCGGCTTGATCACCGCGTAGGAAAACCCTCTCCGTGCCAGGTATCCCTGCAGCTTACGACGAAACTCGGCAGGCTCCGCCTTCGACAGTCGCCGCGCCCCGGACTCCAGTGCCTTCCGGGCAGCAGCCTCCTCATCGACGCTCGCCAGCGTCTCGTCGATGATCTCCCGGGGAATACCCCTCTGCCGCAGTTCGTGCCGCAAGCCCCGCAGCCCGCGAGGATTGAAACGTGCTCTGTTGTCCACCCAATAGCGTGCAAACTCACGATCGTCCAGCAACCCGGCACGGCCCAAGCGGGCGACAACCGCGTCGATGACCGCCCCTTCCACGTCCTTCTTGCGCAGGTTGCGTTCCACTTCCCAGGTGCTCCGCGGGCGATACGAAAGGTAGTTGAGCGCACGCTCGTATGCTCGCTCAATGTCGTCCTGCCTCTGAAGTCTGATGACGTCGTCGTCGCTCAAACGCTGACCCACGCGCAGGCGAGCCGCTTCAACTGCAGCCAACCCGAAGGCAAAACGCCCGTCAAGGTAGACGTTGACTCGCTCCTTATTGCGTTTCTGCGTCGTGAGAGCTGTGATCTCTCCGTGCATCTCCAGGCCCCCAAAAGGCAAAAGCCGTGGCTCACGAGCCACGGCTCTTGACGGGATTCGTCAATCTTGATCTCAAATTCGGTTCCTTCCTCCTGTGCGGACGTGGAGGAAGGCATCCTTCTCGTTCCGTTCGCCGAACCCGCAAGCGATCAAGACCACCGCTTGCTGTAACTCTAGCCGGCTACCTCAGGTTCTACCGTTCAGCCCCTGTCGCAAAGCTTCATCGATCCAATATGATGGTCTCTAATAGATCAGCAGCCCTCAGCGCAGCATATCAGAAAACTTCTCGCTTCTCGGACAGGTCATATGCAAAAGGTATCCTCAGAGAAGGATGGCATCTAAATTCGGTGCTCAATTCTGAGGCACCGACATCTTGTGAGATCAATCCGTGGCTGTTCCTCGGAACTACAGGCTGATGCTCAATGTCCCTCACTCAGCCTCTTCTTCATCCTCTGATGACACGGCGGAAGGTGCCATCGTCCCTTCATCTACCATCTTCTGTCGAACAGCGGCTGCGACCGATTCAGCGACCTCGGGATTGTCGCGCAAGAACTCCTTGGTGTTCTCACGTCCCTGCGCCAGGAAGTCATCGCTGTCATAGTAGTAGTACGAGCCGCGTTTCTCCATCACGCCCAGATCGATGGCCACATCCAGCAAATCGCCTTCCTCGCTGATTCCCTCGGAGTACATCAGGTCGAACTCGGCCACCCTGAACGGGGGGGCTACCTTGTTCTTCGTGACCCGCACCCGGGTCCGGGTGCCGATCAACTCGCCCCGCTCCTTGATCGACGTTATCCGGCGAATATCCAACCGCACCGTCGCGTAGAACTTCAGCGCCCGCCCACCGGAAGTCGTCTCCGGATTGCCGAACATGACGCCGATCTTCTCTCGAAGCTGATTCGTGAAGATCAGAGCTGCATTCGACTGTTTGATCGCCCCGCTCAGCTTACGGAGCGCCTGGCTCATAAGACGTGCCTGGAGCCCCGGATGGGAGTCCCCCATCTCTCCCTCTATCTCAGCCCTCGGTACCAGCGCAGCCACGGAGTCCACTACAATCGCGTCCACCGCCCCGGAGCGGATCAGGGTCTCAGCAATCTCCAGGGCCTGCTCGCCGGTGTCCGGCTGCGAAATGAGCAGATTGTCCACGTCCACGCCGCACCTTCGGGCATAGGCTGGATCAAGGGCGTGCTCCATGTCGATGTAGGCTGCTGTGCCGCCCTGCTTCTGTGCCTCTGCCACGATGTGCTGCGCCAGCGTGGTCTTGCCAGAGCCGTCGGGCCCGTAGATCTCAGTGACGCGGCCTCTTGGCACTCCGCCTACACCAAGCGCTCGATCGAGCGCGAGTGAGCCCGTAGGAATCACCTCAACGTCCATGTGAGAGACCTCACCCATCCGCATCACGGCCCCATCTCCAAAACGTTTCTTCAGGTTGTCCAATGCTCTGTTTAGTGCCTGCTCTCGACCTTTTTCAGTCATTTCTACTTCCACTCGGAAACTATGCGTGGGCAAGCCAGCAATCGTCACCCGCCCCAACTGTTAAGATTAAGATAGGTGTGTCGATAGACACACCCTAAGTGTACATCAAATGGCACCAAATAGCAAATGACTTCGACTCCCGGCCTCCATCGTGGAGTAAGAAGAGGCCTGTTGTGGAGCTGAGAGGCGCAAGCCTCCGCGACTGGCCTCCCGGTGGGTCCTTCAGAGATAGGGCATACCCCCATTTCTTTCGCGCCAGTCCGTCAGCGCGAAAGTGACGGGGGGCTTCCTCTCCCCGTCCCACTGCGCATACTGAGGCGGGGGGGATCTCGCTCGACGTCCCGAGACGCTATCGCGGTGCCGGGCGCCGGAACGACTCGTTGGGCTTCAGGCCTGTCACGGATGCCGTGATAGTGTGGGGACTGCGGCCGTGAGGGTTGCCTGAGGCGCGACGGGTACGCTGATGCCGGCAGGGGACCGGCCCCCGCGTTGTATCGTAAACCCCTGCCTCAAGCTGAGGTGCCGGCCGACGTAGAGACGCTGTTTCTAGGACGTCGCCGTCGCTGTCGGCTCCGGGGTCGGCGTGATGCCTGGGGACGGAGAGGGCGTGGGAGTAATCTCGGCCGACGGCGTGGAGGTCGGTGTTGGTGCCGGGGTCGGTGTGTCTGTCGGGACCGGCGTCGCGGTAGGTGTCCCGGTAGGCGTGGGGGACGGAGTTGGCGTGGCCTCCAGCGTGGGAGACGGCGTCACTGTGGCCGTCGGCGTCGGAGGGACAATCTCCACCTGTACGCGGGCCTCGACCGCGTGCTGCTGATCATCGAATGCCCTGACGCGCAGCGTGTAAACCCCCGGGGCAAGCTGATCTGTATCCCACTGGCTCAGGAGATCATCCTGCACTTGCGCCAGATGAGGCCCGCTGACCCACCCCCACCCCTGGGGGTCGCTCCCGATGCCATACTGGACCTCATAGTGATTGAAGCTGGGCATCTGGACGGTCCCGATGATTGGCACCACCCCCTGCACGGCAGCCCCGGCGGCAGGTTCTCTGATCAAGACCTCGGGACGGAGGGTGCCCTCGCTGCACTCCTCAAGCGGGGCCAGAGGCAGGCCACCGAACTGGTCGGGATGAGACGCTACCCATTCGCGCCCCCTTTCGTCGCGGATATCCAGCATCAACTTCCGGATGATGTGATCCTGGCAGAACTCGTTGGCCCGCAGGCCCGTGAATGCGTCAATCTCCACCATCTGGTACCAGTCGTGGCTCTCATCCAGGGGAGGCTGCCCCCTGGCGAAAACCTCCACCTTTCGATCAGGGCAATGCTCCGTCGGGCGGGCTCCCGAGTGAGCAGAGATCTCATGTGTCACAATGCCCGACGGTCGCCCGAAATCGTGGATGGGCAGATCGACATGAGCTGCCTCCATGAAGCTATGCCAGATAGGTCCCGCGCCGGCGGCTCCCGGGACGTCGACCATGGCAGAATTGTCGGAGTTGCCTACCCAAACACCGGCCGCGAGCTGGGGCGTGTATCCGATGGTCCAGGAATCGCGGTAGTCATCGGTGGTGCCGGACTTCGCCGCTGCGGGGCGGCTCAACTCCAACACACTGGGGCAACTGAAGGCGGCGCATCGAGCTCTATCGTCCGCCAGGACGTCGGTGATGAGGTAGGCGTGCTCCGGCGAGATGACTTGCTTGCCTGTCGGCCCACTGTTGTCCAGGAGCACGCTGCCCCGGCTGTCCTCAATGCGCAGGATCGGGCTTGATGGCATCAGCACACCATCGTTGGCGAACGTAGCGAAGGCGCCCGTCATTTCCAACAGCTTCACCTCGCCGCCACCTAGCGTCAGAGCCAGACCGTAGGGGGGAGGCCCGTCATGGGGATACTCAGGACACAGCTCCTGTGGGCGAGCCAGCGAATCGACGCCCAGCCGCGAGGCAATCTCCAGCAGTCCATCGACTCCCAGGAACTGGAGAGCCGCAACGGCCGGCACGTTGTACGAGTTCGCCAGCGCATCACGCAGGAGTACCGGGCCGTGAAACCGCCGATCGTAATTCAGCGGCACGTAAGGGGGGTTGGCCCCATCGGGAAACTCCGTGCGCACGTCCCAGAAGAGCGTCGCTGGGGTCCAGCCTCGTTCGAAGGTGGCCACATAGGTCAGCGGCTTGATCGACGAGCCGGGTTGGCGGCAGCGCAGCGCGACATTCACCTGACCGCCGATCGACTCGTCGTTGAAGTCAACCGAGCCAACCATGGCTAGGATGTGGCCGGTCGCCGGGTCGAGGGCCACCAACGCGCCGTTGGTCGCGTTGCGATCGACAAGACTGGCGACACCCGCCCGCACGGCTTCCTCGGCTTTCTCCTGTAAGTCAGGGTCAAGCGTGGTATGGATGCGCAGCCCGGCACCGCGGTACAGGGCCTCGGGGCCATAGAGCTCCTCGACTACCTGCTTCACGTACACGACGAAATGAGGCGCGGTGTCTATATCTATCCGGGGCATCTGAAACTCGTGGGCACGCATCTCGGCCGATGCCTCTTCCGCTTGGCCAGCAGTGATGTAGCCGTTGGCCACCATCAGGCGCAAGACATCTTCTTGGCGGGAGAACGCTCGCTCAAGCCCTCCGCCGAAAGGGTCGTACGTGGCGGGCAGCTGGGGTAGACCGGCGAGAAAAGAGGCCTGGGCCAACGTCAGATCGGCGGCGTCGGTCCCAAAATATGTCTCGGCCGCCGCCTGAATCCCGTAGGCGCGGTTGCCGTAGTTGAGCTCGTTGAGGTAGATTTCGAGGATGGCTTCCTTGGAATAGGCACGGGTCAACTCTGCTGCGAGGATGATCTCCTTGATCTTACGATCAGCAGATTGCTCGAAACGTTGATCTGGAAGCAGTACCATCCGGGCAAGCTGCTGCGAGATCGTGCTGGCACCGGAGACGATTTCCCGCTCCGTGCCCACGTAGTATATGGCCCGCGCCATCGCCACTGGGTCGAAGCCCGGGTGAACCCAGAAGTCCCGGTCCTCCGTGGCGACGGTTGCACGGATGGCGTGGATTGATATCTCCTCCAGCGGAACGTACGTTCGCCGTCCCCCTTGTGGGTCCATCACCTCGTACAGCAGGTTGCCCTCGCGGTCGTAGATCTTACTGCTGACGAAGGCACTCTGCTGGTTCTGCAGTTCCGTGGGCGAGGGGAGTTCCCTCGCGATGGTCGCGTACCCCACAACCGCCGCAGCGGCGGCTACGAAGAAGACAACCACCACGCACGCCACCGCGACGAAGCCAGCTCTTAGCAAGAGAAGGCCCCACTGACGCCTCTCCTGCGCCGGCTGGTTTGTACCGCCGAGTCGACGCGGGCGTTGCGGTGGTGAGCGATAGGTATCGCGCTGTGGGGGAGCCACGTCCCGAGATCCGCGAGAGCCTGTCCTCCGTCCGCTGGATGCTCTGTCCTGGCCCGTGACCCGCGTTGGATTCTCGGCTAGCGAGGCATTCCGTCCAGATGGGTCGCGGGGTATCCTTGGCGTCGGCTGGGTGTCCGCCATCCGCGCCGATGAATCGCCGGTCCCAGGCTCCTCGTGCGAGCTGGTCCACTCCTGGCTGTCTGTTCTATCCAAGCGATTCTCTCCGGTCACGCATCCCCTCTACCTTACTAGACGAAAGAGTCTCTGTTTAGGTTCCACACGGGGCGATGATTATAGCTGGAGAACGACGGACTGCAAGGGTACCAATCAGTACTGCCAGAATCTCCGGCTGGCGGCGCGTCATGGGGATAGGTCGGTGCTTTCAGAAGGGACGGGGGCTGGCTGGCCTTCGCTAATGACCCTTGACCACGATGGGGATGTAGACGTGCTCGGGAGCCTCTAGCACGATGTATACGTGGCCGCCGAGATCCACTACCTTATTGCCCTGGTCATCCTCGACGTGAATGGCGAGCCACACGCCCTGGTTGTCCACAGAGGAGCAGTCCCACGTCAGCTCGTACGGGCTCTCCTCATCGTCGCCCAGATGGTACCACTCGTCATCGTACGCTGCGTGAAACCCCACGATCGCAACCCCCCTGTCCTCACTGTCCCCTTCTTTGGCCTCGTCCCTGACCTCGGCCGTGATGGTCAGAGGACAGCTGTCTACCACCGTAAGGTACACGGGCGACGAGATGGTGCCCGTCAGGGAGGTCGTAAGGTCAACCCGTTCCCAACTGAGCCGAACCTGCGCCAACCCCTTGTTTTCGTAATGCTCCAGCTTCAGCTCGTGGTTACCCTCGCTCAGGTCGTGCACGGCCTTGAAGGTGGCCACCTGGTCCTGCCATTCGTTTACCACGAGCTCGTCGTCGATCCAGAGGCGCACACCGTCATCGGCCGACAGGACGAAGCGCCACTGACCAGCCTCGAAAGGCACAGCCCGCTCGAATCGGGAGCCGAAGTGGTCTACTGGCAGGCCGTCGGCTGGACCGCCGCCCCCCCAGTTGTGGTCCAGGAAACCGGATCCTAGATTTGCCCTCACGACGGGCTCCCCCCACAGATCCTGATTGCCCCAGTACTGGCCATACCACCGCGAGTGATCCTCCCGTTCCTCCCGTGCCAGGTCAAAACCCGGACCCCACCAGAAGGCGGCGAGGTAGCCGTCACCACCGTCGTGCCGGTACTCGACGGTCAGCTCGTGATAGCCCTCCTCGACATCGTGATGGCCTTCTTGAAAACGATAGGCGTCGTGGGGCTGATCGGGAATCTCCCAGCCGTCGATGACCGTCTTGTCACCGATCTTCAGGCGGGCACCTCCATCGTAGCCCAACGTGAACGTGTAGTGGCCACCCGCGAAGTAGACCTCGCGGGAGAAGCGAGCGCTAAAAGGATCGGCGGGACAGTCGCCGCCGGGTCCTTCCTCACCCCAGTCGGCGAAGACGTAGACACCCCTATGATACGAGCTTCCGCACTGCTCACCCGGCTGGTTGTCATCGTAGTACTCAACCTCCCAGGCACCCTCGGCCGGGTCGTGCAGCCAACCGCTCACGTCCGTGTAACTCGGGTCAACGCACCAGTTATCCACAGCAATCGTAGTGACACCAGTCGGCGAGCTGTTCTGCTCAATCACCCAGATTCTGCCGTCTCCGGCAATATCTACGTCTGAAGCAACGACCACCGATGTGTGCCCGTAGGTCGAGGTAGACCCGTAGCTCAGAACGTCGTTCGGCTCCGGCACCCGTCCAATCTCGCAGTTGGGCACCTTCTCGAGCAAGTCACCCGTGTAGTTCCAGACCACCTCGTTCCCGTTTGCGGGGTAGGGAGCGATGCCGTAGGCGAGGTACAGGAATCTCTTGCTCAGCTCAGGACACTGCCACTCGATCTGGCGCACGCCGGCCCCGAAGTCGACATAAGCGTGAGGACCGTCATCATACCAGGGTCGCGGACCACACGCTTTTACTCCGCGGTATTCGGCCCCCAGAGGATATGCCCCTTGCCCCGTCTCTTCGAAGTAGTAGTCTGTGTCGCACTCTCCGTTCCACCACGGGGGAAGGGGCAGTTCGGAACCGACGGAGCTTGCCGCAATCATGTGATCGGAGCTGACTACCAGGGGGGGTGCCCCTTGGTCCATTGCCATAAGGCTGGTGGACGGCTGGTCTAGCTCGTCACTCGTCAGCTTCGTGTCCAGCGCGGAACGTAGGAAATCGTCGGATTGCGCCTCTATCGCAGCAGTGGTTTCCAGCTCCTGGCTTGCTCGGACGATCCAAATTCGATCGCCAGCCGCGACAACCCACTCGGTGATGACAAGGCGGGTCGGCCCGCCGCCACCGATGTGCAGGTCAACCTCGCTCCGCAGACCAGCGACCTGCCTGCCAAAAAGATCTGTCACGGCGCCGGTTGCTGGGTCTCCCCCCTGGCCCTCTCGATACTTCCTGAGAGCGGCGCGATACACCTCCTCACTGTCCGCATCAGCTCTCGGGAGAGACTCGGTGGGCGGCTTCGATCCGAAAGGCACAGCAGTGATGGAGAACTCTCTGTACAGGGGCTCTCGCTCAACCGCCGTTGCTACCTGTATGGCGCTGCTCGGGTCCGAGGTCGAGAACTCCAGGTCGGGCAGGAAGCTCGTGCTCAGTTGAAGCTCGACCCCGTCGAGGGAGAAGACGGCAGTTGACGCAGATGGTTGACCGCGGCTCGGTGTGATGGCAGACGGCGATGCGCAGCCGGGTCCACCATGCGGTAGAGCCAGTGCCATCAGAGGCGTGCTGGCGGTCAGCATTAGCGTCAGCGTCAATGAAGCCCCGACGGATGCCTTCATGCGCAGCTTCCTTTGAACATGATGGGCCAGGAGCCGGCGAACACGGACATAGCGTGCCTCAACGATGAACTCACAGGTAGCCCAGGGCACAGCCGCCCCGTTAGAAGGACCTGCTGAGCCCAGAGAGCGCCGTTCTCATTGCTGGTGAGCAGTGCTGCAGGTTGTTCTATGAAGGGCTGCCGGACCGAGAAGCGGCGCGCAGCCCATGCACGGTTTCCAGGCTGCGAGATTCGTTCGCCTCTTCCGCTCACGAAGAGCGCGGACTGTGCGCCTTGCTGCCTCGAGCACTGCCCGGTCTGTCACAGAAACTGACAGGTCAACAGTGGCGACCCGCGACGGCCGTCCCGATAGCGACGCTCAGAGACAGGTCTGACGTCAGATGAGCGGATCGCTGTGTCGGTCCACACGCAGAAGGCCACCAGCCATCGAGCCCTCGCAACCGACGAGCGACCGTACCGTGTTCGTCAAGCATCGCCGTCCCTTGAGCTTCTCCTGCCAAGCGGACGTCGATGGAATCGCCCGGGCACTGGACAAGCAGTGGACGCAGCCACGGATGGCCTACTCGGGCATCCAGTCTCCGGACACTAAGGAGCGCTCCGGATAAGCAGCGTCCAGCTGCCTTTCTGCACGGTCTCATCGTCTTGGTTGAGCACCACGACGTCAAAGACGACGAACCCGCCACCCAGACGAGCCATTTCCTTCTTTCGCTTGACCTCAATTCGTGCCCGGATTGTGTCGCCGAACTTGATCGGAGCGCGGAACTTCCATTCTAGCGATGTGAAGGCTTCAACGGTGCCCTCTGCGAAGCCCAGTCGAGAACTCAGGCCGCTCACGATCGACAGCCCCAGGAGGCCATGGGCGATCCGCTCTCCGAACATCGTCGTCTCGGCGTACTCGGCGTCAGTGTGAAGCTGGTTGTAGTCCCCGGACAGGCCGGCAAACCGCATCACGTCACTCTCGGTGATGGTACGCCCTGCCGTCTCTAGGGCGTCTCCAATCTTGAACTCCTCGAAGTAGTGGCCGCGCGGCCGCATCAGCTCGCTCACAAGTCACTCCTTCCAACTGCGCTGCATAGAAGCGATGCGCTATTCTAGCATCTAGCTTCTGGACGCGCAACTTTGCAGGTTGACTGGCTATGGTATAATCGCCGCTCGCTCCTCGTACAAGAGCGTCGACCCGTCTTGCGAGCCCTGTCCGTGTCCAGAGAAGTAAGGCGACCCCGCCCTGACGACCGCGGGAATCCGTCAGTTGGTGCATATGGCGCGACATAAGCGTTTCAGCAGTATTGCTCTGGCCTTCGTCATCGGAGTGCTGGCGGTCTTCCTTCGTGTGAGGCATCTGGATACCACGGGTATATGGGAAGACCAGGCTTTTCTGCTCAACACGGCGATGCGTTGGGTAAACAGGGGCCCAATGCCCCTGGCGGCCAATAAGTCGTCCTTGGGCATTATGCACAGCCCCATGATTGAGTACTTCTACGCAGTTGCGCTGTGGTTGTGGCCCGATGTCCTGTCTGTCGCGGTGCTGACAATGGTTTCGGGTCTGGCGGCTGTCGCTCTGACTGCCTGGTGCACGTACAAGACGTTCGGCAAAAAAGCGGCCTATGTTGGTGCTGCGCTGTTCGCCGTCAATCCGTGGAGCGTGTTCTACAGCCAACTGATCTGGAACCCGACGCTGGTTCCAGTGTTCTCGTCGCTTACGCTCGCGTGTCTCTTGATGTATTTCGCTGTCCAGCAGCGGTCCCTCTACCTGATCGCCGGGCTGGTATCGTTGGGCCTCATGATCCAACTTCACCCCACCACGGCTGTCCAACTGCTGACGACGGGTCTGGTCTGTGTGCTCTTCTGGCGCAAAGTACGATTGCGGCCACTCCTGGCTGGTGGCGCGCTGTTCGTTCTTCTCTACCTGCCCTTCTTGCTCTATCAGTATGCTGTGGGCGGACGCGACGTGAGAGCCCTCCTGGAGTTCACACGGGAGCCCGCAGCTCTGACTCCCGCTGCTCTCCTGGTCAGTCTGGACCTATTGGGGGGCAAGGGTCTTCTCAGCTCCGTCAGCTATGTGAGAACGTTTGATGCTTTGGCCAGCACCCTGCTGATACTCTCACTGGCCTACGCAGTGTGCCTGGCGGCACGATCGTTTGTCCGGCGGCATCGCGACCTCGATGCGGCGAAGAGCCTCCCTGCCTTGCTCATCCCCTTGCTGTGGTTCGCTGTTCCCGTGACCTTCTTCCTCCGATCCTCGCACTACGTTCAAACCCACTATCTGGTTGGCCAGTTGCCATCTCACTTCATACTGATTGGGATTGGCATAGCCGGCCTCGGTCGTGGGTTTGAGATCCTTGCTTCGCGAGTCCATCAGCGAACCACCCGGCGCCGAGTGCGGCTGATAGCGTGGAGCCTGCTCCTCGTGCCGGTTTTTGCTCTGGTGGGGTGGCAGGGTTTCTTCAACTGGCGGTTTCAGGATCATCGACGCCAGACTCAACGCGGCCCGGCTCAGATTCGCCATCTGCGCGCTGTGATTCACTCAAGCAGGCGGCTGCTGGCTGCTCACGCATCGTGTGACCTGGTTGCCCTTGCCAGCGGTCATTCCGTCGAGACGTCCGAACTTGCACCCCTCCGCGAGTTTGTCTCGGCGGAACGCGTCTTGCTGGCAGATGGTCGGCGGGCCGTTCCTATCCCGGCGCCTTGCGCGATCTACGTGGATGCTCAAGGAGCGAGTCGCGCCTCCGCCTGGCTGCCCAGTGTGGCGGAGCCGCTTCCTGACGAGACCGTACCGGTATTGGGTGAGCCCTGGCGGTTCTACAAGCTGTCCAGTGATGGTTGGACCGATGAGGTCGGAGGGAGCGCAGCCGAGTCGTATCGTGCAACGTGGGCCAACGGGTTGACCCTGACTGAGTACCGGCGGGGGGAGCTGCGCCGTGGAAGCACGATCCCGCTCACCTTGACCTGGACTATTGAGAGCCCTACGCCAGAGATACTGTACCACTTTGGAAGCTACCTTCTCACACTGGATAATCAGGTCGTCGCTCAAGCGGACGGGCCAGGATTTGACAGCATCCAGTGGCGGGAGGGCGACTCGTTTGTCACCTGGTTCGACATCCCGGTGCCCGAGAATCTGGGGTCGGGGCGGTATTGGATCGCCGTCGGCCTCTACACGTGGCCGGATGTGGAGCGGATTGCGTTGAACGGCGGGGAGAATACAGCTTTCCTCGAGGAGATCGAGTTTGGAGAACCGTAGTCGGCTGTAGGCGGCTAGGGTGGAATTGTGGCCACCGGCGGCGCCCCGTCGGGATACGCGATGTCCCCCAGGACGGCCGGAAGCCGTCCCTGTGAATCGTACAGACCCACCTTCACCGTGTAGGGCGCTGCCCCTCTTGGCAGGACGTAACGTACATCGTGGATGCGGTCCCCGGCGTGCCAAGCCCAGGGGGGGACCATGCCGCCTAGCGCAGGACCGTCCGCTTGCCCGACCAGGTCGTCGCCGGCATCAACTACGTGGACAAATATCTCACCGTCCACTGGACCTTGAGCCAGCCAGATGATGGTCACCGCCCATCTTCCATCTGCCATCTGCTCTACCGCAGTCGATTCAATCGCCACGCCGCCTTCAAAACGGACCAGCGGTTCGTCCGATGGCGTCGCGTCTGCCTTAACGCTGCCCACGTGATTCAGGGAAAAGCGCCCGTCGTGCCACTCGGTCAACCAGACAGTTGTATGCTCCAGCGCGAAGCGCCGCATCCCCTCCCAGTCGAGACCTTGGCCTTGAAAGCCAATCTCGAACTCAGTCTCTCTAAGCGCCGGAGTATACATGACAGCGTCCACCGATCTCCAGTCGCTGTTCACCTCGATGAACTCCGAGATGTTGGAGTAGGGCGGAACGAAGAGCACTGTCTCCAGGATCATCGCGTATGCCTTGTCTCGGTGGGCCAGGGCTGCTGGCAAGTTGACAAGGCCGAGGGGCTCGTTCTCTTTCTCGTCTGCTGCGTCCAGGGCTTGTTGGTACGCACCGTTGAGTGCAGAGAACAGCTCGAATTGGCGCTGCAGAAAGACGAGATTCTGGATCGCGACCACGCCAACAATAAGGATGGCGACGGCTCTTCGAGTGGGGACCTTCTTCACGCTGCTGCTGACCTCGAAGATCATCTTGCTCCACAGGATCACGGTGCCGGCAGCTGCCAGAGTGTAGACGCGGGGTGCGGTGTAGAGATAGCCATAGCGAAGTGAGAGCCCGGCTGGAAGTGCGGCGCAGACCCACCACCAGAGGCCAGAGGCCGCCCAGCGCCAATTGCCGTTCCTGAGTACCAGCCAGATCGCTGTGGCGATGAAGCCTGCGGTGCCAAGAGCGACCAGCCCGAGATCCTGGGCTTCGGAGTGATTTACCAGCCAATTGATGGCAGGCCCCATAGGGTAAATCAGTCCGTGCATAAAGAAGATCGCGTTTCCCACGAAGTCCTGTGCTCCGGAGAAGCTCGGGTCGCCCACCCCGGGGATGAAGCTCCGCGTCACCAGCATCGCGCCGTTCAGGAGGAGGCCAAGGGCAACGAACAGGACACGCCGCCGAGAGCGGAGCCCGTACTGGATGAACACCATCCCTCCCGCAATCACGGCGCAAACCTGCCCGCTCTCGTGTGCGGTGGATGCCAGAATGGTGGCCAGTAGGCTGACGCCCCACCACCTGACGGCTCCGTCCTTCTCTGCCTTCAGTGCGGCGACCGCGGCCAGCAGGACAAGCATCGTGACCAGCGGGTGTGACATGGCCGTGATCCAAGGGATGGCCATAAACATGAACGGGAAGACAACAAACAGGATCGAGGCAACGAGGGATTCTTCGGCAGATCCACCCGTGAGCGCGACCACTTTGGCGATGAGGAGGGCGCTCACCCAGTGGATAGACAGGCTCACCCCGTGCAAGAAAGCTCGGTCGATACCCGATGGGAAGAGGCGTCCCATCTTGTAGATGCTGAAAGGTAGCGGGCGGTAGAACTGATTCTCGCTCGACTGGGTCCAGATGTCCGCCCAGCTATGGCGCGAGAGCCAAGTCATGATGGGGAGGTCATCATAGAAGAAGGGGAGGCGGAGGACGAAGCCGTAGCACGCTGCAGCCAGAACCGCAGTCACGGCAATGCCCAACCACCTGTGGTGTCGACGCCACAGTGCCTCTACTCGCTCCATTGGCAACATTCCTCAACTGCCTACTGCGCCAGCTCTCTCCAGGCGCAGACATCCCGCCGATGGGAAGCGTCGTGGGCGCTGAGATCGCACCTGGAGAACCTTTGCGGTCGCAGAGCGACCACATTCCGCAGACAGACTGAGGGGCCGGATGAGACCGGTGCCTACGGCCGGCCGTTCAACACCCGCTTGAGAAGCTCCCCTGTGTGGCTCCCGGCAGCCTCGGCTACCTGCTCCGGCGTGCCCTGGGCCACGACATAACCGCCGGCATCGCCTCCCTCTGGCCCGAGATCGATAATCCAATCGGCGACTTTGATGATATCGGGATGATGCTCGATGATGACCACGGTGTTTCCTGCGTCGACCAGGCGATTGAGCACGGCGATGAGCTTGTCGACGTCAGCGGCGTGAAGCCCGACACTGGGCTCATCGAGCACATACAACGTCTGTCCGGTCGCCTGTTTGCTCAGCTCGCGAGAAAGCTTCACTCGCTGCGCCTCGCCGCCGGAAAGGGTCGGCGAAGGCTGGCCCAGCTTGATGTAGCCCAGCCCCACGTCATGCAGGGTCCTGAGCTTCCTCTTGATTCTTGGGACATTGGCGAAGAAATCGGCGGCCTCGTCCACAGTCATGTCGAGGACCTGGGCGATATTCTTGTCCTTGTAGCGTACCTGGAGCGTCTCCCGATTGTAGCGACTCCCATGGCATACATCGCAGGGGATGAAGATGTCCGGGAGGAACTGCATCTCAATCTGCAGAGTCCCATGTCCTTTGCATGGCTCGCATCGTCCGCCCTTGACGTTGAAGGAGAATCGCCCCTTTTCATAGCCCCGCACTTTCGATTCGGGCAGCGACGCGAAGAGCTCCCGAATCGGTGTGAAGACGCTGGTGTAGGTTGCGGGATTTGAGCGCGGCGTCCGGCCAATTGGAGACTGATCGATGTTGATCACCTGGTCGATCTGTTCGAAGCCTTCGATGTGATCGTGATCGCCCGCTGGATCGTGCGAGCCGTGAAGGAAGTGCGCCATACGCCGATACAGGGTATCGACCAGCAGAGTTGACTTGCCCGAACCGGATACGCCTGTGATGCACACAAACTTCCCCAACGGGATGTGTACGTCGATGTCCTTCAGGTTGTGCTCACGAGCTCCGCGGATCACGAGCCCGTCGCCGTTTCCCTCACGGCGCTGCTCTGGGATCGGAATGTGCTTTCGGCCTGAGAGATATGCGCCGGTGATGCTCTCTGACGAGTCGATGACGTCGCTGACGGTGCCGGAGACGACGACGTTGCCGCCGGCCTTCCCCGCACCCGGCCCGAGGTCGATGATCCAATCCGCGGCGCGGATTGTGGCCTCGTCGTGCTCGACTACCAGGAGAGTGTTCCCCAGGTCCCGCATCTCGTGCAACGTGTTGATCAAGCGGGTCTGGTCGCGCTGGTGGAGCCCGATGCTTGGTTCATCCAAGACGTACAGCACGCCTACCAGCCGCGATCCGATCTGTGTCGCCAGCCGAATACGCTGTGCCTCCCCGCCGGCCAGCGTTGTGGCTGTCCGATCGAGCGTTAGATACCCCAGTCCCACGTTCACGAGGAAATGCAGCCGGTCGTGGACCTCCTTGAGAATCCGACGGCCGATCTGCCACTGTTTGTCCGTAAGACGCTCGGGAGCCTCCAAAACCTCAACAGGCTCGGACGTGTCCTGGAAACGGCCGTCGGACAGGTCGTCGATCCAGGCGAGCAGTTGACTCACTGGCCAGCCGGTCAGCCGATCAATAGATTCATCAGCGACGGTTACGGCCAGGGCGGCTGGTCGCAGACGGGCCCCGCTGCAAGCCGGACATGGGCGATGCGTCATGAATCTCTCTATCTTGCGCCGGACATAGTCGGAGTCCGTCTCCCGATAGCGGCGCTCCAGATTCGGAATGACACCTTCATAGTGCGTTCGGTATCGCCGATGACGCCCTTCCCGGTTGACGTAGTGCAGCTGGATATGCTCATCCCCGCTCCCGTAGAGGATGATACGCTGTTGTGCCCTATTCAGGTCACGCCACGGCACGTCGGGGGGGATGTCGAAGCTATTGCAGACTGCTTGAATCATCCGCCATCGGTAGCCCTGCTTGCGGTCGGTGTTCCATGCCTGAATGGCACCCTCCTGGAGGCTGAGCTCAGGATTCGGCACGATCAACTCCGGGGCCAGTCTCATCTGCGTCCCGAGTCCTTCGCACTCCGGGCAGGCTCCGTGAGGGCTGTTGAAGGAGAACGTGCGCGGCTCGATCTCCGGCAGGCTGATGCCGCACACTGGACAGGCCAGATGCTCCGAGTACAAGATGTCCCGGGATGGGTCCGATGACACGTCGTTGACGATTATTAGGCCGTCTCCCAGACGGAGTGCCGTCTCGACTGAATCGGTCAGACGAGAGCGGAACCCATTCGTTCCCTCCTCTGGGATAACGAGGCGGTCTACAACAGCCTCAATCGTGTGCATCTTGTAGCGATCGAGCTCAATTCCTTCGTCCACATCGCGCACCTGACCGTCCACCCGCACGCGGACGAAGCCGGCCTTGCGCACGTCGTCAAAGATCGCCTCGTGGTGACCCTTCCGGTCCTTCACAAGCGGCGCCAGCACCTGGAAGCGCGTGCCGGGGGTCATCTCCATCACCGCATCCACCATTTGCTGGGCGGCCTGGCTCGTCACCTCGCGCCCACATTGCGGGCAGTGAGGGACGCCGACGCGGGCGTAGAGCAGGCGTAAGTAGTCGTAGATCTCCGTGACCGTCCCCACGGTCGACCTGGGATTGTGCGAGACACCCCGCTGGTCGATTGAGATGGCCGGCGACAACCCTTCGATCTGATCTACGTCCGGCTTCTCCATCTGGCCCAGGAACTGGCGCGCATACGCCGACAGGCTCTCCACGTATCGGCGCTGCCCCTCTGCGTAGATGGTGTCAAACGCCAGAGAGGACTTGCCGGACCCGGAGATGCCCGTGACGACTACCATCCTGTCGCGAGGAATCTCGACACTGATGTTCTTCAGATTGTGCTCTCGTGCGCCTCGCACGATGAGGCTGGTCTTCTTATGCTGGTTGTGAGACATCATTTCCCGAACTCGCTGGACTGCTTCCTCTCATAGCCGATATGAGCAA
>CAYVCX010000042.1:0-1085 GCA_964450435.1 uncultured Anaerolineales bacterium
CTGGCCATCCACGGGTCCCATCTCTCTTGCGTCACGAATTCCATCCATCACTGCATAGGGCGTCGTGGATACCGGTCGTGAGATTCATCTGGCTGCAGTCCATCTTTCGCGGGACCGACCTCCCGCCGCTGGCTGGTTTACATTGCATTCTCTTCTCATCATAGGAGGCGCCGGTGAACAGACCCGTACTCCGGGTGGGAACTCGGAGCAGCGATTTGGCGCTTTGGCAGGCGCGCCACATCATCGCGCTTCTGGAGCTCCAGCATCCCGGGATCGAGTTCCGCATCGTCGGGATGTCCACCCGAGGCGACAGAGACCGGGAGACCCCGCTTGACCGGGCAGGGGGCGTGGGGGTGTTCGTCAAGGGATTGGAGATCGCACTGCTCGATGGTGAGATCGATGTGGCGGTCCACAGCCTGAAGGACCTGCCCAGCTCCGTGCCGCCGGAGTTTGCCCTGGCCGCCGTTCCGCAGCGCGGCGACCCGCGGGACGCGCTGGTGTCGGCCAGCCGCGCCACGCTGATGGAGCTGCCTGCCGGGTCCCGGATTGGGACCGGATCGCCCCGTCGCAGGGCTCAGATTCTGGCGTTGAGGCCAGACGTGCAGGTGGTGGGCATCCGCGGCAACGTCGACACGCGTCTACGTAAGGTCCGCGAGGCGGACTACGATGCCGTGGTGGTTGCAGCTGCGGGATTGGTCCGCCTGGGCCGCGAGGATGCTATCGCCGAGCGGCTGTCGCCGGAGACGCTGCTTCCGGCGGCGGGACAGGGGGCGCTCGCCGTGGAGGTTCGCGCCGGTGACGAGGGGACGCGCGCCATCGCGGCCTCCGCCAACCATCCGCCCAGCCGGGCCGCCGCGCAGGCAGAGAGGGCTTTCATGGACCATCTCGGCGCTGGCTGCCACGTACCCGCCGCCGCCTATGCCCTGTTGGATCGGGACCTGCTCTGGCTGCGCGGGCTGGTGGCAAGTCACGACGGTGCGACCGTGATTCGTGCCGAGGGGCGCGGCACGATGGACGAAGCTGGCGTGTTGGGAAGGATTGTCGCGGAGTATCTTCTTGAGCGCGGCGCGGGGGAGTTGGTCGGA
>CAYVCX010000042.1:1185-25478 GCA_964450435.1 uncultured Anaerolineales bacterium
GGGAAGGATTGTCGCGGAGTATCTTCTTGAGCGCGGCGCGGGGGAGTTGGTCGGATCAGACTAGCCGCTCCGGGGGCGCTGCTTCCCACTGCCAGTGAAACGTAGAAGGTGAAAGGTAACACGTAAAACGTAGAACGTGAAACGTAAGACGTGAGACGGCAGACGTGAGGACTGAGGTGGGATACGTGCGGTGCGCGCGGAGGTGCGACACATTACCCTTCACGCCTGATGCATCACGGTTTGCGGCTTGCGCCTTACGTATGACGCATTGGGGCTTGCGCTTTGCGTATTACGCATTGCGTTTTACGCATCACGCATCACATAGGGGGCCCTTGACAAAGACTGGTACGGTCTATCTCATAGGCGCCGGGCCGGGAGACCCGGGTCTGATCACAGTGCGCGGGCGCAGGCGGCTCGCGGAGGCCGACGTTGTGCTGTACGACCGGCTGGTGGGCGCGGAGCTTCTGGACGCGACGCGCCCCGGCGCGGAGCTGATCTACGTGGGTAAGTCGGCCCAGAGCCACCGGCTGACTCAGCGGGAGATCAACGCCCTGCTGGTGGAGAAGGCCCGGGCCGGGCTGAAGGTAGCGCGGCTCAAGGGTGGGGACCCGTTCGTCTTCGGCCGGGGCGGCGAGGAGGCGCAGGTCCTGGTGGACGCCGGCGTTCCGTTCGAGGTCGTGCCCGGCATCACCAGCCCCATCGCCGTGCCGGCCTATGCCGGGATACCGGTCACCCATCGTGACGTGGCCTCGAGCTTCGCCGTGGTCACCGGACATCGGCGCAAGGGAGGCCAGGACGCGGAAGAGGGTCTGGGGCTCGACTGGGAGGCCCTGGCCAGGATAGAGACCTTGATCGTCCTGATGGGCGTCGGGAACCTGAGCGTCATCTGCCGCGAGCTCCTCGCTGCCGGACGCGCACCGGATACGCCCGCCGCGCTCATCCGCTGGGGGACCACTCCTCGACAGGAGGTCGTCAGTGGCACGCTCGGCACGATCGCGCAACGGGTGCAGGAGGCGGGGCTGCGCCCGCCCGGGGTGCTGGTGGTCGGCGGTGTCGCCGCCCTGCGAGAAGACCTGCGCTGGTTTGATGCGCAGCCGCTCTTCGGACTGCGCGTCCTGATCACACGCCCGCGCGGTAAGGCCGGTCAACTGGCGGGCCGCCTGAGCGACCTGGGGGCGGAGCCCGTCATCTTCCCCACTATCGCCATTCGCCCGCCCGGGAGCTGGGTGCCGCTGGACGACGCGGTGGCGGCGCTGTCGTCCTACGACTGGGTGGTCTTCACCAGCACCAACGGAGTGAGGTTCTTCTGGGAGCGTCTGGTGCGGGCGGGCGGGGACGCCCGGGCCTTCGCCGGGGCCCGGCTGGCTGCCATTGGCCCCGTGACGGCTGAACAGCTTGGGTTGCACGGCCTCCACGCCGACCTGGTGCCGGACCAGTACATTGCTGAAGCAATCCTGGACGAGATCGGCGATGTGTCCGGGCAGCGGGTTCTTCTGCCCCGCGCGGACATCGCCCGCCCTGTCCTGGCCGAGGGATTGCGCGCCGTTGGCGCGAGAGTTGAGGAGGTCCCCGCCTACCGGACCATGCCGGCGAATGTCGCGGACGGCGAGGATATCCGGGAGAGGATGGCGGCGGGGGAGATTGATGTTCTCACTTTCACCAGTTCGTCGACCGTGCGGAACTTCGCCGCAGCGCTCGAGCCTCTACCGAACCTGAAGGCGGGCACCATCGTCGCCTGCATCGGCCCCATCACAGCGCAGACAGCCCGAGAGTGCGGCTTGCCGGTCCACGTCAGCGCCGGCGAGCACACGATCGATGGGCTGCTCAACGCCCTCACCGAGTACTGCTCCACGGAGCGCCGAGGAGTTGTGCAGGAGGACGATTCCCTCCGCATGCCGGCGTCTCTACCCGACAGGAACAGAACATGATCAGCGTCACCCGACTTCTCTGTGACCGGATCGGTACCCAGGACCATCTGCGCTACCAGTGGCGTCGGAAGGAGTACGCCAGCCGCAGGGAGGCGAATCTAAGCCGGAGACCAATCGTGGTCTGGAACTCGACCAAGTCGTGCAATCTCCGTTGTATCCACTGCTACTACGCCGCTCGGGCCGAGCCTGACCCGGATGAGCTGCCCACCGCTGAGGCGAAGGCTTTCATCGACGACCTGGCCGAATTTGGAGTGCCTGTGCTCCTCTTTTCCGGGGGCGAGCCGCTGATGCGCTGCGATCTCTTCGAGCTGGGTGCGTATGCTGTGGAGCGTGGCCTGCGGACCGTGGTCTCCACCAACGGCACGCTCATCGACGGCCCGGCCGCAGAGCGCATCAGGGAGGCTGGGTTCTCGTACGTCGGCATCTCCCTGGACGGCATCGGCGAGACCAACGATCGTTTTCGCGGCGTGAGCGGAGCCTACGAAGCGGCGCTGGCCGGCTTCCGCGAATGCCGGGCTGTCGGGGTGCGCACCGGCCTGCGCCTGACACTCAACAAGCACAACCTGGATGACCTTCCCGAGATCCTCGACCTGCTACGGGATGAGGGCATCCCCCGCGCCTGCTTCTACCATCTGGTGTACGCCGGACGGGGCGAGCGCATGCGCACCGACGACCTGACACGGGAGGAGACGCGGGCGGCCGTGGACATGATCTTCGAGCGCGCTGTGGCGTTCCACCGCGAGGGCCTGGACATTGAAATCCTCACCGTCGATAACCACGCCGACGGACCCTACCTGTTGCGGCGCGTGGAGCAAGAACAGCCGGAGCGGTATCAGGAGGTGCTTGCGCTCCTCAGGGCCAACGGCGGCAACGCCTCCGGTGTCGGCATCGCCGCCGTGGATCACCGCGGCGACGTCCACCCCGATCAGTTCTGGCAGCACCACACCTGCGGGAACGTGCGTGAACGGCCTTTCGGTGAGATCTGGACCGACACCTCCGATCCGCTGATGGCTGGCCTCAAGGACCGCAGACCGCTGCTGCAGGGGCGCTGCGCCGAGTGCCGGTATCTCGATCTGTGTAACGGCAACTTCCGGGTGCGCGCCGCGGCCGTCCACGGCGACGTCTGGGCACCGGACCCGGCCTGCTATCTTACTGACGAGGAGATCTGGCAGTGACTGTAGACCGCCGGGCTCCACCGGGAGAGGACCAGCCATGAGTACATTTCCCAGATATCGACCCCGCCGGCTGCGCATCAACGCGACCCTGCGCCGTATGGTGCGGGAGACGAGGCTTTCGCCGTCGGACTTCGTCTATCCTCTCTTCGTGCGCCACGGGGAGGGCTTGAAGCGCGAGATCCCCTCCATGCCGGGCAACTTCCACTGGTCGGTTGATCTGATTGGCCAGGAGGTGGCCGAGATTGCCGCCCTGGGCATCCCGGGCGTGGTTCTATTCGGGCTGCCGGCCAGCAAGGACCCCGTGGGTGAGGAGAACTTCGCCCCGCAGGGGATCGTTCAGCAGGCAATTCGCGCGGCCAAAGAGGCCGTGCCCGATCTGATCGTCATCACCGACGTCTGCCTCTGCGAGTACACCAGTCATGGTCACTGTGGGCTGATCAAGGGGCCGGCCTGGGGCGCGCCCGACGTCCTTCCCGAGAGTCGAGGACTTCCGGACGGCTGCGTGCTCAACGATGAGACGCTGGAGATCCTGGGGAAGGTGGCCGTCTCTCACGCTGAGGCTGGTGCCGACATTGTGGCCCCCTCGGGGATGATAGACGGGATGGTGGGCGCGATCCGCAGCGCTCTGGATGGGGCTGGCTACGCCCACACTGCCATCCTGTCTTATGCCGCCAAGTACGCTTCCAGCTTCTACGGCCCCTTCCGCGATGCCTGTGAGTCGCCGCCCCAGTTTGGCGACCGCTGCAGCCATCAGATGGATCCCGCCAATGCGCGGGAGGCGCTCCGCGAGGTGGCCCTGGACATAGAGGAAGGCGCTGACATCGTGATGGTCAAGCCGGCGCTTCCGTATCTGGACGTGATCCGGCTGGTCCGCGACGCCTTCGACTACCCCGTGGCGGCCTACAGCGTCAGCGGAGAGTACGCTATGATCAAGGCGGCGGCCCGGAAGGGCTGGATCAGCGAGCGGGGGGTGGCGCTGGAGGCGCTCACGTCCGTCAAACGGGCCGGCGCCGATCTGATCCTGACCTATTGGGCGAAGGACGCGGCCCGCTGGCTGAGGGAAGAAGGGTAGCCTATGGGTCATCCGGTCACGAGCGAGGCCGAGGGCCCTGCGCCTCGTGTCATTGCCTGGGAGTCGACCCGGGCCTGCAACCTGGTCTGCCGCCACTGCCGCGCCAGCGCTCAGGAGGAGCCGTCTCCCGACGAGCTTAGGACGAGCGAAGTGCTTCAGCTCATCGATCAGATCGCTGGGGTCTCAAAGCCCATCTTCGTCATCAGCGGCGGCGAGCCTTTGATGCGGGAGGATGTATTCGACATCGCTGCCTATGCCACCAGGCGGGGCCTCCACGTGGCCATCTCCCCCAACGGGACGCTGATTACGCCGGACAGCGTGGGGCGGATGAAGGACGCCGGCATAAAACGTGTCTCGGTCAGCATCGACGGCTCGCGCGCCGGACGCCACGATGCCGTCCGCGGTGTGCCCGGCGCCTTCTCCCAGGCCGTGCGCGGCATCGGGTATTGCCGCGACGGGGGCCTTCCCTTTCAGATCAACACCACTGTGATGCGACAGAACGTGGGCGACCTGAGCGCCATCCATGATCTGACCGTCTCTCTGGGGGCGGCGGCATGGCACGTCTTCATGTTGGTGCCGACCGGGCGCGGCAAGGTGGACGATGAGCTGACGCCCCAGGGCTACGAGAACATGCTCAATTGGGTTTATGACGCTGCCCTCGAATCGCCCATCCCCCTGCGGGTGACCTGTGGTCCCCAGTTCATGCGGTTGGTCCTCACCCATCGGGCCCAGGCCGATGCCGAAGCTGATCCCTCTCCCAATCTGGTGGGCCGCGCGCGCGGCCTGGACCGTATGAGCCGCGGCTGCCTGGCCGGGATGGGCTACTGCTTCATCTCCCACCGGGGCGAGGTCTACCCCTGCGGCTATCTCCCGGTGCTGGCCGGCAGCGTGCGGGAGGAGGACTTCGGGACCATCTATCGGGAGTCCCCGCTGTTCCGGCGGTTGCGGGATCTGAGCCGGCTGGAGGGGAAGTGCGGCGAGTGCCCGTTCGTGCAGCGCTGCGGTGGCTGTCGCGCTCGGGCCTTCGCCCTCACGGGCAACTACCTGGCTGAGGAACCCTACTGTGTGTATGAGCCTGCTGACCACGCCGCTCAACCGCCCGATTGAGGGCTTCGGGCGAGGGCGGTTGACGGCCTCGCCCGCGTTGGCGGGACTGCAGACGAGAGAGGGAGACCATGGATGAGCTCGACCGCCGGCTCCTCGATCAGCTTCAGGAGTCGTTGCCTCTGCGGCCGCGCCCCTTCGCTACCCTGGGGCAGGTGCTGGGGTTGAGCGAGGATGAGGTTCTCTCCCGAACCGTGGCTCTGAAGGCGGAGGGTATCATCCGCCACATCGGCCCCATCTTCTCCTCGCGCCGCCTGGGGTACCACAGCACTTTGGCCGCCTTCCACGTTCCGCCGGGGCGCCTGGAACAAGTCGCGGCGCAGGTCAGCCGTCATCCCGGGGTCAGTCACAACTACGCTCGGAATCATCACTACAACCTGTGGTTCACGTTGACCCTGCCGCCGGACCAGGATCTGGGGGACGACATCGCACGCCTGGCCGCCGAGGCCGGCGTGGACGACGTCCTCAATCTGCCGTCGCTCCGGCGCTTCAAGCTCGGCGTGCACTTCAGTATGTCGGGGCGGCAGGGCCCGGCGCCCGCGGACGCGCCGCCCCCCGACCGGTCGAGACCGGCGGAGCTCACCGACTTCGAGCGGGACGTGGTGCGGGCACTTCAGACAGACCTGCCCCTGGTCGCCCGTCCCTTCCAGGGAGCGGCGGCGGATCTGGGGGTCACCGAGGAGACGCTCCTTCAAACGGCGCGGGATCTCGACCGGCGGGGCGTTATGCGCCGCTTCAGCGTCGTACTCCAGCACCGCCGGGCAGGATTCACCGCCAACGGGATGGCCTGCTGGGTCGTCCCCGAGGCGCGCGTCAAGGCAGCGGGCCAGGCGGCGGCGGCCTTCTCGGCCGTCAGTCACTGCTACCAGCGCCCGGCTTTCCCGCCCCGCTGGCCCTACAATCTCTTCACGATGGTACATGGCCGGACCCGGGACGAGGTGGAGGGCATCGTCGAGGACATCCATCGGGAGATCGGCCCCCTGGAGCACACTATTCTCTACAGCGTCCAGGAGTTCAAGAAGCAGCGTGTGCGCTATTTCACGTAGCGACCTGGCAGGTGCAGAGGTCGGCCCAACGGCTTTCCACAGCCGATGATCATTCATTCAACAGCATTCGGAGGAGGGGTGTCCATGGAAGTCCAACGATCGATCGAGCTGTTTGCCCAGGCCCAGCGCTTCATCCCCGGCGGCGTGAACAGCCCCGCGCGGGCCTTCAGCGCCGTCGGCGGCCAGCCCCTGTTCATCGAGCACGGCGAGGGGCCCTACCTCTACGACGCCGACGGGAATGAGTACATCGACTACGTGCTCTCCTGGGGTCCGCTTATACTGGGGCACGCGCCTCCGCAGGTGGCCGGCCCTCTGAGGCAGGCCGTCGATCGGGGGACCAGTTACGGCGCACCCACTGCACTGGAGACGGAGCTGGCTGAGTTAGTGGTTGAGGCCATGCCGGCGGTGGATATGGTGCGCTTCGTCAATTCGGGCACCGAGGCCACCATGAGCGCCCTGCGCCTGGCCCGCGCCGCGACCGGGCGCGACAAGATCGTGAAGTTCGTCGGCTGCTACCACGGCCACGCCGACTTCCTGCTGGTGCAGGCTGGATCCGGCGTGGCGACGCTGGGCCTGCCCGATAGTCCTGGCGTGCCGGCTGCGACGGCTGAGGACACGATCACCGCTCCGTACAACGACGCGCCGGCGGTTCAGCGCGCCTTCGAGGCCTATCCCGGTCAGATCGCGGCGGTAATCGTTGAGCCTGTCGCCGGCAACATGGGCGTGGTCCCGCCGCAGGCGGGATTCCTGGAAGAGTTGCGGGAGCTTACGGCGGAGCACGGTGCCCTGCTCATCTTCGACGAGGTGATGACGGGCTTCCGCGTGGCCTACGGGGGCGCGCAGGCGCTGTACGGCATCGAGCCCGATCTGACCACGCTGGGCAAGGTGATCGGCGGGGGGCTCCCTGTGGGCGCCTACGCCGGCAAGCGGGAGATGATGGAGATCGTTGCCCCGGCCGGCCCGATGTACCAGGCGGGCACCCTGTCCGGGAATCCGCTGGCAATGACGGCGGGCATCGAGACCCTGAAGGTGCTGCGTCGTCCGGGCGTCTTCGCCGAGATCGAGGGGAAGGCGGCCCGGCTGACCAGGGGCATCGGTCAGGCCGCCGCGGACGCCGGCGTGCCCCTGTTCCAGACGCGGGTGGGCACCATGTTCTCCAACTTCTTCACCGCGGAGCCCGTCAGCTCCTATCAGACTGCCAAGCAGTCGGATGCGGCCCGCTTTGGGCGCTACTTCCACGCCCTGCTGGAGCGCGGCGTATACATCGCACCGTCACAGTTTGAGGCGGGGTTCATCTCCCTGGCCCACTCCGACGCGGACATCGACCGTACGGTGAGCGCGGCCCGGGAGGCGCTCCAGGTGTGCCGATGAGGGGATCTCCTGACGTAGGGCAAAAAGAGGGCCGCCCTCGGTCCCGATCCCCGCTCAAGGTCTGTTGCGACGTGGGCCGGCCCCGGGGCGAGCGCCCCTGGCATCGCGACCGAAAAGAAGCAGGGTAGCCTGACGCGAAGGAAGCTCGCGGTCCTGTCATCTCGAGCCGGTCTCTCGCCCTGGCAGGATTGTTGTCCACCAAGGGGGATTCCTGGTCGCTGCGGCCGCTGCCCCCGTCCCCCACGGGCGGCCTCTGGGACGGCCCTCTGCCAGGCCGCCGGGCAGCTGCGTGACCCATTGAGTCCCGCCTCGGCCCGTCCCCGGATGATGTCAGTCTTCGGCCGTGACCGGGCCGCTCGTCTTGGGCCAGGCTGGGCGGCTGGCGAACCCTGGGGCGCCACACCCACGCGGTTTCATGGAGTAAGAGCCGTTTCCGGGGCGGGCTGTCAGATGAGGTCTTTGATGATAGCCATCTGCTTCTGGTAGGTCTTCCTCAGTGTCTGCAAGCTCCTGCGCAGTCTCTTGCTTTGATGTGGTTCGTTCTGGCGGGCCAGTTCCAGCAGAATCTGGTAGCCGGCCTTCACGTATTCATCGGCACACAGGATTTCTGCTGCCCGGCTGCCACTTGCCCGTTTGCCTGCTTGAATCAGTCCCGGTTCCAGATAACAATAGGTGCGGCTGTCTTCAAAGATGTGGTTCAAGAATGTCTCTGCACCGAATTTCGTCTTCTCCAACCGGTCGATGTGCTGAACCAGGTCTTTCTTGAAGTAACCCCGCTCCCCGGTCAATTTCTTGAACGGTGCCAGATCTGTCTCCCGAATTGCCAGCACCTGGTCCGCGAGATTGTTCTCTAGAGGACCGACGATCCCTCTCAGGTGGCTTTCTCTGATCCCAACCAGATCTCCATCGCAGAAGACAATGATATCCCCCTGCGCAGCCTTTATCCCCGCAACCATTGCGTATGATTTCCCTCTGTTCTGGGGAAACGAGATTACCTTGATAGCGGCTCCAAATTCGTCCAGAATGCTCAGGGTGGTATCTTCTGAGCCGTCGTCAACTACGATGATCTCGTCGATGAAGGTGCATTCCAGGCAAGTCTCGAGCACATTTCGGATATGCTTCTCTTCGTTGTAGGCCGGAATGATACAGCTAACCTTCTTTCCTGACGTCATGGTGATCTCCTCCCGGACGCGCAAGTGTGTTCTTGAGCAAACGTCACCCCTTGATGTGCGGGTTCCGGCAAGGCCGTCCGCTTGTCGAAGCGAAACGACGCCCGCGTCGGTATTGTACCCTCAGGGGGCGGATACGGGCAAGGGGGGACTGGTGCGATGTCCTGGGGGTGCCGGGCACCGCACAGCTTCCCTTTGTTCTTCCCTGCGATCTGTGGTAAGCTTCAGCAAGGCGTGTCCCTTCGGGGGCTTCATTGCTGTCTTGATGGGCCTCTGGATCCCCCACGGATACGCCGGTTTTATTGTACTGGCGATGCACAAGGTCTCGATGGTGCCTCGCGAGCTGCCCATTGAACAATGCTGGGAGAGATGACTTGCACGATGCGCTGAAGCTGCCAATCTGGGGCGGTCTTGTGCTAATTTTGATCGCTGGCCTGGGCGGTGCTGCCGCCGCTCAGGACTGTCCGGATCGATACTGCGTCTATGCCCCCGCCATTTTCAGGAACCACCCCGTAGACACGACTAACCCGCCGGAGGATTGGCTCGAACGCCTAAATCTCTATCGGTCCGCTGCTGGCTTGCCAGCGGTGATTGAGGAGCCGTCCTATTCGGATGACCTTGCTAGCCACGTCAACTACATGCTGCTGAATCCTGACGATATCTGGCACGGCGAATCGCCTGATCGGCCGGGCTACACGCCTGAGGGTGCGCAGGCGGCAGTGGAAAGCAATCTCTTGTTCACGGGATCGGGCGCCACCGACGCTACGGCGATAGATTTCTGGATGGGAAGCGTATACCATCGTTACGGAATGCTGCGGCCCGAACTTGCAGCAACGGGCTTCGCCAGCGACTGCAATAGCGAGCACTATGCATTTGGATTGAACGTTCTCAGAGGCTTGAGTGATGCCAAATTGGCCTCAGATGGCGTTGTCTATCCTGGTGCAAATCAGCGAGGAGTCAGAACTACCGAGGTTGTTTCGTGGCAGTTCGATCCTTACTACGGTCCAGACAGCGCCTTGACCTATCCGTTGGCGATTCTCAGCAGCGCCGCCCTGTATGACTCCGAAGGGAGGTCGGTCCCCATTTCCACCACTACACCGGATAGTTACTGGAATGTGGTGACGGCCGCTCCAGACGAGCCTCTTGCCCGGAGTGCCGCCTACACAGTTGAGATGACCGTCAGCTTGGGGGACCGACAACTCAGCCGGGCCTGGAGCTTCGTAACCCGCCACTAGCGAGGGCTTCGGCATGTTCGCCGGGCCGGTGACGCTCCAGAACATGGCAGCTCCTTCCGACAGGGAGTCGATCCCCGGGTAGGTAATCGTGGGGTTCGTGGTCAGGCCGAGAATCGCCTGTGCCCTGTTTGCTCTTCCTGTCACGGTGCTCCAGGGCAAGCGGCTTGTCCAGGGCTTGTTGGCATCTGGTCCAGGGATGCTCGGTCGTGGCGAGACGATGCCTCTGTCGTGTCATTCGGAGGTCAGTCGCCGGTCCAGGGCCGCAAGTGGCGCCGCATTCCCAGCTTCACGTGCTTCTGTCGGCACGTCGTCCGTGAGCACGTGGCACGTGGCTTCTCATGCGTCGCAGTCGATGCCGCAACAACTCAATCCGCAGACCGCCCCTTGACACAGCTCCCCAGGTGCAATATACTGAAGATCAGCGACGCACCGTACTTCGACATCGAGCAATGCCGCCACCTTCACCCGATCTTTGAGACGAACCGCGTCCGCGAAGATTACCAGCATACGCGGGCTATACGGGGGTGACAGAGCCCCTGACAATCAAGAGCCGTCACACCACGCTCCGACGCACCTCATCGAGACGTGGTTATGCGTTTATTCATGCAATCCGAGGAGGGGAGGCAGCCGGTCCGGATACGTAGATTGGTGTGACGCGTGTGAGCAGGTTGGGTGCGCTCGAGCAGAAGGACCACCGAGGAGCGGAGCCGTTCCTGGCTGGACCCTCTCAAGATCAACGGGATTCGCAGCCGCGCTGCGAGAGGAGCGTGCTCACGTTACCCGTCCGCCAGTACGGGCGGTCCGCGAAGCGTCCAGCTTTGGGCGTTCACCTGAACCTGCGGGTGAATGAGCTCAAGAGCGGGCCCGGCGGATGCGATCCGGGTTCGGTCACTCCCAACCCACGCTGTGGCAGACGGGGGTCGTCTTCACGGAGAGGAGAGTTGCGAGAGTGTACGGGGGCTCGAACACGACAGCACGGACAGGGTACGGGGTCAGCATCGGGGACTCCCCGCGGAAGAACGGGAGTCCGTAAGGACAGAAGAAGGGGAAGAGTATGGAGAAGCGGCGATTTGGACGGACAGGGCATATGAGCACAGTAGCCATTCTGGGGGCGTTTGCTTTCTCGAGCGTGGCGCAGGACCAGGCCGATGAGGCTATGGAGATGGTCATCGAGGCGGGGATCAATCACATCGACGTCGCGCCCACGTACGGTGACGCGGAGCGGCGGCTGGGACCGTGGCTGGCCCGGGAGCGGAACCGTTTCCTCGTGGGCTGCAAGACGATGGAGCGAACCAGGGACGGGGCGGCCCGGGAGATGAGAGCGTCGCTGGAGCGGCTGCGGATCGATCGGTTCGATCTATACCAGCTCCACGCCGTTACCAGCATGGAGGAGCTGGACCAGGTGACAGGGCCGGACGGCGCGCTCCGGGCGATTGTGGAGGCTCGAGACGAGGGTCTGACGCGGTTCATCGGCATCACGGGCCATGGGCTGGATGTTCCGACGGTGTTCATGGAAGCGCTGACCCGATTCGACTTCGACTCGGTGCTGTTTCCCATCAACTTCGTGCTCTACGCCGACGCTGATAATCGGCAGCAGGCTGAAGAGCTGCTACGGCAGTGCAGAAGCCGGGACGTGGGCACAATGATAATCAAGTCGATCGCGAAGGAGCTGTGGGACGACGATGAGCCGCAGACGTATAATACGTGGTACAAGCCATTCGAGGAGCCGAAGAGGATTCAGGAGGGTGTGAACTTCGCGCTGTCGCAGGACGTGGCTGGCCTTTGCACGGCGGGTGACGTGACGCTGCTGCCGCGTTTCGTGGAGGCCTGTGAACGGTTTGCGCAGATGGATGAACACGAGCAGGGTGCGCTGATCGCGACAGCGGGTGCATACGAGCCGATATTCACGTGAGATTGCGCGGATAATGGCACGGGTTCTGCAGACAGCGGATCCGTCGCTCGCTGACCGACCGGGTGATCGTCGACAACGCTTTCTGCGGGACGATATATGGCCTAGTACTACAACCTTATCTCCCGCCAAGAGACTTCCAAAGTCTGCATGACGATGCTAGACAGATCAGGAATCGTTCTGTGAGCATCCTTAGACCGGGCTGGGCTTTGGACTGTAAGACTTCGGAAGTCTGCTCCTCTGGCAGGTGCGGTTGTAGCGCTAGACGGGGGTAGAGATATGAGCAACGCATTCATGGGGAAGATCTTACGCGTCGACCTGGGCGAAGGGACCGTCGTTGAAGAAGAGACCCGCGCGGATTGGGCGAGGCTGTATCTGGGAGGGGCGGGGCTGGCAACTCGCTATCTCTACGACGAGGTCCCCAGGGGCATCGATCCGCTGGGCAGGAGGAATGTGCTGATGTTTATGACCGGGCCGCTGACCGGAACATCATCGGCTAGCGCCAGTCGCTATTCTGTGGTGGCGAAATCACCGCTCACCGGCATCTGGGGCCACTCCAATTCGGGTGGCACATTTGGCCCGGCGCTGAAGCGGAGCGGGTACGACGGCGTCATCTTTGAAGGCGCGTCGTCACAGCCGGTCTACCTGCAGATCGTCGACGGTGAGGCCGAGCTGCTGGACGCCCGTCACCTGTGGGGCAGGACCGTCTCCGAGACAGAGGAGGTGCTGAAGGAGGGGCTTACTCAACGGCCGACGATCGCCTCCATCGGCCCCGCCGGTGAGAACCGCGTGCGGTATGCCGCCATTATGAACGACACACATCGTGCCGCTGGTCGCTGTGGGCTGGGTGCCGTGATGGGCGCCAAGCAGCTGAAAGCGGTTGTGTGCGCCGGGCAGCAATCCGTGCGCCTCGCGGACCGCGAGAGGTTTGAGGAAGCGGTCAGCAAGCAGCGCGAGTATATCGATGACTCCATTCTCAAGATCGGCTTCGATACTTATGGCACCAACATGCTCGCCGACATGGTCAACGTGCGGGGCGGGTACCCCACACACAACTGGCAGCGCGGCACGTTTGAGCACATCGAGAAGGTCAACGCCCAGGCGATGACGGAGCAGGTGCTGGTGAGGGGTGTCCGTTGCTTCGCCTGTCCGGTGACGTGCGGTCGAGCAACCGAGATCCGAGAGGGACAGTGGAGAGGTCACAGCGGTGAGGGTCCAGAATACGAGACTATGAACACGCTAGGGGCCATGTGCGGCGTTGAAGACCTCAACGCCATCACCATGGCGAACTACCGGTGCAATGCATTGGGCCTCGATACCATCAGCGCTGGCGCGACCATCGCCTTCGCCATAGAGTGCTACCAGCGAGGCATCCTGTCCCAAGAGCAGACGGGGGGGATTGAGCTGAGGTTCGGCGACGCCGACTTGGTGGTGGAGCTGGTCTCGAAGATCGCTCTACGCGAAGGGATAGGCGACCTGCTGGCCGAGGGGACCAGGGAGATGTCACGGAAGCTGGGCCAGGGCAGCGAGCACTTCGCTATGCACGTCAAGGGGCTGGAGCTCCCGGCCTATGATCCTCGCGCGGCGAAGATTACGGGGCTGGGATACGTGACCGCCAACCGCGGGGGAGACCACATGACCGGATACGTCCAGGGACCCACGTTCATCGACGTCCCGTTCCTGATCGTTGAAAACAGCAGCATCCGGGATCCGTTCGTTGTTGACCCTGGCGAAGCGCAGGTGCTGGTGGATATGGAGAACGCCCTGACCGTGCTTGACGCGGTTGGCGGGTGTAAGTTCATGGGGGTGCTGCTGACGGCCGAGGATCTCGTGGCCCTGATCAGTTCAGCCACTGGCTGGGATTTCGATGTGGAGGCGTTCAGGACGGGCGGCGAGCGGATCTACAACCTGGCCCGAGCGTTCTGTGTCCGTGAGGGCGTCCGGCGTGAGGATGACGTGCTGCCCAGGCGGCTGATGGAGGACCCGCTGCCGGACGGCCCGGCGGAGGGGATGGTCAACGACCGAGAGACGATGGCGCTCATGAAGGACGCCTACTACGAACGACGGGGGTGGGACAGGGCAACAGGTATTCCAACCCCCGAGAAGCTGAGAGAGCTGGGCCTGGAGTCGTTGGTCGCGGACCTTTGGGAGCCGCAGGTGTGACCTAGGGGAGCTGAGCGCCGTCTGCTGGGAGGTAATTCATGACGTACCTGAGCAAGCCATGGTTGAAGAGCTATCGCCTGGGGCCCTATTCTCTCGATCACAGCCTGACCCCGTATCCCAAGGCGCCCCTGTATCATATGTTGGATGAAGCGGCAGCGACCTACCCAGGCCGGACGGCGGTCCTGTTCCGGGGCAGGGGGCTCAGGTACGTCGAGCTGAAGGATCAGGCAGACAGGTTGGCTGCCGCCCTGGCGGGATCAGGCGTGCGGAAGGGTGATCGCGTCTGCTTGTTTCTGCCGAACTGCGTGGAGTTCGTGCTCTCCTACTGGGCGGTTCTGAAGGCGGGCGGCGTCGTTGTGCCAACCAGTGTCCTGCGAACCCCGGAGGGGCTGCTCCACGAAGCGGGAACTTCCGGTAGCCGGGTGATCATCTGCAGAGAGGAGCATCTGGAGCAGGTGCTGGCAGTCAGCGAGCAGTGCGATGTCGAGCGGATCATCGTGACGTCCACCAGGGGTTATGATGTCGAGGAGATTGAGACTGCGCTTCCTGAAGGCGCTTGTGACTTGCGGACTCTCCTGCGGGAGTACGACCCGGAGCCCCCCGGTGTGGAGATCGATGCAGAGGAGGACCTGTGCGAGCTGGCCTTCACGGGCGGCGCGACTGGAATACCGAAGGGGGTGATGCTCACCCACGCCAATCGATACAGCGTCGTTCTCCAGGGGCTGCCGTGGTTGATGAAGCCGCTGTTGCACGGCATTGCAGGCAAAGCGTCGGTTATGCTGCCGGTGCCCCTGTTCCACGTGTACGGAGGCTTTGTGCACCAGTCGGCGATCCATCTAGGACTGCGCGTGATCCTGCTGCCGGATCCTCGGGACACTGACGCGATCCTCGACCGCATTGTGGAGCACCGACCTTTCTTGATCCCGGGCGTTCCGACGCAGTTCATGCGCCTGGCAGAGGCCGGCTTGCGGAGAGGTAACGCTATGCTGTTTAGTGGATCGGCGCCTCTGCCCCAGGATGTGGCTCAGATGATCGAGCGGAAGACGGGTATGCCGATCTCTGAGGGATACGGCCTGACCGAAACCTCATCGCTGGCGCACGTGAACCTGTCTGGATTCTCACGCATCACAGGATTCATCGCGAGCAAAGCGCCTGGCATTGGCGTGCCCTGCCCGGATACGGAATGCACGCTCGCGGACCCAGACACGGGTGAGGATGTGCCTGTTGGCGAGGCTGGAGAGGTGCGGCTGCGCGGCCCTCAGGTGATGAAGGGGTATTGGCCGGAGGCTGGCAGCGGGCTCACGTCTGACGGATGGCTCCATACCGGCGACGTCGGCGTCATGGACGAGCAGGGATACTTCCAGATTGTGGATCGCATCAAGGACATGGTCAATGTATCGGGCATGAAAGTGTACACCACAAAGGTGGACGACGTGCTATTTGAGCACCCGGCGGTCGCGATGGCAGCATCGTTTGGTGTGCCGGACCCAGAGATCCCTGGCAGTGAGCGAGTGATGGCGGTGGTGCGGCTGAAGGAGGAACGGCGAGGTCGGGTCACAGAGCAGGAGATCAGTGACTTCTGCAGGGCCAACCTGCCTCCCTACGCAGTCCCGAAGTATCTGAAGATCCGCGACGACCTGCCATTGACGGTGACCGAGAAGGTGTTCAAGAGAGCTCTGCGAGAGGCGGCTATCGCAGAGATGAAGGCCAGAGGTGAGATCGGTTAGCGAGGCTTGAACGGGCGCGCGAAGAAGAAGGCAATCGTGAGGAGGTGGAGGATGACGGTCCGCATGTACTGCACGCCAGAATGGCTGGAGGAGAGCGCCAGCATCTATCGAACGACGCCGGAGTTCCGAGAGCGGCTGAAAAAAGTGACCACCAAGGTATTCTACCGCGTCGAGGCGGAGCCCGCCTGGGGGCTGGAAGAGGACATCCTCTTCGGAGCGGTGGTCAGGGAGGGCGAACTGGAGGAGTTGGCCTTCTTCAGCGAGGGAGCCGCCCGGGAGGCGGCCGATTTCATCATGGCGGCGACGCCTCAGGAATGGAAGAAGATCCTGCGCAAGGAGAACAAGTTCCTGTCCGATTTCATGTTGGGGAAGATTACACTGGAGCAGGGCAGCAAGGTGGGCGTGTTGGGCCTGGCCCCGTACGCGAACAGCTTCATTGACGCGCTCACGCAGGTCGAGCTGAGGTTCCCGGATGAGCTGACGCCAGACGAATTGGAGGCGTACCGGGCCTACGTCAAGGATTTCCGGGCCAGACTGGGCGTATAGGAAGCTCAACTGTTCAGACGATGCATGGGGAAGCGTTGAAGCACGGAAGCAATGACGCTCGGGGAGAGGTTTCGCTCCGCCAGGGATCGTGCCCAAGCCCTGGCGAGCACCCCAGGGGCTGAAGAGTCTTGTCTGTATGGTCGTCCGAGTCAAAGGGTATCTGACCTTTCACGCGTCGTTGGGAGAGCGCCTGGTCGAGGTCAGCGAGGGAACAACTCTCCTCACACTGGTCGACAGGATCGCCCTGGAGGCTGGGCAGACGGTTGCCAGCCAACTGATGGACGAACAGGGCATGCTCCGGAAGCAGGTAGCCGTCCTGGTCAACGGGCACCATTACACCGATCTGCCGGACGGACTTGAAACGCGACTGGACGATGGCGATGACGTGGCGATCTTCCCGCCGATGATGGGCGGGTAAGACGGACCGATGGGGAGAGATGGTCGTGCGCTGGTATGCAGTCACGGGAGAATGGACCTTCATTGCGCCCGGAATACCGTACCAGCCGGTGATGGGGGAGGTTGATTTCCTGTGGTAATGATGATGTCACGCTGCAGCAGCCACCTGCGGTGAGCTTCGCAGGCCTTCGTCAGCAGACGAGCGAAGAAGGAGAGCACTATGGACGGAAGATGGTCGCAGCAGGCTCGAACCCCCGGATCCGATTCACGAATCGACCTGACGCAGATTAGTCTTGAGAGTTTGGCTCCGGTCTCGGCCAGCGTCGGGGTTCTGTTCCTCGTGTTCGCGGTCGGTGACCTGCTGGCGCTGCCTCGCGCCGCTGCTGTGAGGATGAGCCTCGCGATGGCTGGGACGGCCCTGGTCCTGTTCGCCGTTGCCATCGCGGTGAAGCGCTCCGCGGTCCCGCCTCGCTGGGCCCATGCCGCCGGCGCCGGCGTCGCGGGGCTCCTGGTCGCGAGCAACCTGCTGCGCCTGGCCCTGACGGCGGAGTTTGAGCAGACGACCTACTTCTTCCTTCTGGTGATCGTCGGCGTGGGCACATTCCTGCTATCCACCCCCTGGCTCGCCGCGGTGATCGCTGGGACGCTTGCCGCCTGGGGCGTTGTGGTGTGGACCCATCCCGCGGTCGCCATCGGGCCGCCATCCGCCAGGGTCCGGTTCGGGCTCGTTGTGTTTGCGGGCGTGCTGCTCTCGGCGCTGATCCACAGGCAGCGAGTCCGCACACTCCGCGAGCTGGAGCGAGTGCGCATCCGCGACCAGGAGCGGAATAAGGAGCTGGAAGCCGCCCTGGAGGCTGTGCGGGAGAGCGAGGAGCGTCTTAATATCCTATTCGAAAATGCTGCGGACGCGATGTTCGTCACACGACTGGATGGGCAGCTCGTCCGGGTTAACAAGCAAGCATGCCGGTCCTTGGGCTACAGCCGGGATGAGCTTGTGGGCCTGAACATCCTTGATGTTGACACGAGCTCAGCTGGTGACGTGGATCGAATCGTGTCGACTCTGGGGCCAGGAGACTTGCTCACCCTCGAATCCACGCACCGACGGAAAGACGGGACGACGTTCCCCGTAGAGATCAGGGTGGCCCGTCTGGCGACGCCAGAGGGACCGCAGGTCCTGGGCATCGCCCGCGATATCACCGAGCGCGAGCGGGCTGAGCGGGCCCTCAAGCGCCGCAACCGGGAGCTGCGGGCCCGCCACGCGGTGGCCCGGGCGCTGTCCGGGTCCCTCGATCTGGACGATCTCCTGGACGATGCGCTTTCCAGCACGGCGGACGCGCTCGGCTTCTCGGCCGGGGTGATCACCCTCGCTGATGAAGACACGGGCACGTTGACGCTCGTGAGCCAGACAGGCCTTCCAGCTTCCTTCGTCGAATCCCTCGAGGCCCGGGGTCTGCAGCACAGCCTCTGCGACGTTGTCTACAGCGAAGGCGAGTCTCTGAGCATCGGCGACCTGCGCCGGGAGGGAGACGGTAACGTGGAGGAGCTGCTGGGAGTCGGGCTGCAGGCCTATGTCGGTTCGCCCATCGTCCGGAAAGGCCGCGTGCTGGGGACTCTGTGCCTCTTCCACCACGAGCCGCGCACGTTCTCTGAAGCGGACAGCGAACTGCTGACATCGCTGGGGCGAGAGATCGGGATGGCCGTCGAGAGCGCACGCCTCTTTGCCCAGTCCCGAAGCCGCCGCCTCTACCTGGACGCCGTACTGAGGGCGGCCGACGACGCCATCGTCACCCTCGACGCTCACAACCAGATCGTGGAATGGAACCCGGGTGCAGAACGGCTGTTCGGTTACTCGCGCGAAGAGGCCATCGGGAAGGAGCTCGATCTGCTGATCAGCGCACCGGAGGTAAGAGAAGAGGCGATTTGCTTGACGCGAATGACGATGCAGGGGGAGAGAGTGTCGCCGACGGAGGCCGTTCGCCATCGAAAGGACGGCTCGCCGGTGGACGTGATCCTGGCAGGCTCCCCCATTTTCATCGAGGGCGAGTTCGCCGGGGCGGTGGCCGTGTACACCGACATCAGCGATCTCAGGGAGGCGCAGGAAGCCTTGCGCCAACACGCCGCTGATCTGGAGGCCCGCAACGAAGAGCTAAACGCCTTCGCTCACACTGTAGCTCACGATCTCAAGAATCCTCTCCAGAACCTGATCGGCTATACTGAGCTTCTTGGCGAGGGGTACGAAGACCTGCCGGACGAGATTCGGGAGGAGGCTCTACGGACCATCGTGCAGTCCGCCGATCGCATGAACAGCATCATAGAAGAGCTGCTGCTCCTGGCAGCGGTGCGCCGGGGAGAGGTGAGAAGCGAACCCTTGGAGATGGGTGCCATCGTGGCGGCGGCGCAGGATCGTCTGGCTTACATGATCGA
The DNA here is from genome assembly GCA_964450435.1 of uncultured Anaerolineales bacterium. Taxonomy (GTDB): domain Bacteria; phylum Chloroflexota; class Anaerolineae; order B4-G1; family B4-G1; genus SKLM01. Next base: position 20,451 of record CAYVCX010000042.1, read on the forward strand.
GGAGCACGATGCGCAGATTGCAGTGCCCGAGACGTGGCCCACAGCTGTGGGCCACGCTGCCTGGGTTGAGGAGGCGTGGGCCAACTATCTGAGCAACGCCATCAAGTACGGGGGGGACCCGCCCCGCGTGGAAGTGGGCGCTTCTGAGCAGCCGGACGGCATGGTGCGCTTCTGGGTGCGCGACAACGGCCGGGGACTAACAGCGGAGGAGCAGGCTCGTCTCTTCGTCCCGTTCACCCGCCTTCATCAGGTGCGCGCCGAGGGGCAGGGGCTGGGGCTCTCCATCGTGCGGCGCATCGTGGATAAGCTGGGGGGACAGGTCGGTATCGAGAGCGAGGTGGGTGAGGGCAGTACGTTCTTCTTCACGCTGCCCCAGGCCTGAGTGTCGTCTGCCAGCACGGTATGTGCCGATGTGAGGTTCCGCGAGGCCGATGGTGGTCGCGGCTGGTCGGGTATGCAGACCCGACTACGATGCCTTCCTGAGAGTAGTGGTGACGACGTGTTCAACGACGATCCTACATTGGCCTAGTCTTCTCTCCTCAGGCCCTGATGGAACATATCCGGGGCGACCAATTCGTTGGCGTGGACCCAGTCCGGGGCTTCGATCGCGAACCGTGGCAAACGCTGTCGCTACTGCCAGAGCAAGCTGCCGCTGAATCTTGAGTTGTGAGATTCCAGGTGAGAACGAAGGCGGAGGACCTCTGCCAGACGCCAGCATTATGCGACGCTACCTACGGACTGCTGTTTCCTCCTGGGGATACGCCCCGTCCATCACAAGAGGAACCCATACCTTCTGATCATACGTCGCCGGCAAAGGTTTGATCAGGTACACCGTACCCCCGGTGTTTTCCAGCCACAGGGGTTCCAGCTGGGAGCGCAGGTAAGTGCGCTGCACCTCCTCATCGCTTTCAGCCCCTGGGTCGTTGACGATGGGGTTGCCCTGGCCGTCGAAGCCGACCACCACCGCCAGGTGCCCGCTGCTGCTGGGGAGCGGCGCGCCCGTCAGCTCCCCCCAGCCCCAGGCAAACGAGATCGCCACCGGCACGCCCTGCGCCACCCAGGCCTCGATCTCTTCCATGCTCTCGAAGCGCCGCACGCTGCCCTGCAGCCCGTGAGTAGCGGCGTAAGCCGTGTTGAAAGGCCAGTTGCCGGTGCCGTCATAGACCCAGTCATAGACGCCTGCCGCAGCTGCGCGCACGCCTGGCTCGCACGGCCCGGTGTGGCCCTCCCAGTAGGACAGGATCATGGAGGTAGAGGTTGGACTGCACCATACCTCGCCGCCGTCGTACACCATCTGTGAGCATTCCGGCACGGCCAGCAGCGTGTCCCAATAGTCGGGGTTGCCGGTCGAAGGCGCGCCGTCCCCGGTGGACGTAGTGGAGTAGGCTGCCGAGAGGTAGCGCACGCCGGGCATGGTCTCGCCATCCACGCTGAACAGGCGCACTCTTAGTTGGTATGCGTTCACCCTGGCATGCTGGGCGCTGATCACCAACGTATCCACGGCCACGTAGCCGTCATCGTCGCCCTGCAGCGGCACGGAGTGCCGCTGGATCGTCTCCGATCCGCTCGCCCAAATGCCCAGGTTGTACCACTTGGTCCAGCGCCCATCCAGTTTGGCTCGCACCAGCACCTCCACCCACGTACCTGTGGGTGTCACCGCGTTCCACGAGCAGATCAGCTCGTCGAAGTCGAAATCCGCGGGGATGGCGGGGCCGGCGCCTTCCCCGACCCAATACGTTCCGCCGTTGTAAAAGTTGCCGCCGTAATAGGTTCCGACCGGGTAGGGATCTTCCTCCTCGACAGCGGTATTCGGGTCGAGCACTAGCTCGCCAGTCGTGCTCAGGCGAGCGCCGCTCATCTCCCAGTTGGCAAAATCCCCCTCCGCTCCCACCCACTCGTCGAAGCCGGTCTGGTGGGCGGTATTCCCTGCCTGGGCTGGTCCAACTACAAAGGTGAGGGTGCAGAGCAGCACCAGCGCCACCCTCGTGCATCGAGCCGTTGCACGCATGGTGATCTCCTTGTGAGTTCGTTGAGCTTGCACGCGGGCTTCGCCCGCGCGAATCGGACTGGATGGTTCGGGCAGGTAGCATCGGCGCTGCCTGCGTTAGACTGTCAGCCTGCCTTGCCTGGCCCCGGGTCCCGGATGATCTTGCGGCGCATCTCAGAGAAAGACGTCTGCTGGTTCTGATTCTCAGCAGTCCACGCTCATCCTGGTTTCTCCCCCGCCAGCCCGGCCCGTTCCGCGGAGGCCAACGTTCCCGGGCATCTCGCCTGTGGGAGTGTATCCCAGAGCCATCCGCAGGTCAAGCCTCAGACTCGCGCCCTGCAGAGTCCTCACATGTGTCCCATCCAGGGGCTGACCGATCGTGCCCGACGGTCTCTGTGGGTTGGGGCGCCCTATGCTGGTCAGTCGGCCGTGTCTCAGCACTGGACCCGCCCAGGATGCGTCGGAGTACACCTGGACGTAGACCAGGGCCAGCCTGGCACCTTCGCCCGCTCCTTGAAGCTCATTACCTCCGCGAGGGTTTCCACGATGCACCAGCCATACGCGGGCCGCAGCGGCCCCGGACAACTGCGGAGCCGACAGACCACGCCCCGATTCCTTTGACCGGGACGTGGTTGTGTGCTCATTCGGCTGACATGCATTTACCGCGAGGAACCCGCGATTGGAGCCCTTGGGCTGGATGCGCGACTAGGGCCTGCATTCACGTCCTTTGGGCTGAACAGGTTCAAGTGAGCGCAGCCGATAAGGACAGAGCACGACATAGGAGTCAGTCGGAGCATCCCATCTGCGCGGCTACAATCGAGAGATGCTTTGGGTTGTCGATGGTCATGTGTCGTGGTCGTCACGGAGGCCGTGGATATGTGAGGAAGTCACGGCTGCCTGCCAGTTCCTCACATATCCATCAGCCTTCGTCCGCGGACGCTAACGCTGAGTGAGACCCGCGAGCCATGTCACCCTGTTCTAAGACGGTTGATTGGCCCCGGCCAACGGCGTGACGGATCTCGTCCGGGGAAGGATGGTCGAAATGCCGTCGGAACAGGCGGACGGCACCCCCCGGAATCGATGGTCGGCGTGGCTCGGACTCTGCACCAGACGACTGAGGTTCGGCTGCAAGGTGCAGGACACGTCACGCGCCACAGACGGTCGGTGTGAGCCGGGCCTACCCTGCGCCTTAACTTGATGCGTTTTGCCTGAGACGGCGTCGCGGCGTTCAGGCACGCCCTGCCAGGGAGAGGGGGCTGAACCGCGGCTCCAAAGGAGCCCGGTCGGGTCAAGGCTGGGCGACTGCGTATTCCTTACGGCCAGCGGCAGGTAGACACGATAGTCCTGCTCGGTGGTGAAGGTCCAGGCCAGCGGCGCATCGGCCAGCGGGTTTCCGGCCAGGTCGTCGGCTGCGGTGACGGTGACCGTGTACGGAGTCCCGGCGGCGAAGTCGAGGTGGGAGAGGGTGGCGACGGTGTCGCCTTCGCTCCAGGCCGCGGACCAGCCGCCGGGGTCGGGCTCCGCCGTGTAGGCGAGACTGCCCGTGTCCATGGACTCGCTGAAGGTGATGACCAGGGCCGCGTCGACCGCCACGTCGGTCGCCCCGGGGGCCGGCTGGCGGCCCACGATCTCCGGCAGAATCAGGTCACCGTCGTACTCGGTGGTGAAGGTCCAGGCCAGCGGGGCATCGGCCAGTGGGTTCCCGGCCAGGTCGTCGGCTGCGGTGACGGTGACCGTGTACGGAGTCCCGGGGGAGAAGTCGAGGTGGGAGAGGGTGGCGATGGTGTCGCCTTCGCTCCAGGCCGCGGACCAGCCGCCGGGGTCGGGCTCCGCCGTGTAGGCGAGACTGCCCGTGTCCATGGACTCGCTGAAGGTGATGACCAGGGCCGCGTCGACCGCCACGTCGGTCGCCCCGGGGGCCGGCTGGCGGCCCACGATCTCCGGCAGAATCAGGTCACCGTCGTACTCGTCGGCGCCGATATCGAAGCCGTAATTGAGCGGGCGGGGGTCCCCATCGATGTCTGTGTCGACGTCAGTGACGACGCCGCGGTCGATGGCGTGCGAGCTTCGCGTCAGGTGGTAGCCGTCGGAGTCGAAGGCCGGATGGCCGTCGTAGGCGTGCTTCACCGTCACTTCCCCTTCACCGCTGGTCTTGTCGGTGTTATCGTACCACAGCACGCCATCCAGACTGGCCGAGCTGCCGCCCTCGGCCAGGACGCCGGTGGTGTGCCCGGCGATGATGGCGTTGGTCATCGTCACCACGCTGGTATCCGCAAGGACGAGCGCAGCGCCGTTGCCGCCTTGGTTGTCGGCCCACGTCGTGTGGGTGAAGGCCACATCGGAGCCCCTGATGGAGAAAGCGCTGCCGCCCTGTCCCTCGGCCTGGTTGACCAGGTTCTCCAGGATGGCGTTGTTGACGAACGTGGGGCTGCTATCCAGGGTCAGGGATCCCCCGCCCTCCCACGTCGCGTCATTCTCGCGAATCACGTTCGCGACGACTTCGCAACGGCTCCCCTCGCGCAGCATGATGCCGCCCCCGCGCCAGTCCGCGCTGTTGCTCTCGATGGTGTTGCCGCTTATGAGAGCCTCGCTCTGGTCGGTGGTGATCCCGCTGCCCTCATTGCCCACGTTGTGGTGGATCCAGTTGCCGGTGAGGGTGGGGCTGCTGCCCAGGATGAAGACTCCCGCCCCCACCCATCGTACGGTGTTCTCGGCGATTTCGTTGTCGGTGAGGGTGGCGCCATCCGAGCCTGCGGCCTCGATCTTGAGGCCGCCGCCGGACCCGGCGTCCACGCCGTTGTCGGCGCCGTTGCCACGGATGACATTGCTCGTCAGCGCGGCTGGGCTGTCGTGGAGGTAGAGCCCGCCGCCTTCCCGCTCGGCCTCGTTGCCGCGAATGGTGTTGTCGCTCACGGTGGCCGGGCTCGCATCCAGATAGAGACCAGCGCCATACTCTGCCGTGTTGGTGATGATGGTGTTGTCGGCGATGGTGGCCTCGCTTTCCAGCAGATGGATGCCCCCACCCAGCCCGGCATTGTTGT
>CAYVCX010000043.1:0-25403 GCA_964450435.1 uncultured Anaerolineales bacterium
TGACTGCCCCGAGTAGAGCGACGAAGGTCCCGCCGAGCAGGATCATTGTCAGAGATACTGGATGTGCTCGCGCACCAGCCCTGACCGAGGAGACCCCCTGTCTCGGTCATTCCGACCGAGACGAAGTGGAGAGCAGGCAAACCGGCATTCGCGCAGCTAACAGATGGTCAACCGCGCCGCAGCGAGACTCCTCGTCGCTCCAGGCAGGTGGCAAGTCCGGCTGTGAGTGGCCCTGCCTACCGCCGCCTTGCCCCGTCCGCGCCGCCCCCTACACGTCTTACCGTGTTTCCCATATCAGGGCGCGAATTCGTTCAAGGCTCTCGCCATTCCTGCTGTTCCCGGCCGCCTGTCTCCAGCCTTTCGCAAGCCCTTCCACCGCCTATGCCCGCTGGCTGAAGCCCAGCTTCTCCGGCGCGTTCAGGGCCCACAGCGGGCTGATCGACTCGCCGTGGTAGATGCCGCGAATGGCATACGCCAGCATCGGAGCCACGCTTACCATCTTCAGCTTCGGATGCCGCTTTGCTGGTGGCACCAGGACCGTGTCCGTGACTACCAGCTCGGCGATCCAGTCCCTGTCCAATTGCTCCAGCGCCGAGGGCAGCAGAATCGGGTGAGTGATCGCCAGATGTGCTTCGGGCCGCGCCCCCTGCTCGAACAGCACCGGGAGCTGGCGCAGCACGCTTCCGCTGGCGACTATGTCGTCGATGAGAATCGGAACCTTGCCCTCGACGTTTCCCACGACGTGTGTCGTCTCGACGTGCTCAAAGCTTGCTCGCCGCTTTTCCATGATCACCAGCGGTACGTCCAATGCCTGAGCATACTTGCCCGCCAGGCGTGCCCGTCCTACGTCCGGTGAGACGATCACAGCGTCCTCGACGAAAGGCTTGTCGCGGAAATAGTCCGCCAGCGTGGGATGGGCTGGCAGCTGATCCACGGGGCCGGTGAAGAAGCCCTGAATCGCCTCGGAGTGAATGTGGACGTAGATCACCCGGTCGGCTCCCAGCATCTCCAGCGTAGAGGCCACCACACGTGCGCTGATCGCTTCCCGTCCCTGAGCCATGCGCTCCTGCCTGCTGTACGGGAAGTAGGGAATGACCGCGGTGATGCGCCGCGCAGACCCACGTCGGAAAGCGTCGACCATGAGGAACAGCTCCACCAGGTGATCGTTCACCGGCGCCGTGCAGGGCTGGATGACAAAGACGTCCTTCTTGCGCACGGTCTCGTCGATCTGGACGTGGACCTCGCTGTCTGGGAGAGCTGTAATCGACACCGCGGCCAGCGGAAACCCCAGCCGATGGGCGATGGCCTGGGCGAGAGGGCGGTTGGCCGTGCCGGCGAAGATGCGCATCCGCTCCTCCGATGCGTCGTGGGGTGCGATGTAGTCGAGCCCCAATACGCTGGCCTCGACGGCGTTGATGGACGCCGAGAGGGGTTGGTCGCCTGCCTGGTGAGTATGGACCTGCGGCAGGGCGCGGAAGCCGCCTGAGTACTTGGCGAGTGCCTCTTCCACTCGGCCGAGCGGTAGGTTCCTGCTCCGCAGGCGGTGCGTGATGTGGTGGACGATCCAATGGAGCTCGTCCATATTGTGGTGGAGATATACCCCCTGTTTCCTTCCTCCGTCGACGATGTCGTAGAAGAAGCCCCAGTTCTGCCACTGGGTATCCCCTGAACCGGGAGAGGCGGCCTTTTCGGGCCAGCGGGCCTGTAGAATGCGATAGCGGAGTTTCATGGATCGATCTCCAGGGTGACTGATTGAGTAACTGTGATGGCGCCATTCTATCATAGCCTGCTGAGCGGTCAACTATCATTTCGTTCGAGAGCGCTGCCTGAGTTCCGCCGGGCAAGGACCTCGTGGCCGGCCAAGAGCTCCGGGCGCACCCCAAGCATCGCGTGGATGGGCCCCGATCCACTGGCTGGCCACGCGGGACGTACTTTCACCTCTGCTGAGCATCCGTTCGCAGCCGCGTCGCTTTGCAGAATACCCTTCCTGTGCTAAACTCTGTTCCGAGTCCGCACAAGGAGTTGACCAGTGAGCCTACCCGAGATCGTTCGAATAACCGACGTGCGGGATGAGACCCGCACGATCCGTACCTTCGTCCTCGATGCCGAGCTCGAGGACGCGCAGCCGGGGCAGTTCGTGATGCTCTGGCTGCCGGGGATCGACGAGAAACCGCTTGCCGTGGCTGACCCGGCCCCGCTCACGCTGACCGTTGCCCGCGTTGGTCCCTTCAGCACCGCGTTGCACGGGCTTCAGGTCGGCGATCAAGTGGGATGGCGAGGACCCTACGGGACCGGCTATCGCCTCTATGAGGATCGCGCAGCGTTGCTGGTTTCCGGGGGCTACGGGGCAGCGCCTCTCTACTTCCTGGCGATGAGGGCCGTTGAGAGAGAGATTCCAACCTCGGTGGCGCTCGGTGCCCGGAGAGCTCTCGATCTGCTGTACGTGGACCGTTTTGAGGAGCTCGGGGTTGATGTGGTGATCGCCACCGACGATGGGTCTGCTGGCCGTCGAGGCTACGTGACCGATGCTGCGTCAAGTGCTGTCACTGCCGGCTCCGAGCTGGCCGTCTATGCTTGCGGGCCGGAGCCGATGCTCGTCGCACTGCACAGGCTGTGTCTGGAACACGAGATCCCCGGGCAGTTCAGCCTGGAGCGCTATATGAAGTGCGGCTTCGGCATCTGCGGCCAGTGTGCCCTTGATGACCTGTTGGTGTGCCAGGATGGGCCTGTCCTCACGGCGGAGCAGTTGAAGGGGGTGCAGGACTTCGGCCGCGTCCACCGCAGCGCCACCGGACGGGCGCTCCCCATTCGCTGAGAGATGGTGGGAGGACAGGCGGTCAGTATGCTGGACAAACCGGCGCTGCGTGACAGATTCTGTGACGTTCGGGAGTGTCTGTCCGCTGACGAGGTCCGTGCTGCCTCCTCGGCCCTGTGCCGGCGACTCGCGCGCATGGCGGTCCTCCGCGAGGCTGGCGCGGTGATGGCCTACTTGGCCTTCCGCAATGAACCCGATCTTGGCTTGCTTTTCGATCTTCTGCCCGACATCCAGTGGTCCGTTCCCCGCACGGAGGAAAAGCGCCTCATCCCCCACGTCTATGAACCGGGCAATCTGATCCGCCACCGCTACGGAATGCTGGAGCCCTCGGCAGATGCGCCTACGGTCGAGCCTGCACGTCTTGACGTCGTGCTGGTGCCCGGCGTTTCATTCGATCGGCGGGGGGGAAGGCTTGGGTTTGGTGGAGGCTTCTATGATCGCTTCTTGACCACGACTTCGGCCGAGCGCATTGGGCTCACCTACGACGCCTGTCTGTCGGAGGAGCTGCCTTGCGCCGAGCACGACCAGCGCATGGATTGGGTGGTGACGCCGAGCCGGGCGATTCATTGTGCGCCCTTGTGGAGAAGGGATTGCGGCCTTAAGGCAGGAGCTGCCGAGTAGGCGCTGCCAGGGGAACCCGCTTTTCGTCTGAGAGCATTGTCCTCCGGAGCTAGTCCTCGTCCAAACGGAGGACGGCCAGGAAGGCTTCCTGAGGGATGGACACGTCGCCCACTTGCTTCAAGCGCTTCCGCCCCTCCTTCTGCCGCTCCAACAACTTCCGCTTTCGGGTCACGTCACCCCCGTAGCACTTTGCCAGCACGTCCTTGCGCCGCGCTCTGACCGTCTCGCGGGCGATGATGCGGCCCCCGATGGCTGCCTGGATCGGCACGGCGAAGAGTTGCTCGGGGATCACGTCCTTCAGTCTGGTGGTCAGCGTCGAGCCTTTCTCGTAGGCCTTGTCGCGGTGGACGATCAGAGAAAGTGCGTCCACAGGCTCCTTGTTTACCAGGATGTCCATCCGGACCAGGTCCTCGGTCCGGTATCCTACGAACGAGTAGTCCATCGACGCATATCCCCGCGTGGCGGACTTGAGCTTGTCGTGGAGATCGACGATCATCTCGGCCAGCGGCATCTCGAACGTCAGGATGACGCGTTCGCTGTCCGGATACTCGGTCATCACGTACTCGCCGCGCCGCTTCATGATCAGCTCCATTACCGGACCTATATACTCTGACGGCGTGAAAATCTGGATCTTGACCCACGGCTCGCGAATCTCGTCGATTCGGTGCGGCTCTGGCAGGTCGGCCGGGCTGGAGACCTCGACGACCTGGCCGTCGCGGGTGACCGCTTGGTAGCCGACGCCTGGTGCTGTGGCGATCAGATTGAGGTCGTACTCGCGTTCCAGCCGCTCCTGTACGATCTCCATGTGGAAGAGGCCGAGAAACCCACAGCGGAACCCGTACTGCAGCGCCTGAGAGGATTCCGGCTCAAAGGTCAGTGCGGCGTCGTTGAGCTGCAGCTTGTCCAGACTATTGCGCAGCGCGTGGAAGTCATCGGCCTCCACCGGGTAGATACCAGCGAAGACCATCGGCTTGATGCGCCGGTAGCCGGGCAAAGGACTCGGCGCTGGCTCGGTCGCGCTGGTCAGGGTATCGCCCACTTGGCACTCACGCACCGACTTGAGGCCCGTGGCGACGTACCCGACCTCGCCGGCTTTCAGGCCTCCGGTCTCGGTCATTCCGGGGGAGAAGACACCCACTTCCATCGGGTCCGTGGTGGCGCCGGTGGCCATCAGCCGCAGATGTGAGCCCGTCTCCAGACCGCCGTCCACGACGCGGATGTAGGCCACCACACCCTTGTAGGGATCGTAGTGGGAGTCGAAGATGAGTGCGCGCAGCGGTGCCTCCTCATGCCCCTGAGGAGGCGGAAGGCGCTCGACGACGGCATCCAGGACCTGCTCGACCTCCCAACCCTCCTTGGCCGAGACGTGGAGCACTTCGTCGGGGTCGACGCCAAGCAGCGCCGCTAGCTCCAGCGTCACATCCACGGGACGCGCCATATCCAGATCGATCTTGTTGACCACCGGGATGATCTTGAGGTCGGCCTCCAGGGCCAGGTAGAGGTTTGCAAGCGTCTGGGCCTCAATCCCCTGGGCTGCGTCGACCACGAGAATGGCACCCTCGCACGCGGCCAAGGCTCGACTCACCTCGTAGGAGAAGTCAACGTGCCCCGGCGTATCGATAAGATTGAGCTCGTACTCGTGACTGTCTGCGGCGTGGTAGTGCATGCGAACCGCCGACGCCTTAATGGTGACGCCTCGCTCGCGCTCCAGGTCCATCGAGTCGAGAACTTGATCCATCATCTCCCTGTCGGCGATGGTCCCGGTCAACTCGAGGAGGCGGTCTGCCAGCGTCGACTTGCCGTGGTCAATGTGGGCCACGATAGAGAAATTGCGGATATGCTTCTGGTCCATACGTTCTCCCGGCTGCAGAAACTGCTTCTAGCTCGAAACGAGACACAAAGCGAAACCGCCGGTGCCGCCACCGACGGTTCGTAGGCTCTGTGTGTCGATTATGATGTCAAGAGCGGGTGACGGGACTCGAACCCGTGACATTCAGCTTGGGAAGCTGACGTTCTACCGCTGAACTACACCCGCGAACCCACGCTAGATTATACTTGGGGCAGGGAGAATGTCAAATCCAGGGTACGCGGGCTGGCAACGGGATGCATAGCCGCTCTGCCGCTGGCAGCCAGCCGGTTGATCTTCCTTGGGCCGCGCCGCGGGCCTCCATCTCCGAGAGGCTTGTAGGCTCCAGTACCGGACCCCGGAGCTCTAAGTCACACACCAATGGTGTCGCGCCGGGCGATGCCGCAGACCGGCAGAGATTCTCCGGACCGGATGCCGGCGAGACGTTCGGCGCATCGGTCTGATTGGACTGCTGCAATTGCCGGAAGATTGGCCCTATGCAACGGGAGCAAATGGACTTATAATAGGTTGAGGAGTACGATGAACATCAACCTACGGCGAGATGCGACGGATCCCTTGTATCTGCAGATCAGAGACAAGTTGCAGGAACGCATCGAACGGGGCATCCTGCTGCCCGGTGCGAGGCTGCCCGCCACACGCACTCTGGCTGACCAGCTGGGAGTGAGCCGCGTGACCGTGGTCAACGCCTACGCGGAGCTGGAGGCCGAAGGGTGCGTGCGGGCCCACGTAGGTCGCGGCACTTTCGTGTGCGATCCTCGGCGCCGAGATGGGGCCGTGAGAGATACGCCCTACGATTGGGAGTCCACGCTGTTGGGCCCCGCCGGGATCTCGGTCAGCGGTATGTTGGCTGATATGCTTCATTTGGCTCAGCATCCCGACCTCATCTCCTTCGCCATGGGGGCTCCAGCCACAGACCTATTGCCCGTGCGCGACTTCCGTGAAGCGGTCAATCAGGTACTGCGCAGGGACGGCGGCGAGGCGCTGCAGTATGACGAAGCCGGCGGGTACGAGCCCCTGCGCACCGATATCGCCAGCTTGCTCGCGGCGGAAGGCGTGGAGATCGGGCCCGGCGGGGTGTTGGTAACCTCGGGCTCGCAGCAGGCGCTGGATCTGGGAGCTCGGGTGTTGTCGAAGCCCGGTGACCTGGTGGTCACCGAAAGCCCTACCTACCTGGGCGCTCTGGACGTGTTTCGAGCGAATGGAGCGCGGGTGATAGGTGTGCCAGTGGATGGCGAAGGCCTGCGAGTGGACGTCCTGGAAGAGGTCCTTTCGTCGTGCGATCCCAGCTTCATCTATACCATCCCTGCGTTTCATAACCCGACCGGGGTGACCCTCAGTCTGGAACGGCGCCACAGGTTGCTGCATCTGGCACAGCGATATGACCTTGCCGTCCTCGAGGATGGGATCTGCTCCGAACTGCGCTACGAGGGCTCCTCTGTTCCCTCCCTCAGGGCTCTGGATGGCGGAGACCGCGTGGTCTATGTGAACTCGTTCTCCAAGTTTCTCCTCCCGGGCATCCGGGTGGGCTACATGGTCGTGCCAAAGCGGCTGAGAGAGCGGTTCATCCAGGGCAAGCAGGCGACCGACCTCTTCACTTCCTCGCTGATGCAGCGGGCCCTGGCCTGCTACCTGGAGAGTGGGCATCTTGAAACCCACCTGAACACCGTCCGTGGCGTCTATCGCCGGCGGCGGGACGCCATGCTCGAAGGCCTTGCCGGAGTCATGCCGAAGGAGACGCACTGGCACCGTCCCCAGGGCGGGCTGTGCCTGTGGGTGACGCTACCGCCATCCATCTCAGCCGGTCAGCTGTATGTGAGTGCCATCGATCACGGCGTGGCCTTTGCCGTCGGCTCTGTGTTCTTTCCCCAGGAAGGTGGTCGTTCCTCGTTGAGACTGAACTTCGCCGCTCATCGCGTCGAGGTGATCGACGAGGGGCTCCGTCGGTTGGGGAGGGCCGTTCGAGAGCAGCAGAAGGATGCGGCAGTGAGCCCCGCCAGGCGACATTCGCCGGTGGCCCGGCCGCGCGCCGGTGTGAGAAGAAAGGAGAGGTCCTGATGCGAAACTTGGAGATTCGACAGATTGTACTGACCGGAGTGATGATCGCTCTGGTGGCCGTCTTCACACTGGCCATAAGGCTGCCCTTTCCGCTTACTCAAGGCTACTTCAACTTCTCAGACGTGGGTGTCTTCTTCGCCGCATTCGCCTTCGGTCCCTGGGTAGGGTTGATCGCCGGAGGTGTGGGAACGGCGCTGGCCGACGTAGCTGGAGGGTACCTGATGTACGCCCCCCTGACCTTGATTGCGCACGGGTTGCAGGGCCTCGTCGCCGGGGCCATTGCGAGGCGCGATCACAGCGTGCTCTCCATGGCTCTGGGCTGGGGCGCTGGAGCCGCTGTGATGGTGGCGGGCTACTTCCTGGGCGAGGCTTTCGTCCTTAGGATGGGCGTTGCCGCGGCTGCCGCAGAGGCGGTCGCGATCAACCTTCCCCAGGTTGTCGTTGGTGGTCTCGTAGCTGTCCCATTGGTGGCGGCTGTGCGGCGTGGATACCCTTCGATTCTTGGCTGGGGCCGCCCTCCCGCCTGAGCCTCGCTACGCCCTGCATTGCCCCCTTTCATCGTTCTCGACGACGTATACTACGCCTATCCTGCCCCGGTTTTAGGAGGAGAGAGTCCCCCGGTTCTGAAGGGCGTGTCGCTTTCCGTGACCCAGGGGGAATGCCTGGCACTGTTGGGGCAGACAGGGGCTGGCAAGTCCACTCTGTGCTTGACCCTTAACGGCATCGTCCCCCATCTGCTCGGCGGTACGTTCTCTGGTCAGGTGCGGGTAGCCGGGCGTGATGTCGCGCAGAGCAGTCCCGGAGAGCTGAGCCATACGGTTGGACTGGTGTTCCAGGATCCGGACAGTCAGTTCATCACTACGACTGTGGAGGATGAGGTGGCTTTCGGTCTGGAGAGCCTCGCTCTTCCTCGGGGTGAGATCGAGTCCCGCGTCGCCGAGGCTCTGGAGGTGACCGGCGTCGCATCCCTCCTCGGCCGGTCCCCTATGGAACTCTCCGGGGGCGAGAAGCAACGAGTGGCCCTCGCCTCCGTGCTGGCGATGCGTCCCAGCGTATTGGTACTCGATGAGCCGACCACGAGCCTGGACCCGGCGGGGAAGCGAGCGCTGCTGGAGGCTGTTGCCCGTCTACGCGTCGAGAGGGGGACGACCGTTCTCTGGGTGACGCAGGACGTGGATCGGGTGCCCTCGCTGGCTGATCGGGTCGCTGTGCTGCACGATGGACGCATTGCCCTGGATGGGGGGCTGCGAGAGATTCTCGGACGGGAGAAGGAGCTGCTCCGGATGGGCATCAGGATCCCTCAGGTGACGGAGCTGGCTTCGCGCTTCAACAGTTTGTGGAGCACTGCCTACGCCTGGCTGATGGTGGAGGAGGCGGCGGACGACCTGAAGGAGAAGCTGGATGGCTAGCCCCGCTATCGAGCTGGAGAGCTGTTCCTACAGCTACGACGGGCTGGTGCCCGCTCTCGATGGGGTGAGTTGCTCCATCGAAGCAGGTAGTTGGGTGGCGCTTGTCGGTGAAAACGGCTCGGGCAAGAGCACTCTGGCCAAGCTCTGCAACGGCTTGCTGCGCCCCCAAGAGGGGCACGTGTCCATCTTAGGCCGGGACATCCGGGGTCGGACGGTGGGGGAGCTGGCTCGCGATGTGGGATACCTCTTTCAGAACCCGGACCATCAGATCTTCGCCTCCACGGTCCGCGAAGAGATCGACTTTGGTTTGCGCAACCTGGGATTCTTGCCCGCGGACAGGGAGAGCAGAGTGGAGGAGGCGCTGTGCACCTTCGGCCTGACCGCGCACGCTGATCGGCCCCCGGCGATGCTGGGCTACGGGCTGCGGCGTCAGGTGACGGTGGCGTCGCTCTTCGCCTGTCGGCCGTCCATCCTCATCTTGGATGAGGCCACCACCGGACTGGATTGGGGGAGGACCCGGTTCTTGCTGGACCTCCTCGGCGAAGAGCAGGGAGCTGGCCGCACGATTCTGTTCATCACCCACGATATACGGCTTGTCGCGGGACGGGCGACACATCTGCTGGTTCTGCACCGGGGCGAACTCCTGGCTCTGGGCGCCGCGCGAGAGATCCTGGCTCAACCGGAATTGCTTGCTCGGGCTTGCCTCAGCCCGCCGCCCGTGACTCAGCTGTCCCAAATCCTCCGGCCCTGGGGGATGAGCGGGGAGAGTTTGAGTGTCGATGAGTTCTGTCGAGAGTACCTGACCCTCCTGGAGCCGGGAGGTGGCGCGGACTGATGCGCTCCGGGTTCGACTTATACGCGCCTCGTCAATCGTGGGTTCACCGGCTCGACCCCCGCACCAAGATGGCCTTCGTCGCAGCGAGCTTCGTGCTGCTACTTCTGACTAATCGCCCCTTTGTGGTGCTCGGCTACTTGGCCGTGGTGCACCTGCTCCTCTGGCGAGCGCGGATCTCTGGCGTACGCATCGGCTGGCTGTGGAGGCAGATGTTGCCCCTCAGCGTGCTCATCCTGCTGCTTTGGCCGCTGTCCAACCCCGTTGGTGAGCCCGTCGTGGTCGACTGGTGGTGGATACGGATTACCGGACCCGGTGTCAGGCTGGGGCTGTTAGCAGCGTTGCGGGTCAATGCGCTGGCCTTTGCCGTCTACGTTCTTCTCCTGACCACGGACCAGACCAGGTTGCTGCAGGGCTTCGTACGTCTTGGGTTGCCCTTCGAGTGGGGTCTCGCTCTCGCAATCGGGCTGCGGTCCTTGCCCCTGATTCACGGGATGTACCGCATCATCACGGACGCTCAACGGGCGCGTGGCTGGATGCCAGAGCGAGAAGGCCTGTTTCGGCGGCTGCAAAGCTACGGTCCGACGCTGGTGGCGTTGGTGATTGGTGCTCTTCGCCTGACGGACGCGATGACCGTGGCTCTGGCCGCTCGGGGCTTCCGCCCGGGCTACCCTCGTACGACGCGCTGCCCCTTGAGCCTACGCCGGAGTGATCGGGTGTGCCTTGCCGGGCTCGCCCTGCTCACCGTGGCCCTCGTCATCTTCGAGATTTGGTGGTTTTGAGCTCCACCTGGGTGTCTGATCGGCGGGATCTACGGTGGAACACGGTGTTGGCTGATACGTCGACGGATGCTGTTGGCTGGTGTGAGAGCTCGGGCGTCTGGCTGATCCGAACGGTGGCCCCCGCCGTAGCCGGGGCCGCCCGCGAGGCTTAGCTTCTCGCTGAACGTTGTAGCCCGCGATTTGCCACGGGTGGGGAAGTCTGGTATAATCTCTATCGTTCGGGGCGTGGCGCAGTCAGGCTAGCGCGCTACAATGGGGTTGTAGAGGCCCCGGGTTCGAATCCCGGCGCCCCGACCAGTTGGGCAGTTTGGGAGAGGGTCGGAAAAGGCCGCCGAGAGGCGGCCTTTTCGCGTCAACATCTGCTCGTCTGCTACCGACAGCCTCGTCGTGGGTTGCATCTCTGTCCCGAGAGAGGCTCAACCGGGGACAGATTGATCAGATAGACCCTTAGGTCGAGGATTCACCCGGCAGCAGTGTTGTTCCCTTCCCTGTCCGTCCCGTCGTGCGCCATCGCTCACTCATTGTATGCGGCGATCCCCACCACCCCCGGACCCCCGTGGACGCCAAGCACCGGAGTGATCGTGCTCTTGATGATCTCCACCTCCCGACACCGGTCCCGCGCCTCGCGGCACAGCATCTGCGCATCGTCCGGGGCCGCCCCATCTATCACGGCGAGCTTGGCGGGCCGCTCCGGATCGACGCGCCGGAACGTCTCCTCCACCAGGGAGCGCAGGGCCCGCTTCCGCGTGCGTATCTTCTCCACGGCCTCGATCACGCCGCTCTTGTGATCGATCTCCAGGAGCGGCTTCAGTTGCACCAAAGAACCGACCAGCTTCGCCGCTCCACCGATGCGACCTCCCCGGTGCAGATACTCCAGCGTGTCCACCGTGAGCAGCAGGCTCAGCTTCTCCCGCACTGCTTGTGCGGCTGCGACCATCCCCGCTACGTCGGCCCCCGCCTCCCGCGCCCGCGCCGCTGCCAGCACCTGCCAGCCCAGTCCCATACTCAGGGAGTACGAATCGACCACGTGGATGGGTACGTTCAACTCTTGTCGTGCCTGGCAGGCTGACTCGTACGTCCCGCTCAGCGCCTTGGTGAGGGTGATGACGAGCACCTCTTGGGCATCCAGGCCCTCGATCGCGCGCACGAAATCGCCGGGAGTTGGCTGGGATGTCTGTGGGTGGATGGGGTCCTGCGTCAGGCGCCCCAAGAACGTCTCCTGGTCGATGTCCACGCCGTCTCGCAGCTCCTCGTCGCCCCAAATCACATAGAGGGGCACCACCGTGAGGCGGTACTGCTCGACCAGCGGAGCTGGAATGTCGCACGTACTGTCAGTGACGATGGCGATGCGCTCTCTCGGTGTGGTCACGCGGGTCTCCTCCTTCGTTCTTTCGTGTAATCAGCTTGCGGCAAGCGGTTCCAGGATCTTCCGTGGAGCCGCCACGAAACCTTCAATGTCTAGAACACCCTTGTGCGCGACTCGTTGCGCGGGCGCGAGCGGCGGAGCCCGGCACCGCGAGCCGCGCTTGTGGAGGACGGGACTTCGCTCTGCTGTGCCGCTAACGATGAACCAGGCCGGCCCCTACAACAACAAAAGAGGCTGGCGACGTTCGATGTCACCAGCCTCTTGGAATGCGCTCAGCGCCGGAGTTCGAAGCCCGCGGCGCGCCCTGTTAACCGTCTCAGGCTACTCCTCGTCGCGGTGCCGCACCGTTGACTGAGCAGCTGACAGCCGCGCCACCGGGAGACGGAACGGGGAGCAGCTCACGTAATCCAGCCCCACGCGGTGGCAGAAATCGATCGAGTGCGGCTCGCCTCCGTGCTCTCCGCAGATCCCGATCTCCAGGTCCGGCCGTGCCTCCCGCGCCTCGTCCACGCATATCTTCACGAGCCGCCCCACGCCGTCCTCGTCCAGACGCTGGAATGGGTTGAAGGGCAGGATCTGGGCGCGGACCGGGTTGCCTTCGGCGTCGACCTCGCCGGTCTCGATCCCCTCCACGTACTGCAGGAGGAACTTGCCCTCCGCGTCATCGCGGCTATAGCCGTACGTCATCTGTGTCAGGTCGTTGGTGCCGAAGGAGAAGAAATCGGCGTACTCGGCGATCTCCTTGGCCGTGAGGGCGGCGCGCGGCACCTCGATCATAGTGCCGAACATATGCTCGACCTCAATACCTTCCTCCGCCATGACCTCCTTAGCGACGCGCTCCAGCTTCTCCCGCTCCAGCTTGAGCTCGTTCACGTGGCCGACCAGGGGGATCATCACCTCAGGTATGACCTCAACGCCCCGCTTGGCACAGCGGCACGCCGCCTGGAAATAAGCCCGGGTCTGCATCTCGGTCAGCCCCTGGTACATCAGCCCGGCGCGGCAGCCACGCAGGCCCATCATCGGGTTCGTCTCCCAGAGGGCGTTGACGACGGCCAGCATCGTCTCCTTCTGCGCCAGCTCGTCGGAATCGGGCTCCTCGCAGCGCAGCCGGGCTACCTCCTCGATGAGGAACTCACGGGACGGCAGGAACTCGTGCATCGGCGGATCGATGAGGCGCATAATGACGGGTAGGCCGTCCATTGCCTCGAAGACCTTCTCGAAGTCCTGCTCCTGGATGGGCAGCATCTCTTCCAGCGCCGCCTCGCGCTCCTCAGTCGACTCGGCCATGATCATGCGCACCACGGCGTCGCGGGCCCGCTCGTCGAAGAACATGTGCTCCGTGCGCGCCAATCCGATCCCCTCGGCGCCGAAGCTGCGTGCCCTGCGGGCGTCCTTCCCGTAGTCGGCGTTCGTGCGCACGCCCAGCTCGCGGATCTCGTCCGCCCAGCTGAGGAGCTCCACTAGATCCTCTTGATCCTCGTACTCGACCTCCAGCATCTCCAGGCTGCCCCAGAACACCTCGCCCGTGCCGCCGTCGATGGAGATGACGTCTCCTTCCTTGATGACCCGGCGAGTGGCGGGCACCGTGAACTGGGTCCGGTCGACGTCCACGCGGATGTCCTCGCAGCCGGCGACGCAGGGTAGGTTACTCCCCCGGGCGACCACGGCGGCGTGGGATGTGGCGCCGCCGTGCTGCGTGAGCACACCCTGGGCCGCCAGCATGCCGGGTACGTCATCGGGGGCCGTCTCGGGCCGCACCAGGATCACGTCCTTCCCCTCCGCCGCCCATTCCTGCGCTCGGGCGGCGTCGAAGACGGCCATGCCGGTGCCAGCTCCGGGCGAGGCGTCCAGCCCCTCGGCGAGGAGTTTGCCCTCGTTCCTGGCGCTGATCTTGGCATCGGGGTCGAAGAAGGGGTGCATCAGTTGCTCGACGTCATCTGGCTCAACGCGCATAACAGCGGCCTCTTTATCGATGAGACCTTCGTTCGCCATGTCGACGGCTATCTTGACGGCAGCCTTAGCTGTGCGCTTTCCGGTGCGCGTCTGGAGCATCCACAGCTTCCCGCGCTCGATGGTGAACTCGACATCTTGCATATCCTGATAAAAGCGTTCCAGATGCTGAGTCACCTCGATGAACTGATCGTAGACCTGGGGCAGGAACTCCTGCAGCTTCTGGATGTCCATCGGGGTGCGGGTGCCGGCGACGACGTCCTCACCCTGCGCGTTGTCGAGGAAGTCGCCAAACAGCTCCTTCTCCCCGGTCGCCGGATTGCGGGTGAAGGCCACGCCGGTTCCGCTGTCTTCGCCCATGTTGCCGAAAACCATCGTCTGGACGTTGACGCCCGTGCCCCAGTCGTGAGGAATGTCGTTGTACTCCCGGTAAGCGACGGCTCGCGGGATGTTCCAGGAATCGAAGACGGCTTTGATTGAGAGCTCCAGCTGCGTGTGAGGGTCCGTAGGGAACGGTTCGCCGGTCTTGTCCCGGTACAGAGCCTTGTAGTTCTCGACAAGCTCCTTGAGACCGCTCAAGCTGACCTCGAAGTCTCGCTTGACGCCCTCCTTTTCCTTCAGGTCGGTAAGCATCTCCTCGAAGTCATCACGGTCGAGCCCGATCACGACGTCGGAGAACATCGTGATGAAGCGACGATAGGCATCGTGGGCGAACCACTCATCGTTGGTGAGCTCGGCCAGCCCCTCAAGGGTCTCCTCATTGAGCCCCAGGTTGAGAACGGTGTCCATCATACCGGGCATGGAGACGCGGGCCCCGGACCGGACGGAGACAAGGAGAGGATTCTCCGGGTTTCCGAACACCTTGCCGGTCTGCTTCTCTATGTCCTCCAGGGCTTGCAGCGTCTGATCCCACATTCCAGGGGGAAACTCGCCGCTCTCCATATAGGCGATACAGGCGTCCGTAGTGATGGTGAATGCGGGGGGGACAGGGATATCGGCGGCTGTCATGGTCGCGAGTCCTGCGCCCTTACCGCCGAGAATGTCCTTCATCTCGGCCATGTCGGGCTCGTAGCCTAGCGTCTTGGTTAACTCTTCTTTGGCGGATCGGGATAGATAAACCCACTTCTTGGTCACAGTGTATCCTCCTATAGCTTCGAAGTCTTCGTGAGACACGTTACAAGGAAGCATGACATCCGTTCATGCTTCCCTTTCCTTCCTCGCATTTCAGCGCGAAATGTCTCGCCACGTGGTTATAGAAAGGCATTATACTGGGGGTGGGGCTAAAGTCAAATTTGACATTCCTCGGAAGCTGGCGTAGAATATAAGCGCGCGGGTCCGCGTCACAGCCACGTACTCAGCTTAGGCACAGGGCGGGCGGCGCCATTGTGGCCGCGAGATCATCGGAAGGAGGTGATGTCACGGTAGACTTCGTCCAGAAATCGCTTCGAGGCCAGGTAAGGTACAGTGTCTTGGCAAGAGCATTTAGCTTCTGAGGAGGAGGCGAAGGATGAAACTGATGAGATTCTTGAGTCTGTTCGTTGTGCTGGCGCTGCTCTTTGGGATGGCGGTGGGTTGTGCTGAGCCCGCGGTGGAACCGACGGAGCCGCCGGTGGAGGAACCGACGGAGCCCCCGGTGGAACCGGAGGAGCCCGAGGTGGAATGGGAAGAGGTGAAGATTGGTGCGCTGATTCCCGAGACCGGCGCCCTGTCGGAGTTCGGCGAGGGATTCCGCAAGACTGGCGAGCTTGCAGTGAAGCACTTGGAAGCAGCTGGTCTTCCGGTTAACCTGGTCTATGGAGACACGGAGACCAGCGCTATGCCAGGGGTGGATGCGGCCAGCAGGTTGATTGACGTGGAGGGAGTGGTAGCCCTGATCGGCGCGGCGTCCAGCGGCGTCACCATCCCCATCGCGGAGTCCGTCTCCATCCCCAAGGAAGTTCCCCAGATCTCGAATGCGTCCACCAGTCCCTTGATAACCGACCTTCCCGCCGATGAGGGGAAGGACTTCCTTTTCCGCACCTGCGCCTCTGACGCCCTGCAGGGCATCGTGTTGGGTCAATTGGCGGCGGAAGAAGGTTATGAGACGGCCTCCGTCCTGTGGGTCAACAACCCGTACGGAGAGGGGTTGATGAAAGAGTTCAAAGCGTCGTTTGAGGCGGAAGGCGGCACCGTCCTTCAGGACGTGGCCCACGATGAGGATCCGGCTCCTACGTACGTGGCAGAGCTCAGTGAAGTGATGAGCGGTGAGCCGGACGTGATGGTGGCACTGGCCTACCCGGGCCAAGCTACCGTCTACCTGAAGGAGTTCTTCGAGGGCGGCTACCATGAGACCACCGACTTACTCTTCGTCGATGGCACTAAGTCGATCAGGCTGCCCGAGGAGATCGGCTCAGAGCTCTTAGCTGGGTTCGTGGGAACCGCTCCCGGTACCAGGGGCGGAGAGCCGCTGGAGACGTTCGAGGCAGAGTACAGAGCGGAGTACGGAGAGCTGCCGCCCCTGCCTTTCATGACGAACTTCTACGACGGTCTCATGGTGGCTTCGCTCGCCGCTGCGAAGTGTCAGGCGGACGGGGTCGCGGTCACGTCAGTCAACGTCAGAGACAGACTGCGTGACGTGGCGAACCCACCTGGCGAAGAGGTGATGCCGGGCGCGGAGAGCCTGACTAGGGCGCTGGAGCTTATCGCGGCCGGTGAAGCTATCAACTACGAAGGAGCTGCCGGCGCGGTTGGCTTCGACGAGCAGGGCGACGTAGTGACTCCCATTGAGGTCTGGAGGTACGTGGCCGAAGAGCCGTACATCGAGACGGTTCGTATGGTGGAGCTTGACTAGGATCCGCTACATTCCGACGAGGCACGAAGCAAGAGGCCGGCCCCCGCGGGGGCCGGCCTCTTGTGGATCGGGATTCGTTATCGCCCCCAAGTGCTGGGTTAGAATGTGGAAACCTGCCGTTCTTCCCCAATCAGGCCCTTTGGCCTGACCAGGAGGACGCCGACCAGAAGGAGGCCGATTAGGATATAGCGGATGAAGGGAGCGCGAGTCTCGAAGCCGGCGGGTGCTACCGTAACGACGAAGGTCGAACTCCAGGACCAGAAGGCCCAGACGACGAAGCCCCCCAAGATGGCGCCCTTGTTGTTTCCCGTACCTCCCAACGTAAGCATTGTCCAGATGATGAACGTCCCATAGGTGGGTTTGAAGAGCCCAGGTTGGATGGAGGCCCTGAAGTGGGCGTACAGGGCTCCTCCAATTCCCATCACCATCGCGCCTACGACCAGAGACTGCAACTTGAAGAGGAACACGTCCTTTCCGTTTGCCGCGACCATAATCTCGTCTTCCCTCACGGCTCGCAGGACTCTTCCCCAGGGAGAGCGAATCCCCCTCTCCAGGGCGACGTAGATGAGAACCACGAAGACGATCACGATCGCGAGGTAGACGTAGTTGTAGTAGCGAGGCGCCACTAGGCCGTACAGAGGCTGAGGCAGGCCCACCAGGCCCTGGGACCCGTTCGCCAACCAGGGCTCATTGTTGAAGAAGAGGCGGATGGTTTCGGCGATGCCGATGGTGGCGATGGCCAGATAGCTGCCCCGCAGCCGGAGGGTGAGGAGACCAACCAGGACAGCTAGCAGGCCGGAGACGATAGCTGCGGCGGCCACACCAACCAGGAACGGCATATTAAGGCCGATCGCTTGATCGACGTACTCAGCAGACGGCCCGGTGGGCAGCGGAGAGACGACCATAGCGGACGCGTAGGCTCCGATGGCGAAGAAGGCGGCGACGCCAAAGTTCAAGAGCCCGGTGTAGCCCCACTGGACGTTCAAGCCCATGCTGAAGATAGCGTAGATAGCGGCCATGATAGAGAACGAGACCAGGTAGCTGAGAAGCCCTCCGATTTCCATTATCGGCTCTCCTTTTCTCCAAAGATGCCCTGAGGTCTGAACAGAAGCGCGAGCACCATGATCATGAAAGCGACGGCAGGTTTGTATGTCGGCTTTAGCCAGGCTGTGGAGATCTGCTGGGCCAGCCCCAGGACCAACCCTCCCACCGCCGCGCCAGTGATGCTGCCCTGCCCTCCTAAGATGATGGCTGCAAAGAGGGGGAGCAGGAAGATCCACCCCATCTCCGCGCGGAGCTGCGTCTGTATGCCGTAGAGCGTGCCAGCAAGGGCGATCAGCAAGCCAGCGATTGCCCAGGCCCACACGATCATGCGGTCGGTGTCGATGCCGGCGATGCGAGCCAGATCGGCGTTGTCCGATAAGGCCCGGAGGGCCTTCCCCATCTTCGTATTCTTGAGGAAGAGGTAAGTCCCAGCCGTCGCCACCCATGCGACCACGATGATGAACACCTCATCTGTCCTGATCCTGAGCCCCAAAAGGGTGATCATCGGCCGGATCCCTGAGGCGTAGAAGTGGAAGTCTGCTCCCCACAGGACATAGACCACCCCTCGCAGCGCCCAGGCGACGCCGACGGAGGCGATGAAGCCAGTGATAGCCGTCGCACCCATTCGTCTCAAGGGCCTGTAAACTGCTATGTCAAGGGCGACTGCCAGGACTGCCGACACGATGATCGCGGGAATGATGCCCACGAGTACCGCCCATGGGAAGGAGAAGGGGCCTACGGTCGCCTGCAGGAAACCCACCTCCGGGAGCAGAGAAACTACCAGCAGGGTAACATAGGCTCCCACAGTCATCTGATCTCCGTGAGCGGCGTTGAATAGATCGGTTATCCCCCAGATCAGGGTGAGCCCCACGGCTCCCAGAGCGATGATGCTGCCCAACACGATTCCCCAGAGGGCTAGCTGAATCATCATTACCTCCCCAAGTAAAGCCTTGCTATCTCTTCGTCCGCGACGACCGCCTGCGGGCTCCCCTCGGCCTTCTTCTCTCCGCCCTCCAGGACGTAGACCCTGTCAGAAGTCTGCAGGGCCTTGGGTGCGTTCTGCTCCACCAGGAAGATGGTCACGCCCTGATCATTCAACTGCCTGATCCGCTCAAAGATAGCATCCACGAGGAAGGGGGCCAGGCCTGTGGATATCTCGTCCATAAGGAGCATCTCCGGGTTCAGCATCAGGGCCCGCCCGATGGCCAACATCTGTCTCATTCCCCCACTGAGGTCCCCCGCCCGGCTCTTTCTCCGGTCGGCTATGTCGGGGAACAACTCGAATATCTCCTCGATGCGGGGGTGGATATCGTCATTCCTGATGAAGGCCCCCATTTCCAGGTTCTCTTGAACGGTCAGAGAAGGGAAGATGTTGTACTCCTGGGGGATGTAGGCCATCCCCGTCCGCACGAGTCTCTCCGGCGGGAAGCCGCTAATGTCCTCCCCCTTGTAGTAGATCTTTCCGCTCCAGGGGGTCACCACCCCGAAAATAGTCCTCAGCAACGTGGTCTTACCCGCCCCGTTGGGGCCGAGCATAGCGACGATCTCGCCTTCCTCCACCGCGAGGGAGAGCTCGTGCAGCACTTCCATGCTGCCATAGCCTGAGACTACATTGTCCACCTGCAAGATGGTCATACTCCTTCACCTCCCACCCATCTCAAATCTACGTGCCGGGTTCCCACCACAGTTCGCCCGAGACGGGCTGTTCGCTTCCCAGGTACACCTCCAGGACTCTTGGATCGCTGCTGACCTCGTCTGGGGTGCCCTCAGTCAGCTTCCTTCCCTGGTTCATCACAATGATGGGATCACACACGTTCATCACCAGGTCCATCTCGTGTCCAATGAGGAACACAGTCTTCCCCTGTTCGCTGACCAGCCGCCGTATCTCGTCCGCCAGTTCCCCTCTCTCGGCTGGATTCACGCCGGCTCCTGGCTCGTCGAAGAGGATTAGATCCGGATTCGCCATCATCGCGCGCGCCAATTCCAGCATCCTCTTCTGCCCGCCAGAGAGGTTGCCGGCGTATTCATTCTTCAGATGAAGAAGACCAACTCTGTCAAGGCTTTCCAGGGCCTTGTCTCGGATCTCGTTCTCCCGGCTTCTGACCAGCCCCGGCTGGAGCCAGGTGTTCAGCAGGCGCTCTCCCGGCTGATGAGGGGGGACCAGCATTAGGTTCTCCAGAACCGTCATCAACTTCAGTTCCCGACTGATCTGAAACGTGCGGCACAGGCCCTTCTGGAATGTCTCGTGGAGAGAGAGGCGGTCGATGCGCTTGCCCTTGAAGTAGATCTCCCCTGCGTCGGGCTTGTAGAAGCCGGAGATGACGTTGAAGAGCGTGGTCTTTCCTGCGCCGTTGGGGCCTATGAGACCCGTGATGCGATTGGGGGCCACGTCGAGAGAGATGCCATCCACAGCCTTGATACCGCCGAAGTACTTGCGAACGTCCCGCACAGAGAGCATAGGGGAAGGGGTCTTGTCACTCACGATATCTTCTCCTCACAAGATGAATATGCCATCGGACTGGGTTGAAGGGGCCCGGAGGACTTGGGGAAACCAGCCACACCGTTACCGTGGTCAGGCCGTGAGCCGGACGGAAGAGTTCTGGCTGCAGAGTGCGTGCCAACCAAGCCGCATTGAGAGTCCTTCCATACCACTGACCCGGCCTTCCCGAGCACGTTTCGACGATTATACGCCGCCGCCCCAGGTTGTCAAATCACGACGTGGAGACTGTGGAAGAACTCTTTCCCAAGACAATCCTAGCCAACGCGCGACCCCCTTTCGGCCCGAAAAGGGCTCGAAACTGGTCTGGTCTCCCGCAAAACCCACGCCCGGCGGGATCTACGCCCTGCGATTGGTATCGCTATGACCTGCTCAACACTCTCCTATGTGCGGCTTCCAGCGAGGCTGACGTGCAGCGGCGTCAGATGAACCCGCTGGTCGCGTTTCCTACAATACTGTGGCTGGCTTTCGCCACGCGACGTCGAAACCCCGCGGGACTGGAACCTGGCGGTTAGCGGAACCGCCCAACAGGCCACTCTTAGAACCCCTCGAGGCGGCTCAGATCGACGATGCCGTCGGCCAGGGCAGCGATGTGCTGGAGCTGGGCCAGCCGGTTCCTGCGGATCTCTTTATCCTCGGCCATGACCAGTACCCCGGACTCCCGGGCGAAGTAGGCGTCGATCACGTCCACCAACGGCACGAAGGCGCTGAGCAGTTCGTCCACCGAGCTCTCAGGGGAAACCGCCAGCCGGGCCTCCCGGTACGCCTGATAGAGCTCCTGCTCAGCTGGCTCCTCGAACAGCCTTGGATCGAGGTCGAACCGCTCGTGGTACTCACGGGTGATGCGCACGCAGCGCGAGTAGTTGTCCAGGATGGTGTCCCAGTCTTCACGTTCGACCCAGCGAGAGAGTTCCTTGACGCCGCGTTGGGCGAGATGCGGGTTGTGGCCGCGCTCCGCCAGGACAGCGTCGACGACGTCGTAGCGGTAGCCAGCGTCGCGTAGGGCGCCACGTAGGCGCTCGATGACGAAGTTGAGTGCTTGTGAAAGCGAGCCCTTGGAGACATCAACCGGCAGCAAGGCCCCAGCTTCCTTCAGCCCGCGCTCGACGGAGAAGGATAGCTCGTGGGCGAGGAGACTCTGGACCAGGCCCTGGGCATCACGCCGCAGGCCGTAGGGGTCGGTCGACCCGGTGGGGATGAGGCCGACGGCGAAGAGCGCGGCCATGCTGTCCAAGCGGTCGGCCAATCCGACGGTCAATCCGACTCTGGATTCGGGCAGTTGGTCGCCTGCAAAGCGAGGCAGGTAGTGCTCGAAAACGGCCTGAGCCACCTCGGGCGGTTCGCCAGACTCCAGGGCGTACTCACGGCCCATGACCCCCTGCAAGCTGGTGTGTTCGATGACCATCTGTGTCGCCAGGTCGGCCTTGGAGAGGCGAGCAGCCCGCCTCGCCAGGTCGGTCTGCTCCTGGTCCAGACCGACCAGCGGGGCCAGCTTCGGGATTAAGGGCTCAAGGCGGTGAATCTTATCGAGGACCGAGCCTAGCTTCTCCTGGAAGGTCAGCGTATCCAGGCGGGGCAGGAAGCCCTCCAGAGGACGCTTTGTATCCTGCTCGTAGAAGTACTCGGCATCGGCGAAGCGAGCGCGGATGACTTCCTCGTTGCCGCGGCGTACTATGTCCAGATGCTCGTCGCCGCCATTCCTGACGGCCACGAAGTAGGGCAGGATGCTCCCTTGATTATCCAGAAGAGGGAAGGTGCGCTGGTGTTTCTTCATGACCGCGATGAGGACCTCAGCAGGGAGCTCCAGGTACTGATCCTCAAATCTGCCCAGGAATGGGTGGGGCTGCTCAACGAGATGAGTGACCTCGTTCAGCAGCTCTGGATCGTCGGGGATGCGGCCCCCCACGGTCTGTGCGAGATCCTGAGCTTGTTCGGCGATGAAGGCACGGCGCCTCTCCGGATCGACGATGATCCGATGCTGATCCAGAAGAGTCTGGTATTCCGCCGCGCCGTGAATCTCAAAGGGTGGAGAACCCGCAGGGCGAGGGCCGCGGCTGGTTCGACCGCTGGAAACGGACGCGTAATCGAACGAGACCACCGCCTCCCCGAGCAAAGCGACCAGCCAGCGGATGGGCCGAGAGAAGGTGACGCCTGTCTCGTTCCAGCGCATACTCTGGGGGAAGTGGAGATCACTGATCAGGTTGGTCAGCAAGTTCGGAAGCACGGCCAAGGCCGGTCTTCCCTCTTCGCAGCGGACGGCGACGGCGTACTCACCACCGTCCATCTGCTTGATCTCCAGATCGGTCACTGCCACGCCCTGGCTCCGGGCGAAGCCCTCAGCGGCTCTTGTGGGACGTCCGCCCGCGTCGAAGGCGACCTGCTCCGGCGGCCCTTTGACCAGCTGTTCGACGCGTCGTTGCTGGGGCGCCAGCTCCTCGACGATCACCGAAAGACGGCGCGGCGTACCGACCACGCGCACGTTGTCGTAGTCGAGTCGGGCCTCGGCCAGGTAGTCGGGCGCCATCTCGCGCAGCTGTGAGAGGGCGTTGTCCAGGTCTCCGGCGGGGAGCTCCTCGGTGCCGATTTCCAACAACAGCGTCGCCGGCTCATCGACCGGCGGGACAATCCCGGCAGCGGATTCTCCGGCCTCCGCTGCAGGCTCCTGAGACTGGGCTTCTTCGTGGCTTGGAGCTCCGTCCAGCCATGGATGCTCCAGCCGTTTGCGCTGTTCGACGTATGCCTCTGCCACATCGAGGAAGAGGGCGCGCATGCGCCGGAAGTAGGTGGCTCGCTCGGTAACGCCGATGGCACCGCGGGTATCGAGCAGGTTGAAGGTGTGCGAGCAGCGCAGGACATAATCGTGAGCAGGAATGACAAGCTTCTCGTCGAGACAGCGGCGTGCCTCCACCTCGTAGAGATCGTACATACGGGTCAGGCGGTCGACATCGGCGACGTGGAAGGCGTAATCACAGTGCTCGACCTCCTGGGGCAGGTAAATCTCGCCGTACGTATGCCTGCCGTCCCAGTCGATATCCCACACCGAGCGTACGTTCTGGAGGAACATCACGATGCGCTCCAGGCCATAGGTGAGCTCCACTGAAATCGGGTCCAAAGAGAACCCCCCCGCCTGCTGGAAGTACGTGTACTGCGTGATCTCCAGGCCGTCCAGCCACACCTCCCAACCCAGGCCCCAGGCGCCGAGCGCCGGATGCTTCCAGTTATCCTCGACGAAGCGGATGTCGTGCTCCTCGCGACGAATCCCCAGCGCGAACAGGCTGTCCAGGTAAATCTCCTGGGGATTGCCAGGGTCTGGTTTGAGGATGACCTGGAATTGGGTGTGCATCTGCATGCGGTTGGGGTTATCGCCGAATCGGCCGTCGTCGGGCCGATAGGACGGCTCGACGTAGGCCACGTTCCAGGGCTCGGGACCCAAGACGCGGAGCACGGTGGCGGGGTTCATCGTGCCCGCGCCGACCTTCTCACTGTACGGCTGCCAGATCAAGCAACCGTAATTCTCCCAGTACTCCTGGAGGCGAAGAACGACCTGTTGAAATGTCAGCGGTTTCTCACTCACTCTGAATGTGTCCCTCTCTTTGGGAAGTCTGTAACACGCACGATAGATGCTCCCAGGTCGTCAGCCTATCTCTCAGTGCCTCCTCGAGTTCGAGGGGATCGACCGTGAGAACCTGGTGAACGAGGATGTCTCGGAAGCCGGACAGCCTTGCGATGTGTTGTGCAGAGGCAGGACGCAAGATGCCGCGCTCTCCAAGGCCGCTGACCGCCTCTCCGTAGTCGGAGGCGCAGGCAAGCTTCAGCTCTGCGTTCAAGTGGGCGCTTACATCCACCACGATTTGGGCCGACAAGTGCAAGTCGTAGAGGACGCCACCACAGGTAATATGCTCATCAACCAAGCGGGACACACCTGACGTCCCTATCTCCATGCTGGCCCAGGCGACGAATGCACTCGTCCAGCATGTGTAGGCGCTCATAAATGACTCGAACCTCGATAACCACATCAGCCGCCTGTGGTGACGGGTCGGTGTTCTCGACGTGTTTGAAGAGACTGCGGTTCTGCACCCGACCCGGAGGCGTCGTCCCTGCGTATCGTCTCAAACCAGCGACCTGGAGACTTACCCGAACGCCGGGCACTGCTTCAAAGAGAATACGATCATACCGCGCTATCTGCTCAAAGATCACGGGGTTTGCCCGGTCGAGGAGCATCAGAGTGGCCTTATCTGGGTCCAGAAGATCCATCAGCTCGCTTATCAGCGTGAGCTGCGCATTGAACCAGCGCCCACGCGTCACCTCAAGGTCCAACAAGACAACGGCATCCAGGTCTGAAAGAGGCTGGCCTTCTCTTGCGCCTCAGCGCCAAAGACACAGGCCAAACTGACTCCACATTGGCAGGCAGTTGATGCAGTTGTTCGCGGTTTTCGCTGACCAGCGGAGAACTCATCGGCTTACCCGTGTAGGTGCCTGATCTGCCGCAGAAACGCACCGGCCTTTACGTCCTGCTCGAGATAGTACGTGACATAGCGGCGCATGGCCCGCTCCATCTCCTCGTGAAGGGCATGGGAAACGGAGCGGGACGCGAGACTGGTGTATGAGCTGGCCTGGCATTCCTGCAGGAAATGTAGGGCGTTGGGCGAAAGGGCCATCACGTCAGGCGCACGCCTGTTCGCATCGTAGCATTGGGGGCAGAGGACACCTCCGCGGTCTGGGGCAAACCCGAAGGGGCGCCGGCGATCTCCAGACTCACCGGCACGGAGGACCGTCGGTTCATCATGGGCGCCCACGCAGCGGAAAAGCTCTGGGCGGAACCCGGCCAGACCGAGAAGGTGCTGCTCGTAGAATCTCGCCACCGTATCGAGTCTATCACTGTCCGCTTCACAAAGCCAGGTGAGTGTATGGTCGGTCAAGTCGAACAGAGCTGTTTCACCATGTCCCTCGGCGAAGAAGCGATCGACAAGCTCGACGACATAGCGGGCGTACGTCCCGCGCAGCAGATCACTCCGCAACCCCGCGTGGGCCTCGACGGTCTCGGCCTGGCTGATGATGTCCCAATAGTGCGGCACGCGGGACAGCACGAAGCTGGAGCGGGTGAAGAGCTCGATGTGACCCGCCTTGCGGCTGCGGAGTTTACGGGCGCCCTTGGCCAGGACATCGACCTTGCCTGACGGCGTGCAGAGCCTTAGCACGCGGTCTGCCTCGCCCTGGTCGCGCCGGTGAATAACGATGCCCTCCGTACGATATAGTCGTCCACTGCTCATTCTTGATCTCCTGACTTACTATTATATCATCGGGATGTCTGAGTGCAATAGAGAGTGGGCGCGCG
>CAYVCX010000044.1:0-24116 GCA_964450435.1 uncultured Anaerolineales bacterium
CAAGGATGCTCCTGTCCTGCGCGGACCCAAGAACGATGACCGCGACGCCTTCGACGTCGCGCCCTGGGTGCGCTTTGACGAGTGGTCGGACTCTTAGGTGCCCAGCCGTTTCTGGCAGGCCGTGCGGCGCCTCAAACGCTACCGCTTCGGGCTTGCCCGGAACCGCTCCCGCGAGAAGATGCGCTGCCCATCCTGTTCCTTCCTTATGTGAAGCGACTGGAAGCGGGTCAAACCCTTCTCTAACCTGTTCGGCGCCACCAACGCCGCCTTGCTCACTGAGTTCGCGGCCGCCGAAGTGCGGGAGATGACTCACGATCAGCTGGGCAACTTGATCTCGCGCCATGTTCACCCTCCCCCCGGTCACGCGGATCGACCACATCCGCTTCATCCAGCCATCTCAGAAGCACCTCGAACAGCACATCGCCCGCACCATGGAGCCCCTCCCCAATCCCATCAGCTCCATCCGAGGCCTGGGACCTGTCATCACCGGCGATCTCCTGGCAGAGATGGGCGACATCTCCCGTTTCCCTGGGTATAGGCAGCTCGGTCAGTGTTTTGGGATTTCCTGGGAACGACGTTCAACCGCTAACTTCGTCTCACAGGAAGCCCGCCTCGGACGTCCAAGCCGTTCACTGAGGTCGCCAACCCCTACGGACGCTACTACTCCATCCAGGAGGCTGACAGGGCCCGATAACACGCCATGGAGTACAACGTGTTCTACTGGCGCAAGTACAACAAAGCCTCCAGGTACCGACATAAGCGTGCTCTCGTCATTGCTCACAAGCTCGTGCGCCCAGTGCATGCCTTGCTTACGAGGAATGAACCCTACGTGTGGTCCCGGACGCCGATCAGCGCAGAGGACGATGCCACGCTCCAGCAAGTGACCTGCGTGGTCATCTACGCAAAGCCGCATGGACCCGCCTCGCCTGCAAGGAGATTCGTCACTCCTGCTGGGACCCGGGCTAGCGCCCTTCCAACGACTTAGTAGTTTGGCCCAGTTCATCCCATTTCGAAAGAACTGGTTGACTCTCTACCTCATATCTTCGATCTTGAGGAGACGGTTGGGTACATCAATCGCTATCCGCACGTGGCTGGCCTCCAGGATTGCGTCTTCAGCGACAGCTTCCTCAGCGGCGCCTATGATCGCACCAAGGGCGTGGTCGATCGGATCAACAACCTTTGCCGCAATGCGCTTCTGCTCGGTGCTTCCGAACGGAAGCAGATCCTCGATGAATCCGATCTCAGGCGCGTCATCCTCGCCCTGGGAGGCCTGAACAGCTGATGCTTGCTGTCCGACCAAGCGCTCACAAGGTCTTCTCTTGCTCCTGAGCTCTTCCATTCAGTTTGTCCAACTGGCTTCCAACCAATCTGGGCGATGACACCTTTGGCCGCCCGCCCCCCCCGGACCCGCATTGCCAGCCCACGTCCGCGTGGGTATAATCTCAGCGTCATTCCAGAGCGCACCGGGGAAGCTGGTGGCCCGCCTCGAGGAGGAGAAGGCCCATGGCCCTCCGACATGGGTAGTCTGAGGGAGGAACACGCATGAAGAGCACGTCCGAAATCCTGACCCACGCCGCCGAAGCCGGTGTCTTAGTCCCGGCCTTCAATGTGCCGTACCTCGCGATGGTGCAGCCTGTCATCCGGGCCGTGGTAGACGAGGACAGCTTCGCCCTGATCGAGACGGCGCGCCTTGAGTGGATCAAGTTCGGGGCCCAAGGACCGGCCGCGGTTATGGAGGAGTTCCAGAGATGGAACGATCCCGATCACGTTCGCATTCACCTCGACCATGTCCCGGTGATTGACGAGGATGGCCAGAGAGTCGACTACCTGACCATCATGCGCGAGGCGATCGACCTGGGCTATCAATCGGTTATGGTGGACGGCTCGCGCCTGGATCTGGAGCGGAACGTCGAGGCCACGGCCCAGGCGGTCGAGCTGGCTCACGCCGCAGGCGTCCCATGCGAGGCCGAGCTGGGGGCTGTCCTGGGTCACGAGGCCGGCCCGCTCCCCCCGTACGAGGAGCTCTTTGAATCCGGCATGGGGTTTACCGCCGTCGAAGACGCACGCCGTTTCGTGCAGGAGACCGACTGCGACTGGCTGTCGGTGGCCGTAGGCAACGTCCACGGAGCGGTCTCCGGTGCGATGAAGCACAGGAAAAAAGTGGAGGCCAGGCTCCACCTTGGCCATCTTGAGAGACTTCACCGGGCGACTGGCATCCCCCTCGTCCTCCACGGAGGGTCGGGAGTGAAGCGCAGGTACGTGCTCGCTGCCATCAAGAGGGGCATCGCCAAGATCAACATCGGAACCGAGATCCGACAGGCGTACGAGTCGGCGCTCCGTGATTCAGGAAGCGTGACCGACGCCCAGCTTGCGGTCCATGAACGGACTGGCTGGTTGATACGAGATTACTTCGGCGTGGCTGGGACCCGGGGGCTGTTAACAAGCTAGACGAAGGGCTGAGCTCTCAAGGCGACTCTTCGCCCGCGGATTTCACCCGCGCACACAAAAAAAGGGGCACAAGATGAGTCTTCTTGGCATTGACGTGGGCACGACAGGCTGCAAGTCGGCTGTATTCTCCGGAGAGGGGAAACTTCTCGCGTCCTCCTACGAGGAATATGATTTCCAAAGCCCTGAGCCGGGCTGGTTCCAACTGGATGCCCTCGAGGTGTGGAACAAGGTGAAGAAGACGGTGCGGGAGGCCGCGTCTCGGGCGCATGGGCGGCCGATCAGGGCCCTTGCCGTGTCGTCCCTCGGCGAGGCGGTGGTTCCCGTGACAGAGGATCGTCGAGTGCTCGGCCCGTCCATCCTCAACTTCGACGCGCGAGGCGCCGTGTACCTGGAGCGACTCCGCAGTGAACTCCACGACGAGCGCCTTTACCACATCAACGGAAACACCCTCGGGAACCACTATGGGTTGACCAAGCTGATGTGGATCAGAGATCATCAGCCCGACCTGTACGAGCGGACGGACAAGTTCCTGCTTTGGGGCAGTTTCGTGTCGTTCATGCTCGGTGCCGACCCCGTCGTCGACCACTCCCTGGCCAACCGGACGCTCCTTTTCGATATCGACCAACAGGTGTGGTCAGAGGAGCTGCTCGGCATCGCCCGGCTCGACCGCGCCAAGCTGCCCGATGTGGCCCCCTCGGGGACGCTGATCGGCACCGCATCCAACCAGGTCGCGCAGGAGCTCGGTCTGCCCTCGAACGTCTCTGTCGTCACCGGCGCTCACGACCAGTGTGCCACCGCCGTCGGCTGCGGCGTCATCAGAGAGGGCCAGGCTGTCTACGGTATGGGAACCTTCACCTGCGTCACCCCTGTGTTCGGGGAGCGCCGCGCCGCGGAGCTGATGCTCAAACGAGGCTTGAGCACGGAGCATCACGCCGTGCCCGGTAAGTACGTCAGCTTCATCTACAACCAGGGCGGGTCGCACGTCAAGTGGTTTCGAGACACGTTTGCGGCGGCAGAGCACCGCCGGGCGGAGGCCGCGGGGCGGGACGTCTACGGGGAACTCTTCAGGGAGATTCCGGAGCGGCCGAGCGGCGTCGTCGTCCTCCCTCACTTCACCGTGACCGGCCCCCCGGCCTTTATCTCCGACTCCTGCGGCGTCATCGCCGGGCTGCGACTTGAGACGTCGCGGGGAGAGATCCTCAAGGGCATTCTCGAGGGAATCACCTTCGCCCTGAAAGCATGTATCGACACACTCCCGCCGACCGGGATTGAGATCACGGAGTACCGGGTTGTCGGTGGCGGCAGCAGGTCAGACGGCTGGATCCAGACGTCGGCGGACATCCTGGGGCGACGGGTCGTCCGTCCCACGGTCAGTGAGGCAGGGGCATTGGGCGCGGCCATCATCGCCGGCGTCGGCGACGGGACATTCCGATCCTACGAAGCGGGCATCGACGCGATGGTGGCGCTGGAGCGGACATTCAAGCCGCACGAGGAGCGGAGGCAGCGCTACCAGGACTGGTATGAGAGGCACCAACAGCTGTGGCCGCTGATGGAGGACTACCTGCGGGATCTCGCCGGTGCACAGCGGTAAAAACACGTGTTGGTCCACGTCGTTACCCAGTCGCTCCCTCCGGCGCCCCAGTCTCCTCGCGCCCTTGAGTTGTTGCGCTGAGCAGAATGTCTGACTTGGTGGCACTTCCTTGTCCGGAACGAATCCTCGGTGATCTGGGAAAGATAAAAGGGGGAGCGGCGCACGCTATGAGGTTTCGACACGCACCTCAGGTCGAACCTCCTGGACACCGCGGGCGAATGCCGGAACAGTGCCCTGCCAGGGCTGAGCCTGACAGATTCTCCCGGTGAACGTGTTGTTCTCTCCGCGCGCCCTCGTCGGCAGCCGCCCCGACCACGAAGGGCACGTGGTGCTGGGAATCCGCAGCTGCTCCGCTTCGAGGCCGTCGGTGAGGGTCGACCCTACGGGGCCGCGTGGGCCTCACCCCCGGCAAGAAGAAGAGCCGGAGCAAGTGAACTCCGCGGAAGTCGTGGTCCGCTGAGGGCAGACGCAGTCAGGCCCGGTTGGGTGAAAGGTCGGGAGGTTGCATTCTCGCTCCTGCCTAGATTCAGGAAACGAGCAAGGCGGGCAAGGCTGTTCCGCTGAGTCCCTGTGGCTCCGGACTGGGTGTCGCATTGCGCGGCCACGTAGACCAAGCGGTGAAGCCATTTCCAAACCCTGCCGAGACACCCCATCAAACTCCGCACTGAGGCGGCACCCATCATGGCAGGGATCCCCAGTGTCACCAATTCCATGATCTTCGACCGGCTTTCCAGGATTTTCGCTTCGATCACCCGCAGGGCGAACGGCAAGTTCAATCGGACGAGGGCGAGAAAGCGAAGAGACGAATAGAGACGTATACAACCTGACATAGGCTGCACTGGCACCGCTTTCCCAAGGCCGGTCGTGACTCGGCTCGACTTCGAGACCAGCGAAAGGAGCAGGACCGCCAGCGCGCATCGACTCAGCAGGTGAATCACCGCCTCCACTGGCACCAGTTGTGGCTAACCCTGCCGGAACATCTACGCCAGCTATCCCGATTGATCCTCTTACCGAGAATGATCTATGATACTCGAATCCGTTTTCTTCGAGTCGGTCATGACATTCCTCATCCGAGGCAGACGGCTACCGAGGTCACTGCCCGTAAGCGTTTACGTACCGATGATGAAGCCTGTCGATATCCTGACGAGACAACTCCTCCACCCGGCCGATCTGTATGGCCAGCCAGATGGTGCGCGCGACATCCTCTGCCATCACTGCGGCTTTGACCGCCGCCGTCGCGTTCTCTCCAACCGAGATGATCCCGTGCTGCCGCAGTAAGACGGCTTTGGAGGAACCGATGTGCTCGACGACCTGCCTGCCGATGTCCTCACCGCCGATCAGCGCGAACCCGGCACACGGGATCGGGCCGCCGAACTCGTCGGCGATGGCCGTCAGGCCGCACGGAATCGGCTTCCCAACCGCTGCGAAGGCCGTGGCGTAGGGCGAGTGAGTGTGCACAACGCCGTTGACCTTCTCCAGATGCCGGTAGATGTACAGGTGACTCGCCGTGTCAGACGAGGGCTTGAGCTCCCCTTCGATCACTTCGCCGTTCAGATCGACCACGACGTGATCCTCTGGACGGAGCGCTTCGTAGCGTACGCCGCTGGGCTTGATCACGACCAGGCCTGTCTCTGGATCACGGGCGCTGACGTTACCACCCGTCCACTTGACCAGCTCGTTCTTGGGTAGCTCGAGATGGAGACGGTAGACCTCTTCTTTCAAGCGTTCTAACACGCGAACCTCCAGACGATACCATACACGTCAGTCGCGGGTCACCACCCGCTGCCTCAACGCCTTCAGCCGCTTCATCACGTCGTTGTCACCCCGCCCGAAGTAGTCATGAAGGCGAACGTACTCGGCGTAGATCTCATCGTACACGTCGGAATGTGCGGGGACGGGGCGATAGACCTTATCTTTCAGGTGGGCCATATGCTGCGCGGCTTCGAGGATGAAATCGTACCCACCGGCCTCCCGCCCTGCTGCCACGGCCCCGAACATCGCCGAGCCCAGGGCCCCTGCCTGGGCCGTAGCTGCCACCTTGATCTCTCGCCCGGTGACGTCGGAGTAGATCTGCATCAGCAGCTCGTTGCGCTCCGGCAGCCCGCCGCAAGCCACGATCTCATCGACGGCGACCCCGTGGTCCTCGAAGGCTTCAATGATCACTCGCGTGCCGTAGGCCGTGGCCTCGATCAGCGCGCGGTAGATGTCCTCCGGCCTGGTGGTGAGCGTGGCTCCCAGCAGCATCCCGGTCAGGTCGACGTCGACCAGTACCGAACGATTGCCGTTCCACCAATCGAGCGCCAGCAACCCGTGCTGGCCCGGCTTCTGCTGCGCACCCTTCTCCTCAAGCAGCTGATGCAAGCTCAATCCCCGGGCCGCCGCCTCTTCCGCGTATACCTCGGGCACCAGATTGTCCACAAGCCAGGCGAAGTGATCGCCCACACAGGATTGCCCGGCCTCGAACCCGAAGTACCCGGGGATGATGCCGTCCTCAACCACCCCACACATACCAGGGACGAGCTGCTCCTCGGTGCCCAGAACCATGTGGCAGTTGGAGGTGCCCATGATGATGACCATCCGCCTGGGCTCCACCACCGTGGCCGCCGGGACGGAGACGTGGGCGTCCACGTTGCCGATCGAAACCGCCGTCCCTGGTCGCAGGCCGGTGAGCTCAGCCATCTCCTCTGTCAGCGCGCCTGCCCGCTGGCCCAGCGGGTAAATATCCCGCGACAGCTTGTCGTCTACGACGTTCTCCAGGCGGGGATCGAGGGCGGCGAAAAAGTCGTCGTCCGGGTATCCCTCCTGCTTGCTCCAGATGGCCTTGTAGCCTGCCGTGCAGGAGTTGCGCCGCTCCTCGCCGGTCAGCTGGAGTACGATCCAATCGGCCGCTTCGATGTAGCGATCCGCCGCCTCGTAAACCTCGGGGGCCCCGTTCAGGGTCTCCCAGATCTTCGGGAAGAGCCACTCAGAGGAGATCTTTCCGCCGTACCGCCTGAGGAACGTCTCCCCTCTCTCCTGCGCGATGCGATTCAGTTCGTTTGCCTCCGGTTGGGCGGCGTGATGCTTCCAGATCTTAACCCAGGCGTAGGGGTTATCTCGCCATTCCGGGGTGACGCACAGGGGCGTGCCGTGCTCATCAATCGGCAGCATCGTACAGGCGGTGAAGTCGGTACCGATGCCGATGACATCCTCGGGCTCCGCCCCACCCTCCCGCAGCACCGTCGGGATGGTCACCCGCAGCACATCGATGTAGTCAGCCGGGTTCTGCAGCGCGAAGTCCGGCGGGAGCTCGACGGCGCTTCCCGGCAGCGCCTCGTCGATCACGCCGTCCGCATACGGGTGGACGGCGGCGGTGACCTCTTCGCCAGTGGCGACGTCTACCAGCACGGCCCGTCCGGACTCAGTGCCGAAATCGATGCCAATCGCGTATCTGTGCTCCTCCATGCTCACCTCCTGGTTCCTTCAAGGTCTTCCAACCGCTTTTAGGCCTACACCTTCGCCCGCGACCGAGAAAGTCCGGTCGAGCGCTGTCGATGGAGAGGGGACTCAGTGAGCCAGTCACCCACCCCTTGGACGGGGAGAGACCTTCACGCGGACCCGGCTCCATCGACCAGGCGCTCGAACGCGTCCTCAGGAAGGTCGTCGAGCCGTTCGACGACCACGTCTGCCGCCTCCAGGGCTGTCCCTGGATTCGTGGTGGTCACGGCGACGCACCTCATGCCCGCGCGCCTGGCAGCCTCGACACCGGCGACCGCGTCCTCCACGACGACACAGCGTTCAGGCGGCACGTCGAGCAGGCGCGCAACCTTCAAGAACAAGTCCGGCTCGGGCTTACCCGGCAGATCGACCCCGGATACGATGGCGTCGTAATACGCGCGCACGCCGAGTTCGTCCACCAGGGTGTCGATGTTCGCCGGAGGTGCCGAGGAAGCAATGGCCTGTCGAAATCCCTGCTCCTCCAGGCGCTCCAGCCAGTCGAGCACGCCGGGTAGTGGTTGGACGTGCCCGCGAACGGCCCCGCGAAACGCCTGCTCCTTCCGCTCGCTGATCTCCTCTAACAGCTCCGGCGTGAGGTCATCGCCAAGAAGAAGGGACAGGATGCCGGCGTTGTTCATGCCAAAGGTGTCCCGGAAGAACTCGCGGCTGAAGCGAATATCGTAGTCCGGGAGGACCTCGAGCCAGGACTGAAAGTGGAACTCCCCGGTGTCGACCAGCACGCCGTCCAGGTCCCAGAGCACGGCCCGTTGACCCGCCGTCTCCCCGTTCATCAGCCAGTTATACCCTCTCCAGGACCGTCGGGCGCCTCATTGGCTCGCCATCTACGGTGACCGTCGTCGTCGGCCAGCCTTCAATGGACGTCAGCAGCTCATTTCCCTCTTCCCCCACAAGCATGGTGTCCTCCGACTTCGTCCCGGCGATGGATGGGTTCCACGCGTAGGCCTGCGCCACGGAGACGACATGTGTGGAGTCGGGTGTGGCCACGTATTCACGGGGCTCGTAGCCCGCCGCGCCGCCCTGATGATGCAGACGCCACTCGTCAGGGAACCCGGTTTCCGCATAGGCTGCCGTGGCACGCTGGAAGACGTCGGCCAGGGCGCGTCCTGG
The DNA here is from genome assembly GCA_964450435.1 of uncultured Anaerolineales bacterium. Lineage (GTDB taxonomy): Bacteria > Chloroflexota > Anaerolineae > B4-G1 > B4-G1 > SKLM01. Next base: position 8,645 of record CAYVCX010000044.1, read on the forward strand.
GCGAGTGGTCAGGATAAGCGTTCCATCAACCTGGGCTACAGCCTCCGCTTTGCGGCGCAGGTCGTCCGGCAGTGGGCCGAAGTGGACGAGTCGCGTGAGCGAACAGACGAGGCCCCACTTCCGCCCGCAGAGGACGAGCATGGCGTATCGGTCCAACACCCTGTGCGTGGGCAGCGGGTGGCGGAAGGAGAAGACACGTTCATCGGTGGCGACGAGGTTGACGATGGCCTGCGCGCCGCGGCTCTCCGTCTCGTCGGCCAGCAGCGCGGCTATCTCGTGCTCGCTCTGACCGGGTCGCACGGCACGGATGGCGCTGTCCATGGCCTCGGCGCAGAGGCGACCCAGCTTCCGGAAGCGCTCGACCTCTTGGGGCGTCAGGTTGGCGCGCAGCCGGGCCAGCTCGCCCGACAGGTCGGTCGCGCCAGCGTAAGGCCCGTCGGCGCCCAGGTTCAGACCTCGTGTGAGTACGGCCACCGTGTCCTGCGCCTCGAACCAGGGGGTGATGCGGAAGGCCCAGCCCTGATCGTGAAGCCTCTCCTCCTGCTTCAGGCGTGGGGCCTCGATGTTGTTTGTGATCACGTAGCGCCCGGTCGGCGTGATGAGGAGGGCAGACTCCCCATTGGTCGTGGCCGTGTTCACGTAGGAGGCCGCGCCGCAGGTCGCCCAGGCGAAGCTGCTGACCCGCTTCAGGAGCAGCGCGTCCAGTTGGTGCGCTTCCAGCAGACGCTGGATGCGTCTCTGCTTGTCGTCGAATTCGCTCATCGCCATGTCTCCTTCCCGACAGGACCCGACCCCCACGAGCCGTAACGGTACACGTCCTGGCCCGTGTGCTCGCCAAGCGCCTGGTTGACTGCGTCTGCCACCCGCGATCCATTGAGTGCTGCATGGTGCTTGAAGCCGTTCTTGCAGATATGGTGAGGCGGACTCCGCAAATCGGGGATGTGCGTGACCCCCTGGTCGCCGAAGGTGTCGATGGGGTCGTCGGTCAGCACACCCCCGCCCAGGTAGGCGCGGATGACGCCGTGTTCATCGTCGGTCGAGATCCGGCAGTGGGTGAACGGGCCGCTTTGCACAGGCCCCACCACCGTGCCATAGGTGTTCTCCTTCCCCACGTCCTCGGCGATAATGTCCTGGTAGGACATCACAGGCTCGTAAAGGAATGCTTTGGGGAAGTTGCTGCAGTGGAAGACGAGGCCTCTGTCCGGATGCTCGCCGTAGTTGTTGTTCCAGTCCACGAGCGCGCTCGGTTCGCCGGACGCCAGCGCGAGGGGATACGTGGCGGTGGCGCCCGTGATGTCCGTCTCGCAGGCGCTGGGCTTCAGCACGTTGCTCAGCATGCTCATCACGGTGCAAGGCACGATGCCGAAGTACTCCTCTATCGATGTCCAGCACTGCACTGCCGTGGCTACCAGATCGTTCGCCTCGATCCAGCACTGCATGACGAGGGCGAATTTCGCCATCTTGAGCAAAGCATCGGCCGGAGTTTCCCTGGTGAGAACACCGATCTTGATCTGCAACTAGTCCTGCATCTCAAGCGACATCATCCTGCAACCAGTCGGAGCGGCCAAAGGCCCCCGAGAGATCGAGCGCCTCTACGGTGATGCCCGTCTTATCCAATGGTTTCTGGCCGTAAGGCGCGGTCGTGAGACCCGCCCGAGGCGTGCCCAGCATGCCTCTCTGACTTGTCGGAGGCCGCGGACTGCCCGTGAGGTGCTCAGGAAGCGGCGGAAATCTTCGCGGTACGGCGCCGAGTCCGCCGCTACCGTATACCTTAGATGAGCGTGAAAGCGACACCGTATTGCTCCGAGCTGTTGCACACGGACATCTTGCCACAGAAGCTGTCGCGTCGATTCTGCACCTTCATCTTACCGAGTTCATCAGGCAAGGCGCAGACGAGCGTTGGGACGTCCGGGCCAGCCATCCGGAGCGTATCGGCCACGGCACGCCCGTCACTGAAGGAAGGGAGGCTGTGCTGGGCATCCTCCGTCTCGACCTTTCGTTGCAGAGACAAGGCTGTGCGTTTCCTAGCGTTCTCGAACGTCTCTACCGAGGCAAACGGCGTCTCCTCAGTATCCAGGACCATAGCATGGATTCCTTCTTCATCCGGCACCCGAAGAGCCTCTTCCCGAGCGGGGTGGCAGGGATGGTCGGGGCAGAGGCCGGGATTGCCAACGGTCAGTCCCATCGCACGTTCATCGGTACTCTGTCCTTTCCTGTGCTCGTGAGCAGGACAGGTTGCCGACCTGTTCTAGTCTAGCACCTCCCGCATTCGGGAGGTGTCTGGAAGGCGGCAGCTATCTTCTCTGGCGAGGCGAAGACTCATGTATGTTGTGAACCACCCCAGAGACGAACCCCTGGCGGGCGGGGACCGCGGCGGAGTCCATCAGCCTGGGGCAACGCCATTGCGCCCGGGTTCTCTTGGCACTCTTTACTGCAATCCTCTCGCCAGATGGTAGTAGGCCTCGTTCCATCGCAACTCCTTCTTCAACGCTGATAGGTCGGTCTTCTGATCGATGACGACGCACTCCACCCCCGCCATCTCCGCGAAGTCCTCCAGATGCTCGACGGTCAACGCCTGACTGAAACTGGTGTGGTGGGCTCCGCCGGCCAAGATCCAGGCCGCTGCGGCCACCTTGAGGTTGGGCCGGGGCACCCACACCACCCTGGCCACGGGCAGCCGGGGCAGCGGGGCATCGGGCGGGACGACATCCACGGCGTTGACGATCATGCGGAAGCGATTGCCCAGATCGATCACCGATGCGTTCACGGCGGAGCCGCGAGGGACGTTGAACACCAGCCGCGCCGGATCGGCCTTGCCGCCGATGGAGAGGGGGTGCACCTCCAGGGACGGCCTCTTCTCTGCGATGGACGGGCAGACCTCCAGCATGTGTGCTCCCAGCACCTTCATCGCGCCGGGCTCGAGGTGGTAGGTGTAGTCCTCCATAAACGATGTCCCGCCGTCCAGCCCCGCGGCCATCACCTTCATCGCTCGCACGAGCGCCGCCGTCTTCCAGTCACCCTCGGGGCCGAAACCGTACCCGTCGGCCATCAATCGCTGCACGGCGAGCCCCGGCAGCTGCTCCAGACCGTGCAGGCTCTGAAACGTCGTGGTGAAGGCCTTGAAGCCCCCATCCTCCAGAAAGGCACGCATCCCTAGCTCGATCCGCGCGGCCTCCCGGATGGAGCGGCTTTCCGCCGCGTCGGCGATCCGATATTGATCCCGATACTCCCCGACGAGGACGTCGACCTCGGCGTCGGTCACCGCGTCGACGCACTCGACCAGATCGCCCATAGCGTAGCCATTGACCGCGTAGCCCAGGCGGATCTGGGCTGCCACCTTATCGCCCTCGGTCACGGCCACCTCGCGCATGTTGTCGCCGAAGCGCGCGATCCTGGCGCCCTGGGCGTCGTGGCAGGCGCAGGCGGCGCGGGCCCACGCATCAAGCTGGGCCAGGACCTCCTCATCCTGCCAGTGGCCGACGATGACCTTCCGCGCGCGCCGCAGGCGGGTACAGATGAAACCGAACTCCCGCCCACCGTGGGCCGACTGGTTGAGGTTCATGAAGTCCATGTCGATGGTGTCCCAGGGGATGTCGCGATTGAACTGCGTGTGCAGATGGACGAAAGGCTTCTGCAGTGCGTTCAACCCCCCGATCCACATCCTGGCAGGGGAGAAGGTGTGCATCCAGGTGATCACGCCGACGCAGTTCGGAGCGGCGTTGGCCTCCAGGCACACCCGCTCGACCTCCTCCGGCGTGGTGACGACGGGCTTGAACACCACGTTCACAGCGACCTTGTCGGACTGCGCCAGCGCTGCGGCGATGCTTCTCGAATCCTCCCCGACTTGGCTCAGCGTCTCCTCACCATACAGACGCTGGCTGCCGGTGACGAACCAGACCTCGTACGTCCTCAGATCCTCCATGCCATAGCCTCCTTGTCGAGTTTCACCAACCGACCCGCGGGGGACCGAGTCCTCGCGCACTACCGCTGTTCCAACAAGACCAGAACATCCCGCGGTGGCAGAACAACCGTGCCCTCGATTATCGACTCTCCCGACACAAGGTCTACACCGTCGGTGTCGAGGGCCACCTCCCGCTCCTCAGAGGTGTGATTGAGCAGAAAGAGCAGGCGTTGGTCTGCTCGCCATCGCTCGGCAACCTCAACCCCCGGTGGTGCGGCGAGGACCGGCTCAACCTGTGCCAGGTCGAGCAGCCAGGGAGCCAGCGCTGCATACAGAGACGGGTCGCCCAGCGTGCCGACATATACGGCTCTCCCCTGACCAACCTGGTTCATGGTGATGGCCGGCCGACCAGCATAGTAGCCCTCGGTGTAGCGAGCCACCACATCCGCGCCGTGCGACCCGAGTACGTCGCACCACAGGCTCGCGTGAGCCGAACCCGAAGGACCTCGAGCGCCCGGACCGAAGGCCAGGTCCTTGTGCGCATCCTTGGGCAAAGAGTCGTATTCCTCCACCTCCACGCCACACAGGTCCGCCAGCAACCCCGGCAGTGGCTGATTGACCACGGCGTTTGCTTCGTCCTTCACGCCAGACCTTGAGGTCACCACCAGCACGCCCCCCATCTCGACGAACTGCTTCAGTCTCTCGGCGGTCGCCCTCGATAGGACGTGCAGCGCCGGAGCCACCACGAGATCATAGCCCGAGAGATCATCTCCTGGAGCCACGACGTCGACCGAGACGTGGTGCTTGCGCAGGGCGCTGTAGATGTGGTAGAAGTGGCGCGAATAGCTGAACCCAGGGTTGTTTCCCTGGATCTGGAAAGCGAAGCGTGAATCGTAGGACAGCAGCAGAGCGACAGAGGATCGAACCTCCGATCCCTCGAGTTGGTCGCGACTCCTTTTGATCTCCATCCCCATGCGCGCGATTTCGTCGTAACGGCGACCAGGAACACCGTGGTGATCGAGAATACCGTGCCAGTATTCCTCCGTCCCGAAGCGTGCCGTCCGCCAGCGAAAGAAGAGGATGGCATCCGCCCCGTGGGCGATGGCCTGATACGCCCACAGCCGCAACTCGCCGGGTCGAGGCGCCATGCCAACCGTCTCCCAGCCGCTTGGGCCGGCCTGCTGTTCCATCACCCACACGTTCCGGTGCTTGAGGCCGCGCATTGTGTCGGCGGACAGCCCGGTGAGGTGGGGATCGACCGTGGGCTCCAAAGCCCAGTATCCGCGCGGGTAGTTGTCCCAGGAGACGAAGTCAAGCTCCCGAGCCAGGTCGAAATAGTCGATGCGATCGTATCCAAGACCCATGAAGTTATGGGTGACGAAATGGCCCGGGCACTTCTCCCGCAGCAGATTCAGCTGTATCTGTTGATAGGCCACGTATGAATCGGACGCGAAGCGATAGAAATCGAGCGCCAGGCCAGGATTGGGAGCACGGCCGGAGGCCAGCGGCAGAGGGATCTGATCCCAAGCGGTGTAAACGTGGCTCCAGAAAGACGTACCCCAGCTCCTGTTGACCACGTCAAGGGAGCCGTAACGATCCCGCAGCCAATCTCGGAACGCCCCAGCACAGGTGGGGCAATAGCAGCGCTGGCCGAACTCGTTGTCGATCTGCCAACCGATGACCGCGGGGTGGTTCGCGTAGTGCTCGGCCATCTGCGCCACGATGCGGCGGGTGTGATCGTGATACGCCGGGCTGTTCGGGCAATACTCGCGCCGGTTGCCGAAAGTCGCTCGCTGTCCATCCTCACGCACAAGGAACAGATCCGAGGCCCTGGCCATAAGCCACGGCGGCGGCGAGGCAGTTGGCGTCCCCAGCACGATCTCGATACCGTGAGCGCCGAGGATGTCGATCGTTCGATCCAGCCACGAGAAATCGTACTGCCCTTCCCGAGGCTCCATCTTCGCCCAGGCAAACTCGGCCAGCCGCACAACGTTGAAGCCCGCGTCGTCCATCAGACGTGCGTCCTCTGCCCATTGCGCTTCAGGCCATTGCTCGGGATAGTAGTCGACGCCGAAGTAGAACATGGCGCTCTCCTTTACGGGACAATCTGGGAGAGGGAATCTACGGGCCTTACGCCTTCACGGCTCCGGCGGTGATCCCCTCCGTGAACCGGCGCTGGAAGATCAGGAAGATGATCAGAAGCGGGACCACGCTTATCACCGCCACGCCCATCCACTCCCGATACATCGAGTAACCGGGCGGCCCCTGCATCTGCATCATGAACAGGGGCAGGGTGAACTTGTCGGGAGACTTCAGATAGATCAGCGGCTGGAGATACGCGTTCCAGGCACCCATGAAGAAGATCAGCCCCAATGAGGTCAGGCCAGGCAGACAGATAGGCAGGATGATACGCAAGAAGATACCAAACTCGCTGCAGCCATCGATGCGAGCTGCATCCAGTAGCTCGTCCGAAATCGTGGTGATGTACTGACGCATGAAGAAGATTCCAAAAGCGTTCGCCGCGCCGGGCACGATGAGAGGCAGGAACGTGTTTATCCACTTGATCTTCAGCATGATGATGTAGGTTGGCACCATGGTCACGGCAGCGGGGATGATCATCGTGCCCAGGAGGAAGGCGAACAGGAGATCGCGCCCTGGAAAACGGTACTTAGCGAAACCGTATCCCCCCAGGGAGCAGAAGAACAGCGCAGCGGCGGTGGATGCGGACGCGACGAAGAACGTGTTCCAGAGAGACTTCAGTACGCCCAGGTCTACGACATAACGGTAGCCGTCCAGACTCATATTGGGGGAGACGAGCCTGGGAGGGATGCCGAAGACCTCGCCTTGAGGCATAAAGGAGGTGCGCAGCATCCACAGGAAGGGCAGCATCATGAAGGCGCTGATGGCGACCAGGAAGGCGTGGAGGGCGGTCTTCTTTCCCAGGAATCTGAGTCGTCTCGGCAGAACCGTCATTCGCTTCTCCTTCCTATCTGAACGTTAGAGGGTCGTCTCTCACCTTTCGCGCCCAAAGTACCGATAGTACGAATAGGTGAAGGCGAAGATAATCACGAAGTAGACGTAGGACGTGGCAGAGGCACGGCCGAACCTGAAATCGCCAAAAGCCACGTTGTAGATATGGACGAGGGTGGTCAGCGTCGCCCTCATCGGGCCTCCGCCAGTGAGGGCCATGACCTCATTGAAGAGACCGAAGCTTCCTTGGATGGAAAGGACCACTGAAAACAGGATCACAGGCCGCATGAGCGGGATCGTGACGTAGAGGAAGGCCTGCACAGGACTGGCACCGTCGATGAGCGCGGCTTCCGTCAGCTCCCGGGGGATGGTCTGGAGCCCGGCCAGCATGATGACCATGTTGTAGCCCAGCCAGCCCCAGACCACGAGCAGGCACAGGGAGACCCGCGCCCACCATACGTGCTCCAACCAGGGGACCCCCGGCAGCCCGATCAACCTCAGGAACGCGTTGAACAGTCCGCCTTTCTTCTGCAGCATGAGGTTGAACGTGAACCCGGCGGCGATCATCGAGGTGACGTAGGGAGCAAAGATCATCGTTCGGTAGGCTTGAAAGAAGCGCACGAACTTGGAGTTCAGGATCACGGCCAGGATCAGGGCGAGGAAGGTCATCAGCGGCACGTACATAAAGAACAGGATGACGCCGTTCAGAATCGATCGCCAGAATGCCTTGCCCCCCACGCCGAACAGATAAGCGTAGTTCTTCAGCCCGACGAAGTCCATCGGGCCGAGGCCCTTCCACTCGTGGAAGCTGAGATAGATGGAGAAGACGACTGGCAGAAAGCTGAAGACGAGGAAGAGGATGTAGAAGGGCGATATGAACACGTAAGCCCAGCGATTGCTGACGATTTCTTGCCAGAGCTCTCTGAGTCGCTTCCTGATGTCTCGCCAGCGCTCGCTCAGTGGCTTCCCGGTCGATGTGTTAGGCGTTGCCCGCTGCGACATAGCTACTCCTCGTTTCCTGAACCCGGTGAGGAGAGCGGCAGAAGCCCTCCTCACCGGTTGCACTGCCTCTGTCGCTACTGGAGGTTCGCGCGGATCTCAGCAGCGGCCTCCTTCAGAGCCTCCTCGGCGGTGGCCTCGCCCGTTGCGTATCGTTGGATGGCCATGGACACGGAGCCATTCATCATGCTGTAGTTGGGACCGTACACCCCTGCCTCAGGGATTTTTATGTTCACGTCGGCGTAGACGGCGTAGGTGTTCTGCCCTCCGAAGAAGGAGTCGGTCGCAAGGTAGATGGGGTCGTCGTAGGCGGACTTGATGGAGGGGACGAAGCCGCTGAGGGCGAACATCTTGTTCACACTCTCCTCCCTGCCGAGCGCGAACTCGACGAAGGCCCACGCCGCCTCCGGATTGTCGCTCTGTTCCGGGATGACGAAGCTCGACCCACCGTCGTTCGAGGCCCGTACCTGGCCCTCCTCGAAGGCCGGCATATAGGCCACGCCCCACTTGCCTGCCGTGCCCGGGGCGATCCAGCTCTTGAGGAAGACGTCCATCCAGGAGGCCTCCATCAGGGTCGCGATGGGCTGATCCTCCAGTGGGACTGCCGGGCCTTCGTAGGGAGCGCCCAGCTCGGCGTACCACGGATCTGTCCACTCCAGCGAGTCGGAGACGAGATCCTCCTCCCAGGCCTGGCCAAACATCTCCAGTGTAGCGATGTTCTCGGGGCTGTCCACGGTAACCTCGCCGGTATCGGGGTCGTAGTAGCCCAGGCCCTGCTGCCAGAGCACCATTTCATAGAGGCGGGCGTAGTTCTGGGCCTTGTTGTGGGCGAAGCAGAAAGCACCGCTCTCATCCTTGATCGTCCGGCAGGCCTCCAGGTAGTCGTCCCATGTGGCGATCGTCTCACTCACCGCGTCCGGATCAGTCGGCAGTCCCGCGGCGTCGAAGACGTCGCGGCGGTAGTACATCACCACCGGGCCGCCATCCCACGGGAAGCAGTAATAGCTGCCATCCTTCTCGCAGTCAACCAGCTTGTAATCGACGAGATTGTCCAGATAGGGTTGGAGCCTGTCCGTGACATCGAGCAGGCCACCCATGTGGACGTACTCGGCCAAGTGGCTGTTCTCCACCAGGCAGACGTCGGGATCGCTTTCGCCAGCGGTCAGAGCCAGCGGGAGGTTGGTGTAGACGTCAGCCGGGGCGTAGTATACCATCTCCACCTCAACGTCGGGGTACTCCTCGTTGAAGCTCTCGACGATGCCGGCGGCCTCAAGGGTGTCGCGTAACGCCGCTGTCCAGCCCCAGACAGTGATCTTGCCCGTCGGTTTCGGTTTCGGTGTTGGCGTCGGTTCCGGAGTAGATGTCACCTCGATCTGCACCTCTTTGGTGACCTCGACCTCTTCTCTCTCTGTCACCACTCGAGTGACCTCGACACTCTCCGGCGCGGGCTGAGCGCAGGCGGCCAGCAATCCGACCAGGACAATGCCGATCATCATAAGACATGCGCGCCTTTTCATTTTCCTCCTCCTAATCTGCCGACATAGCGGACTCCGAAAACGTCAGGAGAACTCTCTCTTACGTCCATCTCTCTAGGCCACCTCCTCGTCGTTCTTACGCCTGGGACTCTGACCATCGGCCAAGTCCTCAGCGCGAATACGCACCCCGCTATCGACCAACGCCGAGACAAGATCTCCGTAAAGCACCGGTTTCCGTAGATGAACGACGTCCCCGCTCTGCAGGGGGTGTATCCCCTCATCCAGCCACGAGCAGATCACCACGGGCAGATCATGCGTGAGCCGATCTGCCTGCAATGCATCAAGCATCCTGCACTCGGGCTCCTCTGCCTCATCTGCTTCCAATATGATCACCGCCGGTCGCTCCCGACGGGCAACCGCCACCACCTCAGTGTTCCCGTTTGCGAACACGGTCCGATGCCCGCTCCGCCTCACATAGCGCTGCATCAGGTAGTTGAACTCAGGGCTGCGCCCCACGATCATGACGGTGTCCATCGAACCCTCTCCACATCCGTCCGAGACTTCACCCCCATTCTACCATCTCATCTCACGCACGTCTTTCACTCGTGGGACGGCTTCTTGTAGTTTTGGGACGGCCGGCGCACCGCGCCGAGAGTGGACCTCACGAGGTGAGACCGGATGAAAAAAAGGCCGGTCTGCAAACGCAGACCGGCCCTGTCCGAACGAGGCTCCGGCGCCTCGATTCGCGCCTGGACAAAGAAGTCGACGCGGGCAGGATGGAGGGCGACCGATACCCTGAACGCCGGAGTATCTCTCAGGAGCTGGAGGACGCCCGCTCGCCTCTCTGGTAGGCGCTGGGGGAAACACCGACCTCTTCCCGAAACACCCGCGCAAAGTAGCTGCCTGAGGAAAACCCGGCCTCCATAGCCACTTCGGTGATGGTCTTGTCTCCTCTCTCCAGAAGTCTCTTCGCCTGCCGGATCCGGTATCGGTTGAGGTAGGTCATAGGCGGGACGCCTACCTCCCGGCGAAAGCAGCGCGTGAGGTGACGCTCACTGAGACCGACGTACGAGGCGATGTCCTCCCGCGAGATCGGCTCCCCCCAGTGCTCGTGCACGTAGGCCATGGCCCTGCGCGCCATCCGTCGGGCCTCCGCGCCCAGCTCTCGTGTCCGTTTGAGTGCATCCTCAATGTGCTGGAGCGTCTCCTCCGCGCTGAATACTCCCTTCTCCAACACGCTCGCCACGCCCTGGTTCAGGCGCCTCATATCCCTCTCGGTCAGCACCTTGCCCGTCAGCACGATGACCGGGATGTCCCGGGTCAGCTCCTCCTCCCGCATCACCTCGAGGACCCCGAAACCATCCAGCTCCGGCATCATCAGGTCCAGGAGCACCAGATGCGGACGTTCCCGCCGAATTAGCTCCAGCGCTTCGCGACCGTCCCTGGCCTTGAGCAGGTCGCAGGAGGGCAATTGCCCCTGGACGATCTTCGCATGCATCTCGAGCACGCCAGGCTCATCATCCACGAGCAGTATGCTCCTACCGGCCCCACCGTCCTGATCTGCATCTAGCAGGCCCCGACATCTTAAGGCGTCCGCCAGTTCCGCGCTCCCCATCGGCTTGGTCAGATAATCCATCTCGAGCACGGACCCGCTGTCGCCCCCACTTGCCAGCGTGTAGAAGAACACCGGCACGTCCTGCGTAACCGGGTTCTCCTTCAACAGCTTCAGGATCTCCCATCCTCGTTCCGACGCCAGGCTTAGATCGAGCACCACCGCCTCCGGCGCCCTGACCAACAGCCACCGGGTCCAGTCGCGCTCGTCGTCCGCGGTGTGGATGTCGACCTCGAACCCTTGCCGGCTCAGTCGCTCTCGGAGAACGTCGCCGCTGCTCAGATCCTTCGCCAGCAGCAGCACCCGCCGCGCCTGGGAGAGCGAGGCCTCGCCGCCTGCGACGGCCTGGTGACGCTCTATCGCCGGGAGGGTGATGGTAAACGTGGATCCTCCTCCCTCCTCTCCAGACGACAGGACCCCGATCTCGCCCCCGTGCATCTCCACCAGGCGCTTGCAGATGGCCAGCCCCAATCCGAGCCCACCGTACCCGCGCGCCGTGGTCCGCTCCGACTGTTGAAACTCGTCGAAGATGATCCGCTGCTCCTCCACGGGGATGCCCAATCCCGTATCGCGCACGGACACAGTGACGCGGCCCTCGGTGGCGGTGGCCGCCAGCGTCACCGTGCCGCTGGCGGTGAACTTGATCGCGTTGTTCACCAGGTTTAACACGACCTGCCGCAGCCGCGTCCGGTCTCCCCAGATGGAGGGCAGATGTTCGGCGATCTGCGCTTGCCACGCCAATCCTTTGTCCCTCGCCAGCTGCTGGCCAATGACCGAGACAGCTGCCAGCATCTCAGCCAGATCGAGCGGCTCGCATGAGAGCCTGAGCTGCCCGGCTTCGCTCCGTGCCAGGTCCAGCACGTCTCGGATCAGCCCGTCAAGATGTTGTGCACTGACGTGGATGCGCTTCAGGTCTTCTCGTCTCACACGCACGCCCTGTCGGCTGGATTCCTCGGGCCCATCGCCGGCCCCCTCCTTGAGCAATATGTCGCTCAACCCGGAGATCAGATTCAAGGGGGTGCGCAGCTCGTGGCTTACCATCGAGAGGAACCGGCTCTTCAAGCGATTCGCCTCCTCGGCCAGCCGCCTCCCTTCCACCGCCTCCCGGTAGAGCCACACGCCTCGCAGCGCTGCGCCGAGCTGGCGCACGATATCCGCGCAGGGAGCCAGGTTACCCGCATCGAAGGCCACGAATCCAGACAGGCCCTCGCGGACGAACAGGGGCAGCAGGGCGAGGTGAAACGCCTCGTCTTCCTCGGCATACCATCCGTCGGGCGGGAAGTCGCGGCTGGCGAGACGGAGCCGATCCTCCTCCGGCTCACCCGCAGCCTGCAGGGTGCTCCACGCCACCGGATCCTCGTCGCTCCCCTCGTAAAGGAACACGGCAGCGTGCTCAATACCGATCCTTGGCAACTGGTCCATCAGGACCTGGTGTATCTCGGGCTCATCCTTCGCCGAGTGAAACCGGGCGGTCATCCGACCGAGTTGATCGGCAGCGTCCCCCTGTTGGATCAGGCGTCGAGTGTAGTGACTCCGCGCTATCTCGCTGATAGAGATTCTGACCAGATGGAGCATGTCCTCTACCTGCGAACGCTCAAGCGAACAACTCCAGAGGCCCTGCAGCTCCGGCCATCGATCTCTGAGGATTGAGAGGGCCACCTGCCAGGCGTGTGGATCGTCGCCCTGAGACGAGACACGCTGGATAACCTGGCGAGCCGCGGTGTGGAAGCTCGCCGCATCGCCGGTCGTCACGCTCAATCGGAACGCCTCGAGCAGTCGCCGGGACAGATAGATGATCTCGTCCGGACTCAGTCGCTGCACCTCGTTGTATACCGCCGCGGCTACGTCCTGCACAGCCCGGGAAGCCACGCCGGCGCTGCGATCTCCGCGCTCCAGACGATCGTCAGCCGTCACGCCCTTGACGGCACCGGGCAAGCATCCACATGATTCGCGCACGATCAGCCTTGTGGGCACCCGAGCGACCTCGGACTTCCCCACCAGGCCACCCACGCGGTCGAGCATCAACATCAACGCTCGATACCCCAGCTCGAATATCGGGTAGTGGACCGTCGTCAAGGGGGGAATCTGTGATCGGGCCTCCAGACGGTCATCAAATCCGACGACGGCCACGTCTCTGGGTACCAGGAACCCGGCTCCCCGGAGGGCCTCCATGGCACCCATGGCCGATTCATCGTTGCTGCTCAACACAGCGGTAAACCCGGCGCCTGAGTCGAGGATCTCCTGCGTCGCTCTGCGCCCACCCTCGGGATTGTGGTACCCGAAGGCGATAAGATCAGGATCATAGGCCAGGTCCCACTCCTGAACGGTCGACCTGTACGCGCGCAGACGGTGTCCGCTGTCTCCCTGCGTCTCTTCCTTGATGCCCGCGATGAACGCAATCCGTCGATGCCCGTGGGCCACCAGGTGGCCGAGAGCCTGGCGAATGCCGTCTTCGTTATCGGGAATGACCGCCGGCCTGTGCCGGCCGCACCCGGCAAAGACGACGGGGAACCCGTCCTCCATAAGGCCCTCGATGTAGCGGGATTCCTCTCCGTACGGAACCCCGGCCCTGGATACGAGGGGAACCACGGCGATCAATCCGTCGGTGTTCCAGGGCCCGACTGGCACGAAATCGGTCTCAGACGACACGATCGGCCAGGCTGGACGACCGACCCCCATCTCCCCCGTACCGACGCCACAGGCCAGCAACAGGTTGCAGTCACGCTCACGCGCAGCCGCTTGAATGCCGCAGAACACCTGGTCGAGGAAACTGTGCAGCGTTCCCTCGTACACATGCCATCCTACCAGGACGCCAATGGTCGGACGCTTCCGTCTGTAGCTCATAGAGTCTCGGTCCAAGAGTTTCTCAGGTCGTACAGTACTTAAGCCATCACTTAAGCCATCAGCAGGTGTGGATAGGGTGGGTTAAGGTAAGACCGTTGTGTGGTTGTTCGAAGCCAACCTTAGTACATGCCTCCGTTAACGCGCTCCTAGTTTCTGTTCCAGCTGGTCCACAGTGCATGACCATTGGATAGGTCTCGCAGTCTCGTTGGAGTACGAGATGAACTCCATGATGGTTTGTTTGAGCTTCCCCAGTCTCTCGAGGCTGCAGAAGCTTCCGCTGCAAGATGCTGAACCAGATCTCAATCTGGTCCAACCAAGAGGCATTGACGGGCAGCCAGTACACCTGGATGTCCAGCGCCCAACCGTGACCCTTGATCTGTTCCTGCAACCACCGTTCAAGTTGTTTGGGAGCGTGTGTTGTGCTGTTGTCCATGATCAGAGCTACCGTGTGGACACCTCGTGCCAGGGCTTCCGGGATAACCGTCGCCAGCAAGAAAGCCTGGAAATCCAAAAATCGCTTTCGCAAGCGACACTGACCATAGACCCTTTCCGTCGGCCACACTGAGAGCGCCAAAGAGATTCAGAGCTCCCTTCCGCTCGTACCGATGCGAGACATGCACGGGCTAACCAGATGTCGCCGGTTCGGGTTCCTGAGGCCTTTTGCGCGCCTGGATGGAGGTCTTTTCATCCACGCAGACCACCCAGACGCCTCGTTTCAGGAGCTCCTTCGCCCCTTCATACAGCTTCAACACAGGACGAGCACGCTCAAGAAAAGCCTCAGGATCGAGAATGTGTTGCCAGCTATGGTAGCGCCAGGGTCTGATCCTCTCCGACGCCAACCATTGCCCCACCGTGCTGACCGCGACGCGCACAACCACCCCCAACGCCATCAGACGTCGTGCAATTTCGGCGTTACTCCATCGCGCCAGCGGCACTTCCTCTTCTGTCGGACGGCTGCACGCCAAGGCCGTCGCCTGCGCTCTCACCTGAGGGGGAAAAACGCCGAGGGGCTCCTGGCCTCGGCAAATCCTCAATGCTTCTCGTCTCTGCTCAGCGTTTCCGCCACTTCCGGACGTTGCGCCGCGTACAGCCCGCTTCGTCTGCAATCTGCTTGTTGCTCCACTCCGGGTGATCGCACGCACTCAGAAGAATGCGTGCCCGAACGACCTTGGCGTAGGGCGCTGTATAGGCGTTGGCTAGCTTTCGCAGCTCACGCTCTTCCTCTGTTGTCAACTCGATCTCGTACTTGGGCTCGGGTCCTTGCATGGCTCACCTCCTGGCCCAAGCATACCTCAAATCAGCCGTTTAGCATAGGACCGAACTTGCGAATCGGTGTACTTAGCTCCGTGTTTGGCCGGCCCACTTCGCGAACGTTGGCGGCGGTAAAGCGTCCGGGAGTTTCGATGGGATACCGTGCTGGTGTTGTTGGGTGGCGAGGTGCAACCCATCATCATGTGGGATTATACCGCAGGCCATTCGTCGCTGTCAAGGACCCCTGGCGGTGGGGCATTTCTGGCTTTCACGACCGCCTTCTTGTCAGTGGGAATTGGTCCCCTATATGAATCTAGCATCGCTAATTGCAGAGAGACCTTGGAAACCCCAGGATCGCGCCAAAAAAAGGTTCCCGCAACGCTCCCAGACGGCTTTCAGGCGGCAAGTGCCCCGACTCAG
>CAYVCX010000045.1:0-23783 GCA_964450435.1 uncultured Anaerolineales bacterium
TCTGAGGTACTTCTCGTCCGTTCGACTCATAAGAATACTCCTCTCTGGTAACATTCACTCGTGAGTAAACGAATACCCTACGGTAACATTCTTAGTGAGTCAAGTCGACAGCTTGAACTCTGCCCTCCTTTGTGGTATAGTGGCTCTGCCGCATCTTCTGGCAGAGGCCCGTCTCGAGGCGCAGAGGAGCGTTACAGTGAAGAGATCTCACCTGCTGTTCCTGACGACAGCCACAGGCGTCGCTCTCCTGCTGCTCACGGTCTCTGCCCTGCCCGGAAACTCAGACCCTGCGTTGGCCGCGCCGCGCCCCGACCGCGACTCCTCCGAAGCACCCCCAGGACAGAACCTCTCCGCCATCTACCAGGCAGACGAGATCAGCTGCGTTCTCACCATCACCACCACCGACAGCCTGAACAACAGCAACGCCTGTCCCGTCGGAGCGGACCCGGAAGCCTGCGCCGCCGGAGCGGTGACGCTGGCCGACTACGCCAACTTGGCGCTGGTCGCCCAGGGCACCCCGGGTGACGAGCTCGCCGCGCACACCGATTGGTTCCGGCTCGACAATGCGCAAATCGGCGCCCTGTACACCATCGAGGCCCTTCCCAACCTCACCACAAACTACAACCTCGGAATCATCGTCTACGATTCTGACCTCGCCCCGATCCTGTCAGATGAGAACCCGGTCGACGACAACCGCGCCCGAGTGGTCCTTCAGGCCGAGACGCAAGGACCCTACTTCTTCCAGATATTCCAGATTAGCCCGGCTTGCAGCGGCGGGACATACGACCTCGAGACTTCCTACTCTCCCCCGGCGGCGACCTCCACGCCGCCTGCGGCCCCGCCTGTCGATGGAGATGACTATGAGCCGAACGACACCTTTGAACAGGCACCCGTCCTACCGATCCAGGTGCCTATCGATCTAGAGCTGACCTTCCATTCGACGGCCGATGTCAACTTTTTCCAGTTTTACACCAAGAGCAACCGCTGGTATCAGGCTTCGACCAGCGATCTCATCGGTGTCGACACGGTCCTGGAAATCTACAACCGGGATCAAACCAGAATCGCCAGGGACGCCGACAGCGCCGGCGGGTTTGCATCCAGGGTCAGTTGGAGAGCGGAGTATGACGGGTACTACTATGTCGTTGTCCGGAACAGCGTCGCTTCCACCGGGAGCTACGCGCTGACGCTAACCGGGATAGACGCCCCCACGCCCGGCCCCACCCCTACGGCTCCAGCCCTTCGCGCCAGAGCTGACGATTGCGAGCCCAACCCCAATTTCGAGCACGCGTGTATCATCCCGCTGGATCAGGACCTGACCTTCAACTTTGTGCCTCCGTTTGGCCAAGGACCCGACAACGACTTCTACAGGCTCTGGATCAAGCCCGGCCTCCACTACCGATGTCAAACGTCCGATCTCGACCCCGGCGTCGATCCCAACATGATTATGTTCAGGGGCCCGTCCTGGGATGCCGCCATCGCAGGGAACGACGACATCGCACCCTGCGATCTCAACAGCGCCCTCACCTTTTACTCCGACTACACAGGTTGGCTTTACATCCTCATCGGCTATGGCGACCGTACCCCCCCTGATATCACCAATAGCAGCTATGTCCTGCGCTGCGAGAAGAGCACCACACCCTTCCTGGCCCCCAGCACCCCGCCACCCACAGCGGAGTCAGACCCTCCGGGGAAGCTGCCGACACCGGCTCCAACCGGGACCCCGACGACGCCCGAGTCGCCGATCGCCACCCCCACGCCCGGAACCGATGCTCTTTCCGTACGCCCTCTGACCACGCCGGCACCTCCCACCTCGTCGGCTCCGCGCTTCCTCCCCGTCAGCCTTCTCGTCTACTATGACACCAATGACGACGGTCAGCCTGGCGCGGGCGAAGGGATCGCCGGCATCTCCGCGAAGGCCTACGACACGGCAACCAGCGAGCTGCTGGCTGAGGATTACACCGACGCTCAGGGCAGTCTCACATTCAGTGTCTCGGCCCACGGGCCCGTGCGACTCAGCATTCCCTTCCTCGGCTTGAGCCGCCTCTTTGCCGGGGAAGAAGCAAGTCTTCAGGTTCGCATACCGCCTTACTCACAGACCGGAGGAGCCCCCTGATCCATGCGTGAACCTGCCCCGGTAGCAGACAAGACAGACAAGACCCCCAACGCCGATTCGCCCGGAGGCCATCGGGAGGTGCTCCTGTCCATCGCCGGGGCCTCGATCCTGTTGCTGGCAACCGCGGCCATCATCGCCTTCCTCGGGCTGAGGACGGGTAGGCAGAGTAGTGCAGGCCCGTCGACCCCTTCGGGCACGGTGCAGGCGACTGCGACCTCTCTCACATCTCCTTTGCCGACGCCAGGTTGCGAACCCATAATCGACAGCGGCGGCGTCGAGGTGAGTGTCGCGCCTCCCGTCTCCGCGGTGGTGGGAGACTCATCGTTCACCGTAGAGCCCTTCGTGCCCGGCACCCACGCCTGGAGCTATCCATCGGATCGCTCCGAAGTGGCCGTGTGGATCTGCGGGACCGTAGTCAACTACGTCATGGGCCTCGAACCGAGCGCTGAGACCACGGAGCTGATGGCGAGCCTGGCCCCCGGCGACAGCCTCAGGCTGCAGCTGGCCAACGGCACGGTTCTCGCCTTTCGCTTTGCTGGTCGCCAGGACGTGGAGCCCGGTGACGAGAGCATCCTGGTGCAGCAGCGGCCGCTCCTGACCTTGCTCCTGGCCGAGGATGACAGATGGCACATTGCCACCGCGGATTACGTGACCGCGGAGGTCTCATCGGCGCTGGCAGTCTCCGAACCATCGGTCCAGCCGGGGCAGGCTACGTTGGCGGGAGGAGCACGGGTCGTCGTCAACCGGGGCTACACGAGACGCACCGACGACCTTCCTCCTGGCACAGCGTACTACCTGGTGGAGTTCTCAGTCGAGAATCTCAGCGGCTTGCCCATGGCAGCCAATTCCTTCTCAATGAGGCTCCAGGACGCTCTGGGGAATACATATCTGGTCTCTCCGGCGGCCCGCGACGCCGTTGGGTATGACCGCCTCCAGGGGGAGATGAGTCCCGGAGCCTCCGTGCAGTCCACCGTGGGCTACCTCGTACCTGATCCATTGCCCGCAGGCTCCGTCGTCTGGGCCTTCTCGCCCCATCCCGGATCCGGGGAGGAGGTACGGGTGAACATCCCCTACGACGGCGGCGAGGGGAGCGTGTCCCCAGGCGCATCGGCTGAGGTAACCATCACCGATGCTTTCCTCAATACCAAAGGTGACGTCCTCATCATCCTGGGCGAGATACGAAATGGGGTGACGGAGCCTCTCACCGTGGAACCGCCGGACGTCACTCTCTCCTCGAACGCCGGTGCTGGGGAGTTGATCGCCGCAGCACCACCGCTGCCGTGGTCAATCCAGCCCGGACAGACCCAGGTGATCGAGCTTCAGTATCAAACACCGTCAGCTTCGTCAGCGCTGCTGGAACTGCTGGGCTACTCCTTCGAGATCGGTGGGCTGCAGTGAAACCCCTCCAGCGAGGTCGCACCCTCCACTGACAGGACCTTCTCGCAAGTCGACGAGGGACAGGGCGACATCAGCGCCCCAATGAGCTATCCGGCGGTGGCCTCCCGTGGTTCCCGCTGGCTCACTCCATCCCCCGAGGTCCCCTGAGCGAGAAGAGCTCTCGTGTCGGCGATATCTTCCTGAAGCTGGGCCACCAGTGCGTTAAGTGTTGGGTACGCGCGCTCGTCGCGCAAGCGAGCCACGAAGTCCAGCGCCAGTACCTGGTCGTATAGATCGCGGTCGAAATCCAGCAGGTGCGCCTCGACCGTCAGCCCCTGCTCGTTCGATCGGTCCGTGAACGTCGGCCGGGTTCCCACGTTCGTCGCCGTTGGAAACACGCCCCATCGCTCCGTGTGCGCCCAACAGGCGTAGACTCCTCCGGCGGGGATGAGTCGACTTGGCGGCAGTGAGATGTTCGCCGTAGGAACGCCGATATCTTGACCCAGTCCACGACCATGAACCACCACTCCACAAAGCCGGTAGGGACGACCCAGACACCCGGCCGCCTCCTCAACGTTGCCGCGCCGCAGCGCGCCCCGCACACGGCTGCTGTGGACCACACCCCCTCCCCACTCCACCGGGCCCACGACGCGCACCTCGAACCCTCGCTGCAACCCCATCCGCCGCAAGAACGCCACGTCCCCCTCGCGCTCGTAGCCAAGCGTGAAATCTGATCCGACCCAGAGTTCAGCCAGACGGAGTTGTTGCACCACCCGCTCCATGAACTCATCGGCCGGGGTGTGGACGATCTCCTCGGTGAAGGGGAAGACAACCACTGTGTCGAGGCCTAGATCCGCCATCAAGTTGATCCGTTCGCCCACTGTGGTTAGCAACAGGGGAGGGTTCTCGCTCAGGACGGTCGCCGGATGCGGGTCAAACGTGATGGCCACCGCGTGGCCCGCCGCCGCACGGGCCGCGTCCACCAGTCCCTCGATGATCCGCTGATGACCGAGGTGGACCCCGTCGAAGACCCCGATCGTCACGTACGAACGCGAGGCCGGGCACACTTCCCTCAGACGGTGGACGACGCGCATCGATCAGCCCTTGCCGTCGCCTTCAGATCGCGACCCCGCCTGGGGAGTCACGAACACCTTCCGGGGCCGCCATGCCCCCTCAGCGGCGTTAAAGGATGCCAGCGCCAGAAACTGGCCCCGGGGACCGTACACACGGACCAGTGCCCCGCCTTCGGCTCTCAACTCATCACTCTCGATCGCCTGCCCGGAGCAAAGCCGTTTCGCAGCGCACGCATCCAGATGGAGCGCTGGAAACTGGTCAGCCAGGGCTTCGTCGATGGGGCGGAGCAAATCCGACCAGCGTCCTTCCCTCGCCATCCTGGCCAACCGATCAAGCGCGACCGAATTCTTAAGACGAAACCTGCCGCTCGCCAGCCGGGTCAGAGCGGTCACGTAGGCGCCGCAACCCAGCTCCTGACCCAGGTCGTGAACCAGCGCTCGCACGTAGGTGCCGGCCGAGCACTTGACCTCCAACGTACACCGTGGCGGATCCCACGCCGTCAATTCCAGCGAGTAGACCTCCACTCGACGTGGAGCACGCTCAACCTCAACACCACGGCGCGCCAGCTTATACAGCGGCTTCCCCTGGTGCTTCACCGCCGAATACATCGGCGGCGTCTGCTCAATCGAGCCGCGAAACTTCTCTAACACGGCCTCCACGTCGGCGCGGCATGCCTCGACCGATGACTCTGCCACCACTTCTCCCTCAGCATCGAACGTATCCGTGGTGACCCCCAGCCGCACGTCCGTCCGATAGAACTTTGGTTGCCCCATCAAGAACTCGGCAACCCTCGTGGCAGCACGCCCGACACAGACCAGTAGCACGCCCGTCGCCAGCGGGTCCAGAGTCCCCGCGTGTCCAACCCGCCGGACAGCGGTCAGCTCTCGGATCCGCTCCACCACGTCGTGCGACGTCCGCCCCAGCGGCTTATTGACGTTCAGGATCCCCTGCGCCATCTCCCCCCTGGGCTTCTGCCGACCGTTGCTGTGCCACATCCGATCGCAGCGCTTCCAGCACGCGTTCCTCTGCCTCTTCCAGCGGCCCCGCCGTCTCAAAGCCTGCAGCCAGGAAGTGCCCCCCTCCCCCCCACCGCCGCGCGAATTGGGCGACGTCGAAGCCCGGCGCAGCTCGCAGCCCCACATCGACGCGGCCGTCCTCCCGCCCGACGAAAACCACCGAGACGTCAGCTTCATCCGCGCTCAGGAGGAAGCTCACCAGCCCTGCATCGCTGTCCCCTTGATAGCCGACTCGGCGTCGCATTCGCAGCGGCAAGCTGCACCACGCGATGCCGTCCTCAAGCTGCAGATGAGGGAGTGCCGCCCCCCACAGACGGATCACCGCCGTAGGACGGCGATCCAGGCTGTGCTGAGTCACATAGGGTAGCGAAGCACCGGCCTGCATCAATCGCAACGCTGCCTCCATCACCCGAGGCGTCACGTTGTTCGTGCGAAACCCGCGCGTGTCGGTGACGATGCCAATCAGCAAGCAGGTAGCCAGCGTCTCGTCCAGGTGAGTACCGAGATGATCCAGCAGCCGTAGAACCACCTCGGCGGTTGAAGACGCTTGGGGATCGACCACGTTGACATCGCCGAAGAGGACGTTCGTGACGTGATGGTCGATGTTGATCAAGGGCTGCTGGCCAAAATGCGGCAGACCACGAAGCTCACCCAGCCGCTCCGGATGAGAGCAGTCGAGGGCGATAACCAGGTCAAAGAATTCGCCGACACTCTCGACGACTAACTCTATTTCCGGGACATACACAAACCGAGAGGGTACTCCATCCGGGCAAGCCGCCGTCGGCGACTGATCCATCTGCCGCAGGGCGCGAGCCAACCCGGTCAAACTGCCGAGGGCGTCGCCGTCAGGAGCGACATGACATATCAATAGAGGTTGCTGGGCCCCGTTGATGAGTTGACTAGCTTCCTTCAGCGTCGTTTTCTTCGTCACCAAACCCTAACTCATCGAGAATTGCCGAGACTCGCTCGCCTCGCTCTATGGAACGATCATAGTGAAACACCAATTCCGGCACATTACGCAGCCGTAGCTGTTGGCCCAGCTCCCGCCGGAGCCATCCGGCAGCGCTTTCAAGCCCTTCTTGAGCACGCTTCAGGTCCTCTTCATCACCCAACACGCTGAAGTACACCTTTGCCCGCGATGCATCAGGGGTCACCATCACGTCGGTGATGGTGACCATCTCCAGGCGCGGATCCTTGACCCGGCGCTCCAACAGCTTGGACAGGCGAATGTGCACCAGCTCCGACACCCGGCGTTGGTATTTCTTACCCATAGAGTCTCACCACTCCAGCCCTATTCGGCTTGCTTCTCCCGCTCTTCGTAGAACTGGATCACATCGCCCAGCTCGAAGTCATCGAAACCAGCTAGCCCGGCCCCGCATTCATAACCCTTGCGCACCGTGCGCACATCCTCCGCGAAGCGCTTGAGCGACGATACCGGGCCATCATACAGCTGCTCGCCACCCCGGATCACCCGGGCCCTCGCATTTCGTCTTGCTTCCCCCTTGCGGACGTAGCAGCCGGCGACCGTACCCATATCGGGGATGTGGAAAGTATCTCGTACCTCTGCCTCTCCCACCAGCACCTTGACGTACGTCGGTTCCAGCAGCCCTTTCAGCGCCTGATCCACTTCATCTATCAGCTTGTAGATGATGTCGTACGTTCGAATGTCCACGCCCTCGCTCTCCGCTAGACGGCGCGCAGCTGGGTCCGGTTTCACGTTGAAGCCAATGACAATCGCCTGAGATGCTATGGCCAGATTGACGTCGGACTTGCCGATGCTTCCCGGTGCCGCGTGGAGAACATTGACACTCAATTCCTCATCGCCCAACTGCTCCAGCGAGCTGACGATGGGATTGATAGAGCCCTGTGCATCCGTCTTGATGATGAGGTTGAGCTCTTTCGCCCTGCCGGCCTTGATGCGGCTGGCGAAATCATCTAGCGTGAACGTCCTCATAGGACCGGGCGTTTGAACCGCAAGCTCCTCCTCACGCTGGGCAACGATGTCGCGCGCAATACAGGACTCCGACACAACCTTGAAGATCTCTCCCGCGTCGGGCACCTCGGACAGCCCCAGCACCAGGACCGGCGTCGAGGGCCCCGCCTCCTCTGTCGGATTCCCGTGCTCGTCGATCATCTGCCGCACGCGACCACACCCCAATCCTGCCACGATGTCGTCCCCCACGTGCAAAGCACCGTTCTGCACCAGAACCGTCGCCGTGGCACCCCGCCCTCGATCTAGCCGGCCTTCAAGCACCGTTCCCATTGCCGGACCGTCGGGATTCGCCGCTATTTGGTCAGAATCCTCCGCCACCAGCAGGATAGCGTCCAGGAGGTCCCCCAGGCCGGTCCTCTCCTTCGCCGACACCGGAATGCACAGCGTATCGCCCCCCCAATCATCGGGGATCAATCCTTGATCCGCCAGCTCCTGCTTCGCCTTCTCCGGCTGAGCGGTGGCCAGATCCATCTTGTTCAGCGCCACAACAATAGGGACACGAGCAGCCCGCGCGTGATTGATCGCCTCGATGGTCTGCGGCATAACCCCATCGTCGGCCGCCACCACCAGTATGGCAATGTCGGTGGTGTGCGCACCTCGGGCCCGCATCTCGGTGAAGGCCTCGTGGCCGGGCGTATCAATGAACGTGATGGTTTGTCCGTCGTGCTCGATCTGATAAGCACCAATGTGCTGGGTGATCCCCCCTGCTTCGCCGCCCGCCACGTCGGCATGACGAATGGTATCCAGCAGCGAAGTCTTCCCATGATCGACGTGCCCCAGCGTCGTGACCACAGGCGGGCGTGGCTTGAGGTTTTCAGGACGCTCGTCGGCGTAGAATCGTTCCCACAGAGGCGTCGGTCCCTCCTCCGCGGGTTCTTCCGCCACGGCTTCAGCTTCCTTCACGGCTTCAAAGCCCATCTCCTGAGCCACAATAGCAGCCGTCTCATAGTCGATTTCCTGGTTGATGTTCGCCATCACCCCGGCGCTCATCAGCTCCTTGATGACGTCGATCGGGCTCACGTCCAGCAGCTGAGCCAGATCCCGCACCGTCAGAAATCCTGGAATCTCGACGACGCCCTCTTCCCTCACCATCACTTCTTCACTCATCTTCACCTACTCCCTTCATTGCAGGCTCCGATCTCTGGTCGGAGATCGGCCGCGTACTCCAGAAGTCGAGCCCTGGCCTCTTCCGTCACATTTGTGCGCAGCGCGCGGTTCAGCTGACTCTTCGACAGGGCTCTCTCCCAACAACTGGGCTTCGGGCAGAGGTAGGCGCCACGTCCGCCTTCCTTACCCGTTTCGTCCACGGCTACGTGCCCTTCTGGTGTCCGTACGATGCGCACCAACTCGCGCTTCGGCCGCACCGCACGACACCCAACGCACGTGCGCTGTGGCACGCGCTTCCGCTTCCTAGTTCGTTTACCCATCGAGCCCACGGCCTGCGTTGACTAGAAGTCGACGTACTCTTTCCAATCTTCAGGGCCCTCTTCGCGCTTCCGTCGACGGCGCGGAATCAACTCGCCCGTCTCCTCATCGAACACCAGCTGCACACGCCGCCCTCGCTCTCGCTTGAGCTTCTCCTCGCGATCGATCGGCTCGTCCTCATCGAAGAAGAACTCCGGCTCTTCCTCCTCGACCTCGATCTCCTCCACATCCTCTTCCGCCTCTGCGCCGGCACCCTGCATAGCCTTCTCGAGCATCGCCGCCTTGTCCAGGGCCTCTGCCTCTTCCACCTCAGCCGCAGCTTCCTCAGCAACAGGCACTTCGCCTTCTTCCACCGCCTCAGGAGCAGGCTCAGTCTCTGCCTCTGCCTCTACCTCTGCTTCCTCCTCTTCCTCCGCCGGAACGGGTTCTGCCTCCAGCAGACCCATCTCGCTGATGCCTTCCTTCACCTGCTCCACCGTCTTCGGGCCAATCCCATCCAATGCCAGCAGTCCCTCGTCGCCCTCAGCGATCAAACGCTCCATAACCTGGCCAGCGGTCGCCAGTCCGACCCCCTCCAGACGGCCTACAGTACGCGCGCCCACCTCCATATCCTCAAGGGGTGTCTCGTACGCTCTATCCGGAATCAACTCACGTACCTGCTCAAGAGCCTCGAGACGGGCCTCCTCCTCTGCCTTCCGACGTTCTCGCTCGTCTCTACGCAGCGACGCGTAATGATTCCACACAGCCTCGATGACCCGCCGCATCTTCAGCAACTCCTCGCTGGAGTACGGCATGCCCTCCTCTTCCTCGTGCCGTTGCAGGATGTTGGCGACAGAGGGAAGCAACTCGGCTGCTCCACCCAGACTTGGCAGCACCTCGGGGTCCTCGTTCACTCGCTGCAGGGCCGCGGTAGCCGCCTCGGCCACCCCCTGTATGTCGATGCGGTGATCGCTCAGCTTCGCCGCCAACCGGGCATTCTGGCCCGCCCGACCAATGGCCAGCGAAAGCTGGTCCTCAGGCACGACGACACTTGCCGACTTCCGCCCGTCGGGGTCCTCGTCCACCTGAACGCTCAACACCTTGGCTGGACTGAGCGCCTTTGCGATGAAGGTTCCCGTATCCGGACTCCACTCAATGACGTCGATCTTCTCGCCGCCAAGTTCATTCACGATGGACTTGATGCGCACCCCGCGCATACCGACGCAGGCCCCCACCGGGTCCACCCCCTGTTGGCGCGCTGACACAGCAACCTTGGAGCGCGAGCCCGCCTCGCGGGAGATCCCCTTGATCTCCACCGTCCCGTTGAATATCTCTGGAACCTCAAGCTCCAGCAACCGTCGCAACATCTTCGGATGGCTGCGCGAAAGCACAATCTTTGGCCCACGGTTTGTGTTGCGCACTTCGAGTACGTACGCGCGCATACGCTGGTGAATGTGATGCCTCTCCCCCGGCACCTGCTGGCTGCGCGGCAGGATCGCCTCAGCACCCCCCAGGTTCACCAACACCACATTCGGCTTCACGCTCTGCACCGTGCCGTGAACAATCTCGCCCTCTTGCTCGACATAGTGCTCATACTGCACGTCCCGCTCGGCTTCCCGAATGCGCTGAAGGATGACCTGCTTCGCAGTCTGTGCCGCAATACGGCCGAATTTGTCCGGTGTGTCTTCCACGGTGACCAGCTCTCCCAGCTCAGCATCCGCGTCGATGGCCCGCGCCTCCGCCAGACCGATCTCCCACGCCGGGTCGGTGACCTCCTCCACGACCTCCTTCTCGACGTAGATCCTCATCTCTCCACTGCTGGGATCGATCTCCGCTGTGACGTTCTCCACCGTGTCAGCATCCAGATTGCGACGGTACGCCGAGACCAGTGCCTTCTCGACAGCGTCGATGACGACTGCTTTCGGAAGCCCACGGTCACTGCATATCTCGTTAAACGCCAATAAGAATTCCGACTTCATACCCTTCTCCTGCCAACGGGTTCTCCCCGCTCTGGCCCCTGGTCGGCCGTGCCGGCTCTCACCCCTCACACCAAAGCGTCGGGCCCAATCCCCGACGAACAAACCTGAACACGCCACCTCTATAAAAAAAAGTGGGGGTTGCCCACTTCCGACGCTGCCTCTATGCGAGCTGGATTATAACACGAGCCGAGGTAGCGCGCAAGCGAAAAGCCTTTGAATCCATCCCTCAAGCCTCCTTTGACACGCCGACCCTGCTGCGCTATATTCTGGGTCCTATGATGGCGCTGGCGGACGAGATCAAACGGCGGGCGCGAAAGCTTGGCTTCGATCTGGTCGGTATAACCGATCCGGGTGCCGCCGACCACGCGGCCTTCTACCACCGCTGGCTGGCCCGGGGCTACCACGCCGGGATGGACTATATGGCGCGTCCTGATGCCGTTTCCAAACGGGCTGACCCGCGCCGGATTATGCCCGAGACTCGCTCCATTCTCGTGGTCGGTATGAACTACTACCCGGGCGACTTCCCCCCCGCCGAGCGACTCGACGGGCGCGTGTCCCGCTATGCCTGGGGCCTCGATTACCACCCCGTGATGCTGGAGAGACTGCACCAGCTCGCCGGCTGGATCGACGCACACACCGACCCATCCCTGATGCACCGGGCCTACGTCGACACCGGCCCCTTGCTGGAGCGGGAGCTTGCCCAGCGAGCCGGCCTGGGGTGGATCGGGAAGAACGCCAATCTCATCCATCCTCGTCACGGCTCCTACTTCTTCTTGGGCGAGCTTCTCCTCAACCTCGACCTCGAAGCCGATGCGCCGTCCACATCGGACCGATGCGGGCGCTGCACCGCCTGCCTGGACGCCTGCCCCACCGGGGCTCTCGTCGCGCCCCGCACTCTCGACGCCCGCCGCTGCCTCTCCTACCTGACCATCGAACACCGGGGGGCTCTGCCCCTTCCCCTCCGTCCTCTCTTGGAAGATCGCGTCTTCGGCTGCGACATCTGCCAGGAGGTCTGCCCCTGGAATCGCCGTTTCGCCCGTCCCGCTGACGAGCCCGCCTTCCGGCCCCTCCATCCCACCCTCGACTTACCCCAACTGCTGCAGCTCGACGGGGACAGCTTCCGCGCGCGATTCCGTGACACGCCCCTCTGGCGGCCCCGACGCGCCGGCCTGTTGCGAAATGCGGCTGTCGTCCTGGGCAACCTCGGCGACCCGGCCGCTCTTCCGGCCCTGCAGGCCGCCCGCTCAGCCCCTCAGCCCCTTATCGCTGAGCACGCAGCTTGGGCTATCGAGCGCCTGGCGCCCTGTTGACATGGACCCCTCGTCTACTATAATCTGACCCTGATCCGCTCTGTGCTGCGGTCATAAGACTATGAACACCCAAGAAAAGCTCTCGCGCCGCGAACGCAAGAAGTACGAGACTCGCCACAGCTTGATGGAGGCGGCCTTACACCTGTTCGCCGAGCGCGGCTACGATGCCACCACCGTCAAGGACATCACCGACGCCGTCGGCGTCGCCAAGGGCACCTTCTTCAATTACTTCCAGACCAAAGAGGCCGTCCTCCCAGCCATCGCCGCCCATCGGTTGGAGCAGCTGGAGGAAGCACTGACTCCGGAGCGTGGTGCCCCTGCCAGCCCCGTGGAGCGCATCAAGCTGGCGCTGCGCCTGGTCGCCGAAGACCCACTCTGTGAGCGACAGCTGGCTCAACGCCTCTTCGCGGCCATCATGCGTCGTCGGGAGCTCAGTCCCGGTCACGCCCTCCGGGACCTCCTGGCCGATCAGGTGCGTCAGGCACAGGCAGCCGGCGAGATTCGCCACGACTTGGATCCCCTGTACCTGGCCGGCGCCGTCCGCTCCCTCTTCTTTCAACAACTGGTGATGTGGCACCACGGTCATCGCCCCGCCCCCCTCCCCACATTGATCGATGCCTCCGTAGATCTCCTGATGGAAGGAGCCGCTGGCCCAAGCTGGAAGCCGCACTCTTGACCCCCTTGAGCGTCGGCCATGAGACGGTCCCCTACGTTCACCATCCAGTTCCAGGCCGACCGGGTCTGACACGGAGATCCGATGGACCTGCATAGCCTGGCGGCTCGGGAGTTCGAACGCCGTTTTGGCATCAGGCCTCCAATCGTCGTCCGAGCGCCGGGACGCGTCAACCTCATCGGCGAGCATACCGACTACAATGACGGCTTCGTGCTCCCAATGGCCATAGACCGCGCCATCTGGATCGCGCTGCAGCCGCGCAGCGACGCACGAGTCCTGGCCTATGCCCTCGACCTCGACGACGTTGCGGAGTTTTCCCTGGAGGCGCTGAAGGACCCCACCTCGCGGTGGGTCGAGTACCTGAAGGGCGTGGCCTGGTCTCTCCAGCAAGAAAACTACACGCTGCAGGGATGGGAGGGCATCATCGTCGGAGACGTACCCCGAGGAGCCGGACTCTCGTCCTCGGCGGCCCTCGAGCTCGCCACAGCCCGTGCTTTCTCCCATATCTCGGGGATTCCCTGGAACCCCGTCGAGATGGCCCGGCTCTGCCAGCGGGCCGAGAACGAATGGGTCGGCGTGCGCTGTGGCATTATGGACCAGATGATCTCGGCCGCCGGTCAGGCCGACCATGCCCTCCTCATCGACTGCCGGTCCCTGGACACCACACCGGTCCCCATGCTGTCACGGACCGCCGTCGTGGTGATGGACACTGCCACACGGCGGGGACTGGTCGATTCCCTCTACAACGAGCGTCGAGAGCAGTGCGAGGCGGCAGCTCGCTTCTTTGGCGTTCCCGCCCTCCGCGACGTGAGTCCGGCTCAGCTCGAGAACCGGGCTGGTGATCTCCAGGACGCCCCCGGTGCCCTGATCCGCCGTCGCGCCCGCCACGTGGTGACCGAGAACGCGCGCACCCTGCGGGCCGCCCGGGCAATGGAGCGTGACGCGCCCTTCGAAATGGGTTCCTTGATCAACGCCAGCCACGCCAGCTTGCGTGAGGACTTCGAGGTCTCGAGCCAGGAACTGGACATAATGGCTGCCTGTGCTCGCCAGGACGACGCCTGCTATGGGGCTCGTATGACCGGTGCCGGCTTCGGTGGCTGCGCCGTCGCCCTCGTCCGGGACGACGCGGCCGAGGCCTTCTCGGCCCGCGTCAGCACATGCTACACACAAGCCACGGGCAAGAGCCCGAACATCCACATCTGTGCCGCAGCGCCGGGGGCCCAGGTCGTCGTCGGACCAATCCGGTAGCCACCCTTCCAGCCCGAGCCCGTTGGAGCACGAGCGGGCAGTACGTGCGCCACGCTCCTCGCCGTCTGAAGCACTCACCGCACTGACGCGTTTCCCTCGTCCCTCGCGTACCAGATCTCTGGCAAATCAGGGGCCGCTTTCACGGTCACGACCAGCTCCGGCGGTCGCGCTCAACACGGCCCCGCTGCCTGACTTGACAAAGCCTAAGCATCGGGTATACTATATGCGACAGGACGCATATTAGGCAGGGGAGTATGGCGATGAGCAGTGGGTATCAGTCGGTCGCTGACGTCTTGCAGATCCTTTCCCATCCCGTCCGGCTGCAGATAGTGGACGAATTGCGGACCGGTGAGGCCTGTGTCTGTCACCTTCAGACACTCTTGGATCGTCCTCAGCCCTACGTATCGCAGCAGCTGGGGAAGTTACGGGAGGCCGACCTGGTGGCGGACCGCAGAGAGGGACTGTACGTCTACTACAGCCTGAGCAACTCGGGGGTGGAACAGCTCCTCCAGGCGATGTTGGGGGCCCCGGAAGAGCGCGGTCGCGTGGAGGCGTGTGAGTGCCCGCGCTGCGAATTGACCGAGCAGGAAGACTAAGAGCGGTCGGTGGAGAGATATCGGAGTCAGCGGGACGACAGGGGGACGGGTGTCTGGGGGTCAGAGACGGGAACGGTGAGCATAGTGGGGTTTGGGACGGAGTCTAGGCCCCTCGTGAGGACCTGAGGCGCTTATGACTACCCGCACGCACTCCTGCCGCTGCCTGTGTCACTGCTCGCGGGGACCGGGGTTGAAACGCCCGCCCCCGACAGCGTTGCTGCCTGCCCGGTGGGACGAGATTCATTCGAGAGACAGATGAAGAAAGATTACCTGAGGAGGTAAAACGACAGATGGCTGAGAACGGAAAGCCGCGCTTTGTGATGTGCATGTGCACCGGTGAGTGCCCGGGATTCGATGAGCTGGATCTGTGGCCGCTGATGAACTACGTACGGAACGAGCTGGAGGTGGAGTACGACATCGTGCATCCGCAGCTTTGTGTCGAGGACGGGGACCGCTTCTGGCACGATTATGCCAAGCCCGGCGTGACCTACATCGTCGGTGCTTGCGCTCCCACCATGCAGCGCAAGATGTTCAAGGACGCGTTGAGCGACGTGGGCGTCGATTTCGAAGAAGCTGTGATTCCGTTGGATCTGCGCAATCTCTCCACTGCCGAGGCGATGGAGAAGGTTGCCAAAGCGGTCGAAGAAGCTGGAGAGTGACGCGGACGGCGCATAGCTGTGGGTCGTGGGGAATGTGGCGGGGTTCTTCGAGAGCTTCTCCCGTGGAACCCCGCCGATTGCTGGGCCTGCGGTTGTGCGGTGGCTCAACGATACTGAGTTGACAGGAGATTGAGAGCAATGAGTGAGAAGGAAGTCCTCGACGAGCTTGAGGAGAAGTACCAGCGTTACCTGGGCATTCCACGGCATCTGATCCCGTGGTACCCGACCATCGATGCGGAGAAGTGCGTGGGGTGTCAGGAGTGCATCGAGTTCTGTCACGATGACGTCTATGCTTACGACGAGGAGAAAAACAAGGTCTATGTGGAGCACCGCTGGCACTGCCAGGTGTACTGCCAGTCGTGCATCCACGCCTGCGAGACGGATGCGATTAGTTTCCCGGAACGGAGTGAGGTCAAGGCCAAGATCCGCGAGCTACGCAAGGAGTATCCACCGGCCTGATGAACGAACGGTGGCAAAACATAGCTTCAGGATAGGAGTCCAACGTGAAAACAGGCGAGTTCTTCGAACTACAATTCGACAAGTTCCAACTGCGCGTGCCGGTGGGAACCTGGTACGCCGGCTACGATACCTGGGTTCGCCCGGACGGAGAGGAAGGCATCGTCGGGGTGACCGATTTCTTCCAGACCAAGCTGGGGGACATCGTCTACGTAGGGCCCGCGGAGGGCACCTTCTTCGAGCAGGACGACGTGTTCGCCACGCTCGAGAGCATCAAGGCCATGGTGGACGTCACCATCCCGGCCACCGGCGAGCTGGTTACGTTCAATCCGGCCCTCGACGAGCACCCCGAGCTCATCGGTGAGGATCCCTTCGGCGCGGGCTGGATCGCGCGCCTTCGTCTCACGGACTGGGAAGGGGATCAGCTCATGCTGCTGCCAGCCAAGACGTACTTCGAGCTGATGCAGAACAAAGTCGCAAGGGCACGTGAGGAGTAGAGAGAATGGCTACGAGCTACAAGACCTACGTCGAGAGGACGGGGAGACGCAAAGGGCACCTGGTGTGCGGCAACGGGCCCGAGATGGAGTTCGGGGCGCCCCCAGATGCGCACGGGCGCAAGGGCTGGTTGACGCCGGAGGATGCCTATGTGGCAGCGGTGAACACCTGCATCCACATGATGTTCCTCTGGGTGGCCGAGAAGCTGAAGATCGACCTGCTGAACTACTGCTGCGAGGCGGAAGGCTTCAAGAAGGTCTACCTGGACAAGACGGAGGAGTTCACCCACGTCGTGCTGCGGCCCAAGATCACCGTGCACCAGGGCGATGCGGACAAGATTGACCGAGCGCTCGAGATCACCACGAAGTACAGCCTGATCGCCGCCTCGATCACGGCGGACCTGATCATCGAGCCGGAGGTCCTTATCGAGCCAGTCAGCAGCTCGTGACGTAACCGGCTGCCTCGGTCGCCGTGATCCTACAGCGACCGAGGCAGCCGCAGTGTCGACGTTGAACGCGCGGCAAGCAGCCTGCGCCGGTCAAGCCAGAGCGAGGGGCGACGCCGGGCCAAAATGGAGTGACCTGCACCGTAGCAGTGAGGTAGCGGTGATGCCATGACATCAGAGATGGACAGAGGTGAAGAACGCGGATCCCGTCTTCCACCGTGGCTGCGCGTCCCGGCACCAGCGGGGACGAGCTACGAATGGACGGACCGGCTCATGCGCTCCAATCGCCTGCACACTGTGTGCGAGGAAGCCCACTGCCCGAACAGCGGGGAATGCTGGAACAACCGCACGGCGACGTTTCTCATCCTGGGGGACACCTGCACCCGCAGCTGCCGGTTCTGCAACGTCCGGACGGGCCGCCCCACGCCCCTCGCCTCGGACGAACCGGAGCGCGTGGCGCGGGCCGTTCGGGAAATGGGCTTGGAGCACGCGGTCATCACCTCCGTGGACCGCGATGATCTGCCCGATGGCGGTGCTTCAGTTTTCGCTGCTGTCATTCGGCAGATCCATGATTTCCAGCCTGGCTGCACAGTGGAGGTGCTGATCCCGGATTTCCAGGGGGAAGAGACAGCCCTTGAGACGGTGTTGGATGCGCGGCCGGACGTTCTGGGCCACAACATGGAGACCGTTGCGCGTCTCTACCCTCGGGTGCAGCCCCAGTGCCGGTACCACATCTCGTTGGATGTGCTGCACGGTGCCCGGGGCCTGGCCCCTGACGTACTTACCAAGAGCGGCCTGATGGTCGGGCTTGGGGAGACGATGGACGAGGTCATTGAAACCATGCGCGATCTTCGCGACGTGGACGTCGACATCCTTACCCTGGGCCAGTACTTGCGACCCTCAATGCAACACGTTCCCGTCGAGCGCTACTACCCACCCGCTGAGTTTGAGATGCTGCGCCAGCGCGGATTGGAGATGGGGTTTGGCTGGGTGGAGAGCGGGCCCCTGGTGCGGAGTTCGTACAACGCCGCAGCCCAGGTACGGACGCTCGCCCCGAAAACGAACCAGCCAGAGATGGCGCCGCGATAGTCGCGGCTTCGCTAGTTCAACAAGATGCTCATAGATCAGGAGACTTAACGTGACAGTTCTGGAGACGATAACTATGTTGCTGCAGGCAGGCTTGGGAAGCCTCGCAGCCTATCTGGCCGCACACGTGCTGTTGTGTCTGCTGCCTGCGTTCTTCATCGCCGGCGCGCTGGCAGCGTTGATTCCCAAGGAGGCGATCACCAAGTATCTCGGACGGGACGCGCCCAAGGTGCTCTCGTACCCCATGTCGGCGCTGGGGGGCTTTGTGCTGGCGGTCTGTTCGTGCACCATCATGCCCCTCTTCGCCAGCATCTACAAGAAAGGTGCCGGGCTGGGACCGGCCATCACCTTCCTGTTCGTCGGCCCGGCGGTGAACATCCTGGCGATTACCTTCACCGGCGCGATGATCGGTATGGACATCGCCATCGCCCGGGTGATTCTCTCCGTCGTCTTCGGCATCGGCATCGGGATGCTGATGGCCTGGTTCTTCCGTGAGGATGATCGGGCCCACAACGAAGCGACACACGGTGCCAGTGTCTTCGGGCAGGGGGCCCGTATGCCGGTGCGCACGTGGGTCTTCTTCGTCCTGCTCCTGGGCGTCCTCATCGCTGGGACGCTGCAAGTAGGCCTTCTCACCAGCAGCTACGCCACGTTCACGCTGCCGGGCTCGTGGGCCGGGTCTCTGCAGGCCTGGCTGGACGGGGTCGTCCCGCCCAATCCCGCCATGGGGGTCGAGGGTGTGAGCGTCCACGGCGTCTTCCTGATTGGCTTCCTGTTCCTCATCGCGGGCACGGCCTGGCTGGGGCTGAATGACGTGGACCGTGGCTTCAACCGCTGGACGTACACAGCGCTGGGTCTGATCACAGTCACCCTGCTGGTGGCCTCATTCAATGTGACGGCGTTCCAGGCTGGGCTCCGAATCGGAATCTCGGGGCGACTGCTCGCCGAAGTACTGCTCATCGGAGCTGTCTGGTGGATGGCTTCGAACGCCTTCGAGGAGTACGCGGTGCAGGAGTGGCTGTGGGAGATGTGGCGTTTCGTGAAGCAGATTATCCCCTTGCTCATCGTCGGGGTCTTCCTGGCTGGCATGGCGCGGGCCGTCATCCCCAGGAGCTGGATCGAGACCCTGGCCGGGCGAAACACCGTTTGGGCCAACCTGGCTGGCGTGTTGTTCGGGGTGTTTATGTACTTCCCCACGCTCGTTGAGGTGCCTATCGCGCAGACGTTCCTGTCGCTGGGCATGCACCGTGGCGTGCTGCTGGCGTACTTGCTGGCCGACCCGGAGCTGAGCTTGCAGTCGATCCTGATCACCAACTCGGTCATCGGGCGGAAGAAGACGGCCGTCTACGTGGTGTTGGTTACCATCTTCAGCACGCTGGCCGGACTGCTGTTTGGTGGCTGGCTGGAAGGTATGAGTAGCTGGCTTATTGGGGGTATTCTGGCAGGCGCGATCGTACTGCTTGCCGTCATCGCGGCGTGGACCGGTCGCCATCAACAACGGGCCTTGGTCACGGCCAAAGAGAGAGAGCAAGCCGCGTAGGGAGACTCGTAAAGGATGGTGACAAGTTTCCTGAGGCTGCATTCATGGGAGGTTCTGTATCTGAAGTTGTGCTAGCAACGTGTTATGGGGCCAGCAATACGGGACAGCTAGCTGGTGCTGTGGCGACTGAGCTGGCCCGCGAAGAGGGCTACGGCCTGGTGTGCCTCCCGGCCGTGGCTATCGATAAGGCCACTGGCTTGGACAAGGTGGCCGAGGCGGAGCTGCTCGTGGTCATCGAAGGGTGTCCGGTGATGTGCTGCACGGAAATCGTGGAGGAGCATGGAGACCGTCAACCCGACGTCAGAGTCGAGATGGTACAGGATTACGGGGTGAAGAAGACATCGGCGCTCTCCTATGCGGAAGAAGAAAAGGAGCGGATCAAACGAGACATCGTGCAGCGCGTCGAACAGAAGTTGGCTGAGAACAGGAGTAACTGAGCAGGTGAGATTCTAGAGAGGTACCGACAATGGAGATCAAGATTCTGGGCATGGGATGCCCCAAGTGCAAGCGAGTGGAGCGTTTGGCAAAGGAAGCGGCGAGCGAGGTCGGCGCCAGTGCGACGTTCACCAAGGTCGAGAATATGGACGCGATTCTGGCGTATGACGTGATGAGCACGCCTGCCATCGTGATCGACGAGGAGGTCAAAGCGTCGGGCCGCATCCCGCGCAAGGGCGAGATCATTGAGTGGATCCGCGCCGCGCAAGCCGCCTAGTCCTGGCTGGTGTCGACCACGTTAAGGAGGAGGGCCCGTAGCGAGGCGTGCGAGCGGGCCCTCCCCTTTCTCGGGGTGGGTAGCGGCAAGAACTGGCGAGAGATGCCAATCAGGGTGCGCTCGCTCCACCAGGCACGCAGAAGGGTGACTGCGGGACTTGCTGGTGGTTGCCGGCAGACAGGCTGCCGGATAGTCGTAGGTCGTGTGTTTTGAGGAGGTATCGATATGGAAAGAATGCTCGTGGCACTAGACGAGTCGGAGTACAGTGTGACGGCTGCTCGCGCGGCTGTCGATCTGGCACAAGTTCTGCCTGTCGAAGAGTTGCAGCTCGTTCACGTCGTGTCGCTGAAACCCGGTCAGTTGGGGAAGGAACCCTACCCCGAGAGGCCGGACCTTGCCGAAGAGTGGCCTGTGTTTCAGGAACCGCTTGCCGTCGCGCACGAAGCGAATGTCGAGGTGACGTGTGAAGTGCTGTTCGGCAATCCGGCCGAGATGGTCCTGCACCAGGCGCGCAAACAGAAGGCTGACTTGATCGTACTCGGCAGCCTCGGGGAGACCGGCATCAAGGAGTTCCTCCTAGGAAACGTGGCGACGCGGGTCACGGCCCACGCCCCGTGCGCGGTTCTGGTCGTGCGGCCTGGGTTCCGTCTGGATCCCTGATTCTCTAGAGGGGAGTCTCAACAGGGGATGCTCAATGCGTAAATTGTCGATGGCTGCCGACGGGCAGGTGACCTTGCCTCAGGATCTCCGTCGTCGCTACGGGCTGGAGGGGGGTGAGGACTTCCTGCTGGAGAAGACGGAGAGCGGGCTGGCCCTCCATCCCCTGCGGCCAGATGTGCACAAGGTCTACCTGGAACCGACGACGCGCTGTAATCTGAACTGCCGCACCTGCGTGCGTAACGTCTGGGACGACCCACTGGAGGACATGAGCGCGACTACCATTGAGCGTGTGCTGGACAGCCTGCATGGTCTGCCCGAGCTGCGCGAGGTGATCCTGGGCGGCTACGGTGAGCCTTTCAGCCACCCCAAGATCCTGGATCTTCTGGAGGCGATCAAGGGCCTCGGCGTCAAAATCACTATCAGTACGAACGGTCTACTGCTCAGCGAAGAACGGGGCCGAGCGCTGATCGACCTCGAGGTCGATGGGGTCACCGTCTCGCTGGACGGCACCCGCCCGGAGACGTACGGCGACGTGCGCCGTGGCGCCAAGCTGCGGACGGTCACGAAGAACGTCAAGATGCTCAACCGCATCAAGGCGGAGCGTGGGTCATCCCTGCCCCGCCTGGGGATCGAGTTCGTGGCCTTGAAGGAGAACAGGGCCGAGATTCCCGGGCTATCAGACGTGGCGCAACGCATGCAGGCCAACCGGGTGCTCATCACTCACGTCCTGCCGCACACAGTGGAGATGGCTGATCAGGCATTGTACGGGCGAGACGAAAGGCCTCCTTTATCCGCCGCCTCCGGCTGGGCGGTCAAGAGCAGCGACTGGCTGCTCTGGGGCATTGTGGAGCTCCCGCGGATGAACTGGGGGGCCGAGCGGCGCTGCGGCTTCATCGGTAGCAACGCGCTGGTGGTCGGATGGGACGGCGGGGTCAGTCCCTGCTATGCCCTCTCCCACTCCTACCCGTACTATATCTTCGGGCGGCCCAAGGAGGTGAGCCGCTACGTCTTTGGCAACGTGAATGAGCAGGATTTGGCGGCGATTTGGACGTCCGAGGATTACGTTCGCTTCCGCGCCGAGGTGCGCCGCTTCAACTTCCCCTCCTGTGTGGACTGCGAGCTGCGGGACACCTGCGACATCACCGAGTCGAACGATGGCTGCTGGGGCTGGTGTCCCTCCTGTGCGGACTGCCTGTGGGCGCAGGACATCGTCCGGTGTCCGTAGCGGAGATCGGCGACCCGCAATCCAGGTGTGATGCCGTTCCGAGCAGGCGCCAATGGAAGAGAGGCGTTGTCAGACGGTCGCCCGCCGGTTACAACTGCTCCCTCATCCTGCGTGGCTGCGAATTGTGATCGAGTTACGCAAGAGGGAAGCATGTGTCTCGCACTTGCACGCTGTGCTGGATCGGCCCCAGCCCTACGTCTCTCAGCAGTTGGCGGTGCTGCGGGAGAGCGGTATCGTGGCCTGCCGCAGGGAGGGGCAGTTCGTCTATTACCGTCTGGAGAACCCCTTCGTGGAGCAACTGCTGGATGAAATCGCGGACCAATGATCAGGAGAGGTCAGGGGCCACGTATGTTGAAGTCTCTAATTCAAAAGCTACTTGGGGAGGTCTGATGCACTATAGACAAAGGATGTTGACCCGTGTGATGCGTCTTGTTGTGCTGGCCGGGGTGCTGGTCACCGCCAGTCTATCGGCCGGAGTTGCCCCGGCGCGCGCCGACGAACCGGTGGTGCGAGCCCTGTTCTTCTGGGCCGAGACCTGCCCGCACTGCCACGATGTGATGGAGGAGGTGCTCCCGCCGTTGGAGGAGGAGTACGGCGCGCAGCTTGAGATCGCCAAGCTTGAGCTCTCCGAGGTGCCGGAGAACTACGAGGTTTGGCTGCAGGCGCTTGAGGCTCACGAAGTGCCGCAGAACCGGCGAGGCGTCCCGATGCTCTTCATCGGCGACACCGTGTTGGTGGGATCACGTGAGATCCCGGAGCAGCTCCCGGGCCTGATCGATCAGCACCTGGCTGCAGGAGGGGTGGGCTACCCGGACATCCCTGGTCTGGAGGACGTTCTGGAGGGGACGGCACCGCCCCAAGAGGATCCAGCGCCTCAGCCCACTCCGACGGAAGACGCGGCGGTGCACGTCCTGTTCTTCTACGACCGGTTGTGCTCCGAATGCGTGGTGGTGGAGGAGGAGGTGGTGGCCCCGCTGAAGGAGAGGTATGGACCGCAGCTGGTGGTTGACCAACGTGACGTGGAGGGCTCGACAGAGAACTACAACCTCTTGCGGGCCCTGGAGACGCGCCACGGGGTGACCCGCGCGGAGATGCCGGTGGTCTTCATCGGCGACCACGTCCTGGCGGGGGAGGAGGAGGCGCGGGAGGAGCTGCCGGAGCTGGTAGAGACGTACCTGAAGATGGGCGGGGTGGCTCTCCCGGAAGTGGAACGGACGCCCACCCCTGAGGCTGCCTCCCCGGACGAGCCGGATGAACCCCCCATCCACGTAGCCTACTTCTACCAGGTGGGCTGCCCGGAGTGCGACCGGGTGCAGCTGGACCTCAACTACCTGCAGCACCAATACCCTCAGCTCGTAGTCCATCAGTTCGACGTGCGGGAGCAGACAGCCCTGGCTGAGTGGTTGGGCGAGCGGGCCGGTGTCCCAGAGAGAAAGCGGCTCACCGCGCCGGCAGTCTTCGTGGGGGATCAGGCGCTAGTTGGCGATGACGAGGTGCACGCCCGCAACATCGAGACGCTCATTGCGCAGTATGTCGACACGGGAGCACAGCCGGTGTGGGAGGACCCAGGCAGTGGGAGCCCGTTGGTATCGGCGGGGAGCCAGGCGGCCTCCAACATCATCGAGCGCTTCCGATCCTTCGGATTGCTGACGGTGGTGGTGGCGGGCCTGGTCGACGGGCTCAACCCCTGTGCCTTCGCGACGCTGGTGTTTTTCATCTCGT
>CAYVCX010000046.1:0-23685 GCA_964450435.1 uncultured Anaerolineales bacterium
AGAACCAAGGGAATCGCCAGATCACAGCACACAGACCCCAGAAACTGACCGGGCGGCTGCTGGGGGCGCAGATCGTGGGCCATCGGACGGGGGCAGTGTCGAAGCGCGCAGACGTGTTCGCCACGGCCCTGTTCAACGAGATGACCGTGGAGGCCCTGAACGACGTGGACCTGAGCTATACGCCGCCGCTCAGCAGTCCCTGGGACGCGATACAGATGGCGGCACAGGCGTGGGTGAAGGAGAGCCGGACGGATAGTCAAGAGCATACTGGAGGCGTGGACCCCGTCACAGCATAGAGGGGATACTGCTGACCCACGAGGATCACGACGCCACCGTCGAGGCACAGGACACGATACGGCCATACGTTGCAGACAGACTCGGCAACGTCTCCAGCGCCCACATCCTCGGACGCACGGTCGGCAGCGTCGCGAATCCAGTCCCGGAGCAGGGCTGCCGGCCCCACGACACCGCCTCCACCGACGGCAGCACGAAGTTCGAGAACCTGGACATCAAGGGCGTTGCTGGCGTGCACCGGCAGGCGGATCACACATCGTCAGCACCGCGCCGTGCATCACATCTCCATGTACCTCGGGCGGACGTTCGTCAGCTGCTCATGTCCGAGGCCCCGCTCTATCATCCCCCGTTCACCCCTTCGCGAGTCCCACCATGCCGACGTGAGCACACCCACCACGTGGACCTCATCGCTCACCCGCCCATCGTCCAACTCTGCTTTCCCAGTGGGCGCCACGGCGATCCACGCCACCCACCGCTCTCCACCGCAGCCCGGACCCGGTCCTCTGTCGCTCACGGCGCCATCATCCTGGACAAACGAGCCGCCTATGCTACACTTCCCAGGGGCGTCACCTGGTTCGCCAGGTTGTGACGGCAGAGGCGGTGCGCTTGCCGCCCGCAAGGCTCCATCAGGCGCGGGAGCCTGCCATCCCTTCGACGAAACGTAAGACAACGGCTCTGACAACGAGGACAGTGCTTGTGATCCCACATCTCGTCAACTGGCGCCTCTGCCTGAGACTTATGTTATCAGCTCTCCGGCAGACGCTCCTTGAAGGGCACGGCACGCCGATGGTGACTTCCCGGCCCCGGCACCCCGCCCCTGTCCGTCAGGATCTTCACTCACCACTTGGCCCGCGTCGGCACACCCGATCGTGCCGCCAGCCCTCACGCCGCTGCTCACCCACCAAACCTGCGAGCTGACCAGAGAAGGAGTCCCACCCGGATGCCAGCGCAGAAATACGTAGCCGCCATCGATCAGGGAACAACCAGCACCCGATTCATGATCGTCACCCACACGGGAGAGATCGTGGGCTCGCATCAACTGGAGCACGAACAGATCTACCCCCAGCCCGGCTGGGTCGAGCACGATCCGAGAGAGATCTGGACCCGCACCGAGGATGTCATCAAGAGCACCTTGAACAAGACCGGCGTCCGACCCACGGAGATTGCCTCTGTCGGCGTCACCAACCAGCGCGAGACCACCATCGTCTGGAACAGAAACACCGGCGAACCCTACTACAACGCCATCGTCTGGCAGGACACCCGCACCGACGGGATCTGCAGCCGCCTTGCCGACGATGGCGGCCAGGACCGCTTCCGAACCACGGTGGGTCTTCCCCTGGCCACCTACTTCTCCGGCCCCAAAATCATGTGGCTCTTGGATCACATCGACGGCCTCCGCTCCGCCGCTGAGCGTGGCGACGCCCTCTTCGGCAACATCGATACCTGGGAAATCTGGAACCTGACCGGAGGCCCCGCCGGCGGCGCCCACGTCACCGACGTCACCAACGCCAGCCGCACCATGCTGATGAACCTGGAGACCCTGGACTGGCATCAGGAGATCCTCGACGTCATGGCCATTCCTCGTGAGATGCTCCCGGACATCCGCCCTTCCAGCGACCCCGACCTCTATGGACACACTACCCGGAACGGGCCTCTGGGCGCCGCGATT
The DNA here is from genome assembly GCA_964450435.1 of uncultured Anaerolineales bacterium. Taxonomy (GTDB): domain Bacteria; phylum Chloroflexota; class Anaerolineae; order B4-G1; family B4-G1; genus SKLM01. The sequence continues at coordinate 1,964 of CAYVCX010000046.1, forward strand.
CCCGTCTGCGGTGCCCTCGGCGACCAGCAGGGGGCCCTCGTCGGCCAGACCTGCTTCAGCCCCGGCGAGGCCAAGAACACCTACGGCACCGGCTGCTTCATGCTCCTCAACACCGGCAGCGAGGCCGTCCCCAGCGAGAGCGGCCTGCTCACCACCCTCGGCTACAAGATGGGTGACGACCACCCCGTCTACGCCCTCGAGGGATCCATCGCCATCGCCGGCGCCCTCGTTCAGTGGCTGCGGGACAACCTCGACATGTTCGACTTCTCCCAGCACGTTGAGGACTTCGCCAGGGCCGTCGACGACAGCGGCGGCATCTACTTCGTCCCCGCCTTCTCCGGCCTCTTCGCCCCCTACTGGCGGAGCGACGCCCGCGGGGTCATCGTGGGCCTCACCCGCTATATCAACAAGTATCACATCGCCCGCGCCGCCCTGGAGGCCACCGCCTACCAGACCCGTGAGGTGCTCGACGCCATGGAGCAGGACTCCGGCGTACCTCTGGAAGCCCTCAAGGTCGACGGCGGCATGGTCCACAACGAGCTGCTCATGCAGTTCCAGGCGGACATCCTGGGCGTCCCCGTCATCCGCCCCACTGTCTCCGAGACCACTGCCCTGGGCTCAGCCTACGCCGCCGGACTCGCCGTCGGCTTCTGGGATGACCTCGACGCCCTCCGCCAGAACTGGAACGTCTCCCGGACCTGGAGGCCCCAGATGGACGCCCGCACGCGTGCGCAGCTGTATGACGGCTGGAAGAAGGCGGTCACCCGCACCTTCAACTGGGCGGAGTAAAGCCCTCTCCATCCCGCCACCTGCGACCACGTCGTTCGGACCAGGGAAGCGCTCACAGACAACCCACCAAGACCTGGCCCGGGAAGCCCGCCACGCATGGGACATTGACATCAGCATCATTCATGGCCCGAAACGTCGCGCGCCAGAAAATGGCCGTGGCGATGTGGTGAGCTCGTCGGGCAGAGGCGAGCCATTCCCGTCCTCCAGACTCTGCAACCACTCCCGTCCGAGTACACTCACAGGCCCAGCTCGGCCCACCCCACCTCCCTGCTCCCGCCCCACTCCTCCATCCAATCTCCCTTTTCCGTCGCTCACCTTGACGGATCGCCCCTTCGTGGTAGACTGGCCTCCGATGACCAGAGACACTCGCCTCCCCCCCAACTACCGCTGGAACTTCCTGGCATTCGCCGTCGACTACGTCTTCTTCAGTCTGGCCCTTGCCTTTGTCCGGCCCGACAGCGTCCTGCCGGCCTTCGTCCGCCAGTTTACCCGGTCGGCGCCCGTGATCGGCCTGGTCTCCACCATGTGGAGCGCCTGCTGGCTCCTTCCCCAGGTCGTGGCAGCGGGGTGGATCAACGACAAGCCCCGCAAGAAACCGTACCTGATCCTCGGCATCAGCGGGCGACTCCCATTCTGGATTCTTGTCCTCGCCCTCTGGCTGGGATTGGCCCGGTATCCAGTCCTCACGCTCGTCCTGTTCTTCATCTGCCTGGCCCTCTTCGCTGTGCCCGATGGCCTTGCTAGCCTCGCCTGGTTCGACATACTCGCTCGCGCCATTCCCCTGAAGCGTCGGGGGCGGTTGATTGGGACATCCCAGGTCCTCGGGGGATTGGCGGGCCTCGGCGCCGGCGCGGTCATTGGCCGGATTCTGGAAAGCACCCGGTTTCCTTTTCCCACCAACTACACCCTGATCTTTACCCTGGCGAGTGCGGCCTTTATCCCCTCGGCCATTGCCCTCACCCTCCTGCGCGAACCCCAGCCATCCGTGGCCCGGGAGGAGCGCAAGCCGCGCAGCCGCAACACCTGGCTCCAGCCCTGGCTCGACGACGCCACCTTTCGTCGCTTGCTGGTCTCTCGCGTCCTGGTGGGGATGTCGGGCATGGCAACCCCCTTCTACGTCATCCACGCCACCGATGTCCTGAATCTGCCCGAGGCCATCGTCGGTAGCTTCGTGATGGCACAGCAGTTGGCCGGGGTCGCTGCCGGAATGCTCCTCGGCATGGTCAGTGACCGCTGGGGCCCCCGTCCCAACATCTGCATCGGCGGCGCCTTCGCTGCCGCCGGCCCCCTCTTCGCCCTTGCAGCCCACGTGACCGACGGAGGACTGTTCGTGCGCGCCTACCCCCTCGTGTACGTCGCCTTCGGGTTCTACTTGGGCTCGCAGATGCCCGGCTTCTACAATTATCTCATGGAGATCGCCCCCGACGACATGCGGCCGTCCTACATCGGCCTGGGCAACACTATCGCGGGCGTCCTGGCCCTCGCCCCCACCGTCGGCGGGTGGCTGCTCCAGACCACCTCTTACATCACGCTGTTCGGGATCACAGCCGGGTTCGTGTCCCTTGGAACCATCCTCGCGCTGCGCCTCGAACCGGCGATGGGCTCGGCCCCTGGCGAGAGCCGGTGAGCAGCCCGGAGAGACCAACGCCACCCTATCCCCCCTCCGCTGCCCCCGCCTCCCGTCTCCCGCCCCCGACGCTCGGCAGCTGTATCGTCCTTCAGGATCTCTCGATGATGCCAGAAGCTTACGCTGGACCCGTCCCATAGCCTCGTAGGCTCCCTCACGTCGGCGAACCCTCTCACTTCCCGCCGCTCGGTTCGCCCACCAGGATTCCCGAAGCTCCGCGTCGCGACGGCCCCTGGTAAGCCTCCTCCGCGTCCATGCGCCGGCTTGTCTCTTGTGGTATACTGCCTGTGGTGGATGGAAGACCATTGGCCGCGACGATACCCTCGCGGGAGGCCAACGATGTCTCAGACTCCACAGAACCACTCACATCGTCACCAGAGCGGCAACCGGGGCCGGCGCAGCTTTCTTGTCACTCTTTTCCTCGCCGTTCTGCTGCTTACCCTCATCGCCGCCGCCGCATTCTGTGCCTGGATGGTGCAGCTCATCATCCTTGCCCCGTACGAGAACTGCATCTACCCGAACGTCTACGTCCTCGGCGAGAACCTCGGCGGCCTCACCCCCGCTGAAGCCGCCGACCGCCTCGACCGTCTCTTCGGCAACCGCGACGCTGGTCACCTCATCCTTGCCGATGGCGATCAGGTCTGGCGCATCCCCTGGTCCGAGGCCGGCATGCGCCTGGACAACCGCGCGACCGCCCACCAGGCGTTCGCTGCCGGGCGGCAGGGCGGCTGGCGCACCCTCCTCGCTATGTGGCTCGGCCAGCGTCGCGACCTCTTCCCCGTCTTCACCATCGATGCTCCGACCACGCGCCATGCCCTCGAGCAGGTAGCAGAGCAGATGCGTCAGCCGCCCATTGACGCGGCCCTCCACCTCGACGGAGATCGAGTCGCGGTCACCCCCAGCCGGCACGGCCGCGAGCTCGACGTTGATGCGACGGCTCAGAAGATCGTCGACACCGTCTCACACCTCGGTCCCGACTACCCCTTCGCGCCCACCTTCCGCGCCGTTCCGCCTCGCATCCCTGACGTCAGCGCCAGCCGCGCTGTGGCCGAGGAGATGCTGACCCGCGAGATCCGGATCGCGGCTCGTGGCGAACACGAGGGCCGGACCTTCACCTGGGAATGGACGTTGGGAAGGGAGACTATCGCCCATTGGATGCGCTTTGAGCGCAGCGAGGACCCCCCGGGCTTCTCCGTCCGCGTCGACGCGGATGCAGTCAGGGCGACAGTGACCGGGTTGGCCGCGGAACCTGCGGCAGACGATTGGGGTTTTCCCACCGACGACGCTAGCGACGAGGTGCTCAGCGCCTTTAACGCCGGCGGGGGCGACGTCACCGTCAAGCTCACGCCGCCGCCCCGCATCTACGTCGTCCAGCCAGGCGACTGGCTCGCGACCATCGCTACCAGGTTTGGCATGCCCCCGGGCCTCATCGCCGAGGCCAATCCCGGCTTGAACCTCGACCAGCTACACGTCGGTCAGCAGTTGATCATCCCCCCGCAGGATGTCCTGACTCCTTATGATCCGGTGCCCGGCAAGAAGATCGTGATCAGCATCCCCGAGCAGCGCCTGCGCGTCTACGAGAATGACGAGCTGCTCCATGACTGGCTGTGCTCAACGGGTGAGAAGGACTCGCCAACGTACACCGGCGAGTTCCAGGTCCTCAGCAAGGAGGAGATGGCCTACGCCAGCCAGTGGGACCTGTACATGCCCCACTTCATCGGCGTCTACCGGGCCGGAGGGGACACCTACAACGGCATCCACGCCCTGCCCATCCTGTCCGGTGGACAGCGACTCTGGGCTGGCAACCTCGGCTCGCCCGCCTCCTATGGCTGCATCATCCTCGGCATTCAGGAAGGGGAGAACCTCTTCGAGTGGGCGGAGCTGGGCGTGCCGGTGATCATCGAGTAGAAAAAGGGCGACCGTGCCGCATCAGCCGACCGCCCCTATTCCGCCACGCAGGCCGGGCAAAGGCCCGCGACCGACAGGTGCTCCACGTCCACCTCGAAACCGTGCTGCTCCTTCATCCGCGTGGCAAACGGCTCGATCGCCTCGGATTCCACCCCAATGATCTTCCCGCAGGAGCGGCACACCAGATGGAGGTGCTGACCGTGAAGCCCCAGCAGTTCATACCGCCGCTGCCCGTCGCCTGGATCCACCGACGCGACCATGTGGAAGTCCTGGAGTAGCTCCAGCGTCCGGTACACGGTCGAGATATCGACCGAGCTGGTGATGGCGCTCACCTGTTCGTAGATCTCCTCGGCTGTCGCAAAATCCTCGACCTCGTGCAGCACCGAGAGCACCATCTCGCGCTGTGGCGTCAGCCGAAAGCCCTGCTCGCGCAACTGCCTGAAAAAGACCTCTTCACAAGTCATATGCACCTCTTCTGATGACCACTCTCATCAAGATGGGCCCCGGTCATCGCTTCTCCGTCGGCCCCTGACCAGGCCGCCAATCTCCCATCCAGGCCGGGTCGTCTTCATCTTACCGCTCCCCGCTGAGACGCGGGTTCAGCTGTGACTCCAGGGAGAACCCCACGAAGGTGAGCGCCAGCACCACCAGTGTGATGCACACCCCCGGCGGGACCGCCCAGCGCATCCAGATGTCTGAGACAAAGATTGTAGGATACTCAAACGCGTAGTGCAAGATCGAGCCCCAGCTCTTCACCGTGGGATCACCCAGGCCCAGGAAGCTGAGCCCCGACTCCGCCAGGATGATATGCTGAAACTCCACGATGAACCGCACCAGTCCGATCGACACCGTGCCGGGAAGCAGATGATGCACCAGGATGCGAACGTCGCCCGCTCCTATCGCGACGGCGGCCTCCACGTAGCCGTTGTACCGCTCGCTCAGGATCTGCGAGCGGACCAGACGCGTCGTTCGGGTCCATCCGAACAGCAGGAAGAAAACGACCAACGTCCAGAAACCTGGCCTGAGAAACGCTGCCAGGAACACGATCAGCGGGAACCGGGGTACCACCAGGAAGACGTCCACCACCCGCATAATCGCGAACCCCATTCTGTCATACGCCCCCGCGACCACACCGAGCGCAATGCCCACCACCGTTGACAGGCTGGCCGCCAGAAAGGCGACCAGGAGGGAGAACCGCGCCCCGTGGAGCAGCTCGCTCAGTACGTCCTGACCAATGTCGTTGGTCCCCAGAGGATGCGCCGGTGACGGCGGCAGCATCGGCTCGCTCATCGCCCTCGGGTCATGGGGCGAGACCCACGGCGCCAGAGCAGCCGCCAGTGCGAACAGCGCCAGCAGACCCCACCCCACCCCGCCCAGCCAGCGGTTCACGCCGCGCACGGGTAGCCCCCGCTGGAGCCTCGTTCAACCCTCTGAGCAGCCATCCGGCTAAGCCATCCCATTCCCTCTCCTCACTCGCGGGTCCAGCCGACCGTAGACCAGGTCCGCCCCCAGGTTCAGCCCCACCACGAACACCATCGTGACCAGAAAGGCCCCCTGGAGCAGCGGGTAGTCCCGCGCCGCCCCCGCCTCATAGATCAGTGTGCCCATCCCGGGGTAGGCGAACACCACCTCCACAAACATCGTACCCATAATCAAGAAACCGAAACGCATCGCCACCGTCGTGACAATCGGCAGCAGCGCATTCGGCAGGGCGTGCTGCACCAGAACCAGAGTTTCCACTACCCCCTTGGAGCGAGCCGTCCGCACATAGTCCTCGCCCAACACGCTGAGCATCGAATTCCGCGTCAGCAGGTAGATGCCCGGTAGGTACGTCAGCACCAACGTGAGGCAGGGCAACAACCAGTGACGGAGCACACTCGCCACCTGTTCGAGCCCTCCATACCGGGCCGCGTCCGCGCTCTGAGCGCCTCCAATCGGGAACAGGCCCCACCGGACGCTGAACAGCATGATGAACAACATCCCCAGGAAGAAGGGCGGCCAGGAACCCAGTGAGAAGATCGTGATCAGCAGCCCTACGTCAGTCCTCGATCCCCGCCGCCAGGCCGACGCCGCCCCCAACACCAGCCCCAGTGCGACGTACATCAGGGCCGCCGTGCCGCCCAGGAACAGCGTCCACTTCAGCCGTCCCAGGATCACCGTACGTACCGGCGCATTGTAGTAGATCGACCAGCCCAGATCCCCGCGGAACAGACCGCCCACATAATCCACATACTGCGCAGCCAGCGGCTTGTCCAGCCCGTAGTACTCCAGCAGATTCGCCCGCATCTCCTCGGTCAGGAGCAGCGGCGCATCCGCCCCCGGATCGCCCAGCAGGTAGGAGAGCGGATCACCCGGCATCATGCGCGGCAGAAAGAAGTTCAGCGTGAGCAGGACGAAGATGGTGATCAGATACTGGACCGCCCTAGAACCGCCGTTGCTCACGGGCTGTGCCTTACCTGCACCCCGCCTCGTGCACGGCGCGATCGCGCACTCATCGCATTACGGCAGGAAGATCAGCTTGTTCATCGAGATTGGGATGCCGAAGCCCACACCGCCCCGGGTGTAGAACCAGGTATCCAACACAGAGGCGTCGTACACCGTCCACATCTTCGGATGGTACAGCGTCAGCACTGGCAGATCCTCGACGATGATCTCTTGAAGCCTCCACACCGTCTCACGCCGCGCCTCTTCATCCGCCTCGGCCGCTTGCTCTCGGTACAGAGCATCGTACGCCGGGTTGTTGTATCCCTTGGCCGGCCACGTTGGCGTCTCCAGCATCGCCGGATTGGCCACGCCGCCGTGCCCGCTGATAGCCAGGTCGAAGTTGCCCTCTCGCAGCAGCCCGTCGATGGTGCTGTAGTCGCCGGTCTGCACCTCGACCTCGATCCCAACCGCCTCCAGGTCAGCCTGCACCAGCTCCGCCTCGCGCGCGAAGCCAGGCGTGGTGATCAGACGAAGGCTTAGATCGGTAGCCCCGGCTTCTTCCAACATCGCCCTGGCTTGCTCTGGGTCGTGCTCATACGCGGGCAGATCCGGGTTGTGCCACTCGGTGAAGGGCGATATGATGCCCGGATTGGCCACTATCGCCCCCCCATGAGTCACCTGATCCACCACTCGCTGCCGGTCTATCGCGTGGGCCACGGCGCGCCGCAGCTCCACGTCGTCGAAGGGGGGCTTCTGCGTGTTAAAGATCGTCTTCAGCACCCAGAAGCTGGGGCCGTCGATGATACGGTAGCCTTCCTTACCCCGGAACGCCTCCACCGCCTCGATCTCTTTGCCCCAGAACGAGGCATAGTCGGTCGTAGCAGTCTCCAGCGCCAGGGCCTGGTTTTCCACCTTGATGAAGGTCAGCTTGTCGACGGTCGGGGTGCCCTTGAAATGGTCTTCGTTCGCCTCGCAGACGTAGCGCCCCTCCTCTTTGCTGTACTCGAGCAACTTGAAGGGCCCGCTGCCAATGACGGCGTCTTCTGAGGTCAGCTTGCCCGGGTCGTCGATCCCCTCCCACACGTGTTTGGGAATAATGGGGAGCGAACCGATCAGCGTCTCGTGGGCTCCCGCGATGGGCTCTGTCAGGTTGAGCACCACGGTCTCCTCGTCAACGGCCTCGGCGCCTGCGATCTTGTTGGCCGGCCAGGACCACTTGAAGGCGCCCTGATGGGCCTCGAAGTACTCGAAGGTGAAGGCCACGTCCTCGGTGGTCAGCGGCTGACCGTCGTGCCAGGTGACGTCGGAGCGGAGCGTGAAGGTCCACTCGGTGCCGTCGTCGGAGACCGTCCACGCCTCGGCCAGCCACGGGATCACACCCTGCTCATCCTTCCACGTCAGCGTGTCGAACAGCAAGGACATGCGGATGTAGCCCGGACCCCGCGAGTAGAACGCAAAGGGCGACGGATAGCCCCAGTCGTCCCCAGGCAGGGTGAGCGTCTTCGTTCCCGCCGCTGGAGGGGCCGGAGTGGGGCTTGCCCCACACCGCACCGCACCAGTTATGACGAGCAGAGCTGCAAATCCAGCCAGCAGTCTGTTGGTCAAGAGAGTGCTCCTCAATCTAGGTTCAACCCAATCGGTCAAGTGACAAGGCGGTCACGCGTGAACGCGCAAAGCCCAAAACGTGAGGGTTCAAAGCCGTACGCAATTCTACGTTTCACGTTTCACGTCCTGCTACCACGCCAGTTATGCAACTCAAGATTCCTACCCGACCGACGAAGCGATCAGCGCAACCCCCTACGTGATCGACATGCCCGACCCGTCCAGCACGTACCGCTCCGCTCCAGCGCACGCGATGCACACCGGCTCGCCCTCCCGCAGCCGCGCCTTCGTCTCCATCACGCTCTCGCCGCAGACGGAGCAGATGGCCGAGTCGTGAATCGGGGCATAGGCCGGCAGCTCGATCTGCTTCCTCTCGACGCTGAAGATCTCCTCCTCCGGTACGTCCAGTTGCTTACAAGAGGTCTCGGTCCAGAGCTGCGACAATCGTGCCTGCTCCTCAGGCGTCGGCTCCTCGCGGTTCGTCACGATCTTCTCGAACAGCTCATGGGCCTCCGGGTATCGCTCGTCGAAGCTGGTGCTGTAGTCGGCGCGCACGGCGACGCGGACCGCCTCACCATTTCGCTTGGCCACCGTCACCGCCGTCTTCCCCAGATCGTGGTAGATCAGAGCGTTGTTGGCGAAGGAGCAGCCGGTCGTCATCTGGATGCCGTCGCTGAAGCAGTTGTTGGCCTCCACGATGGCGATCACCTCCTCCATGCCCAGATTGCGCTCGATGCCCAGCGCCTTCAGCGCGACATACCCGGCGCGCACGCCGAGCGCCACGTAGGGGCAGAAGTGGCCGTGCAGTTCTCCAGCCTTCTTCAGCAGCCCTTCCAGGTCTCCTTCGCGGATCATCGCCTCAATCGGCGCTCTGGGGTTCTGTGGCAATTCTACAGTCATCGTCTTCTCCCATCCCGGTGTGTAGGTCCACTGTGCCGCTTGCCCAGCAGATTACATGTGCTATCCGAACTCACTGCTTGGCTAGAAGCCGCTGTCACTACAGTCATCTGCAATACCAACGACCTCACAAGAAGCCTATGCGCTTTCAAGAAAACAGGGTTCTTGCGATGTCCAAGACACGCCGTACAACTCCCCGACTCAGGACGCGACGGGTACCACAGGCAACTGAGAGAACTGAAAATGGAGTCGAAGATGATGCCAGACCTCTGTCGCTCTTCGTGGCGCTGTTGTCGATCTCACATCGCACCATCCTGCTCCCGAGATCGTGCCCATCTTGCTGTCGGAGGACCGCCCCCGTCCAGAAAACTCCGGTTCCCATCGATGGTCAGCAGCGCGACTCGGCGGCCATCGTAGATCCCGATGCCATCCCCTCGGCGCTCCGTGAACGGAAGTAGGGCAGAACGCAAGGACTTCCGGCGGTCTCCATCCAGGTGGAGGTGATGTGCCCACCAGTCCACCAGGTCTTCCTCCGTCTCATAGACATAGTTGCTGCTCACCCAGATCACCTCGACGTCGGCACAAACGCCCATCTCCAGAAGCAGGGGGTAGAGATGTCCAAGATGAGGGGAGGAGATGCGATCCCCCCCTCTGAAACGGCGGTGGAGGGCCCGATACCACGTTGACTGCTCGCCGATCCCCATGAGAACGACCGTACGGGAAGCGACACCCACCAATCTCTGCACGACATCGTCAATGGACAGTATGTTGTACAGAGAGTGAGATGCTAGCGCCAGATCGAAGGGACCAACTACGTCCTGCAGCCCTTCCTCAGCAGGCTCTGGGATGATCCGCACGTTGGTCACACCAGCCTGCGCCAGGTTGCGCTCCAAGACCTCCCGCATGGCCCGGGAAGGCTCTATGGCCACGAGTTCTTTCACCTGCGAGGCCAGCGGAATGGTGAAGGCACCACTTCCCGGTCCGATCTCCAGCACTCGTGTGCTCTTTCCCACGTACGGGAGAATCCGCGGGAGGATGACACCGACGTAGTCGTTGTGCGCTACCCATTTATCATACCAACGCGCCAGCCGCTGCCACATTTCCTCGTCTGAACGCTGGCGTGCACCTCGACAATCCGTCACCTGCTGTTTCCATTCCTCCAGAGCTGACACAGTGCCTCCCATATGGCTCTACGATACAATGTGTCGGTACCGGGGGTCGAGGAAGTCGCGCAGCGTATCCCCCAGTAGATTGGCAGATAGCACAGCAGCGACGATGGCCAGACCGGGAGAGATGGCGAGCCACGGGGCAGTCTGTGCGTGCAGTTGAGCGTAATTCACCATAGCCCCCCACTCCGGGTGAGGCAGCTGCACCCCGAGCCCGATGAAGCTCAGGCCAGACATACTCAACAGCACACTCCCCAGGTCAAGGGTGGCCATGACAACCACCGGTCCCAGGATGCTGGGCAGTACGTGGTGGATGACGATGCGCCTATTGCGCGCTCCGATGGAACGGGCAGCAAGGACGAACTCTCGCTCCCGGACCGACAGGACAAGGCTCCGCACCAATCGTGCACAACCGGCCCAACGCACCAGGATCAGACCCAGGATCAGGTTCCGCAGGCCAGGTCCCAATAGACCGACCACGACAAGGGCCAGTACGATGGATGGAAAGGCCAACACAGTGTCAACGAGGCGCATCACGATCTCGTCGATCCATCCGCCGTAGAACCCTGCAACGGTTCCCAGGACGACGCCCACCGTCGTCACGACCACCACCGTGAATCCGGCTGCACCCAATGAGACCCGCGCGCCGACCAGCAGGCGACTTAGCACATCTCGCCCCAGGTGATCGGTACCCAGGAGATGCACCCGACCAGGCGGCACGAGGGTGCGTTCCAGATCGATGGCCAGGGGATCGTAAGGTGCGACGAGAGGAGCCAGCGAGGCGGCAACCACCAGGATGAATAGCATCAGGAATCCGATGACGCCCGTTGCCGTCGGCCGGAGGTGACGCGGCAACCAGCCAAGCCGCGTCAGTGACCGTTCCCCGTCCTGAGCCGCGCCGTTCAGGGTGTGTCCTCTGAGCCTGACCGGAGATTCCACCTGTTCCATCGATCAGTCTCCCGGTGGCTACGCCCCGTAGTCGACCCGTGGATCCAGCCAGCGGCACACCAGATCCACGGCGAAGTTAATGAACACGAATACCAGGGTGATGAACAGCGCGAAGCCTTGGATAACGGGGAAATCCCGCCCCAGAATGGATCTAAGCACGAGCATTCCCAGCCCGGGCCAGGCGAACACCGTCTCGATGATGAGAGCACCACCCAGCAGGTTTCCAAATTGCAGACCGAGCACCGTCACGACGGGCAGCAACGACGGCTTCAGCGCGTGACGGAGCACCACTCCCTTCTCCGATACACCCTTGGCTCGCGCCGTGCGGACGAAGCCCTCATTCAGCACTTCCAGCAGGTTTGCGCGGGTTAGACGCATCAGCACCGCCGAAGTGCTCAGACCCAGAGTGCAGGCAGGGAGGATCAAATGGCGCAGTCCGCCCCGTCCCATCGAGGGTAACCAGCCAAGCCGGACGGCGAAGAACAGAATCAGGATCGTCCCCAGCCAGAAAGAGGGCACGGAAGCGCCCAATAGCGCCAGCAGCCGGCTGACTTGGTCCAGGACGCAATCCCGCCATACGGCGGAAAGGATACCCACTGGCAGGGCAATGAGCAACCCGATAATCATACCCCCCGCTGCCAGCTCCAGCGTCCTCGGCAGACGGGCAGCAAGCTCGTGCCGCACTGGTTGCCCCGTGCCCAGCGACATGCCCAGGTCACCCCGCACCACCCGTCCCAGCCAGCGAGCGTACTGGAGCGGTAGCGGTTGGTCTAGTCCCAGCTCGTGCCGCACGGCCTCGATCTCTGCTCGACTCGGCTCGATGTCCTTGCCGCGGCTGGCGATTATCTCGGCCGGATCACCCGGAACGACGGCCATGAGCCCAAACGTGATCAGCGACACCCCAAGGATCACAGGAACCACCGAGACGAGACGTCGAATGATATACTGACGCATTCTTCCAAGGTGGATCGGCAGCTTGCCCCGGAGGGGGCAAGCTGCCTCGCCCTCTACTCCGTCGATAGATACGCTTGGTCAATGGAGGGCTTGAACTGGATGTCCAATTCCAGCCCACGCACGTTCTGGCGAGCAGCGTAGATGGTTACCTCGTGATACAGAGGGGTGAACGGCACGTCCTCAGCCACGATTTCTTGTAGCTCCAGGTAGAACTCCCTGCGCTGATCGGTGTCCATCTCCGATTGAGCGGCCAACACCAGCTCATCGGCTCGCTCATTGGCGTAGCCGTAGCTGCGCCTCTGGTTCATGTCCCCGTCGCTCCACACCCACCGTCCCATGAAGAAATCGGGATCACCGGTCATGAGTGTGTAGGGCATCATCGTCAGATTGTAGTCACCGTCTCTCAGTGCCTCACTCCAGGCACCGCCCTCCAGCGTCTCGATCTGGACGTCCATCCCCACATCCGCCAGCCTCGCCTGCAGGATCTGAGCGATGTTCTCATACGGCCAACGCCCCAGTAATCCGGAGTGAAGGATAAGCCTCACCTCCACCTGTTCGCCGTCCAACGCTTCCGCAGCCAGCGACCTGGCCTCCTCCAGATTGTAGCTGGGGGCGATGTCCGGGTGCACCCACTGCGTGGCGTGCGGTGTGATCACGCTCACACCGGGATCACCAAACCCGTAGAGGGTGCTGTCGACGAGGCCCTGACGGTCGACGGCCCTGCTAACCGCCTGACGCAGCCGCACATCATCGAACGGCGGCTTCCCACTGTTGAAGGTCAGGTAATGCGTTGTCGCTACCCCCTGCTCGAAGAGAACCAAATCGTCATCGCCCTCTATGACGGACGCCTGCTCCGGCTGAAGCGAGCCGACGTCGGCGATGGCATCGATGTCTCCCGCCTGGAGAGCGGCCAGACGCGTCGTAGCGTCCGGGATGTACTTGAATGTCACCTCCGCCAGCTTGGCCGGTTCACCCCAGTAGTCATCATTCCGCCTGAGAACGATGCTGTCGTCCTCAATGTACTCAACAAAGATGAACGGTCCCGTCCCCACAGGAGCCGTGGGTCGACCATCCTCCCCAACCGCGCCCGGAGACAGCATAGCACTGGAGAAGTACGCGATGAGCTGCGGCAGGTTCGGTGTAGGCTGCTCCATCAAGAACGCCACGGTATGCTCATCAACCTTCTCCAGCGAATCTAGATTCGGCAGCGTGGTCATATACTCCTCTTGGAGCTTGGGGATATTCAGCAGCACCGCGTCGGCGTTGAAAGGCGTCCCGTCGTGGAATGTCACCCCTTCCCGAAGATTGAACGTCCAGACAGTGCCATCTTCATTGGCCTCCCAGGAGGTGGCCAACACGGGCCGGGCGACCATGTCATTGTCCAGGATAACCAGTGGCTCCCAAACCCCCAACGACCCGTGCAGGAAGTACCAGGTGCCGGGCCCATCATACAGATCCCGTCCCAGGCCGATCGTTAAGGCCTGAGGCGGAGTGGGAGTGGGGCTCGGCTCTGGCATGGGTGTCTTCTCCTGTTCCTCAGTTGCGGTCGTCGGCTCTGGCACCGTGGCCTCCGGCTGTTCCGGAGCAACGGGGACCTCAGTGGGAGTCGCTGTCTGACAACTGCTGAGGCCCACAAGGGCGCTGACCATAGCTACGATGATTAGCAGGTTGTATAGTGATAGTGCGTTGTGTGACTTCACGGACGTACTCCTCTCTACGCGTTCTCGGCTTGTACCCTGCGTCCCTCGACACTTCCAATCCTGGCACGCTGACGTTCATGTGATCGCTGATATCCGTCGGGGTCGGAGACCCGGCTGCACCCTCATCGCGAATGCTGGTGATCGAGCGAACCGTGGTCGCTCTCCGGAGCACCCAGATGCTCCACCGCGCCGGCCAGGTCTCGGTTGGCTGCCTCCATCCTCGCGGCAGCTTCCTCGATGTGATCAGCCAGGTGTCCAGCACCAGCAGCTCGAGCCTGCTCAGCCCACCTACAGAACGATTCTGCATGTTCCGCGTTGTGCTCGATCCAGTGGGGGAGCAGCACCCGCAGCTTGTTCAGCAACTCTCCGCTCTCGGCCGTTGCCCCTTCGTCATGCGTGTGCTCGCCGTCGTGAGTATGACGGTGATGATGGTGACCATAGTGATTATGCTCTTGCTGCTCTGAAGCCGCCTCCAGCCCTGGCGACGCACCGCACGACACGCACTTCGTCTCTCCGTCGATGAGGATCACCCGCCCACCGCATTCCGGGCAGGTGAGGGCGGTATGCTCTCCACAACCACACTCCAGGCACATTGCTCGTCTCTCCTCTCAGATCGAGGTCATGATTGATGCAAATGATTGCAACAGCGATCATTATACAACAAGCTGGAGCCTGTGTCAAGAACGAAGAAACCAAAAAACCCCGGGATTGAACCCCCGGGGTCTTCGCTCCGCCTCCCTGCAGATTAGCTATTCCCCATCGTTGTCCGGCACAGGGCTGCCTGCGTGACGCGCCCACGCCTCCCGTAGATCCGCTACCAGAAAGATCGAGCCCGTCGCCAACAACCCGTTGTCGGGGTCCATCATCGCCAGCGCGCGCTCCAGCGACTTCCGCACGTTCAAACTGACCTCCGCCCCGCCCCCGACCCCCGCCACGATGTCCGCCAGCTCAATCGGCGCCATTGCCCGCGGATGCTTGGCCCGGGTGACGATGGTGTAGTCACTGATCGGCACCAGCGCCTCCAGCATCCCGGCGATATCCTTGTCCATCGATGCCCCGAACACCATCACCCAGCTCCGCTCGGGGAACCACTCCCTCAACGCCCCCCGCAGCGTCCGCGCCGAGTACGGGTTATGCGCGCAGTCCACCACCACCAGGGGGTCCTGGCTCAGAATCTCCAGTCGTCCCGGCCATTCGACCCCTCGCAGCCCCTCCTGCACCGCTGCCGCGGGCAACTCAAAGTTCCGCTCGCGAAGCAGGTCGAGCGCCGCGACGGCGCTGGCGGCGTTTTCCAGTTGGTGGCGTCCCAACAGCGGAATCCAATACTCGCCGTCCAACGCTGAACCCCCGCCTGCAATCCGTCGCACCGTGAACGACTGGCCCTCTCTGTCGGCCGGGCCTGCCTCGTAATCCCAGTCCCGGCAGACCTCCATCAGCGGCGAGCCCCGCCGCTGGCCGATCTCTTCCAACGCCTGGATCGCCTCGGCACGCTGCGGAGCCGTCACCGTGGGGATGCCCGCCTTGATGATGCCGCCCTTCTCCCGCGCGATCTCACCCAATGTGTCCCCCAGCAGATACGTATGATCGCGGCTGATCGACGTGATCACCGCCACCTCGGGACGCAGGACGTTCGTCGCATCCAGCCGCCCCCCGAGGCCCACCTCTACCACGGCAATATCCACATCAGAGCGGCCAAAATACAGGAATCCCATCGTCGTGATGACCTCAAACGTTGTCAACTCCGGGGTGCGCTCAACCAGCGGGCGCAGCTCCTCCACCAGCGCCACAACCTCGCCTCGGCCGATCTTCGCTCCGCCCGCTCGAATCCTCTCCCGAAACGTGTGGAGATGCGGCGACGTGTACAACGCCGTGCGGTATTCCGCAGCCCGCAGGCACGACTCAATCATCGCTGCCGTGGATCCTTTCCCCTTCGTGCCGGCGATGTGCACCGACGGGAAATCCCTGTGCGGATTCCCCACCGCCTCCAACATGCGCTCGACCCGGGAGAGATCGAACACCTCCGGAGTATAACGCTTCACCCGTTTCGTCTCGTAGTCAGTCAGCCCGTGAAGATACGCGATAGCCTCGACGTAGTCCACAATTCTCCTGGTCTCCTGATCGCTCACTAGCTATGCCGCATGACAATCCAGCACCTTCGCAGAAGCCAACCGAGGCTGGCCCTACGCTTCGGCCTCCGCTTCTCAGCCCCTGCGGCACTGGACGGATGCTCGTCCGTCTTTGTGCCCTCGCACCCGGCCACAGATTGTACTGATTCCATCGCCGAGTGCAAGTCACTGAGGCGTGCCATCCTGTCGAGACTCTCCGAAAGGAGAACCACCCCACCCCCTCCCCCGGTCCGTCGTTGCCAGGAGCGCAGCGACGAAGCAGCTTCCCTTCTCTCCATCCACATCCAACCACAGCCTTCCTTGCGCCCCTCGGCCCACCTGATTTCCCAATTCGGCGAATCGTGGTACACTTTCCACAGCCTAGGAGGTGAATCACGTTGCAAAAACGGTGTCTTCTTTTAGCTATCATCGCTACCCTCCCCTTGCTGTTGACCGCTTGTGGCGAGGAGCCGCTCCTAACCAGCGTGTCTTTCGACCGGGATCGTATCACCCCCAACGCAGATGGCCACACCGACGCCCTGAAGATCACCTACAATCTCAATCGCGGCGCCGAGGTCTCCATCGTGTTCTACGACCAGCAGGACAACCGCTACACCTTCCGCGACCGTGCCTATCGCGGCCCATCCGTCGACCGGCCCTATGAGGTCCTCTTCTCAGGCGTCGTCGATAGCTACACCCTGCCCGGGGAGTCCTTCGACGAGTTTGACGTAAAGAGGCGCGTCCTGCAGGACGGGGACTACACGTGGACCATCGAGGCCACCGACCGGGCGGGCCGCACCGAACACGTAACCGGCACCCTCACCATCGCCGACGCCGACACCACCCTACCCGAACTGCGAAACTTCTCCGTCTCGCCGCCCGTCTTCACCCCCAATCGCGACGGCATCAGCGACCGAGCCAAGATCAACGTCTCCTTGTCCAAGGCGGATACCTCCCTATCCGTCTACCTCCTGGACGAGAACGGTATCCGCTATCCCGTGGAGCGAGATGCGCAGACCCTGGCCCGCGAGGGAGAACCTGGCCTCTACGCCTTCGACTACGACGCCGGCGTCGACGATGGCGCCCAGCCGCCCCCGGACGGCACCTACATCGTCTACGCCGAGGCCCAGGACCCCGTCGGCCAGCACACCGTGGCGACCAGCACCCTCACCATCCAGGACGGCGGCCTTCCCATGGCCTACCTCTATCGCGGCGAGGTGAAGTGGTCCGCCACCAGCGTGCCCATCGGCGACACCCTTGTCTTCACCCTCACCGTGGAGAACGACGGGGCCGCTCCCATCCGCACCAGCGGCCCCCCGCCCGGCACTGTCTACGACAGCGATCAGAACTACGCCACCCTCGGTGAGTACATTCAGTCGGGCGTCTTCCGCATGGGCATCCACTGCGAGAACGCCACCATCAACTACCCGTGGCGCTGGGCCGTCGGCGACGCCACCGTCCTGGAGGAGAGAGACGGGTATCTCTACCTCCCTCCCTTCACCCGCGCCGTGGTCACTGGAGGGATTCGCTTCGTCGATGCCATGGGAGCCCGTAATCCCCAGTACTGCTGGGCGGGGCTGATCCACGAGGATGTGGAGATCTCACCGGTCAATGATCGCGTCGACCCAGTCTCGCTGTTCATTCAGGTCCCGTAGGGTCGTGAGGCGCGTCTCCCTCCCGACTTGCACGTCGTCTTCTTGGGGTATATCATACAGGCCTGGGCCGCTTGTGCTCCACCTGACCCGGTCAGAGTGCGCCCGTGGCAGACGTATGCAACGCACACAGCCACACGTGCGACAACACACTGGGCAGGACAGGCTTTCCCGCCTGCAATCGATCGCAGCCCGGCCGCGACGCAGAAAGGAGGAATCGGTAGGAAACATCTCAACAGCGCCGTCACACTCGAAGATAGGCCATTGGTAATCCTGTACTTGGTTCATACTGAGTGCTAGAGTTCAAAGGGAGGCAGTACAGAAATGTCTAGGAAGATTCTTGCAGCTATGCTGACGCTCATCTTGGTCGGAACCTTCGTCGCCCTGAGCGGCTGTGGTTCCGGAGGCGCTGAGTTGGGCGCCTCGGAGGAGAACCCCGTCGTCTGGTCCTTCGTCCCCTCGGGGGAGACAGAACAGGTGGCCGCCGGCGCCCGGGACGTGGCCGATCTCCTCCACGATGAGACCGGGTTGTACTTCGACACCAACGTCGCCACCGAGTACGCTGGCGTCATCGAGGCCATGTGTAGCGATCCGCCGTCGGCCCACGTGGGCTCCCTCGCCACCTTCGCCTACGTGCTCGCCCACGAGCGCTGCGGTGTCGAGGCCGAGCTGGTTGCCACCCGGTATGGGTCGCCCGTCTACAACGGGCAGCTCATAACCCTGGCAGACAGCGGCATCAACAGCATTGCGGACCTGGAGGGGAAGACCTTCTGCCGCGTCGATCCCCTCTCCACCAGCGGCTGGATCATCCCCAGCCTATCCATGCGGGCCCAGGGAATCGACCCGCAGACGGACCTGGCCCAGGTCGTCGATGCCGGCAGCCACGATGCCGTCGTCGCCGCCGTCTACAACGGTGACTGCGACGCCGGGGCCACCTACGTCGACGCCCGCGGGACGCTCGAGGACGAGCATCCCGACGTCATGGACAAAATCGTCGTCTTCCACGTCACCGCCGATATCCCCAACGACGGCGTCCAGTTCGCCCCTGGGGTGGACGAAGAATTGAAGAACCAGATCGTGGAGGGACTCCTCGCTATCGCAGAGACTGAGGAAGGCCAGGACGCCCTCGACACGGCCTACAGCTGGGCCGGCCTGGTGAAGCAGGGCGACGAGTTCTACGATCCATTCCGCCAGGTCTTGCAGGCCTCGGGTGTCAGCATCGAGGAGCTGCAGGGCGACTAACCCCCGCAGACGCAGTCTCTCCTCGGCGTGGATCTGGCGATCCACGCCGAGGATGGAGATCTGACCACCCTCCCACACAGGTTGGGGATCTCCTGAGTCTCGTCTTGCGGCCGACCCTAATCTCTTCTGCACAGAGGGGGGACATCTCCCCTCCCTGTCCGTACAGCCTCGCATCATCCTGAGCGTGTCTAAGGGCGCGGTTCGTGGCCTCCCGTCTTTGCGCACGCCCGGCATGTCTATTGTTGCGCCTCGAGTTGATCGAAGGGAGAAAGCATGCTTGAGGTCAAGAATCTGACCAAGATCTACGAGGACGGAACCGTCGCTTTGCGAGACGTCAGCTTCACCGTGGAGGAAGGCGAGTTTCTGATCATCATCGGCCTCAGTGGGTCGGGCAAGTCGACGCTCCTGAGATGCATCAACCGTCTCATCGAGCCCACCGAGGGCCAGGTCATCTGGAACGGGGAGGACATCACAGCGGCCGATCCCAAGAAGCTCCGGAGGATTCGCCGCAGGATTGGGATGGTCTTTCAGCACTTCAATCTCGTCAGGCGCTCCACCGTTATGACCAATGTCCTGAGCGGACGGCTCGGCTACGTCAACCAGTGGCCCAGCTTGCTCCATCGGTTCCCTAAGAAGGATCGAGAGAAGGCAGCGGCCGCTCTGGAGCGCCTCGGCATCGCCGACCAGGCCCACAAACGGGCAGACGAGCTCAGCGGCGGGCAGCAGCAGCGTGTCGGCATCGCGCGAGCGCTCATGCAAGACCCAGAGATGATCCTGGCCGACGAACCCGTAGCCAGCCTCGACCCGGTCCTCGCCCACTCCATACTCGATCGCCTGGAACAGCTGAATCAGGAGGAGGATATGACTATCCTCTGCAGCCTGCACTACCTCGACTTGATCCAGAAGTACGCCTCGCGCGTCATAGGACTTCGCGGCGGACGCATTGTCTACCGGGGGTCCCGGGAGGAGATTCGCGCCATGACGGACGCCGAGTTCAAGGAGATCTACGGTGAGGAGGCGATCCGGGTCAGCGCCGGTACGGCACAGGGAGGATCGGCCTGATGGTGACCAGGACCACACAACAGGAGACGAAGCGCAGCCTCGTGCCGGCCCCGGTCGCTGGCGTGGTATCCCTTATCCTCCCCGGCATGGGCCAGATCCTGGCCCGTCGGCTGTGGCGGGGGTTCCTCATCCTCGTGTCCTTTATCAGCGTCGTCCCCCTCATCGCCTGGCGCATCCATCTCCTCGCCCACCGAGAACCGAGCGCCGTCGCCAAGCTCACCAGGGCCTTCGACCGCCGCCCCCTCTTCATCGGCGGCATGATCGCCGGCGCCGCCTTGCTCTGGCTCCTCAGCGCCCTGGACGCCTACCGACTGACTCATCCACAGCGTGAGGGCGTTTTCTGGATCTTCGTCCTCATCCTGGCGCTCTTCTTCACCCTCGGATGGCAGATCAGTGAGATCGATCTCTACCGGGCCACAACCGAGGTCTCCGACACCTGGCCTCTCTTCTCCAGAGTGATGTGGCCCTGGCAAGCTGCCTTCACCCGCAGAACAGAGACGGTCAGCGCCGCAGCTCCCATTCAGAGCCCGTGCACGGAGGACCCGCCAGAGCCGCCAGAAAGGGAGGCCGGCCAACCCTACCTCAGGGCTGACCCCACCTGCGGACAGCTCTCCGACCTTGACGAGGACGGCAACATCGTGCCCGGAACCGTGCTCACTCTCACTGGCGAGGGTTTCACACCGGACACCGAGACGCAGATTTGGTGGAAGGATCCTATTGGCAACGAGTTCCGCATTCGCCAGGAGGGCGAGTACGTCACCGTGCAGACCGACGAGCAAGGGTCATTCGAGATTGACGTCCGCATGCCGTATCGGCTCCTCCCTCCCAGTGCGGAAGGACCCCAGATCCACCGCATCGAGCCACGGCAGGTCTCCCAGATAGGTGCACCTATACCCAGCGAACCATTGCGGTTGAGCGTTGAGCGCATGATCGAGACCATCTTCCTCGGGATGATGGCTACCTTCTTCGGCATCATCTTGGCCGTTCCCATCAGTTTCCTGGCCGCCCGAAACCTGATGTCCGGCTCCTGGTTCTCTATGGTCATCTACTACCTCACCCGCGGCGTGATGAACATCGTCCGCTCTATCGAGCCCCTGATCTGGGTCATCATCGCCGTTCAGTGGGTTGGGCTCGGCCCCTTCCCGGGCATCATCGCCCTCACCATCCACACCGTCGCTGCCCTGGGCAAACTCTACTCCGAGGCGATTGAGAGCATCGACCCGGGTCCCATCGAGGCCATCCACGCCACCGGGGCGACCGGCCTCCAGACCATCATGTTCGCCGTCGTGCCCCAGATGATCCCGCCCTTCGTCTCCTTTTCCATCTACCGCTGGGATATCAACGTCCGTCTGTCCACCGTCGTCGGCCTCGTGGGCGGCGGCGGCATTGGCTTCATCCTCATCCAGTACATCCGGCTCTTGAACTTCCGGGCAGCCGGCATCGCCGTCTGGTTCATCGCCATCACCGTGGCCATTCTCGACTACGTCAGCGCCGAGATCAGGGAACGGTTCGTGTGAGACTGCCGCGAGGGGATGCGGCGAACCCTCATCCCGTCAAGCAAGAAGCTGGCAGCACAGAAAGACGTCTTGACTCAGTCAACTACCCCACCGCAAGCGGATGGGGCTTGTCCGTGGACTCAAGCGGTA
>CAYVCX010000047.1:0-11728 GCA_964450435.1 uncultured Anaerolineales bacterium
TAGCTGGACCATCCGTAGGGTTCACGCGATGCTACGACGGTATACGCCTTTGGGTAGACGAGCCACATACCGCAAGTACTTTCGACCTGTGTCGGAATGCGATAACTTGCGTAAGTGGAAACGCTACACCAACTGGCTGACCCCCTCTGTGGACGTGAACGGAGAGATACGCGTCGGCTTGTTGCCGATGTCCGTCATCTCCACCGGCACGTACTGGAAGTACAGGGGAAACAAGATACCGCCTGCATTTCGATTGCCAGACGACCATACGCAGTGGAGAGAACGGAGGACCGATTTCTACACAGATATGGAGGCAATCGAGGGCGCCGAACTCGGTCAGGCGTCGCGGTGGTACACCGGCAAGTACAGTCACACGTACTTCCATAACCGCAAGGTGGTGTTCCAGCGAGACAACTACACCTGTACAGTTTGTGGGTACCGATCACAACGACGTAAGGGCGAGGTGAACGACCTGGAGGTCCATCACCGCGACCCAGATGGGGGCCATAGCGTGGACAACCTGGTCACAGTTTGTCTACCGTGCCACCAACGTCTATCGGCTATCTCACAGGCGGCCTGATGCAGACTGAAAGGCCATCTTGCCTAGAGCCGGATGCAGGGAAACTTGCACGTCCGGTTCGGCAGTAGAGGGATGAGGAGACAAGCCGGTTGGAAGGCCGGCCACTGCGCCTTGTCCCTACTATAACAAGACGGGGTGTGCCTATGGCGCGGCGCTATGCCTGCGGCACCACTATCTACGGCGCGAGTCGTACCGCTGGTTCAGCGAGCCCAAGCACCGCGGCGGCAACCGGCGGCGGCGCATGCGCATGAAGGGCAGTGGCGGCAGTGAGCGGGCATGGATGCGTTCATACAGCCACGCCAAGCCCTTCTGCATCGCCTTCGCCGCTGAACCGCACACGCTGAAGAAGATGGCCAGGGAGGCGCAGGCCTGCCTGCCCATGGCGACTGTGCGCGTGGCCGAGGACGTCTCGCACGTGGAGGCCTTCGTCGCACTGTCCCGGCAGGTAGACTACCGCTCCATCGCAGTGCTCATCGTGCCCAAGTCCATGGCGAAACTGGGCGAGGGGTGGGCCTGGGCTGCTTTCCGCTCCCACGGGGTCGGCAGCGACGAGGTTGATCCGTCGCGTCCATACCACTGCTCCGACTGCGGAGCGGTGGCCGTCTACCACGAGAGCGGGGACGCTGGGGAGGACAACACCCGTCCCATCTACGAAGACGACGTGGAGACGACGTTGGCCAGGATACCGATGCGGTGCGAAGCCTGCGGTGCACCGCTGTGGCAACACTGCCGGACCGACTTCCGCACCGGCAAGCCCGTGATCTCGTCTCCCGACGGGTTCTTTGCGGCAGACCACGAGCCGGGGGCTTTGGAGAAACCGCCGGGAGTGCGCTATCCGGTGGCCGAGTACATCTACAGGCGCTATCGGGACTTTTTCGATGTCGTCATCTGGGACGAGGCCCACGACTGCAACGGCGTGGGCACCGACATCGTGGCAGCCTACCGGCAGCTCACCCGCGCCGCCCGCCGGGGATGGATCGAGCTGACGGCGTCCAATATGAACGGAAAGGCCAGCGGGGTTTTCACCCGCGCTTTCCACTCATCTCCCGAAGTGCGCAGGCGCTTCCGGTTCGACGAACGAAAGGAGTTCGTCGAGACCTATGGCATGCACGAGTACATCACCCGCCTGGTGCAGGAGACGACTGAGGCCGGGCGATACACGGGCCGCGTGCGCAGGCTAACCAGCTCGCGTGAGGCCCCCGGAGTACAGCCACACTTGACGCTGTTGATGGTGCCTCACACCATCAGCACCATGATCGGAGACCTGGGGGCGCCCCTGCCGCCGAGGCTCGAGGCGTGCGACCAGTTCTCCACGAAACCAGCCGCGGATGATCCATTCGCCGACGTGGTCGACGAGTACCGACGCCTGAGCGACTTCGACACCCAGACCCACCCCCGTGCCCGAGCCAGCCAATATCAGGCCTGCCTTGCCTATCTCAACGCTCCCTGGAACAAGGAGCGGATCACGGAGATCGTGCGCGACGACAGGACGAACCTGACTGTGCGTGATGAGAACGGAGCCCCGATCCGGAAGGTGCTGCTCGAGGTGAAGGCGACGTGGGACATCCACGACGACCGGATGCTCCCTAAGGAGGAGCGGCTTCTGGAGGAGGTGGAGCGGGCGCTGAAGGAGGGGCACGGCATCAGCGTCATGATTGGCCACGTCGAGCGGGGGATCCAGGAGCGGCTGGAGTGGCTGATCGAACGCCACCTGGGCAGGAGTACGGTTCGCTACTGCACCGCCTCGGCTCGGCGCCGGGAGGACTGGTACGAGCAGGCGGTCAGGGACGATGTGAAGGTGATCATCTCCCACCCCCGCAAGCTGCGGACTGGCCTGGACCTGATCCACTATCCCTGGATCTACTTCTACCAGCCGGTGAGCAATCTCTACACCATGATCCAGGCGAAGGGCCGCGCGTGGCGGCTGGGGCAGAAGTGGGCTTGCGAGACCCACTTCTTCTACTACCAGGACACGGAAGAGCACAGCCTGCTGCAGCAGCAAGCGGACAAGATGATCGCCGACAATCTGCTGCGTGGGGGTGACCTCTCCGGCGGCCTGATGAGTATGGGACAGCAGATTCCCTCGGTGGAGGCGACGCGGGAGGCCCTGGCGCAAGGCGATCTGCGGCACCTGGGCGTGCTGCTGAAGCAGGAGGCTATCGGTGACTGGGTGCCGCCGGAGGAGATCGCGGCGTACGATCGAGCGCGCCGGCAGCAACAGCGCGCCAAACTGAGCGCCCAGCGGGACAGACACCTGGAAGCGATTCAGCAGAGTTTCCAGATGGCTCTGCTCTAGAAACCAAGAACTAGCTGCTAGCACCGAACGGGAGGTAGATGATGCTTCTTGAGAGGCAGACAGACGTCGTTGAGAAACGGACCACCCCTACACGGTCGCTCAGGCTGGCGGCCTGTTGGGCGACTGCGGTTGGCAAATGCACGCGCTATGCTGGCTGCAAGAACGAGTGCCCATTCTACTACCCCGCCAGCCCTGGGCTCGAGATCGAGCTCACCGTCGCGGACTTTCAGGTCGCGCTCGGCGGTGGGCAATGACGAGAAGCCAGCCCCCACAGATCTCTCGCGCGATGTCGTCCGACCAACTACTCCTCTTCCTGGAGGCGAATGGCCTGGAGCTGGTCGACGGGCGCTTAGTCGCCCCTGAGGGAGTGGAGATAGGCATCGCGCGACAGAGCGGCTCGCGGACGATAGCGGTGGTGTTCAACCAGCAGTACGTCAAGGGTGACGACGTGGTTCGAGCTTGGTGGCCGGGCTTTCGTACGGCCTGGCGCATCAGGCAGGGCGACGAAGTGGCGGTGGGCCCTACCCTGGGGCCAGACGAGGTAATCTGTGATCTATGCAACGCGGTTGTTCGCCTAAGACCGGTCCCGGTGGTCAACAACTGGGCGCTGTGCGAGAGCTGCTTCAGCGACCTAGAGCTACCCTTTCCGGGGGAGGTCGAACCATACGTCCCCGCGACCGGAGATGATGGGAGGAGACATGGATAGGGTAGAGAAGGAAGCTCCTCCGGTGGTCCGCGACGCCGACGCACAGGAAGACTGCATAGATGTAGAGACAGCGCAGGAGGACGCGTTGCGGGATCCGATGGCCCCGGACTACGAGGCCTTAGGCCAGGAACTGATTGGGTCCGGATACCAGGATAGCTGGGACGCGGCGGGGGTCTTCTAACCAGAGCGGGCGAGTGATTGCTCGCGCTTACCCACGCCGCGACTCCACGGAGGGAGAGCGATGTTGGAAGACCTGATGGATGAACTGGCGAAACCGTTTGACCCGAGCCGGATCCAGTGGAAGCCTCAAGTGACTGATGGCAATCGGGCCCTGGCTATTCCCTATGCTGACGCAAGGGCATACCAGGACCGATTGAATGAGGTGGCCGGGGCACACTGGAGCGACGACTACGCGGTTCTCGACGATGGCGCTGTGGTGTTGTGCAGGCTTACCATCTGCGGAGTCACGCGATCCGACATCGGCGAGGCACCCAAGGGCGACCAGAACACGGCAACCTCGGCGCTGGTCCAAGCGTTCAAGCGAGCCTGCGTGAAGTTCGGGGTTGGGCGGTACATATATGATCTACCCAAGGCCTGGGTGGACTATGATCCCCAGCGAAAGCGTCTAACGCGGAAAGCAGGGCGCAGTCTGCGGGCTGGTTTGGCGGCACAGATCAGCGAGTCTCCGGAGACGCAGGTTGAGCCGAAGGGCAGGCCTCCGGAGACAAAGGAGGCGCCAGCGAAAGGCGTCACGAGCAAGGGGAGCAACAGCGAGGCGACGCCCACCGTCTTCTGGACCCTCTACAACGGCCACAAGGGCAAGGTGTCCAAGGAGCAAGCCCAGGAATGGGCCACGACAGGCAACTGGGCCTATGCTTTGGAGCAGCTCAAGGCAGCCTTGAACTGAAGGCGAGGCGATGGCGCGACGAGCGAATTGGGATTGGGAGGAACAGCATGGAAGTCAAGTTGACCGCCGCAAGTTACCGCTGGCGCTGCCCCGAGTGTGGGCAGGAGCACTTCGTAGGCTACGTCAGGAGCTGCGTGAGCTGTCCACACTGCGGCTGCATCTGCAAGGTGGTCGGCGCCGAACACCGATCGGAGGCCCACGACGCCAAGGGCAAGCCCTGGGCTCCGACCCAGGCACACCTGTTCTAGGAGCCCGCTGAAGAAGTCTCAGCGTTCTCCGATTGTGGGCAGGATAGCTCAGAAACACCCAGGCAGCGCTGCCGGGGGCGTCGCTGCTTTCGACGCCACCGAGATAGCGGGCGAGAAGACGGTTGCCCTGCTAGATGGCTTGTGCCCAGCGCATGAGCCGACCGAAGCTCTGAGGTGCGCCGAGGCGCTGGCTGCCATAGTGTACAACTCGCTGCGGCCCGGCAGTGTAGAACACGACTCGCCGCGTGAGATGCTGCGCTGAACTCGACCGGCACGCTCTGGCTGACGCAGTGATCGCGGCTCAGGGGCTTGAAGAAAACAAGAGATGAAGACTGAGAGGAGACATATGGAGAGAGGACACACACAGTTCGATTTGACGCGGGAAGAGCTCATCGCGGCCCTAGTTGAGGATTCGATCGGATACCTGAGCCCTCGGGCCGCGGAGCTACACATCGACAAATGGGAGCGCGGGGAAGAGACCTGCTACTGCGAGCGTTGTTACAGCGTGTTCCAGACCGACCTGCACGCGTGCCTGAAGAGCGCGATAACGCGCTGGCAGGAGCTCGGTGCTGAGAGAAGACGACGCACGGTGAAGCTGGTAGAGCGAGTGTCAAAGCTCGATGCGGTAAGCCAGGTCACAGCGGGCTTGATGTATCCGACGATGACCTGAACATGCGGCGTTACCACAGGAGGGAGGCCAGGACGAAGGATGGCGACAGAATGGATCGATGCAGAGGCTGAGCTGACGGACTCTATTCTTGTATGCTTCAGTGCAAGGAAGGGATCACGATACGCAATGATAGTCTTGTGGAACCAGCGGACAGACTCGGAGCTCGTCAGGATAGAGCTCCCTGCAGAGACTCTGGTTGAGGTGGCAACCGAGTGGCTGAGAGGACGTGGGCACAGCGTTGTGCCACCAGGAGAGAAGGACTAATGCCTCTGAAGGCTGTGTCCTGGTACCGCACAACTCAGCGAGGCGAGGAGAGGCAGTCGCCGGGCCCTCAGGCTCGGCGGCAAGCCCAAGAGGAGGAATGGATGGCAAGTGCTCTTGGTGAGGTCATCTACACGTACAGTCGCGCGCAGGCCCTCGAGGATGGCGTCTTGATCGACGTGTCCGAGATGGCCCGCGAAGCTGGCTTCGTATGGCCGGTCGCGGTTACTGCCGGGGTATGGGCACTCATAAAGCCTACCGCTGAGCTCGCCAGGCTGGGCCAGTCGGTCGAGGGTCGCCTTTGGGACACACTGTGGCTGGCCGGGTGCACAGTACGCAAGCAGTCTAGCCCGGACAATCGGCTCACCTTTGAGGTCGCCTATCTCCAGGAGCCGGGCGCCAGTCCAGAGACCTTCACATTGCACATAGTGGCAGGCCCTGGTGACAGCGGCGAACCGGTGATCACCATCATGCGCCCCGGCGAGGGCTGAGGACGCACTGTATAGGGCCGGTGTTGGTGAATCACCGCCTTCGCCGGGCCGCACCACATAACGCCCGACACTGTTGAGCAAAGGAGGACCCATGGGGTGGACATTCACCCACCGCCCGAAAGGGCAGAGCACCATAGAATTCTTCAACGAATCGTTCGACGGTGAAGCGGGGCGCGTCGTGGACGCGGCAGCTCCGTCTTTCACCGAAGCCTACGTCGCGTACGAGCTGCTGGATGGGCAGGGCAACCGAAGGGGTGTTATCGCCATCGTTTGCTTGACGCAGTGGCGCCATCACGACTACCTCAACTTCGGCTACAAATACCTGTCAGAGTGCTGCGGCCCCTGTGCCACCAATTGTCCCGAACGCATCTTGGAACTGCTGACCCTTTTCGACTTCGGAAGCGAGAAGGCCAACAGATGGTCCCGAGAGTGGCGCCAGGCGTGCTGGAGCCGGGTTGAAACGCGTCTAGCGCGCCCGTCATTGACTCGTGATGATCTCATATGGTTTCCCGAGCCAGTCAAATTCACGTCTGAGGAGGAGCACCAGGCGCTGCAAGTGAGGAGCCCCCGCCGTCTCATCTTCACCCGTCCA
This sequence comes from uncultured Anaerolineales bacterium, assembly GCA_964450435.1. GTDB lineage: Bacteria > Chloroflexota > Anaerolineae > B4-G1 > B4-G1 > SKLM01. Next base: position 6,752 of record CAYVCX010000047.1, read on the forward strand.
GGCCTGAATCGCGGGCGGTGGAAGATTCGGCGCCGGAATCTGGATGGAGCGAAGATCATCGCATCGACAGTCCCCGGCTCAAAGGAGGCCCGTCACCCGGTTCTACACCAATTGGTCGAGGTGCACGGCCCCAGGCGCGTGGGCAGGGCCTACGAGCGCCTGCTCCAGGAGGCGCCTGTGCAGATATGGAAGTGCACGCGAGACCCGGCGACGGCCGGGAAGAGAATGGTCGAATTGATGGAAAGCGTCATCGCCGCGGCAGAGCCGGAGGGCGAAGCGCCCTGTCAGATGGTAGCCGGTCCAGACCCGGGGTAGGAGCAACGAATCGCTGCTGTGGGGCCTGGTTCCCCTATCGCGACAGGAGATGAGGCATGGCTGGAGGGTCGGGGGCAACCCTTGCCCTCTTGCTCGTCTCACACGGGACGAGGACGCGCGAGCTCGCTGCTGGGACGCGGTTGGTGGGTACAGATGAAGGGCTTGGACTCCGTCCTGGTCGCTGGGAACCCAGCGGGGGACAAAGATCAAGCACAGCAATGGGAACGAGAGCAGGCACAATAAGGAGGGGCAACTGTGCATGGCCGACGCCATCCGGAGAGCCGTGGATAGGCACCAAGATGGTGAGTAAGAGCTTGGACAGGGGAACAGAGGACATCGACCGGCTCCTCTCGGGGGCTGCGTATTGGGTAGACGACTGCCTGCAGCAGAAAGAGGCAGTCGTGGTGGCTGGCGGGTGGCTACTTCTGGAGCGAGCGCGTCGGTGGTTGCCTGCGTGGGAAGGGCGGGTGGTGACCACCAAGTTTGCCAGCTTGCACCACCGGGTGTGGGGGTGGAGCGAGCGCCCGGATCAAGCACTCCTGTGCACTCCGCGCTGGCTGCTGGAGGAGGGCAGAGAAGTGATCGCGACGCTTCGCCGACCACTGAGCGTGGTGCTGCTCGAGTCGGGGGGGATCTTTGCGGTCAGGAAGAGGCAGATTGTCACCGCTCTGACTGGTCTTCTCGACTCCTTCGCTGTGTTAGACATCCCGGCCGAGACCAAGACTATCTGGGATGCCGAGGTGGCCTCTGAGCCTGCCGAGTTCAGGCTGTTGCGCGGGGAGCTGAGTAAGCAGTGGGCCTGGTTACTGTAAGAGTCAGGGGCGACAGCCAAAGGTCTATGGTCTGGAGCACCGGGTTTCGCATAGCAGGCCCTGATACCGGACGGCGAGTGAGAGGAGAAACAGGCCGAATGACAACTGTATCACCCAACGACATCGTTCAGACGGGCATGGTGGGCGTGCCTGACATGGTTCTCGCCCGCGAGGCGCACAAGTCGTCATCGTCAGACGAGACTCGGTGCGAGAGGCTAAGCGGGCCGGGGGCCGTGCTGGCCGAAATCTTCGAAGAGATCCATACAGTCATCTCGGACGACTGGATGGCGTTTCGAGCTCTGGTTCACATTCTTGGTGACGCTACACGCCTGCATCCTCTGGAGCACGATCTCCGATCGATTGCCGACAGGATCGGTCCGCTGTTCCGGCCCTTCGTGATTGCTCTGGAAAGCGAGGATCCGCCGTTTGACCCTCTGGGCGAGGTCTTCACGCATTTCGAGGTCGCGGACGGCCACAACAGCGGGGGGCAGGTGCTGACGCCGCGCTGGATCTGCGAGTACATCAACGACCACACCGTGGGGAAGCGTCTGGAACAAATAGCCTCCGGGGAGAAGGAGGTGGATCGCCCCATCATCACCCTGGACCCCGCCGCTGGGACCGGGCGTTTCCCCATCGACATTGCCCAGCGATACGGCAATCTGCAGCAAGACGTCCATCCGATTCGGATATATGCTGTGGAGAAGAACCTCTGGCTCTACCGTGCGTGCCTGGTGAACGTGCGGTTGATGGCCCCTTTGGAGCCGATCTTTGTCCTGTGGGGCGATTCGCTGCTATTGGACCTGAGTCCCTCCAGCCTCAACTGGCTGGCGGCGAACCGTTGGTACCCCGTCGACTGGCGGGAGCTGACTCCGATGCACACAAGAGCTGGCGACGGATCCTTTGACCTCTGCCCCTTTGCCCTGGCGTGCGGCGGACCCGAACCTAAGGGGACCGAGTATGTGAGCCTTGATACTTGGGAGGAGAGGACGGGCTGTGTGTTGTCGTCGCCCGAGAGCCGGGGCCGGGGATGACTGAGGCGGGCAAAATGCTCGGCTTGTTGCTCAACAGATCGAACTAAGAGCTAAGGGGGTAGCAATGTCTCAGCAAGTGCTTCACGGTATTCTCACGCAGATGATGCAATCACACATCTTCTGCAACTTCTCGCACGCCTACGGATTTCACCTCGGCTTGGTGCATGCTTTGCAGGAAGCGGCCGAGGCGCTCGGCGTTCCGTCGGCCGCGACTAACTCCTTGCTCAACAGGGCTCAAGCGTGGGCTAGGAGGCATTGGCCAGATCTCAAGACGACAACCAAGACGTGTCCGCAGGGGTGCAGCGCCTGCTGCGAAAGCATAGACCAGTGCGCCACCCTCTACCTGAAGGGCCAGATGAACCTCCTCGTTTCTTGCATCCCGGAAGGACCCGAGGGCGTCTCCAACCGTACCGCGTTGCTGGCGTGTCTGCTGGAGGCTAGCAGGGACAGGAACGACAGATAGTATTGAGGGTGGTTGTCTGTAACAAGGAGTCCAAGAAAGGGGGCCTATCATGTCCAAGCTCTATCGTCTGACCGAAGCCGTGCGCTTCGAACCTCGTCGGGCCTGGTTAGTCCAGGCGCGCTGTGCGCTTGCCTACAGCGAGGGTAGTGCGTTCACGGCTGGGGCTGGTCGTCTGGTGATCTACCTGAGTGCCGTTACCTCTAGTGACGGCAAGAAGATGCGAGAAGAGCACGTGTATCGTCTTTCTGACGGCCGCATTGGTGTGCTGGAGACCCCACCCGATGACCGATTCGCGTTGGTGGCGGATCAAGAAGCAGTCGCTCTCGCCCGCCAAGTACGGAGTCTGCCGGAGATGCTGGCAGAAAAGGGGCTGCGCCTGGATGCTCTCAGTCTCTTGGATCCGTTCACGCTAATCCGCTGTCCCATGTGTGGCGGGACTGACTTCTTAACGCTCGATCTCGCCAGCGTCTGGTGCGGCACGTGCAACGTCCGTTTCGAGGCTCGGAGCACGGCTGGTGACCCGGGTGTCGTGGTAGATGCGCATCTAGGGCACTACATCCCTGTGCGAGCTCGCTACATCGTACCCCGCTCGCTGACGCTGACTATCGTGCTCAAGGATTTCGGGTACACAAGTCACCCGAAAGGAGTCTGTGGCGATTATTGTGCGAATAGCGACGCGGACGTCCGACCCCCGGCGGGTCTGCGTCCAGACACGCGACCTTGCGGATTAGAAGTCTACGACTGGAGCTTGTATGGAGCGCTGGATTGCGACGACCGACACCGTCATCGCACCCCACTCGTTGTGGAGGGCGAAACGGTGAACGTGCTTGACCGAGTGTATGCCCTCAGAAGCGTGCACAGCGATCGGCTGCCCGCCTTGGACTTGCTGGCCGGGACTGATGTTGAAGAGCGCCAATGGTGGTATCTGGTGGATGGCGTCTCCTACGAGTCCGAAGGAAGGCAAGGATGGCACCCGATCTGGTGGAAGGTGCAGGCGGTGACAGAGGAGAGCCCGAGCGGCGGGTTTCGCGTGAAGCGGTGGAAGACGGTCGATCGCACTCTCTGCCCTCAGTGCCTCCAGCCCGCTGAGGAGGGGGACCACGATTACTGCAATTGGAGGAAGCTGGGTTGGGAGCCTCAGCCGGTGGAACCTGCCGACTGAGCTGGCCTAACCACGCCCTCCCACGGGGGCCCTTGTCGATGCTCGACAGGGGCCCTCGCATTGGCAACCTCACTTGCTTTGTTTGATGCGTTGAGGGCTGCAGTCTCTGGCGATGACAAAGCAGAAGCATCCAGTGCGGCATACTCCCTGCATTAGCCCTCGCTTTTTTTGTGCCCCAGCCAACCCATTTCGCCCACATATCCGGCCGGAATGCCAGAGTCGGTTGCCCCACGGCAGGACTGACGGTTTTCACGAAAAAAACGCAGGATGCCCCGACCTGTGGTCGGGGAGGAATGCGAATCTTTTTGGGCAGCATTGCGAAGCAGCGCCGCTGAGCGGAGTCACGCGGCGTAGCTGCGTGATGGAGCGCCAAGAAGCCCCGGCCTGTGGCCGGGGAGATTCACTTCCCTCGCACAGCAACGCCGGGCCTAGACGTCCTGGCTAGATGCCCTCGCTGCCGTCTCTGCATGGGCCCATCCTTTTTTTGTGCCGTTCCGAGGCGGGCAAACACGGGCCACTTATGGGCCGTTGGGGCAGGCCGTGGTCAGACTGCTGTCGTGTCCGCTGTCGATGGCCAGCAGCATATGGAGGGTCTCGGCGCCGCGCACTCGCCGCCGCCGATGCGATCTAGCTGCATGCGGCGTCCCCAGGGAGCTCCTCACGAGATCTCAGATGGTCATTTAGCCCGTGCCGTCGGGGCCCCGTAGCTGCGACCCCAGTCGGACTACGTGCTTTCAGTGGAGCTGGCGCTTTGCCGTGTGCTCAACCGTGACTATGCGCTGTCTGCGCCATCTGGACAGCTCGCAAGCAGGGACGATTTGCCTAGATATCCACGGCCTCTACGACTGCTACGATGCTTCACCATCGGGAACCGGAAGCAGTTCCGACCCCATCGCACCCCCAGCGGCAGGCCACGGCGATAAGCTTGTACGCTGCCAAGGTACCTCTTAATCCGAGCAGGGAGCCGCTTCCCCCTTGCAAAATTAGAACATATGTGCTAATATTGACATGTAGGGCACGAGTGCAGAAGGGAGGCGGCTTCAGTTTCGTTGACCAACTACTACTTCGTCTCGTCCCCTAAGCACCGAGAGCAAGTGCTTGGAGGCCCGATCTAGGCACGGGTGCAGCCAGTGGTCAAGGGGATGCTGGGCGAACTGAACCGTGAGGCGTTGGCCTTGGAGATAATGATCGATC
>CAYVCX010000047.1:11828-19151 GCA_964450435.1 uncultured Anaerolineales bacterium
CGAGCAAACACGACATCAGTCGAACATGCAGGAGATGTGGCGGAGTTTCTGCCAACAGTCGTGGTCGTCGCGGTCTCTACACGTGCTCAGAGTGGGGCGCTACCATAAAGGCTGACGCCAAGGGTCCAGTGAGCATTTGCGCAAGTATCTCGAAGGGCTCCTATGCAGCACCGGAGTGTCTGTTCCAGTGGGCAATTCGCCCCCGGTCCGGGGCCAGCCATCGGGCAAGGGCTACGATTGGGCGAGGCTCAATCCGTGGGGTCGTGCAGCGGGGAGCAGCCAGCCAGGCCCTGTGAAATAGAGCAATGCCAGAGGATAGGCTTGCGCGGCGCTCGTTTCACAGGACGGGGACCATCTGCCGCCGAAGGGGCCATAGAGAACCGCCTGGAAGGGCTGGGGTTGTCAGAAGAAGTGAAGTCTCAAGTGGCTGAACCTCGCTTCTTGGTGGTTGGCGGTTGGCAGACGCCGATATGGCAATAGGTCAAGGATGGTCACACCTGGGTCAGTTAGGTACTTGCAGAGCAAGAACAAGCGTCCCGCCGATGCGCGCAAAGTACACGAGGCCGACGGGGAAGAACCCTAGGAGACGAAAGGGTGCTGCAACGACGGCCCTGGGCTCGTATGAATCACCGGACCGCGTCGTCAAAGCGACCGGAAGGAGGTAAGAAAGCCTCATGCCACAACGCACAGCCATCCTAGTCTGCGGCGCAGATACAGGGAAACTGGCACCTCAAAGCTATCGATTGGAGTATGCGCGGTTGCTCCAGGCGGTACAGAACAACGCTCGCTCTCGGGAGCCTATGGTCCTGCAGCGAGACTTGGTGGCGGCCCGGGTCTACCTGACACAGCCTGAAAGTCCCGGGCGCAAGTGGGTCCGCTTCGTGGACTACCTCAGGAGCCTGGGCTACACGATATGCCTGGGTCAGGCAACTGACATACAGCTCAAGGTCACCCACGATCTCTTCATGTACGCTTTGTGCGGGAGAGTTGACGCCGTAGTGTTGGTCTGGGGTGATAGCAAAGGACCGACGAGTGCGTTTGTGGAGGGGCTCAGGCGTGCGAGGGCACACGGGGTAGAGCTTTCAATCTGGGGTACGCACATGGTTCCAGAGGGGTTGAAGCAAGTGGGACAATTTCGAGACCTGCAGGAGGCTGGTCTCGTGCAGGTGACGAAAGGTGTGAGGGGGTGACACCCGAGCTGACCCTGGCCGAGGTGTGGGCCTATGCTCGGTGCCCGTTCCGGTATTTCTGGCGCTACAAGGCCCGCATCGTGCCTCCGCCGACGGCGTGGGGGCTGGTCGAAGAAAACGTGCGGCGCGCGCTCTGCCTGTACTACGGTGACGCCGAGGGCGGGCCGGAGGGGCGATCGGATCAACCTGAGCTGACGGAGTGCCTCGAGGCGGTGTGGCGAGCGAGGATCGAGGGATGGGGAGGGGGGGATGGCACGTGGGCGATCCTGGTGGAGTTTGCTTCCACGCGCGCACGGGTATTGGAATCGTTTCTCGACGGACGGGCGGCCAAACCCGACGGCGCCCGATTCAAAGCGCCTGGCTTGGACGTCCAGGCCGAGATGAACGCCGAGCACAAGCGCCGTGCTACCAAAGCCGGTATAGCCATCTTGGCCAGGCAACTGGGAGAACGTCTCTGCCAGGCTCCCGTGCGCGTGACCGAGGAGTACGGTGTTGCCCAGGCATTCGCGGATAGCGTGGAAATCGTCGAGCGCAACACCTGGCCAAGCCCAGACACAGTGGACGGCATCGAGTCGCCCTACGAGGTGGAGCTGGTGGGCGAGTGCAGGCTGAAGGCGACGGCCGACCTGGTCATAGGGACGGGGGAGGGGGAGGTCACCATCGAGGTGCACGATTACGACAGGCCCGAATGTCTTCCTGTGGCCTTGGTGCGCCGCGACCTTCGTGTAGTCGCCGCTAGGTACGCTCGGAGCAAGGAGTGGAACGGCGTGCGAGGCGTCGTCCATCGGCACGTGCGGTCAGGAGCCACCGTAGGCGTCTCAGGCGGTTCAGGCACAGGGCGGCTGCTGACCGCTGTCATCGGGGCTGCGGCTGGCATTCGGCATCAGGTGTACGTCCCGAGGCTGGCCGTTCAGTCCCGTAGTTGCTTGTCCTGTCCGTTTCACGAGCTGTGCACCAACGATCAGGACGTCTTGGACACATTGGACCCGACGCTGCTTGGAGCGCTGAGGAGACCGGGTGCGGAAGGGCAGTAGAGGAGGATCTTTGCCCAGTTGGTGCAGCCATCGGCTGTCTCCGATCGCAGGGCTGAGTGTTGTCAATGCTCCAGAGGGGCTCTTGGGATTGGGCACCCGGTGGGAGTGGATCGCCTGAGTGGCAACCTGACTGGCGTTATAGGGTTGCTGATGGCGCCGGAGTGGTGGCTGCGCGACATCAGGTGGGTACCTTCAACGCCCGTGCCGGCGGGTGGCAGGCGCTGGGAGGAATACGAGGTGAGCGGCGATACAATGAATGCGGGCATAGAGTCACACCGCAAGCCAGACACCGTGACGACCGCGACGGAAGTAGCAGCATACCTCAATGTGTCAACGGTCACGAGGTACACGCTGATCAAGGAGAAGGGACTCACCGCGATTCGACTGGAGCGGCAGAGCCGTATCCCGAGAGATCCCTTCGATGAGTGGTTGACGCGCCAGGCCGTGAAGGGCGATGGCAAGTCGAAAGAGACGGACGAGCGTGCGTGAGACGCACGACGTGGCCCCGATCATCGATGACGGCCTGTTTCAGGCGGTGGAGGGGAGCGACGCTCCTGTCAATGTGCCCTTGGTGCTGGCGCGCCACGTGGCAGATCTCCCGGAATCGCAGGGCCACTCGCTCAGTGCAGCGAACCGGCTGAGGGAGACAGTCGAGGAACTGCGGGAGGAGGGGCGGGCGGCAGTGATGTGGGCCCCCACTACCAGGTGGCGCGGGCCCGAGGCTGGGGCGGTGAAGTACTTCTTCCGGGAGGAGGAGATTGAGGTCTACGCCAAGGCCTCCCTGGACACGAGTCGGGCCACCCACAGTTTTCTGCTGGACGGGAACGGCGCAGTGCTGTTTCAGGGCACCTTGAACGCTTTTCTCCATTACCTGAACCCGTTGATGGTCGAGTACGTGGCACAGGCCCCCTACCTGGAGTCGGGGACCAGGCCTGCTATCATCAACCGGGCGCTGAACGACCTGGTCAGGTGGGCTCGTGCCCAGATGGACAAGGGCAGCCGGTGCATTTGTCTTTTCGCTGCCTCGTGCGCCGACCGCTATGGACAGCCCGGCACCCTGGAGGCGGTCTGGCACCTGAACCCGCCCCACATCGCCTGGGGATGGAAGTCGCGGGAACGGGTGCTGTACGGTTACTTGGACGTCCAGGCGGCGACGTGGGTGAGCGGGGTCATCACGCTGCTCCGGCTGACGTACCCGGACAAGTGGAGGTGGCGCTCTGATGCGGAGGGATGGGAATGAGGGTGGGGAGAGTAGTCCTGCCGGTGGGGGTCCCAGAACCCCGAACCTTGGGTGGCGTGGTGGACGAGCTGGACCGTCGACTGCGGGAGGGACGGATCGAGGACTACTTGCCCATCCCGACGGGGTTCAGCCCTATTGATGAGTACCTGGAGGGTGGCCTGCACGCCGACGACCTGTGGTTGCTTGGCGGCATACAGAATATTGGAAAGACCGTGGCCATAGTTCAGATGGCGCGGAACATAGCCGCCTCAGGCGTTGCACTGCCCATCGTAGTCTGCTACGAGCACTCGCCCTTGTATCTGCTCCACCGGCTGCTGTGCCTGGAATCCATCGACCCCAGCGGAGACCAGGTGAGCGGGGGGCTCACGCGCGGTGCGCTAAACGCTGCAGTGGTGAAAGGGCTGAGATGCGGAGAGGAGGTGTGCATCCAGTGGTTGCTCGCGCGCGTCCCGGAAGCTGAAGCTGCATGGCGGAAGGTCGAGAGATACCTGGACGGGATGTGGCTGGTGCTGGGGGATGGCCGGAGGACGACGGTAGATGTGTTGGAGCTGTACGTGGAGCTTGCTCGCGAGCGGGGATACGGTCGCGTCGTGCTCTTCCTCGACTACGTGCAGATCGTGCCCGTGCGGCCTGCGCTGAGCGGAGAGTGGGTCGACGAGAGCCAACGGATCGCCGTGGTGATGAAGGCGCTGAAGACCCTGGCTCTGGAGCACCACGTGCCCGTCGTGGCAGTGTCGGCTGCCTGCGAGAGGGCGCTGAGAGAACAACGCGTTCACCTGGAGAATCTGTTAGGCCCGGCCTTGGTGCAGTATCAGCCGGACGGTGCCTTGATCTTGAATCGGAGCGATGGCGCGGTGGGGGAACGAGGCTCCTGGCCGGTGAGGTGGGCGGTGGAGAAGAACCGGCACGGCGTGAGCGAGGTGGAGGCGGAGATGACGCTCCACGGGCCGTACTATGCGTTCAACCCCAGTGGGCGCCGGGTGGCCACCGACGAGAGCTACCAGCGGGAGCGGGTGGGGCTGGGTGAAGAGTAATGCGGGGAGACGCCACAGCTGACAAGCGGCAGGTCGGATGATGGCCTAAAGATGGACGTGATGTGCACCGAGCCTGGGCATCCTATTACACGGGATAAGACAGGTCCGGGTGAGCAACTGGACACACTATTTTCGACGGCTGAAAGAAGAATGGAGAGACAGATGCCTCCTGTTCGGGCCCAGCGGGGAACAGCACCACAGCGATTGCGGAGCGCTGGTTACCGATAGACATTGGGCCCCTCTTCCCGAGGCGGCCTTTTCAGGATCCTGTGGTGCCGCTGCGTCCGCCGACGGGTCCGCACGCCACTTCGCACAACGAGTGCAAAGGTATACGCGCGGTCTGTCGGCAGGGTGGCGTGGGCACACCAAGACGCTCCACAGCTAAGGAGGCTGAAAAAAAGGCGGAACTCAGACCCCCAGTGTGATCTTTGTAGCCCCGGGCGAGCAGTGGGGGACGGGCGAGAGCTTTTCGCAACGCAGTGGGCCAACACGTTCGGAGATGAACGTTGACTGAAGAGGACAGAGATCGCGGTAAAGAGAAGACAATCACCCTGACCAACGGCGCCCGAGTCGCACAGCTCACACTGTGGTCTGCCTCGTCGCCTGGACGGGGGCAGTCCCACCCCGCCACCCCGTCGCCCATCACTCCCTTCCCCGGCGAGCTCTCAGCCGAAATGTCCCGGGCCCAGTCCTCCAGTTGGTTCGAAGAGGAGATGGGTCGCCTGGGATATGCCCAACACCCTCAGGACGAGTACCTTACCGGCCCCGGGTGCTTGATCTGCTTTCTGGGGCGCCGCTGTCAGTTGCAAGACATCCAGTCCCGCGGCGTGATGCGATCCGAGGCCTGGCTCCAGAATCAGCCGCTGGCCGCAAAGACCAGAAATCTCACCATCACCGCCGTGCGCACCTTCTTCACAACCGTGGTCGACGCGGATGGGCTCCCCACCAACCCCGCCCGTGACGCCGAGTCGGTCAAAGCTGAATCCTCTCTACTCATTGTCTTGTACGACAGCGAGGCCAATGCAATGCAGCGAACTGCGGCTGAGATGGCCACCCGATCGCGGGAGCCCAAACCCGTCCTCGTGCTCCTTGTGTTGCTCGTCCTGGATATGGGTCTCTGGGCAGGGGAAATGATCAGGCAGACCATCCAGGACGTGGAAGTCTCCAGCGGACTATGCGCCGTCATCCACAGCCGCTACGGGCACCGGCTCCACCCCGCCATGCGGCGCAAGCTGATTGCTTCCTGGGACCTTCCACCGCTCCCGCAAGCCGGCCTGGCGCGACGGTTAGACGACAGCGCGCAACTTCTGTCCTGCTCAAGCCGCGACAAGTCGTCGCATCGTGGAGGCAGTGAGCCACCAGGCAGGACTTCAGCGCTCGTTGAACCCTGCAATGCTCCGCTGGACGTTCGTCCTCAGTCAATGGAAGAGCTGTCTGCCACACACTCCTCTCCAGAGCCGCTTGGGGTCTCGGGCCCAGGATGGCTCGCCGTGGAGCCAGTGCTTGAGCACCTGGTCCGACAGCCAGCTTCAAAGAAAGCGAGGGCGAGGGGTAGGCAAAGACGATGAAGAAGAACCAACTGGACTGCCCGCAGCGGAGAGAGGCTTTGTACGGGCTGGAGGGGAAACGGCTCGATGCCTATGACGCCATCGTGAGACCAGATCGAGTCTTTCCCGTCCGCCTCTACACCTTGCGACGCTGGGCCCCGATCATGGGACCCACAGGTTTTTGGCTGCTGGTCACTATGCAACAGCTCTGCTACCAGAACCCAAAAGGCGGCGACTGGTGCACCATCAGTCGAGCGCGGTTGGCAGAGAAGGCGGCAGTCAGTGAGGCGACCGTGCACCGCTACCTGCACAGCGAGAAATATGGTCGCGGCTTGTGTCACTGGATCCAGACGGTGCGCAGGCGCGCACGGCGCTGGTCCGTCAGCGCTGGGAAGTTCATCCATCCGCCCAATCGCTACCACGTCGTGATGGATGCACCACTCGCCCGGGTCGATCAGCGCGGGATCGCGCAGCTCTTGCAGGAGAGGGGGGCTGTTCCAGGCACTCCGGCCACCGCTGTAGAACCGATGTTGGAGGAGCTGGCGGAGCGCTCCCTCCACGATCTGATGGAGCTGTGCGAGGAGGCAGCGGATCGTTTCACCGCTCCCGTCAATTGGAACGAGAATGAGTTCTACCCCACCGTGGCTGAGGTGATGACCACGTTGGGAGTGCAGATGCCGACCGAGGACGAAGAAACGGTTGCTTTGCGCGAAAAATGCAGCCAGGTGCAACAGGCGTTCGTAGGTCGAACCCATCTAGGGACCCAGTATTTCCGGCACCAATGGGTGCCCGTTCTAGGCCACAAGCTGGCCTTGGCTGTTCTTCAGCTGCGGGCGCGGTGCTTCTGGAACGAAAACGAGACCCGCGATGAGATACCGCTCCACTTCACCACTCTGGCCCGCGAGGCAGGATGCAGCGCCAGGTGGCTGAGGACTATCAACGAGACGCATCCCCCCTCCCGGGAGTTCTTCAGCGTAGAGAGCCGGGGAAGAGGAAAAGATCCCATCTTCCGTGTTACCCTGCTCGAGGCAATCGCTCCCCAGGATCAAGAAAGTTACGAAGCACTGCTGCGCTCCGGAAGCATCGTCCCTGAAACGGGGCAGCTCAGTCTACCCCAAGCTGTGGCCGCAACGAGAGAGAACGGAACCGGTGAACGGTCGAGAACGGAACCGGTGAGCCGGTCGAACGTGGAGAACGGAACGGATGCACAGGTGAGAACGGAACGCGCGAACGGGTCAAAAAGGGACAACGGAACGGGTGAACAGGTGAGAACGGAAC
>CAYVCX010000047.1:19251-23652 GCA_964450435.1 uncultured Anaerolineales bacterium
CGGAACTGGTGAACACTCAGAACGGAACCGGTGAACCCCATGTAAACACTGTAATCACCATATTAAACACCCACGACAACAAAACACTGCAGCAGAAGCACCTGCGCGCTCCACCTGCTGCTGTTGTCAGCCTCTTGCTGAGAGACTTCGGCATCGGGCCTCCCAACGACAAATGTATCCTAGACAGCAGACCGAACCCCGAAGATGTCCGGGCGTGGATGCTCTATGCAATCACCGAGCCGGGTCTCCAGAACCAAAGGACGGCCTGTGGCTACGTGGTCAACCGGCTGCTGGCCAATGACCAGCCGCCAGCCCGCTTCCGTTGTTGGGCGCAGTTGACTCCTGTCGAGTGGCGCACGCTCTGGCGAGCGGGGCACTATGGCGGTCCGTACGTGGCCAGAGCGGAGGAGCTGCTCTCACGCTTCCGGCAAACCAATTGGAACTCAGGGAAGGCTCTCGATGTCTGGGAGAGTGACTTCGGGTCATTGTTCCACCGCGGGCCTTTCGGCGAGGGGCGGATCGCTGTGGAGACGCTCGCAGAGCTTGTGAGCGACCGTTTGTACCCGCCCGGTGACTTCCACCTCAAGGAGGGAAGACACACGCTGGAGATCATACCCTGCAGTGAGAAGGCACATGCATGGCTGGTGGAGGCTGAAGCTGATCTCAAGCAGCTGTTTGAGCAAGAAAAGGTCTTCCACGGCCTCGCGGTTCGCCCCTGCCCCACGATGGAGGACAATACCCAGGCCAACCCTGACGAGAAGGCAGCCCAGCTGTGGCAAGCCGCGCTGGACGAGTTGAGGATGCAGGTAACCCAGGCCACGTTTGACACCTTGCTGCATGACAGCGAGGGTATCGAGTTGAAGAACGGCCTTCTGGTGGTCGCGCCGCGCAGCCTCTACGCCAAGGAATGGCTGGAGAGCCGGCTCTTGGCCATGATCGAGCGCACGATTCAGCGGATGAGCGGGGGAGAAGCAGAGGGTGTCCAGTTCGAAGTACTGGACGACCAGAGCAAGCAGCCCCGCGAAGGCGGCTGTAACAGGCTGATCGAGCGCTAGCGTTGCGATCGGAGGGGCGGGGACATCCCTGTTTGCTTCGGTGGTGAAGTTGTGTGAGAGGATCGAGCACGCAGCCAAGCCCCTCTACAACGCCCGAGAACGTGGCGGCCGTGCAGGCGACGGGCTACCGGACCGAGGCACTGAGGGGGATAACAGAGAAGCTCGTAATCTCGCCCGCCACCGTCCAGAACCATGTAGCGAGCATCTGTGCCCAGCTAGGGATACGAGAAGACACGAAGATGAACCGTCCAGTGTGTGCCGTCAAAGTGGCCAACAAACTCGGGACTTGCCCAGCACGTGCAAGTCACGGGAGCGAGACGGCCGTAGGCGGACTAGTCCTTCCAGTGAATCTGCCATGAACGGGCCAGGACCCGCCAGTGGACTTCCCAAAGAGGGAGCAACTCCTGAGGAGGCCGACCTTGTGACTGATGAGTTGGTGGACGATCTCTGCTACGCCATTGCGGTTGCCCTCCGAGAAATTCTAGACCTGGAGGAGACGAGTGACGATGCCGAGAAGTGAGCAGCACAGGGAGGAGGCGCTCGCCTTGATTGGCCAGCAGCAGAGGGACCCTTCCCTGCTTGGTGAAGCTGGGGTATCCAAGAAGATACGGTCTATCTTGGGCCGAGCTGCCTGTAAGGAGGAACGGAGAGGGCTGCGCGCCGTGGGATACACGCGTGTATCGTCGCCGATGCAAGCATTGTTCGGCAAGAGCATGGACGACCAAGAGACACGCATAGAGGGCCTCATTGAGCAAGAGGGCTGGCAGAAGGTGGATATCCTCACTGATTCGGCCCAGTCGGGCCGGACGGGGCGGCGTCCGGCCTTCAAGGCCCTCCAACGGATGGTGAGGCGGCGACGGGTGGACGTTGTGGTTGTCGACCGCATTGACCGCATCTCGCGCAACTTGTTGACGCTGCTGAGCTTCATCAAACTGATTGACGAAAATAATGTCAAACTCACCTCCTTGCGCGAACGCATTGACTTCTCCACCATCTGGGGCGGATTGGTGCTCTATATTCTTGGCGCGCTGGCGGAGTTCTACTCCGAGGTGCTCTCAGAGGAGATGCGGCTGCGGCGGTATCACAACGCACGATCGGGGCGTCTCTCTGGGGCGTTCCGACTCGGATACTGCAAAGGACTATGCTCGGAGTGTGAGGATCCCAATGGTGAAGACTATTGCCCTCGGTACGGTGAGGAAGACCTTGGAGACGGTGAAATCCGCGTGCAGCATCCCGTGGAACGGGGGGCGGTCCGATTGATGTTCGAGTGGTACGCAACGGGTGAGCACAGCTACAACGACATTGCTCATTGCTTGAACGAGGAGGTGTTCGTGCTGCCCTCGGGGCGGGAGGTGCGGTTTCGGACGAAGGGAGTGCCTGGTCGCTGTCCGCCCGGGTCGTTCACCAAGGATGCGGTGCGGGATATCATCCAGAATCCTATCTATGTCGGATTTGTCTCCTACGCGGGCAGCGATGAAGATGGTGTCCGACGTCGAAAGCCGGTGGAACTCTTCGATGGAAAGCACCGAGGTATCGTAAGTCTCGACCTGTGGCGACGGGCTCAACGGGTACGCCGGAATCGGTACCATCGGTCGCAGTCTCTTGATTCAAGTGCGCGCACTTATCCTTTGTCTCGGCTAGTCTTCTGCGCACAAGCACATATGCCGATGCGTGGGACGAGCACGGCTGGCGGGAAGTACCGCTATTACGCGGACAAGCTCTGTAAGCAGAAGCTTGCCAAGAAGGATTGGCACCAGCCCAATGTCTCGGCGCCAGGGATCGAGCAGGAAGTGCGACGTCTGGTGACCCGGATACAGATCCCAGCGGAGTGGCGAGACCGGATACTGGCCTACCTTCATTACGATGAAGGCGTGGCAGAGGTAGCTTACGAGCGTCAGGCTGTTCGCCAGCGGCTGCAGCGAGCGGCGGAGTTGTACGAGGCAGGGCACTATGACCGAGAGAAGTTGGCCCGTGTCCAGGCAGAATGTCAACGACAGGTGAAGGTCTTGGAGCCGGTTGGTACGTCCGCAGGCCAGGAAGCACTCGAATTGTTGGAGAATCTGCCGGTGTTGTGGGAAACGCTAACCGATGAACAGCGAAACGGCCTTTACCGCATCCTGCTGAACGGTGTGTACGTGCGTGGCAAGACAGTTGCCGAGATCGAGCCGCAGCCACCTTTCTGGTCCCTCCTGAAGAATGCTGCGCAGCGCCTGACCGCGAGCGCGGAGGAAGGTTTGTCCTATGAGGTTGTCGCTGAGCCTAGCGAGCCTGACCCCAATCTGTTGGAATTGCTGAAGAGAGCATGAACCGAAAAGCTTGTGGTGATGTCGGTGCCGGGATCGAACGACCTCGGAGCTTGATTCCCAGTCCAGTCTGTGCTGGCATGGGGCCGTTCGCCGCGATGGTTCAGGAGGGTAGATGACTACAACCGCTCTCTGGGCTGACGGATGCAGAAGGTGTAGGCGTCACCCTTGAATTGGTCCTGGCTCCGTTTCAACGTGCGTCAGCTGACAGACCAGCGTAATGTCATTGTCATTCAAACTCCGATAATCTACCTCAACAGTTGAGACGAATCGCAAACGACGTCATCCACCATGCGAAGAGTGTAGTCATGACGATGCATCGGCTTACCGAGAAGTGCCGTAGAGGCCTGCTTCCTCTCGCTCCAGGTATCTGAAACTGGCGCGCCCGTTGGCCTCTTCCTCCGTGCGCTTAACGATCAGCACAGAGAGAATCAGTCTGTGTACCGGATCGAGAACGGTGCAGATCCAAGTGGCAGCCTGTCGTGTATGCTCCTTTTTTGTTGCTGGTGTTGAAGCTACATCCTGCTTGGGAGTGACCTTCCCTTTGTAGGCCCATGTCTTGCACTGGTGCAGATGCTCGGATGCTCTTCGTAGGCTGCTTCGGGGGCAATGCCTCGTCCACCAACAGCCACCATACTTGCCAGAGACGGAGAGGCCATCGCCAGACTCGTCGGCCGTGGTGCCCGAGTGCACGGAGCACTGAACAGACTCTATGCTGTACCCACCGATCGGGCCAATGCCTGAACTCGTGAAGCAGCAGATGCAGTTTGCGCCACGGTCTACGGCGATGTGGCAGACATAGCCACTCCGCCCACATCTCCCAATGGATGTCGTCCACCTGCGCCGACCAGTCCGGGCTCAGTAATCGGGGGCCTTGGAATTGCTCAAGAATCATCGGATGTCGCTTGTCCGCGTTGGCTCTTGGTAGTGACCACACCGTCGAGTCTGTGAGGTCGCTTGACCAGATGACGAAAACCAACGACAATGTACCTAGGCATGGCATTAGCTTCATCATTTGCTAGATCGTGCAGAGTGCCCTGACC
>CAYVCX010000048.1:0-23073 GCA_964450435.1 uncultured Anaerolineales bacterium
GTCCCTGTTGATGGGACTCCGGGTCCTTTGCCTATCTCACTGAAACAGAGCGTCGCTACCCGTGCGTATTCGTGCACGAGTTCTTCTTTGATCACCGTGATCTTCTTTGCCTTTGGCAACGCCTTGGGGTGCCCCGCCCTGCGACGAGTCGGGGGGAAAGGCCTGGCCTGCCGGGAATCTCCGGCTGTCAGTCGACTTGCGGCCTATTATACCTTGGACAGACGGAAATGCACAGGAAGAAGAACCAAAGGGATGGTGGTCACTGTGCCCGGGCACCGTAACCCCGGCAAGTGTAACCCGTGCGCCATCGCTCCAGACGGCTGTCCGGGATACGCCGCCTTGAGCCCGCTCAAGCTTGCCAGCTCCGGCAGTGCCATTACCGGGCACCTGACGCTGTCGGTCAGGTCACGCCGTGCGACAGCAGATATCAGGTCGCGGCGTGGCGTCGGACTTGGCTCTCAGGGGTGGAGCGATGCTGGTCGGCAGATCTCTGATCGGGTAGGCAGCAAACAGGTTGGCAACACGAACTCGCCGGACGACCGCTTGCCCTCCGGGCCGACCTGCTTGTGAGCGTGTACGCTTGTCTCAATACGGTAAGATGAATTCACCCTGCCTGTCCTAGCGAACCTGTCCCTGCGGGTCCAAGACCTCGCGCAGCCAGTCACTGAACAGGTTCATACCCATCACGGTGAGCAGGATGGCCAGCCCTGGGAACAACGATATCCACCAGGCGGTCTCAACGTACTCGCGTCCGTCGGAGACTATCCGGCCCCAGGTTGGCACAGACGCAGACGTGCCCAGCCCCAGGAAGCTGAGCGACGCTTCGAAGATGATCGTGCTCGCTACCAGTAGACTCCCGACGATGAGGATCGAAGCCGCCACGTTGGGCAGAATGTGACGTGCGATGATACGGCCGGGGGTGCAGCCGATCGACTGGGCGGCCCAGACATACTGCTCTTCGCGCACAGAGAGTACCTCTCCGCGGACGACGCGGAAGTAGGTCACCCAGGTGCTGATGGCCAGTACGAGGATCAGGTTGGGGAGGCCGGGCCCCAGCAACGCTACTACTGCAATGCTCAGTATCAGGAAGGGAATCGCTTGCTGCACGTCGGCCGCCCGAGATATGATTGCATCCACCCAGCCGCCTAGATAGCCGGCTACCAGGCCCAGTGTGACCCCGATAGCGCCGGACAGCAGAGCAGCGGAGAAGCCAACAACGAGAGACACCCTGGATCCGTAGATCACCCGGCTAAGAATATCTCGACCAAGGCCATCGGTACCCAGCAGGTAGTCAAGGCTGCCCCCTTCGACCCAGGCCGGAGGCGAGAGCCGCTCGGGCAGATTCTGCTCGTTCGGGTCGAAAGGGCTGATCTGGGGGGCGAACAGGGCCACCATCACCACCAGCACGACTATGGTCAGCCCCGCCAGGCCTGGCGGGCTCTCCCAGATGCGTTTCGCTAGCACCCACCGGCGCTTAGGGCGGCCTGCCAGCTTGCGGTCTGTCGCAACCACTGCTGCCGCCTTCTCAGGGGTCATTGGCGGCACCTCCACGGCAGGGGAGGATGACGTTGCATCGACATCCCTTGACACTCATACTCCCTCGTATGGAGTCCTTCCGGAGACAACGGGCAGCGGCCTGGACCCGGGCCCAAGAGGCTTGTGCGGATGGATTTCGAGAAGTGCGCCAGGCCCCCTTGCCCACCCGTTTTGTGGCTGACCAACGGAGGCCGTGACTCGGCCCAGTGAATCACGCCAGGGCCCCATCAAGACAGACGGATCCGGGGATCGAGCCACCCGTAGACGAGATCGAGAAGCAGGTTGATCATCACGACGATCGCCGCGGAGACGGCGACGAAGGACTGGAGTACAGGCACGTCGCGATAAGACACCGCGGTCACGGCGAGGCGTCCCATGCCGGGGTAGGCGAAAACCACCTCCGAGATGACGGCCCCCCCGAGCAGAAAGCCTGTCTGAATGCCGATCATCGTGACCACTGGGATGGCAGCATTCTTCAGTGCGTGCCGCATAATGACGCGATGATGCGGCACACCCTTCCCGCGGGCTGTCGCGATGTAGTTCTGGTTGAGCACCTCGAGCAAGCTGGAGCGAAGCAGCCGCGTCACACCCGCCATTGAGAACGACCCGGCGGTGATGGCGGGTAACACCAGGCTCTTCCAACCATCCTCTGCCCCCGAGACGGGTAGCCACCTGAGATGTACAGCGACCACGATGATGAGCATCACCGCCAGCCAGAACCCCGGAATCGCCTGCCCGAGGAGCACAAGGACACGTACACCGGCATCCAGAAACGAGTCCCTCTTGAGCGCTGATAGGACCCCTGCAGGGATGGAAAAGACCAGCGTCACTCCCAGCGCCGCCGCAGTGAGACGAAGCGTGTACGGCATTCGTGCGAGTACAATCGACATAGCGTCCGTTCGGTAGTGATAGGAATAGCCGAAGTCGCCCCGCACAGCGCGGGAGATAAAGAGCCCGTACTGGATTGGCAGTGGTCGGTCGAACCCCATCCTGTGCCGAAACGCCTCCACCTGCTCTGGCGGTGCGTCCAAGGGCAACAACATAGCTACCGGATCGCCTCCCAGGTGCACCAGGCCAAACACGATGATGGAGACACCGAAGAGAACCAACACGCCGTGGAGAAGGCGCCTGACAATATATGTAGTCATAGCCTCTCTTTGAGACGCAAACTGTGGGGGACGCAAGCTGTCGATGCTTGCCGCGTCCCCCATGTACCACTACTCCGAAATTGAGACGCCTGATACGATGATGCCCAGCAACGGCGAGGGCTCGAAGTTCTCTACCCTGGGGCCGTGGCTGTAGATCTGAGCGGCAGTGAACAGGTAGATTCCCAGCGGGTCCTCGTGCATCAACCGGCTGGCCTCGGCGTACAACTCGGCCCGCTCTTCCTGATCCAGGGTATCCCGGGCTCCCTCCAGTAGCGCGGTGACCTCCTCGTTGCAGTAGCGGGAGATCCACCCGTTACAGGAAGCGAATAGATCGATGGACTGCGGATCGGGTGTATTGCCCCATCGAGCGCGCCACATTGGGCTCTGGGTCCCGTCCATCCAGTTCTGGTTGAACTGCCCCAACTCGATCTCTCGGACAGCCACATCGACGCCCACCTCGGCCAGCTGTCCCGCTACGGCCACGGCCACATCGGTCTGGCTCTCAACAGTGGTGTCCATTGTCGTCGAGAAGCCGTCTGGGTAGCCGGCCTCGGCCAGCAACTCCTGCGCGCGTTCCGGGTGGTAGGGATAGGGCTCGACATCCGGGTTGTGACCCAGATAGCCGGGCCCGATCGGGCTGGCGATGGGGGAAGCATAGCCGGCCATCAGGTTGTCGATGATCGCCTGCACATCGACGGCGTAGTTCAAGGCCTGGCGGACGCGGATATCACTCATCGGCACGCTCTCGTCGTCGGTGACGAAGAAGACGTAGGAGAGCTGGTAGGCGGTGTGTGGGATGACTTCCATGCCGGCGGCTTCGAGTGTCGGGATCTGGTCAGGGCTGACGTCCTGCATGATGTCGATCCCGCCGGTCCGAAGCTCCGCCGCGCGGGTGGAGGACTCGGGGATAGGCCGGAAAACAACCGTCCCCACCTGGGGGTGGCCTTTGTAGCTGCCTTTCCAGTAGTCCTCGTTGGCATTCAGGATGGCCCGGTTGTCTGGCACCCACTCGACGAACTCAAAGGGGCCTGTGCCTACGGGATGGTCGGCAAACCCCTCCTTCCCCACTTCTTCGAAGTACTGCGGCGGCAGCATTGCCAAGCGACTGGTGAGGCTGTCGAGCAGGGTGCCATCGGGCCGATTCAGGAGCAACTGGACTCTATACGGGTCTACAATCTCCACTGAGTCGATGGACGTGAACTTGCCATGGTTTGGTGCGGAATCGTCGGCCAACATCCGCTCGATGGAGAACTTGACTGACTCGGCGGTGAACGGCTCGCCGTTATGGAAGGTGACGTCCTCACGGAGTTGGAACTCCAGCGTCGTCTCGTCGACTATGCTCCAGGAGTGGGCCAGGCCGGGGACGATCTCTGACTGGAAGTTGCGCTCAATCAGGTGATCGAAAAGCGCGTGGACGATCGACCAGCCCGCGGCCTGGTTCACGAAGAACGGGTCCATACTCTCGGCGTCTGCGGACAGTCCGACGGTCAGCGTTCCCGAGAGGGGCGCCTCCTCCGTGGGAGGGACGTCCGTCGGAGGTGCCTCCGTTGGAACCACTTCGGTCGCTGGAGCTGCGGTGGCAGGTACCTCGGCAGGGTCCTCAATGTTCGCTGCCGTCGGCCCACAGGCAATCGACCCGAACAACAGCGCAAGAATCGTGATCAACCACGTGGGTCTCACTGCTCTTCTCATCTTTTCCTCCTGTGTGTACTCCATCTTGCAAATACTCGATACCCGACTGCGAGTGTGTCCGAAGGGTCAGGCCTACTCCTCGCGTGATCGGTTCGCACATCGCTATCCGCCAGGGCACCCCCGAGCGACAGGCAAGTCCTCGACGAAATGGTCCTAAAGAGAATCATCCCGGATCTCGAATGACCCAACAGCTGATGCCTGCATTCCACCCAGAGGTCACGAAGGCTCGACCTCGTTCCCCACACTGTCCATCCGGTTGGGCCAGGTTGCCTTCCGACAATCTACCCCGTGACAAGCCGGAGGACCGGCTCCCAGAGCAGCACGGACGTGGTCAGACTCAGCAAAGCCGGCTCCACCCGTGGCAACCGTCTCTGGCTCATATGGTCGCTCAAACAGAAAAGGACCCCGTGGAGAACTCTCACCCACGGGGCCAGGTTGCGCACAGAAGAGAAAACCCCGAAGACCAATTAAGGCTTCGGGGTGCAGACTCGCGTGTTCGCGGAACGCGATTCTCCTCATCTTCTTCCCTCCGGACTCTCACCGTCGGCCCCGGCTTATGGTGGCTGTGTCACCGTCACCGGATCGGCCGCTCACGCGGCTCGCGGGCTCAGCGAGCTAGAGGCTCCCCTTACCGCCGGTCGGGAATTTCACCCTGCCCCGAAGATGTGTGTTCAATTGTCGATGAAGATTATACTCGCCGCTCGAAAGCTGTCAAGCGGATGCCGCCCGTTGCGCTTCAGAATCGGGTCATGCCCCGGCGGTTTCCAGCGGACGCTCGCGTCGCGGCTGCCCCCGTCGGCAGTTCCGTTCCCCAGAGGCGAGGTCTCCTCCCTGGATTCCAGGGTATTCTTACTCATCGCCTGGAGGGATCCGTCGGGCCTGCAGTAGAGCCCCGAGGGCATCTCGGCCTCGGGGCTTAGGCGATCTGTGATTAGAACAGAGAGGCGGGCTAGATCAACCCGAGCTTCTGCCCCCCTTTCTTGAACGCCTCGACTGCGCTGTCCAGCTGATCCTCGGTGTGCTCCGTGCAGAGCTGGACCCGGATCCTCGCCTTGCCGCGCGCGACCATCGGATAGACGATGGGCAACACGTAGACCCCTTCCTGCCAGACAAAGTCCGCCAGTTGCTTGGCGGTCTTGCTGTCCCCGCACATAATGGGGACGATGGGCGTCTCGCTGTGGCCGGTGTCGAATCCCAGCTCCTTCATCTTGTCGAGGAAGTACGCACGGTTCTCCCATACTCGCTCCACCCGCTCGGGGTTCGCTTCCATCACGTCGATCGCCGCAATGGTCGCCGCCGCGACGCCAGGCGGGAGGGCACCGCTGAGCAACCAGGTCCGGGCCTTGTTCATGGAGAACTTGATCAGCTCCTCGCTGCCGCTGATGTGTCCGCCCACGATGCCGAAGGCTTTGGAGAACGTGCCCATCTCAGCATGCACTTGATCCCGGGTGAGCCCGAAGTGATTGACGATACCCCGTCCTCCCTCCCCGAGGACGCCCTCGCCGTGGGCGTCGTCCACGTAGACGGCGGCGCCGTGTTCCGCGGCAATCTCCGCAATCTCCGGCAATGGAGCCAGGTCGCCGTCCATACTGAAGACCCCGTCAGTCACGATCCAGATGTGCTCGTAAGCGGGCTGGTGAGTCTCAGCCTCCTCCATGATGCGTGCCAGATCGTCCACATCCTTGTGTTTGTAGATGGCCTTGTCTGCCCTCGTCAGCCGGATCCCGTCGATGATCGAGCCGTGGTTCAGCTCGTCGGAGACGTAGAGATCGCCCTCGCCGGCGAGTTGTGAGATGACGCCCTGGTTGGTCATGAACCCGGTCTGAAACGTGAGGGACGCTGGAGCCCCCTTGAACTCTGCCAGACGGTCATCGAGTTCTCTATGGAGGGACATATCGCCCGCGATGGAGCGATCGCTTCCTGCTCCCGCTCCGTACCTCTCTGTCGCTGCGATCATGGCTTTGACCACCCGCGGGTGGGTCGATAGATTCAGGTAATTGTTGGAACAGAGCACGATGACCTTTCTACCCTCGACGAGCGAGACGGGCTCACTCGGGCCTTGAAGCTCTCGAGGTTCCCAGGTCAGCCCTTGCCCTTCAAGCCGTTCGAATTCCTCACCGAGATACCTTATCGGATCTCTTTCCACTGCCATTCTCTGTGACCTCCTCTGTCTCAATATCCCCGGCGCGAAGTCTCAGTGCCTCTGCAGCTCCACCCGCTGATCGCAAGACTATGCTTGTGATGATTCCTCCATCCAGGCCGGACTCGTCAGCAGCAAGGTGGGACCTCGGGCTCCTTGCTCTCAGATGTCCAGTCTGCTCTGCAGCTTGCTCAACATGTCCGCCACCATCGTGGGAAGGTCGTATGCGGGTTCCCAGCACCATTCCTCGCGCGCCGCATGGTCATCGATCGTGCGCGGCCACGAATCCGCGATCTCCTGGCGGTAGTCGGGCTCGTACGTGATCTCAAACTCCGGGATGTGTTTCTTGATCTCCGCGGCCAGCTCCGCTGGCGAGAAGCTCAACCCGGCCAGATTGAAGTCGGCGTGGTGCTCGAGCTGGTCGAAGTCGGCGTCCATCAACATAAGGGTGGCGCGAATACAGTCGGGCATGTACATCATCGGCAGGACGGTGTCCTCCTTGAGGAAACACGTGTACTGCTGCTCCCTGAGGGCTTCATAGAAGATCTCCACGGCGTAGTCCGTGGTACCGCCGCCGGGCAGTGTCTCGCTACTGATAATGCCTGGATAACGCAAGCCCCGCACATCCAGCCCGTAGCGCCCTACGTAGTAGTTGCAGAGTAGCTCTCCAGCCACCTTGGTGAGCCCGTACATCGTCGTCGGCCGCAGGATGGTTTCCTGAGGGGTGTTGTCCGCGGGGGTGTCTGGTCCGAAGACGGCGATGGAGCTGGGCCAGAAAACCCGCGACATCTCACGTTCCCGGGCAACTTCCAGCACGTTGCGCAGGCCGTTCATGTTCACTCGCCAGGCAAGCTGCGGCTTCTCCTCTCCGGTGGCAGAGAGGATCGCGGCCAGGTGATAGATCGTGTTGATCTCGAATTCGTCCACGACCTCCTCGATGGTCTCTCGCCGGGTCATATAGATGGTAACGAAGGGACCCGAATCGCGCAGTTCAGGATCTGGCTCGGTCTTGTGCCCGGCAGCGATCACGTTCTCGCCTCCGTGGCGCTCTCGCAGCGCCATGGTCAACTCAGAGCCGATCTGGCCGACGGCGCCGGTCACCAAGATCTTCGATGTCTCATCTTTGGGCACTGTGGTACCTCCGTTTCGATTCGAATAGACGTGAACACTCGACCCTGCTGGGAGTCGAGGAGTGGGTTCGCCGGGAAAGGGGCTGTGCTCTGAGCCCCGCCGATGAGTCCTGGGCGCTGCGGAGCCTCTGCGTCGAGACGTGCTGGAGAAAGCACCGCAGGGTTCCCCTGACAACCTGCCTGAGTATAGCATATCGCCCGTCTTTTTTCAACAGCCTCGCTGTGCTATAATGCACAGGAACGCCGATCTCTGAAAGGGGGAGAGAGATGATGAGCACCGCTATAGGTGGGGGAACGCCGGTTTGGACGGAACCGGGGCGCGTCGCTGTCGTCCGTTACCGCCTGGGTGATGAGCCCCGGATTATGGAGCTCAGTGAACCCAACCATGCGCGCCACCTTGAGGGGGTGCGTTTCGTCTGGCGTTGGCAACCCGAGAACGGAGATTTCGATGTGCAGACCCCCGGGTACCGTATGTGGATGCGTGTGACCCACCGTGGCGACGTGCCGCTCTACCTCGATGAGATTGATGTCTTGGCAGCGCCGATGCCCAACCTCGGAGCCTCCCCCCAGAAGTGGTCTGTGTATCAGAACGGTTGGCAGTCCTGGTCGCCCGCTTTCGGACGCCACCTTGAGAACGGACTCCACTCGACACCTGGAACAGCCAGCTACCGGCGGCTACACCAGCCCCACTGGCAGCCCGGGGGCGAGCGCGTTATCTCTTCGGAATGGGTCACCGTTATCTCGACGCGGAGCGAACAAGAGGGCGCTGCACTGCTTGTCGGGTTCCTCTCCACTGGGCACCAGTTGGCTGAGATTCGCGTGAAGGAGGACGGGTCGGAGTTGGTCGCCCGCTGCTACTTCGATGGGGTTCGATTGGACCCGGGCAAATCGGCGCGCTCAGAGCTACTCGCGGTGCAGGCTGGGCCGGATCCCCTGGAGCTTCTCGAGTGGTGGGCGGAGGAGACCGGGCGCGAGATGAAGGCCCGCGTACCCGACGATCCGCCGACTGGCTGGTGCTCTTGGTACACGTTCTACGGAGACAATACAGCACAGGATGTCGTGCATAACGTGTCGGCGATTGAAGAGCACGCTCTCCCTCTCGACGTGGTGCTGATCGACGACGGCTACCAGACTGCCATTGGCGACTGGTTGTCACTGGATGAGAGCAAGTTCCCCGACGGCATGGTCCCCGTGATACAGAAGATCCGCGATGCGGGGCGGCGTGTGGGGATCTGGACGGCCCCCTTCGGCGCGGCGGCCGATTCACAGCTGTTCGCCGACCATCCCGACTGGGTTCTGAGAGATCAGGCCGATCAACCTGTCATTGGTTGGGAGCATTGGGGCACGACGTGCTATGCTCTCGACTGTACCCACCCCCAGGTGCTGGAGTGGCTCGGAGAGACGTTCCACCGCATCCGGCAGGAGTGGCAGGCTTCATTCTTCAAGACTGATTTTCTCTTCGCTGCCGCGCGCCCGGGCAAGCACCGTGACCCTACCGTCACTCGCGCCCAAGCCCTTCGGCGCGGGCTGAGGGCCATCCGCAAAGCGATCGGCAGCCGCGCCTTTCTGCTTGGTTGTGGTGCACCCCTGGGGCCGTGTGTTGGTCTCGTGGACGGGATGCGGATCGGGCCAGATGTCGACCCCAACTGGCACCCTGTCTGGCGACACGATCTCTCGTCCGTGTCTACGAAGAACGCGCTGCGCAATGTCGTCGCTCGCGCCCCCTTTCACGGGCGTCTCTGGGCGAACGACCCTGATTGCGTCCTCGTGCGCCACCGCGGGGATGATATGGACCTGGTTCTGAACGAAGTACGCACCCTCGCGGCGCTGGTGGGGCTGTCCGGAGGCCTGACCCTGGATTCGGACGATCTGCACGCCATCGACCCGGGACGGTTGAAGTATCTGCGCCAGGTGTTGCCGCCGACCGGGATCAGCGCCCGTCCCCTCGATCTCTTTGAGCGTGAGATGCCCCGCTTGTTTCTGCTCCCCGTGGAACGTGACTGGGGACGGTGGTGGGTGGCCGGCGTCATCAACTGGGACGCCCGCACCACCGAGACGACGGTCCGCCTTGATGACCTCAACCTGCCCCCGGGACGCTACCATGTCTTCCATTATTGGCGCCGACGCTACCTGGGCGTGGTCGATGACGCCGTAACGATTCATCGCCATCAACCGCACGAGACAGCAGTGCTGCTGTTTAAGCCAGTCTCTTCCCGGCCGGATTTGCTGACCACCACGTTTCACGTCTGCCAGGGCTCCATCGAGATCGCCAGCTATGGGTACGAGATCATAGACGCGCAGGCGAAGATCAGGCTGGTGCTCGAAAAGGTCGGTCGGCAGTTCGGTCGCGTGTTCTTCGTCGTGCCGGGCGGATGGCGTGTCACTGAAGCGCATGTGGACGGCCGCAAGCAGTCCCCCGTCGCTGAGGCTCCCCACGTGGTCAGCTTTGGCCTGACCTTGGAGGATCGCGCGGAAGTCAAGGTCAGGTTTGAGAGAACGAGTTTCTGAGTCTCCGGCTTTCTCTCTGTCTCTCCCTTTGTGTGCCAGCCGAGACGAGAGTATTGTGGTGGGTTTGAGACGATCAAACCGAGCACCGCGACCGTCGAGTCCCGCTTTTTTTCCGGTTGCCAGATTCCAGCGGCCCGTCCGAGGAGGTTCAGAAGGCCTTGCTACAAGCGGACAGTGAGTTCAGTGGAAAGACGGCGCAGTTCGGTGCTCTCACGCTGATAGGTGTTGTTCGACGCACCCGCGATCATTGAGCTTCTATGGAACCCAACACGCAAGACGCATTGTATGCTCACCGTGTGCTGCTGGAAGAGTATGGGAACCATCCGTGGCAGCCGCGTGATCCCATCGCCACGCTGGTATCCACCATCATCTCCCAGAATACCAACGATACCAACCGAGATCGGGCCTTCGAGCGGCTGCGGGACCGGTTTCCCACCTGGGAACAGGTGCGCGATGCATCGGAAGAGAAGGTCGTCGAGGCAATTCGCTCGGCAGGCCTGGGGCCTACCAAGGCGCCGCGCATCCAGGAGGCGCTCCGTCGCATCACGGAGAGAGAGGGCGCGATGAGCCTCGATTTCTTGCGGGAGATGTCCACCGCTGAGGTCCGCGCCTGGCTCATGGAGCTCCCTGGGGTTGGACCCAAGACCGCGGCTATTGTGCTCTGTTTTGCCCTGGGAAGGCCGGCCTTTCCCGTCGATACCCACGTTCATCGCGTCACCGGGCGACTTGGCTTAATCCCCGAGGGCACGAGCCGTGAGAAAGCCCACGATGTGCTCGAGGACATCGTGCCCGAGGAGTCCTACTATGCCTTCCATCTTAACTTGATTGCCCACGGGCGTACCATCTGTCACTCGCGCAGTCCCGAGTGCGAGGAATGCGTGCTGCGGCGGGCGTGCGACTATTACGCCTCGCTTGGAGGAAGGGAGGGTGCCCCTTGACTTCTCACCTGGGCCGTAATCCGCTGTGTGGCGCGTGCCCTCTCTTCCGCCCCTGTGCTGGCAATCTGTCGTGAGCGATAGAAGAACTGGATTGGGGCGGCGCGGCGAGACCCTGACTGCCCGGGAGTTGACCCGGCAGAGCTATGAGGTCGTCTGTCGTAACTGGCGCTGTCAGATCGGCGAGGTTGACATTGTGGCGTTGCGAGACGGCAGGTGGACGTTTTTCGAGGTGCGGACCCGGCGAGGACGTGGCTTTGGCACTCCCGAGGAGTCGTTGACGCCGACGAAGGTGGAGCGGATGGTCGACGTGGCACGTACCTACCTGGCGGAGCACGACAGAAACGTCCATGATATCGACTGGTGCATCGGCCTGGTCGCGGTGGAGATGGATCAAGCAGGCCGCCTACTGCGAATTGATGTGTACGAGACGATCTGGTAGAGAAGGCAGCAGCCGAGGGTCGCGGCGGGAACTCATCCCCGAGGCCTGGACCTTTGCCCCTCCACTGCTGGTCATCGTGGGCCCGACGGCGGTGGGCAAGACCTCACTCTCGCTCCGTCTGGCTGAGACGTTTGGCGGGGAGGTCGTTTCGGCCGATTCTCGCTCGTTCTACCGGGGGATGGACATTGGGACAGCCAAACCGACGCGCGAGGAGCGTGCTCGCGTTCGCCACCACCTTATCAACATCGCCCAACCGGACGAGACGGTGGGACTGGCCGAGTACCAGGACCTTGCCTACGCCGCCATCGACGACATCCGTGCCCGGAGGAAGCTCCCGCTGCTCGTAGGTGGCACCGGGCAGTACGTAGCTGCGGTCGTCGAGGGATGGCGTATCCCCCGGGTGGAGCCTCGGCCGGATCTCCGTGAGGAGCTGGAGGCCAGGTCCGAGCGTGACAGCCCTTATGCCCTTCACGATTGGCTCGAGCGGCTCGATCCCGAGGCAGCAGAGGACATCCATCCCCACAATGTTCGTCGAGTTGTCCGCGCTCTGGAGGTCTGCCTGGTTACTGGGCGGCCTATCTCCGAGCAGCAGGGCAAGGAACCGCCTCCCTACCCGGTCCTCCAGATCGGACTGACGATGGATCGTGAGCTGCTATACAAGCGTGCCGACCGGCGATTGGAGCTGATGATTGATGCCGGATTGCTCGAGGAGGTGCGCCAGCTGCTGGAGCAGGGATACGACTGGAGCCTGCCGGCGATGTCCGCTGTGGGCTATGCGGAGTTCCAGTCCTACTTCGAAGGCAGTGCGGCCCTCGATGACGTCATCGCCGACATCCAAAGCGATCTCCGTCGTTTGATCCGCCAGCAGTATAACTGGTTCAGTCTCGATGATCCCGACATCCGTTGGTTCGACGTCACCCAGACGGCGCCCGAGGAGGTTGAATCCGTGGTGAGCCGCTGGCTGGCGAGGCGATGATGGACGGAGCGGGCGGATCGACCAGAGATGGTCCTTCGGCACAAGCCCTGTCCGATGAGCGCTCCCGTTTGCCTCGACAAGCCCCTGATGGTAGAATCAAGCTAGACTGTCTACCGTAGTCTGAGCCTGCGCTGATCTTCGGGAGTTCTTAATGCTGGTTCGCCCGGCCGAACCCAAGGACCTTGCCCCCTGCGGGGCGCTCGACCATTCTTACACCACCACCTGCGTCTGGCAGATGGAGAATCGGGGGAACAGCGGTGCGCCGACTGTCTCGTTCCGCACGGTGCGGCTGCCACGGGAGATCAAAGTCGACTACCCGCGCCAGGGCAGTGATTTGCTTGCAGGATGGCGTCGGCGAGACGGATTCCTCGTGTCGGAGATGGACGGAGACGTATGCGGCTACGTGGCGTTGACGGCTCAACCCGAACACGGATTGGCCTGGGTGGGCGATCTGGTGGTTGAGCGCTCTCGACGGCGGCGCGGCATCGGAACGACGTTGCTGCGGGCCGCCGCTCACTGGGGTGGGGAGCGCAATCTGATGAGGTTGATGCTCGAAGTGCAGACCAAGAACTACCCGGCCATCGAGTTCTGCTATGCTTGCGGTCTCACCTTTTCTGGCTACAATGATCATTATTGGCCCAGCGAGGACATCGCAGTCTTCTTCACCGGCAGATTGCGATAGCCCCTCTTCCGGGTAGGGACGTGGCGGTCCTTGCGTCAGGGCGACCCCGCGTTCGGTCGTTCTTTTCCAACAGGTGCATAGTCCCGTGTGACGATTCCGCCAGTTGGTTCCTTCAATGTCGCTAGCGGTAGTGGTGTTGATCAGATAGCGTCAGTGGGTTGATGGGTTTTTTAGCGGTGTCATATATCGAAAGACTGTTTGAGCTGGTCAACGTCGTGCTTACCTCGGGCATCGTCATCTTCTCGTTTGCCCTGCTCCTGTATTTGCTCATCTACAGTCGTCGCAACAACGTGGGCCTGACGTTCGCCTTTCTGTTGGGCTGCGTGCTGGTGGCATACTTCGTAGATCTGGCCTTATCCGGCGTTGAGGATTGGCAGACCGCCGAACCCTGGCTCGAGCTTCAATGGGTGAGCATTGCCTTCACGCCCGCCGCTTATCTGAATTTCTCCTCTGCACTGCTCACCACCACGGGAGAGCGGAGTAAACTGCAGATGATCGCCGTTCGCGTGAGCTACGTGTTGAGCACGCTTGTGCTGGTGGGGGTTGCGTTCAGCGATCTCATCGTGCGGAGCGGCTCGTTGACGCACCGCGCGGCACATCTGCTGCCTGGCCCTTTGTTCTCGCTCTTCACCCTGTATTTCTCTCTTGCCGTCGCCTGGGGAGCGGCCAACGTGTTGCGGGCCCGTCGTCGATGCCTGACGTCGACCTCCCGCCGTCGAATGACCTATCTGGCCGCCACCTTCGCCGCTCCGGCCGCTGGTGTGTTCCCGTACTTGTTGTTCGCTGGGTGGCCGGCCGCCACGTCGGCGGTTGTGCTCTGGCTGGTCTTGGTCCTGGGGAACATCGGCGTGGGGCTGATGCTGGTCGTACTTTCCTACAGTGTAGTCTCCTTTGGTGCCCTCAGTCCTGATCGAGTGATGAAGCACCGCCTGGTCCACTTTCTTCTGCGTGGGCCCTTCGTCGCCACCCTCGTCGTGCTCATCATCGTCGTCACGTCTCAGGCCGAAGGATGGTTGGGCCTCCCCAGCCGCCGCATCATGCTTTTCGGGGTCGTGGGTGTCATCCTCCTCTTGCAGATCGGGATCGAGCTTGCCAGGCCGTTGATTGACCGCGCGCTCTACCTTCAGGACCGTGAGGAGATCGAGTGGATTCAGCAGCTGTCCGGCAGGCTGCTGACCTCTACGGACCTCCATCAGTTCCTGGAGAATGTGCTCACCGCCCTGTGTGAGTTATTGCGCGTCGACACAGCCTTTGTGGCGGTTGTGGATGACGGTAAGCCTCATCTGGAAGTTGCGTGCGGAGACCTGGATCCCGGGCATTTTGGGGGCCTGTCATTCGGGGCCTGGCAGGCGTCCCTCCGTCAGCTTCGTGGAGAGCAGGATTCGCCCCATGCGGCTGACGGCGGCGGGGATTCTGTGGGGGAGCGTGAGCTTGAGCGATACGGCGATCTATTCGTCTGGGACGGCTATTGGCTTGCGCCTCTGCGCGCTACTGAGAACGAGGAGGTGCTCTTGGGTGTGCTCGGGGTGACAGCCCGCACCCCCGAGCCGGATCTGACCGCGGAAGAACGAGAAGGGGTGGAGGCTCTGCTCGCCCAGGCCGCGGTGGCCCTTGAGGATCGCCAGCTCCAGCAGGGGATCTTCGGCGCTCTGCAGCGCATCATGCCCGAGATTGAGGATATTCAGCGACGGCGTGGTGTGATCCACTACGTCGGCGATGAGGCCCTCTCCCAGTTCAACCCGCTGGAGTCGGGTGAACTCCGGGAATGGGTGCGCGACGCGCTGAAGCACTACTGGGGCGGACCGAAGCTGACCACCAACCCATTGATGTCTCTTGAGGTCGTCGAGCGAGCGACGCACGAACAGGATGGGAACGCGATGAAGGGGGTGCGCTCCGTGCTTCGTGAGGCGATTGAGAGACTGCGACCGGAAGGGGAGCGCAAAATGACGGCGCCGGCTTGGGTTCTGTACAATATCCTCGACCTCAAGTTCCTCCAGGGTCACACGGTGCGAGAGGTGGCCAAGCGATTGGCGATGAGCGAGTCGAATCTATATCGCAAGCAGCGCGTGGCGATCAAGGCAGCGGCGCAGATGGTAGCCGAGATGGAGCGGGAGGAGTTGACGAATCACCGCAGCGAAGCCCCCGAGCGCAGCTAGAGAGGTTGGGATTTGGAAGACGTGGATTTGGAAGACGTGGATTTCAGAGACATGGGCTTGAGAGACGCGGATTTGAAGGATGTGGGCCCGGCAGGAGGTTGCCTAGTGGTCCGCAAGTCGGCAGTGGAAGAGGGGTACAGCCCAGGGAAAGGACAGGATCGGGAAGTAGGAGGCTATGGAACATGGGCATGGGGCAGAGGGGAGAATGGATTCCGCCCAACGCGCCGCTGAGTGAAGGCTATTGGCAAGCGTTGTTGCGCGATGGGGAGAATGGCAGACCCGCGCCCATCGCCGCGGAGGCAGCGCCTTGGGCTGAGGGGATTTCTGACGCATCGACGTCACCTTTAGAACCTGACGAGTCGAGCAGCGCCGGCGATCCGTGGGAAGAAGCCCGCGCGCTGATGGATGAAGGGGAGATCCTGGAGCTGCCCGTCGTCGGATGCAACCGGGGGGGGCTTCTGGTCGGATGGAGGGATTTGCGCGGGTTCGTTCCCGCTTCTCATCTGCTTGATCTGAGTCCCTCAGCGGAGGAGGAGGAGCGGCAGGAGGAGCTGCAGCACTTGATAGGAACCAGGCTGCCGCTGAAGATCATTGAGCTGGATCCGGACAGCAACCGCTTCGTCCTCTCCGAGCGGGCAACCCGGGTGGACGACGGTCGTCCTGAGGTGGTCTTGAGCGAACTTGAGCCGGGTGAAGTCTGTGAAGGGCGAGTGACCAATCTCTGTTCCTTCGGAGCTTTCGTGGACCTGGGGGGATTTGAGGGCCTGGTTCACATCTCGGAGCTCTCTTGGGGCCGGGTCGGCCGTCCGAGCGATGTGCTCGAGATTGGGCAGCCTGTGCAAGTCTACGTACTGAATGTAGAACCCGAGCGCGAGCGCGTGGGTCTCAGCATCAAGCGCCTCCAGCCCAATCCCTGGGAATCTGTGGAGGAGCGCTACTCGGTCGGTGAGACTGTGAATGGGAAGGTTACCCACGTGGTTGACTTTGGTGCGTTTGTTCAGATAGAGGAGGGGCTGGAAGGGCTGATTCACGTCTCGGAGTTAGGCGCGGCAGGTCCCTCCGATCCGCAGGACGTGCTGCGAGTGGGCGATCACGTCTCCGTCGAAGTGCTCGATATCGATCGGGAGCGACGCAGGATGGGGCTGCGGCTGGAGCATCTGCGAGACCGCGAGGTGGGCCCCGAGGCAGCGAATCGTGAGACTCAGAGAGTGGTCTCCGGGGAATAGGGCGGGATGACCAGGAGAAGGAAGGCCTGGCCGGCAAGGACGATCTTGACCAGCCCCCTGCTCCAGCAGATCCTGGCTCTGCTGGTCGTCGCGCTGGGCACGATCACACTGCTGGCGGTGTTCGGCGTGGCCGATGGGCGGTGGGCCAATGCCTGGATTGACTTCCTGCGCCACCTGGTAGGCTGGGGCGTGTACCCTGTGGGGGCGGCCATTACCCTTGCAGGTCTGCTTTGGCTTCAGTATCTCCTTGATCGAGATATCCACTGGCGGTGGCGGCCCTTCATCGGCGCCGAGTTGGTGTTCTTCGGGCTTCTGGGGTTGACGCACGCTATGCTGGGCCGCGGCGATCCATGGTCATTGGTCGAGCGGAGCGCCGGCGGCGGATTGGTTGGCTGGGGCCTCTCGGTCTTCCTGTTGACCTATCTGGGATGGCTTCCCACTGTATTGCTTCTGGCCGCCCTGGTGACGCTGGGCCTGGGACTCGCCTTCGACCTGACGGTCGACGACCTCAGGCGAACGGTGCGGGTGGTGCAGGGAGGGATCGCTGTCTATCGGGCTCGCCGTGCCAGGAGGCAATCCAGACGCGAGTCACCGCCGCCGAGCGCGGCTGGAGCTGCGCTGGAGGACCCTTCGAGAGAGCGGAATCCCGTTTCGCCCTCGCCGAAAGACGTGGCTCCTCCGGTCTCCAAGGGCGAGTCGGCAGTGCGGCGGCGCAAGTCGCCTCTGCCGCCGATCAACCTGCTCGATGAGTCTGAAGGTCCTCCGCTGACGGACCAGCAGATTCGTAGGAAGTCGCGCATCATCAAGGAGACGCTGTCGCAGTTTGGGCTGCCTGTGGAGGTCGTAGAGGTGCGCATGGGTCCCACTGTGACTCAGTTCGGTGTCGAGCCAGGGTTTGTGGAGCGCGCCCGCTCCAGTGAGCGGAAGGTGCGCGTCAAGCAGATAAGCCAGCGGGCGGACGACTTGGCGCTGGCACTGGCCACCCCACGGCTCCGGGTGGAGGCCCCCGTGCCCGGACGTCCCTTCGTGGGCATTGAGGTGCCCAATGAGGAGATCCAGGTCGTGAGTGTCCGCGAAGTGATGGCGTCGCAGGCGTTCCGGAGCCTCGATTCACCTCTTGCCATCGCCCTGGGGCACGATGTTGCCGGTCAGGCGGTTGTGGCGGACCTCGCCAAGATGCCCCACCTCCTCATTGCCGGCACTACCGGCTCTGGGAAGTCGGTATGCATCAAGTCCATCACCACCTGTTTGGTCTGCAATAACACTCCGGACGAGCTGCGGCTGGTGATGATCGACCCCAAGATGGTGGAGTTGGTGCGCTTCAATGGGCTTCCGCACATCTATGGTGAGGTCGAGGTGGACTTGGATCGCGTCGTGAAGGTTCTGCGTTGGGTGGCCCTGGAGATGGACGAGCGCTACAAGCGTTTTGCCGATGCCTCGGCCCGCCATCTGGATGACTACAACCGTCAGATGGGCAAGAGGGACCAGCCGACACTGCCCCGCATTGTCGTCTTGATCGACGAGTTAGCTGATCTGATGATGCTCGCCCCCGAAGCCGTCGAGCAACTGCTGTGCCGCATTGCCCAGATGGGCCGTGCCACGGGCATACACCTGGTCGTGGCCACCCAGCGGCCGAGCACCGATGTGGTCACCGGTCTGATCAAGGCCAACTTCCCCGCTCGGATCTCCTTCGCCACTGCCAGCCAGGTCGACTCGCGAGTCATCCTCGACATGCAGGGCGCCGAAACGCTCCTGGGAGACGGTGACATGCTCTACCTGGCGGCGGATGCTGGGTACCCGGTGCGCGTTCAGGGTTGCTACGTGGGGCCGGACGAGTTAGATCGAGTCATCGCCTTCTGGCGCAAGGAGGTCGGCCCGGTTGACGAAAAGAGTCCGTGGAAGCAGATGATGCCCCCAGAGAAGC
The DNA here is from genome assembly GCA_964450435.1 of uncultured Anaerolineales bacterium. Classification (GTDB taxonomy): domain Bacteria; phylum Chloroflexota; class Anaerolineae; order B4-G1; family B4-G1; genus SKLM01. The sequence goes on from CAYVCX010000048.1 coordinate 18,496, forward strand.
CCGCGGGCTCAGACGATGACCAGTTCGACCCCGACTACGTCGATGAGGATATGCTGCAGCGAGCCATCGCCCTGGTGAAGGAGCGGGGTACTGCCTCCGCCTCTCTCCTGCAGCGGCGCCTCCACGTCGGCTATCCGCGTGCCGCGCGATTGATGGAGGTGATGACAGAGATGGACATCATCGGGCCGCCTGTGGCTGGTGGTCGCCGGCGGGATGTGCTCCTCGAGGGGGAGGGCCAAGATGAGGACCTGCCCGATGACGCGTCCTGATCCTTGACCTGACGGAGCGGCACGGCCGGCGGGAAGGTCCCCACTCCAATGCCGGTCGTGCTGACCGGTGGTGTACCAGGTCGAGTCAGGAGTACCGTGGCGCTGATCTCCGGCACGTGTTTTGCTCACCGGCGCTCTCGTGGAACCGCTGGATCGCACCGCGGGCGCAGTATCGGGCTTTCTGTTGCTCTCTCTGTTCGCCACGAAGCGCCCGCGGTCCAGCCTCTCGCCCGATCGCCCCGAGAGCAGCCTCTTCCAGATAGTCCGATGTTTTCCGGGCATCGCGCTTCCGGGGCCCTGGGAGCGCGGCGGAGAGCTTGTGAAGCTGATTATCGTCGAATCCCCAACTAAGGCAAAAGCCCTGCGCGGCTTCCTCGGGCGCGACTATCGGGTGCTGGCCACAATGGGCCACATCCGCGACCTGCCGCCCAAGGAGCTGGGCGTGGACGTGGAGGACGACTTCCGCCCCACCTACTGGTACCGCCGCGGGGGCAGACAGGTGGCACGGCGCATCAAGGAAGTGGCTGACCAGGCCAGCGCCGTCTACCTGGCTACCGACCCCGACCGGGAGGGGGAGGCCATCGCCTGGCACGTGGTCGAGGCTCTCAAGTCCGCGCTGGAAACCAAGGAGGCGTGTCGCGTCACCTTTCACGAGATCACGCGCCCGGCGGTGAAGGCCGCAATGGCCAGCCCTGGCTCCCTCGACACGGACCTGGTGAATGCTCAGCAGGCGCGCCGCATCTTGGATCGGCTGGTAGGCTACCAGGTCAGCCCGGTCTTGTGGAAGGCGATCAAGGGACGCAAGGGGCTCTCCGCCGGGCGGGTGCAGACGGTAGCGCTGCGGCTGGTGGTGGAGCGCGATCGGGAGATTGAGGGCTTCGATCCCGAGGAATACTGGCTGCTGGAGATCGAACTGTCGAAGATCACCGACCAAGATCACCGCTTCCGGGCCCGCTTGGTGGAGATCGATGGTGAGAAGGCGGATCTGAGAACCGAGGGTGCGGTGCAGCCTATCGTGGATCAAATCAGCGCGGCGGATTACAGGGTGCTGCAGGTCAGGCGGGAGCGAAAACAACGCCGGCCCTACCCGCCTTACACCACCAGCGCGCTCCAGGGTGACGCGGCCCGCAAGCTCCACTGGGGTGCCAGCAAGACGATGCGTGTGGCTCAGCAGCTCTACGAGGGCATCGATCTGCCTGACGAAGGGACCGTCGGCCTGATCACCTATATGCGCACCGACAGCACCCACGTGGCTGAGTTGGCGCAGCACGAGGCCCGCCAGGTTGTCGCTCAGTACTGGGGCGAGGACTATCTCCCCGCCAGGCCGCCTCAGTATGAGACGAAGTCCAAAGCCGCCCAGGAGGCGCACGAAGCGATTCGGCCGACTTCCTCTGTTCGCACGCCCAAGGCAATGCGTGAGTATCTGACGTCCGACCAGGCGGCCTTGTACGAATGGATCTGGCGGCGGTTTATCGCCAGTCAAATGAAGCCCGCTGTCTACAACGACACAACGGTGGACGTCGTCTGCTCGTGTGGTGGGGAGGATCTTCCCTACCTCTTCCGCGCCAGCGGGCGAGAGCTGCTTTGCAAGGGCTTCATGGAGGTGTACCCGGTCCGCTGGTCGCAGCGGTCGAGCCGTCACCTGGGCGCTGCCAACCAGGATCTTCCGCCGCTGACAATTGAGGAGCCCCTGCTGCTCCACGAGATGATCCCCGAGCAGCGCTTCACCGAGCCACCCCCGCACTTCAACGAATCGAGCCTGATCAAGGAGCTGGAGAAGCGCGGCATCGGCCGCCCCAGCACCTACGCGGGGATTGTGGGCACGCTCTTCACGCGCAAATACATGAGACGTGAGGGGAGGGCGATCCTGGCCGAGCCGCTGGGCTTCGCGGTCTGTGACTTCCTGGTGGAGCGGTTTCCAGATCTCTTTGCCGTCCCGTTCACGGCGAACATGGAGGAGGATCTCGACCGCATCGCTCGGGGTGAGCGGGCGATGGTCGATGTGCTGAGTGAATTCTACCGACCCTTCGAGGCAGCCCTGAGGGCAGCGCTGAAGGGACCGCGAGACGAGACCGTCACTGTGCCGCCAAGGCGAGCCGCGCCGGCAGTGACCACCGAGAAATGCCCGGAATGCGGTGGAGGTGTCGTCGTACGGAGCGGGAAGCACGGCGAGTTCAAGGGATGTTCGAATTTCCCCACCTGTGAGTGGACAGGGCCGTTGAAGGGCGAGGCGCAAAAGCGCGCCTCAACCGGTGAGACTTGCCCCGAGTGCGGCGGCGATGTTGTCGTCCGCCGGGGGAAGTACGGGCGCTTCCGGGCCTGCTCTGCCTTCCCTGACTGTCGATGGAGCGCTTCCCTCACAGTCGGCACCTGCCCGAAGTGCGGCGGCGACCTGGTGGAGCGGAGAGCGAAGCAGGGCATCTTCTGGGGCTGCTCCAACTATCCCGATTGCCGCCATCGCCAGCGGCCTGACCCTCCGGCGCAACCGGAGGAGGGGCAGGCCGCGGCGTGACTCACGCCCCCAGGTTGCCCCTCGACGTTCAGCCCTTCTCCGGGAGGGAAGAGGGAGGCACCCGCAGCTCTTCGGCCCCAGACCTCCATCGCGCCATTGTCCACCTGGACCTCGATGCGTTCTACGCTGCCGTCGAGACCCTCGAGAATCCCGACCTGGCGGGCAAACCCGTCCTCGTCGGTGGGCGACCCGAGAGCCGAGGCGTTGTGGCTGCCGCCTCCTACGCCGCGCGAGAATACGGCGTCCACTCGGCGATGCCCATGTACCGGGCGGTCCGGCTCTGTCCCACAGCACTCGTGCTGCCGCCCCGGTTTGACCTCTACCGGGAGTACTCGCGGCGGGTAATGGCAATTCTGGACGAAACCACGCCGGTAATTGAGAAGATCAGCATCGATGAGGCCTACCTAGACCTCACCGAGCAGGTGAGTCAGTGGCAGGATGCCGTGACCCTCGCCCGGCGACTGCAGGAGCGGGTGCGCAACGAGCTGGGGCTGTCGGCGTCGTTGGGAGTGGCGACCAACAAACTCGTGGCGAAGGTAGCCTCGGACCACGACAAGCCCGGAGGGCTGACCGTGGTGTCCCCGGGCCAGGAAGGGGCGTTTCTCAAGCCGCTGCCTGTGTCGGTGATCTGGGGGATCGGTCCGGTCACTGCCGAGAAGCTGGCGCAGATGGGCGTGACTACGGTCGGCGACCTGGCCCAGTTGTCGGGACCCGAGTTGACCGCGTCCTTCGGAGAGCATGGGGCGGCCATGGCCCGGCGCGCTCGGGGGATCGACCGGCGTGCAGTGGTGACGGAGCACCAACGGAAGTCGGTAAGCCGAGAGAGGACGTTCCGGCACGATCTACAGGAGATGGAGGCCTTGAAGAGGCAGCTGTGGAGGCTGAGTCAGAGCGTGGCCCAGCGGCTCGAGGAGGCCGGTGTCGCGGCCGGGACGATAGCGATCAAGCTGCGCTACGACGATTTCCAGACGCTAACTCGTCAGATGAGCCTTGACGTGCCAGCGGAGGATGAGGTGCGGATCTACCGGGCGGCGCTGGTGCTGCTGATGCAGGCCTGGGAGCGTGGACGTCCAGTCCGACTGCTGGGCGTGGGGGGCGCCGATCTGGCGCCACCGACAGGTCAGATGAAGCTGATCTGAGCGCGGTCTGAGAGCTGCATGAAGCAGTTGTTACGAGAGCCGAGCAGGGTTAGCCACCGTTGGTTTTCCAGGGCAGACGTCCTTCGATCTCGATCTCCAGGGCAAAGCTCAGGAACGTTCGAATGAAGATGATGGCCCCTAGAATCCCCACGCTGCGATAGGTCGGGCGCACTGCTACGGTGCGAATGATGTCAGCCGCCACCAGGAACTCCAGGCCGAGGAGAATCGCCTGCCCGAGATGCTCACGGTAGTCGCGGCACGCGTCGAGGGTCTCCAGTGCTCCAATCGAATCCCGCACGAACTGGATGCCCGCCGCCACGGCGCCTCTCAGGATGATGAGGATGCCCATGATTTCGATGCCTGTTGACGCGACCTCCGCCGCTACCATAAAGAAGGGCAACATCCCTGTCACGGAGGAGGTATCAGAGACCTCAGCGGTCTGGAACGAGCATCCCGCGACGAGCAGCAGAAGCAGCGCTGCCGGAAGATGACCTCTGTGAACTCTCACTGTTGCCTCCTGGGCTGTTCTGGATCCTGACGTCCTCCTGTCAGCGATGGCGGGAGGGTAGCATCCTCACGGTGATTGGTTGGAGTGTACTCTACTCACGCATACTTTACCACAATCCTCTAGGATTCCAATACGACAGCCGGTAGCCGC
>CAYVCX010000049.1:0-22845 GCA_964450435.1 uncultured Anaerolineales bacterium
CTAGGTTTGATCTCGCTGAACAGTGGAGACAACACGTTGCTGGTACGGCACTGTGAGCACCAGGGTCAAGCCCTCCTGGGGCGCGGAATCCACATCCAGCATCCCGTTCAGCATCCGCGTCCGCTCGCGGATGTTGCGCAACCCATGCCCGTTGTTGCTCGGCAGCGATGCAACCCCTACCCCGTCATCCGAGATCCTCAGTCTCACCGCATCGGACTGATACTCCAAACAGACCTCCACCTGTCGAGCATAAGCATGTCGGGCAACATTCGTCAGCGCCTCACGAGTAATCTGGAAGATGTGCTGTCGGCGCTCCGCGTCGAATCCTCCTGCACCATCCCCGGCAATCACCAACCGGGTGTCCAGCAATGTGTTGACACGGAAGTCCTTCAGTATCCTACGTAAGCCCATCTCCAGATCGTCCTGTGGCAGCTCCCCCCGCAGGTCGAAGATGTAGCGTCGGATGTCTTGAATCGTCTTGTTCAGGTCCCTGATCGCATGTGTCAGCTGATCCCGCGCTTTGTCTGGGTGCTGCACAAGGTTTTGGCGGGCGCCCTCCAGGATAAGTCCTGAGGCATAGATCGACTGGATCGTGCCGTCGTGCAGCTCCCGTCCGATGCGCTGCCGCTCCTCCGCCAGGGCCTGCATTCGCTCAACATTCTCCAGCCACGCCTCAATCTGGTTCAGGACGGCGTTCAACGCCTGCACGACGCCCAGTGTAAGCGCACCTCCCGAGAAGGTGCGTAGCAACGATGTCGGAATGCCAGTCGCCCTCACAACGACATTCTCGTTGATTAAATTGGCCGGGAAGAACGACGCCGCAGGAGCAATGAGCCCCCCGAACAACGCAAAAGACACCAACGCTAAGGAGCTGACCCGCATCGAAGAACTGACCAGGGGGAGACGAGCTGAATCAACGGTCCGGTGCATCTCGCGGCGGAGCGCCCACGCGCCCAACAAGCTGCCCGGCAGCGCAAGCCCGTATCGCGCGCCAATCTCTCCCAGCACTTGCACCCGACCCTCGGGGATTCCCGTGGAGTCCACGATCACCAGGCCCAGGCCCCAGACGAGTACAAGTCCGGCGGCAGCCAACCAGCGCTGCTGATCTCTCCGAACCGCCGGCATGTAGACTTGAAGCGCAAACACCGCCAAGAGAGCGTAGCCAAGCCCAAGCAGGACCAGTCGGCACCACGCCAGCAATGACGGCGCCCCGGCGCCTAGCCAAGCCTCAGCCCAGGCCGACCCTGCCTCGCAGAAACCGAAAGCCGCCAGCGGTGCCAGTTCATCGGCCAGCTCCAGTCGAACCCCGCGACGCGTGAGCAGAAGGATTGACAAGCCCAACACGAAGAACGCCTGGCCCTGCACGAGCGCCATTCCTGTCTGATGAGACGCAAGAACACCTCGCAGCCAAAGCACCTTTTCTGCCCTTTCCTTTATGCGGTTCTACTTTATTGTACCCGCAAGCTGTCGTCGGCGCAATTTCATCGATACGCGCGGCACACGAGATCGACAGCAGGGGACCCAGCCCGGCCTCGAAAGCGGCCCTGGTCCCGGGGCTCCCTGCTCCGACACGAGAGAAAGGCCCTGAGGGCTTCCTACTTCAAAAAGCCTCAAGACCTTTCGCCAGGGGGCAGCTCCAACGGGGCAGGTCCTCCGACCTGCCCGCACAATGGACTTACATAGTCAGCAATTGGGCGATGTCGTGAGGCGTGACACCAGGACTCTCGATCCCGCATTCCTCATAGAAGCGCAAGACAGTATGCTCCACTTCCTCCAGCGGAACACCAGACAGTGCCATCTCCAGGTCCCCTAGCCGATCCTTCGGGTGGAAGAAGAAATCGCCAGAAATGGAGACCGTTGCCAGGACACCCTCTCTCACCTCGAGCACGGCGCGAATGAGACCCCCGGGGGCCTTGTGCATTCTCTCCAGCACCCTGACCCCGGCACGGACCCTCACATCCCGTCCAGCTTGACGACGCCTCCTGTGATAGAGCCATTCATCACTCATCAGACGGGCTGCGACCTCATTTGCCTTGGCTCGCCACGCCCCGTCAACCCCTGTCTGTTCCTTCAGCGGGCCCAGAATCTCAATGAAGTTGTCGGCCAACAGCGACCAGAGCTCTTCCCGCCTCGGGACAGGGGCAATCTCCCGCTTTATAGTAGACAGGTTCTCCCACATGGTCTTGTGGACCTTGTCTCGGAATTTCTCGTCAGGAACCTTCAACACGTGGGCCATTGTCTCGTAGTCGAAATCGACGATCAGATTGCCGACGAGGACGTAGCAGTCTTCAATCTCCGCGACTCCACAGCCAGAGACTTTCCGCCCGTTGGCGACGATGTCGTTCACCTCACGATACTCTGCGGGGATGCCCAGCGCCCGGTACGACTGGATTGGCGCCTGCAAGAACTTACGGTAAAAGGCCAGTTTCCCGCCGTCCGGGATTAGAGGATTGTCACGGTGAATGACAAGCTGGAAGAACAGCTGCTCGCCGTCCAGATAGACAGCTCCTCCGCCTACCTCGCGGCGAAATACGGGGATCTGTCTCTCGCGGCAGTAGGCCACATCCACTTCCTGATCCACATCCTGGAAGTAGCCAATGCAGACGTACGGTGTTGCCGGTGCCAGCAAAATCAGCCCCTCACGGCCGAGACGGGGGAGCGCATGATACAACAGCTGAGAGTCTCTCCAGGGGACCGATTCCAGGCGGTATAGTTTCATCGTAGACATACCTGGCTCCTCAATCGATGCATCTGCCGGCACTTCCGCGGTCAGGCCTCACCAAATGACTGCCGACAATCAATTCCTCGTCGAATGCTCCACGCTACGTCTTCATGGTCACTCTCGTTTGCGCGTGTTCGCCGGTTAGGAAGTCCACGACTGCCTGACCGAGCCCCATCCCGGCCGCCGTTGATCCGCGAGGATCTGATCCCCTTGGAGGAAGCGTGGGCCTGGACGATAAGAGCAATGCTACAGAGGCTCGTGGAGCAAGCTCTCGATCTGAGCCAGGATCTGCTCGTCTGTGAAGTGACAAGCCGTGATAGCTCCGGCGGGGCAAGAGGCAACGCACGTACCGCAGCCCCTACACAGCGCTTCGTTTACCCGTGCGACCTCATCCTCCTCTATGAAGTCGACGGCGCTATACGGGCACAGCGATAGGCAAGTCTTGCAGGCTGAACAGAGCTTCTCGTCGACAGCGGCGACGAGCGGCGAAATCGTGACCACACCCCGGTTGAGTAGCTCCGCAGCTTCATGTGCAGCCGCACCAGCGTGGGCGACGGTATCCGGAATGTCGCGCGGCCCCTGGCAGCAACCAGCCAGGAAGACTCCGGGCACGTCAGTCTCGACCGGGCGCAGTTTGGGATGGGCCTCAGCAAACCAGCCGTCGGATGTGCGACCAAGGCCGAATAGCGCGGCGACGTGATCGGCATCTCGTTGTGGCTCAATAGCCGACGCAAGGATGACCATATCGACATCCACATCGAAGAGCCATCCCAAGTCGGCATCCTCCCCTCTGACCCGCAGCCTGCCGTCGGGCAGGACCTCCACCTCGGCCCCGTGGCCGCGAACGAAGGTCACATCCTCCCCCTGCAGCCGCTCATAGAACTCCTCATAGGTCTTGCTGGCGGTACGTATGTCCATGTAGAACTGATACACCTCGGCCCCGGTGTTCTCCCGCACCAGGTGGGCCTGCTTGAGGGAGTACATGCAGCAGAAGCGCGAACAGTACTCGTGGGCATTGTGGTCGCGGCTACCCACGCAGTGGATGATGGCAACCTTCTCGGGAATCTTGCCCTCGGCGGTGAGAATCTCGCCTCCAGTCAAGCCACCGGAGTTGGAGAGTCGCTCAAACTCGAGACCGGTGATGATGTTGGGGGACTCCCCGTAGGAGTACTGGGAAAGGCCGTGAGGGTCCCACATCTCGAAGCCAGTAGCCACGACGATCGCACCCACGTCCAGCTCGAGAATTTCGTCCTGTTGATCGAAGTCGATGGCGTCAGCCTCGCACAGCATCTGGCAAGCTTGGCAGGCATCCGCGATCGCCCCATTGCTCCGATCCATCTGCCGGAAATGGATGCAGGCATCCCGGTCGATGGCGGGCACCAGAGGCACGGCCTGCATCGAAGGCACCCATACGGCGCCGGTCGGCCCCAGGGGCTTGGCCTCGTAGACGGCGGCGTCTTCCAGGACGATCTCGATAGCCCCAGTCGGGCAGATGATCGTGCAGGCCCCGCAGCCGATACATTGATCGGTCTCCTCCAAGAAGGGAGGCCCCACCTGACGGTCGATACCTCGCTGGGAGAAGTTAAGCACATCAGCCTTGACGAGCTCGTGGCAGGTTCGTACGCACAACCCACAGAGGATGCATTTCTGTTCGGGTTCTTCCGGTGGGAAAGGCGGTTCGGTCACTCCATACTCCCCAGCTAGCTGCTGGATGATGGGCGCGTCGGGACAGCGTGCCAGGAACAGCCCCAGAATCACCTTACGGGCTTCCCGCACCGAGGGTGAATTTGTGCGGACCTCGATCCCATCCCACGCTGGATAGGTGCAGGCCGTTTCAAGTCGGGGCCACCCGCGGCGGATGATCTCCACGGTGCAGAGGCGACAGGCCCCGTGAGGTTCAAGGAGGGGGTGATGACACAGCGTCGGTATCTCAATCCCGTTCTCCCTGGCAACCTCCAGGACAGTCTGTCCCTCTTCGGCGTGCACTTCCTGTCCATCGATAGTGACTGTTGCCATGTCGATCTCCTCCCTATCTCACACCCACCGCCTCGAATCTGCAGACGTCGCTGCAGATGCCACACGCAATACAAAGATCCTGATCGATGCTGTGCGGCTCCTTCTTCTCACCAGTGATGGCATCCTGGGGACACTGCCGTATGCAGAGCCCACATCCAGTACATGCATCTGTGATGATGTAGTACTCGATCAAGGCCCGACACACCCCTGCTGGACACGTTCGGTCCTTGATGTGAGCTACGTACTCATCGCGGAAGTAACGCAGCGTGCTCAGTACCGGGTTGGGCGCTGTCTTCCCCAAGCCGCACAACGAGGTATCCTGCACCGTCCGTCCCAGCGCCTCCAACACATCCAAATCGGCCATCGTTCCGCTGCCCTCGGTGATACGGGTCAGGATTTCCAGCATACGGCGGATGCCCTCGCGACAGGGTGTGCACTTACCGCACGACTCTTCCTTGAGAAAATCGACAAAGTAGCGGGCGACATCGACCATACAGGTATGGTTATCCATTACGATCATCCCGCCGGAGCCCATCATAGAGCCGGCTTCCATCAGGCTGTCGTAATCCACCTCCAGATCAAGCTGCCCAGCTGGGATGCAGCCTCCCGATGGCCCGCCGGTCTGGATGGCCTTAAGCTCTCGGTTGCCCGGCACACCGCCGCCGATGTCGTAGACGATCTCACGTAACGTGATCCCCATCGGCACCTCAACAAGCCCGGTGTTGGTGATCTGCCCTACCAGGCAGAAGGTCTTGGTACCCGTGCTGCTCTCCGTCCCGACGGAGGCGAAACAATCAGCGCCGTTGTTGATAATCAGGGGCACGTTTGCCCACGTCTCCACGTTGTTGAGTGCGGTAGGCTGATCCCACAAACCGCGCTCGGTAGCGTGATAGTGCTTGGGTCTAGGCTCGCCGACCTTGCCTTCTATCGACTGCATGAGCGCACTGGACTCACCGCACACGAACGCCCCGGCCCCGCGCACAATCCGGATATCAAGATCGAAGTCGCTGCCTAAGATGTCCCTGCCCAGTAGACCATACTCACGTGCCTGCTCCAAGGCCATACTGAGGTTCTTGACTGCGAGCGGGTATTCATCCCGCACGTAGATGTAGCCCTCGTGGGCACCGATGGCGTAGGCGCCGATGATCATCCCTTCGATGATGGCGTGGGGATCGCCCTCCATCAGCGTCCGGTTCATAAACGCGCCCGGATCGCCCTCGTCTCCATTGGCGACGACGTACCGCACCTCGCCCTCGGCTTCCAGCGTCGATTCCCATTTCCGCCCCGTGGGGAATCCGGCGCCCCCGCGCCCCCGCAGCCCCGATGCCTTGACCTCCTCAATGATCGCGTCAGGGGTCATCTGCGTCAGCGCCGTTGCCAGGGCCTGATATCCGCCGGAGGCGATGTACTCGTCCACGGACTCAGGGTTGATCATGCCGCAGCGACGCATCACTTGCCGCAACTGCTTGTTGTAGAAAGGAGTATCCTCGTACTTGCAGACTTCCTTATGCGAGACCGGCTCCTTATAGGTCAATCTGGAGAGGACACGCCCCTTGACTAACGTTTCCTCGACCAATTCGGGCACGTCGGCGGGTTGGACATCGGTGTAGAAGAGACCATCGGGCTGGATAAGGAGCACCGGCCCCATGGCACACATCCCACGGCAGCCCGACTCGACCACGCCTACCTCACCAGCAAGGCCTCGACGTTCGATCTCCTCCCGCAGCCTTGGCACCAGGTCTTCACAGCGGCCGTGGAGGCAGTTCACGATGAGGTCAGCTCGATGTCGTTCAGCCATCCCGACCCCCTTGATCCGTTGCTACTCGACCCACGACCCACTCATCCACCATCTGGCCGTTCACAAGGTGCTCCCGGATGATGCGGGGCACCATCTTCGGCTTCACGTTGCCATAAGTAATGCGGGGCCCATCTGCCTGCTGGATATCAACCAGCGGCTCTCTCGCGCACATCCCGATGCAGCCCACAGACTTCACGTGAGCGTCGATGTGTCGCTCTTCCAGCTCTTCCACAATCGCGCGCATCACCTCACGAGCCCCGGCCGAGATGCCACAGGTGCCCATCCCGACGATGATTGTGGTGCTCGTCCTGGTGCGTACGCTGAAGTCCTTCTGTAGTTGAGCCCGCAGCTTCTGCAGTTCTTCGACACTCCTGAGCTTTGGCATATCTCGTGGTCCTCAGTCTATCCCGCGGGCGGTGCGCTCGGAAGATCGGTCGCTGACTCAGCAAGCGAATCCGCCCCACGCACCTCACCCTCGCTGGCAGCTATTCTTCTGATCAACCTGACCGCTCTGTCGGGTGTTATGTGGCCGTGGGGTTCTTCGTTCACGACCACGACCGGACCCAGGGCGCAGCAGCCCAGGCAACGCACTGCCTCCAATGAGAACTTGCCGTCGGGCGTCGTCTCACCGGCCTTGATGCCCAGCTCCCGCTCCAGGGACTGCAGGATGCGCGGGCCGCCCAGTACGTGACAAGCCGTCCCCAAGCACACCTTGCACACATACTCGCCCTTGGGATGCAGACTGAAGGATGTGAAGAACGTCGCCAGCCGGTAGATCTCGCCGATGGGCACTCCCAGTCGCTCCGCCGTCCGTTCGAGCGTCGGTCGGGGCAAGTAATTGTACTCACGCTGTATGTCCTGGAGGATGGCCAGTGCGTGCATCCGCTCTGCACCGTAATGGTCTATGATCTCGTTGACTCGTTCCAGGTCGACCGTCATCGGTCTCCGGCCCTCCTCTCCCCCACACGCACCTCGCCCATCTTGATCCTCTTATCGTGCGGGATACGTCGCGTAAAGCACTCGGTCCAACAGACGCCGCAGCCCGTGCACGCGTCCTCGTCCACGTAGCGGGCCTTCTTCCGGACCCTGACCCGGAAATTGCCTATATACCCGGAGACGTCCTCGACCTCACTGTAGGTCAGGAGAGTGATGTTCGGATGCCGACCGGCATCCATCATCTTGGGTCCCAGTATTCAGGTACTGCAGTCGAGGGTAGGAAAAGTCTTATTGAGCTCCGCCATCCTTCCGCCGATGGAAGGCTCCCGCTCCACCAGGTAGACCTGGTACCCCATATCGGCGACGGCCAGGGCGGACTGGATTCCGGCGATTCCCCCGCCGACGACGAGAGCCGCTTCGGTAACGGGCTCCTGGCGGGCTTGAAGGGAAGCGTGCAGCGCCACCCGGGCGACAGCGGCGCGAACCAAGCGGAGCGCCTTCTGCGTCGCTTTGTCCCGATCCTCGATCACCCAGGAGACCTGCTCCCGGATGTTCGCCATCTCAAAGAAATAGCGGTTGAGTCCGGCCTCCTCCACGGCGCGCTGGAACGTGGGCTCGTGCATGCGGGGCGTACACGAAGCCACCACCACACGATTGAGGTCGTGAAGACGGATGTCCTCCTTGATCATGTCCTGGCCCACCCCTGAGCACATGTATCCGTTCTTGCGGGCTACGACCACCCCATGGAGGTCAACGACAGACTCCACCAAGTGATCGACATCGACCCCACCCGCTATGTTGCTGCCGCATTGACAGACATAGACACCGATGCGAACGTCTTCCACAGCCAACTCCTTTCTCACGTCTCCGCTGCCTCAATCGACTGCCAGAGCAGCTCTACTACGTCGACAGCACGGACTCGAATGCGATGCCGACGCGCTCCTTCCTGGAGCGTACGCGCGCACTGCTGACAAGCCGACGCGACGTAATTGGCCCCGGTCGCTTCCACTTGGGCCAAACGCTTTGCCGCCACCCCCGCTGGGATGTCCGGATCCACTGTTTCCACATCGCCGCCGCCTCCGCAACAGAGCGCGTCACGCCGATTCATCGACATCTCGCGGAGCTCCAAACCCGGGATGGCAGCCAGAACCTCTCGTGGTGCATCATACACCCCGCCCTTGCGCCCCAGATCACACGGATCGTGGTAGGTCACAATCTCCTCCACAGGCCCAAGTGCCAACTGATCCCTGTCCAGCAGCTCTGCTAGGAGCTCCGTGGCGTGCACCAGCTGGAGGCCTGATGTATCCGTGACCTCGCCGTACAGATGGGACCACGCATAGTGGCACGAAGGACACGTAAAAACGACTCGCTTTGCGCCGACTGCCCGCACTCTCCCCACATTATGCAGCACCAGGTCCGCCATCTGATCCCGCATCCCAGCCACGTAGAGTGGATACCCACAGCATCGTTCCTCCCCACCCATCGTCGTGAACTCTACAGCAGCCCGATCCATCACCTGCACCAGTGCCCGCGGGATGGAGTAGGTGCGCGGATAGAAAGAACTGACGCAGCCGACGAAGTAGACCGTCTCTGCCGACTCCCGGAGCGGCTCCACGCCCAACGGACGTTGAACCAGATTCTGACTCCAGACAAGGCGATTCGCATTATCGTCTCCCGAGATGTTATGGTGATCCATCACTATATCCCTCAGAACCCCCACCCTCTCAGGAACCCGTATGTCCTCTCGGATGGCCCACTCCTTGAGAGAGACCATTGCATCTTTGATGCCAATACCACGCCGGCAGCGGACCTGGCACGCGCTGCACACAGTGCAGAGCCAGAAGGTCTTACTACTCAGCACCTCTTTCACAAAGCCGAGTTGCACCAAACGCCACACCTGGCGCGGGGTATAATCCATTGCATAGGCCGTGGGGCACGACGAAGAACAGGTACCGCACTGGATACAGCGCTTGATGAGCTGGCTTGTTGAAGACAAACGATCCACGAATGTGCGATCTCGATCCACTGTACCCAGGTTGATTACCTCAGAACCCTCCATACGAAATCTCCTTCCATGGTGACAGCGACGAAGAAACAGGGGCGCCCAGAACAGGACCAAACCGTTCACTGTGGGGTCGCGGGAAGCTGATGTGTGCAACCATCCGGGGGCAGGGCAGCCTCCCGGCATATGGGGTGTCCCCCATACAGAACATCCTGCTGCCAGCTCTCTCGATCCCATTCACCGGACATAACGCTGCCAGAGACAGGCCATTCCCGCCGTGAATCACATCGGAGAGAACTGTCAACCGAGGGAGGAACCGAACTCGCCAGAGACCAGCCTACAGAACCCCTTCAGACCAAGACTTCACCACGATTCCTCATTCTGTCCGCGATATGGCTCCGTCACAGCTCACGAACCGACCGACGTGACTCCGGTCGGTCCGCACAGAGACAGACGCCCAGGCCGTCCCCGAGGCGCGCGACCGAATCGGGCATCGAAAGGCTAGCTCAAAATCTCCTTGTACTCCTCGATCTGCTCCTCAATGAAACTCCTGAACTCCGGTGAGTCGGTTCGCAGAAGATTATCAAGCTCGGAGGGATCATCCATCTCGATCTTCACCAGCCAACCCTCGTCGTAAGGTGATTCGTTGACCAGGGTGGGTTCCCACTCCAGCTCATCATTTGCCTCGACAATCTCGCCGCTGACCATGGACGGGATGCGACCCACCCATTTACCCGACTCCATAGACATGAACGTCTCACCCTGCTGCACGTCGCGTCCGATTCGAGGCATCTCCACGAAGACGATCTCGTGGGCAACAGCCTGTCCGAAATCAGTCATACCCTGCACCACCAGATCGCCCTCCACTCGGGCCCAGTCGTGCTCACGGTCGTAATAGAGATCCTCGGGGAACTCGATGCCAGCTATCTTCATCAACTGCCTCCTATCATTGTGCTTAACGGTGTCAGCGATTGCGCATTATATCACACAGGACAAAGAGCACCAGGACGGCGGCTTGGCGTGAGGGTGCTCCCAGCTGTGCCCGCCCTCCCTGCCTCATCAGTGCCCTTTCTGACCCCGCGCCCTAGTCCACCGTCAGCGTCTTGCTAAGGTTGCGAGGGAAGTCTGGATTATAGCCTCGAGCCACGCTGAGCCGATACGAAAGCAACTGCAGCGGGACCGTGGCCAGCAGCGGGTTGAGCAGCGGACCGGCCGCGGGAAGCGTGATCAACTCGTCAGCGTTGGTCCGCAACCGGGAATCCTCCTCGCCAATGGCGACAGCCCGTCCGCCGCGGCAGGTAGTCTCGTTGATTCCGCTAACCAGAAGTGGCACATCCTCAGGACCAGCGACAAAGAGCACAGGGTACCCTTGGTCGACCGCCGAGAGCGGCCCGTGCTTGAACTCGGTGGACAGCATGCCCTCACAGTGGGCGTAGGTAACCTCCTTGAGCTTCAGCGCGCCTTCCAAGGCAATAGGGTAGGTCAACCCGTAGCCCAGGCAGTAGAGATCATCCCGCTCCACGAGGGTAGCCTCCACAGCCTCCACCTGGGGCTTCACACTCTCGATCGTCTGCTCCAAGAGCGTCGGCAAGCGGCTCAATCCGTCCGCGCCGCAATGCCCCATCAACAACGCCAGATACAGGAAGGCCACCGCCTGGTTCATAAACGTCTTGGTGGCGGGGACGCTGATCTCGTAGCCGCAGGCGAGCGGAAGATACCGTTCGCTTTCATTCATCAACGTCGAACCGAGTACGTTGACCAGCCCCAGGACACCCATGCCACGCTCCTGAGCCAGCTCCACGGCATTGAGCACGTCTTTGGTCTCACCACTTTGACTGACAAAGAGACCAACGTCTTCCGGGCCCACCGCCGCTCCGTACTGAGCCATGAACTGCGGCGCCAATACCGGCATCGCGGCACGGCCTGCGATCCGGCTGAAGTAGACTGCTCCCAGCATGCACGCGTGATAGCTCGTTCCACATCCGATTAGATAGAGTTGTTGTGCCTCTGCCATGCGCTCCACCATGGGCGCAACGTGGACAGAGGACCCCAACAGGTGAAGCAACTCACGGGCCGCCTGCGGCTGCTCGTGGATCTCCTTGAGCATGAAATGCGCGTAGCTGCCCCGCTCGACCGCGTCCATGCTCTCCGTGATGGTCTCGGCTTGGCGCTCGACGCACCTTCCGTCCTCAACGCGCCGCAGCTCCACGCCATCGTGCCAGAGCACGGCTATCTCACCGTCCCGCACGCGAACGACCCGGCGAGTGAGCGGCAGGATAGAGGGCAGATCGGAGGAAACGCACGTGGCATCCTCAGCCAGGCCGACTACGAGCCCGGAACCCTTCTTCAGGGCATAGAGTCGATCCTCGCCCCTCCGCCCGATGACGAAGGCATAGTCTCCCTCCAGATCGTGATAGGCGCGACGGATGGCTTCCACCATCTCATACCCCTGGTCAACGTAGCGCTCCACTGCGTGGACGCACGATTCGCCGTCGTTGGTGGAGCGGACGGTCATCCCTTCCGCCGTGAACTCCTGCCGCAACTCGATATTGTTCACCACGTTGCCGTTGTGGGCGCCCACCAGATCGCCGTCCGAATCCACGTGGGGCTGCGCATTGACCTGCGAAGGAGCACCGAAGGTAGCCCAGCGCAGCTGGATGATACCCCGGGAGCCGACCATCTGGGTGAATCCCAGCCTCTTCGACACCTCGTCCACCTTGCCCACGTCCTTGCGCAGATCGATGGTGCCATCGCCCCGCAGCGTAGCACAGCCCACCGAATCATAGCCCCGGTACGACAGCCGTCGCCCCGCCTCCGTCAGAATATCGCCCAGAGGCTGCTCCTGTTCCACGACGATGCCGAAAATGCCACACATCTAGATCCTGCCTTCCATCTCGAATACCACGACCCCAGCCTTATCGAAGCCCGGCCCTGACCACTGGGTAGGAGACCAAGCGATGGCTACTCCACCGTAACACTCTTCGCCAGATTGCGTGGCTGATCGACGTCACAACCTCGCCGTACAGCCAGATGATAGGCGAGAAGCTGCAAGGGAATCACGTTGACGACGGGTGAAAGCAAGGGCGCCGTTTCTGGGGCACGAAGCACATAGTCGGCCTTCTCCGCAATCGTCTCGTCACCCTCGGTGGCCAGCGCGATAACGATACCGTCTCGCGCCTTGACTTGCTCCACCTGGCTAATCATCTTGTCGTAGACGCGATCCTGCGTGGCAATAGCCACGACAGGCATCGCTTCGTCAATCAACGCAATAGGGCCGTGCTTCATCTCCCCTGCTGGGTAGCCTTCAGCGTGGATGTAGGAGATCTCTTTCAGCTTGAGCGCCCCCTCCAGGGCAATGGGGTAGTTGATCCCACGTCCCAAGTAGAGAAAATGCTCCCGGTCATAGAAAGTATGGGCCAGCTTCTCGTACTCATCCCCGTGGTCCAGAACACGTCCCACCAGATCGGGGAGCAGACCCAGAGCGTCTACCGCACGGCTCAGTCGCTCACCCCCGAGGACACCTCGCCTCTCAGCGAGGTAGAGACCTAGGAGGTAAAGATCCACCAGGCTGGAAGTAAACGCCTTCGTGGAAGCCACGCCTATCTCCGGCCCAGCGTGCATCAGGATGTGTCCATCGGAGATGCGATGCGCCTGGCTGCCAATCACGTTCACGATAGACCAGAGGCGAGCGCCTTTCCTTCGCCCCTCCTCCATTGCCGCAAGAGTGTCGACTGTCTCACCGCTCTGCGTGATAGCCAGCACCGCCGTGTTCCTGTCGATGATTGGGTCGCGGTAACGGTACTCGGATCCGTAGTCGACCTCGACGGGAACACGAGCCAAAGCCTCAATGACGAACTTCCCCACCAGGCCGGCGTACGCTGACGTACCACACGCCACAATCACCACTTTGTCCAGCAGATCGGCTTCGTCCCGGGTCAATCGAAGGTTCTCCAGACGTACGCGTCCCCGATCAAACTGAGCCCGCCCGCGGATGGTATCGGTGATCGAACGAGCTTGCTCGTAGATCTCCTTCTGCATGAAGTGACGGTAAGTCCCTTTGGCTGCTGAGACCGGATCCCAAGAGATTGAGTGCACCGACACATCCACCGCGTCACCGGACAACGATGTCACCTCCGCTCCGTCACGCCTGACAACCGCCATCTGACGGTCTTCCAGGAAGATCATATCGCGGGTGTGCTCAAGAATCGCCGGAATGTCCGAAGCGATGAACATCTCGCCGTCGCCCACACCGATGGTTAAGCCTCCGGCGTTGCCGAGGCGAGCTGTCACCAGCCGGTCGGGCTCGTTCCTGCCCAGGAAGACAAAAGCGCTGGCGCCCTTGATCCGAGACAACGCCTCGCGCACTGCAGCTTGTAGATCGAGCCCCGCCTCCAGGTAATCCTCAACCAGGTGAACCACCACCTCAGTATCGGTCTCGGAGGTGAACTTCCGGCCCTCCCCCCGTAGTTCCTGGCGAAGGGCGCGGAAGTTCTCAATGATACCGTTGTGGACGACGGCGACATCTCCCGTAACGCCCACGAGGGGGTGCGCGTTCCGCTGGCAAGGCTCCCCGTGAGTGGCCCAGCGAGTATGACCGATGCCAATCTGTCCACTCACCGGCTCCGCGTCCACCATCTCCAGCAGAGCCTCCAGCTTCCCCACCTCCCGGCGGACGGCAATGTCGCCATTCGTCTGAACAACCGCCAGCCCTGCCGAGTCGTAGCCGCGGTATTCCAGCCGCTTCAATCCATCAAGAACAATCGGGGTCGCGTCGAGCGGCCCCACGTAGCCAACGATGCCACACATGGGTCTCCCTCCTGCTGCGCAAGACGTCTCCAATCACGCTGGATGGACAGCGCAGATCCCTTTCACCCGGAGGTCACCCTCCGGCTCTGTCCGAATCTGCTTTATCTCAAGAGGGGAAGACGGGGCCTGACCGACCCCGGACGGCATCCGCCGAACTCTCGATTTTCTCGGCCTGTACTGCGCACCCCACGTCGTCTCACCGCGCAGTCAAGACGATTAGTCCTGTCTCGCGACAGGAAACCGCCTCCTCGTCACCCGGGCCTGCCGGACGGAAACACACAGCGACTACCACAACTACGAAAGGATACGTGCCGCGCTGCGCCGCACGGCTCGGGGCTGGCGCTACTTCCCCTTCTATGTCTGGCTCGTTGGGATCACCTCCTCGGCACGCTCCCGGGCTCGTTCGTACAGACCTCGCTGAGCACATCCACCTCCAGCCCTCGTATCCGCAACGTGTCGACGTACGGTTCAATGCCTAAGGCATCGCCCACGATGTGACCGGTCACAATGAGCTGTCCACGCTCGCCATCCCGCAGTCGCTCCAAGTCGTCGGGGGAGACGTGAATGTACACTACAGTATCCACCCCATGGTCGAAATAGGCCTGTGCAACGCGGTAACCTCCGTTGGTCAGCGCTCCGTGAGCCACCACGACCTTTCCGGCGTCAGCCGCGGGATCTCCCAAGGGGACCGTGATATCGGTCTCTGCTCGCTCTGCTGCCGGCAGCGCCGCCAAGAGGTCGGCAACCTCAGCCAGGGTAGCGTCAGGATCGGCAGTCAGCGCCGCATCGATGGTCCCCTGCATCACGCGACGGCCCATCTCGTCCAGCGGGCCATGGATATTCAGAAAGGGCATCCCCAGTCGCCTCGCGGCTATCGGGACTCGCTCGTAATTGCTGCTCTGTCCCCGCACCCGCAGAGCCTCCATCTTAGGCTCGACTGCCCGCCGCGCCACGTCCTCCGGAACGCCAGCCTCCATCATCACGTCGACGTGACGCTCGAAGACAGTCCACGCACGATGCGCCAACCCAACAGGATGGTGCGCGATGACGGCATCGTAGCCCATCTGCACAGCCATCACCAGTTCTCCGACGCCGATGTCCAGACCGAAGAGGACGCGTTGCAGATTCTCGCCAGCCACATACACGGCGCTGTCGTCGGGCACCACATCGAAACCAACCAGATCGAGGGCGCTCTGCATCAACCCCTCTGTACTCACGGCGGTGATGGGCATCGTCACTCTTCCTCGCAATCTTCAGTCCCCTAGCGCTTCCTGATCAGCGCCCACTCCCGGTAGACGGGCGCTCTGCCCCACCCGGTGGCCACACTACCCGCACCGGCCGCTGTAGAGCCTCCTCCACGTCGGTTGGCCACATCTCGTCCAGCGACTGTCCCTCGGGGCCAGCGAACATCGCTGAGGGCAGCACAACAGCCCCCGCCGAGCCCAGGGCCTTTACCTGGGCAATCACGTCCTCAGCCGTGAGTAGACCGGCTACAGTAACCGATCCGCCAAAGAAGCGATTGACCACGGGCACCACCTCCGCGTCCAAGCCAGCGACAGCAGCGCGCAGCACCGGGGCGAAAAGCGTTCCGGTCACCAGCGAAGGAGACTCGAGACCCGCGACAAAGGCTCTCAGTTTCCGCTCCTCTGCCCTCACGAAACGGCGCACCAGCCCCACACCATTCTCGGATAGATCAAGACCGTTGTAATGCTCCAACGGGGGAACCTCGTTATCCAGACGCAGGTACCACTCGTCGGACAGATAGGCAAAGGTCGCCTCAACCTCATCACGAAGGCGCGCCTGCCACGCCGACACTTGCTGCACAACGGTTCGTATCTCACCATCGGTATGGATGCAACAGCCATGGCGGTGGTACCTGGTCAGTCCCACCGGCACGAAACTCACGGAGCGGACCGTTGGATAGAGGCCGACAAGATCGCTGATGGAGCGATCAATGTGGCTCCCATCGTTGAACCCCGGTCTCACTACAATCTGAGTGTGGACCTCAATGCCCAGCTCAGCCAGCCGGTGCAGCTGTGCCATTACATCCGGAGCGTCCGGATTACCCAGGAATCGACGCCTCAAATCAGGCTCCGTGGCGTGCACGGAAACGTAGAGCGGGCTGAGATGCTGCTCGTCGATCCGTCTCCAGTCGGCCTCCGTCAGGTTCGACAGCGTGACGTAGCTGCCGAACAGGAATGAGTAGCGATAGTCATCGTCCTTCACGTACAGCGACGCCCGCAGCCCCGGCGGCATCTGAGTCACGAAGCAGAACTCGCAGCGGTTCACGCAGCGGTGAATCTGATCGAAAACCGGCTCGCGAAACTCGAGTCCGAGGGCCTCGCCGTAGCGCCGCATCTCCTCGAGCAGGTGTTCCTCGCCGTCTCGACGCACTAGAAATCGCAGGAGCGGCTCTGAGGCGTAGAAGCGGACGTCAATGACATCTCGCAGCACGTGCCCGTTGATTGACAGCAGTTCATCGCCTGGGCGAAGCCCGGCGCGCTCGGCGAAGCTGCCAGAGGCCACACTCGCAATCTCCCCATATCCCCTGTGATCTTGCCGACCGACCGTCACAGACGGCCCCGCTCCTCTACCAGGCCCTGAGCCTCTTCTACTACCTCGTCGACGCTCAAGTGCGTTGTGTCGATGATCACAGCATCCCGTGCGGGCCGAAGCGGAGAAACGTCCCGGCTTCTGTCGATCCTGTCCCGCCCGCGCATAGATTGCAGCACGGCCCGATAACGGGCATCCTTCTCACCACGATCCTGCATCTCTTGCCACCGTCGTCGCGCGCGCTCCTCAACGCTGGCATCGAGGTATATTTTGAGATCCGCATCGGGCAGAACTACTGTGCCGATATCCCGTCCGACCATCACCACGGGACCCTCCTCAGCCACATCTCGCTGCTTCTTGACCAGTACTCGGCGCACATCAGGATAGGCAGACACAATCGAGACGTTTGCATCTACCCCCGCCCTCCGGATGCCCCAGGTCACATCGACGCCATCAACCAGGACAGTATACTGCCGACCATCGTCTTCGTTGGGCTTGGTGATCTGGATCTGAACCTCCTCAGTCAGCTTCGTCACCGCCTTCTCGTCGTCGACCGCTATCCCCCGCTCCAGCGCTGCCCACGTCACGGCCCGATACATCGCGCCCGTGTCGAAGTATAAGTAGCCCAGCCGCTGCGCAAGCAACCTCCCGACGGTGCTCTTCCCCGAAGCCGCGGGGCCGTCGATGGCTATGGTCCTTGGCTGCTGGCGGGTGTCTCCCATCGAGGCGTCACTCCCGGCATCGCCGCGAGCCCCTACACTACACCTGATTCTGCTTCGATCATCCATAGGTCCAGAGAGCAAACGAGCGCTTCAGTCGTGCCCTGCGCGCCTGACAATGCCCGTCAGACAACCGATCCCTCCGGCGGCCTTGGTCAGCTCGGCCACGTCAACGGCCGTGCACTTCACGCCCATCTCCTCGTAAACAGATTGGGTGGTCGGGTTCCCTGCCGGCATGAGAATCGAGCGCGGCCCGAGCGTCACGAAGTTGAGCGCCGTACCACGCCTAGATTCCACCTCATCGGGTATAAACAGAACCTGAAACCCGCGGGCCCGCAACGCCTCGACAGCTGCGTGCGGTACGCGGCCGGGCCAGGCCACAGCCAAATCTCGATCAGCAAAGCGTAACTGTCCCATAAGATGCATCGCTCCATAAGGTAAGCCAACCTGAATGGTGGCGACACCCATCTCGCGGAGGATACCCGTAACCTGCGCCGCTCCCTCGGCGTTGGTGCGCAGCCCTGTGGCTAGAAGGACTGTCTCTGAATCAAGCCAGGCCGCGTCTGCTCCCTCGAAAGTCCCGTGCCCGCGCACACTGCGCAATATGGGAATCCCCAACTCAGCAAGCCGGCGGGCGACGGACCTCTCCTCCCCAGCGCGAACCGTAGACGCCGGTCGCCCCAGGATCGCCCCCTCTGGCGTCATGAACATGAGGTCAGCGACGAACATCAGATTCGGGGTGGCCCGCCGGGACGGATGGACATAGTGAACCGTCACCCCCGCCCGTCGGAAAGCCTCAGCCAGAGCATCGTGCTGACGCTGAGCCAGAGCCACGTCAGGACGAGCAATCATCTGCGCTTGATCCGGATCCGCCACCTCTAACTCCGTACCCGGTCGATGAAGCAAGACCGCCTGGAGCGGGGACCATTCATCAGCTACCCCGCACGCGCCCCAGATCGATCCTACCTCCTCACGGAGCGAGGTCCGCCGTTGTGACCAACCCGAACCACCGTACGCAGCAGCCGAGAAGAGATCTGTCACAATAGCTACCAGCGCTCGTAACGCACCAATTCGTCCAGCGGCTTCCGCTTCTTGGCCCCTGGCTCGTCGGCAGGGTAGCCCAGAGGGGTGAATGCGATCGGCTCCGCCTCCTCCGGCAAGCCGAGCACCTGTCTGGCAGCCTCGGGATCGAAAGCGCCGACCCAGCAGGTTCCCAATCCTTCGTCCGCAGCCGCCAGGACAAGATGATCCATCACAATGGCTACGTCGACGTCTACGTAGCTCTTCCCATCTCTGCGAGTCCATCCTCTGTCCGGAAGACCGCAGGCGCAGATCAGGAGCGGCGGTTCGACGAACCATCGTTTGTTGTAGATCTTGTATAGCTCGTCCTCTCGCCCCTTCGTGTGAATCACAATGAGCTGAAACGGCTGTCGGTTGGCCGCCGTTGGCGCCAGCCGAGCTGCATCGAGCACCTTCTCCAGCTTCCCTTCCTGGACGGGATCGGGCTTGTAAGCCCTCACGCTGTAGCGCTCTTCAATGAGTTGTGAGAATTCCATGGGTTTCCTCCTCGAACCGGTATACCTGAAGCTCTAAGCACAGCCACGGCTGTCGTGGCTGTCGAAGTCGATGCGCTGTTCAGTCACTTGAGCGCCGGTCATTAGCAGGCCACGGGTAGAACGGCTCGAGCCATTGCATAGGATCGACATTCACACCGCCCACCCACATCTCCCAATGAAGATGGGAACCGGTAGACAACCCCGTGCTACCGATTCTGGCAATCAAGTCGCCCTGCTCCACGGTCTGCCCCACCTCCACCTCTATCTCCGAAAGGTGCCAGTAACCCGTTAGTATGCCCCAGCCGTGGTCGAGCATCAGGGCCACCCCTCGGACAGCGAACTCCTCGGCCAGCACGACGGTACCACCTGCAGGCGCGTAGACCGGTGATCCGGTCGCCCCCCGTAGGTCCACGCCGGCGTGATAGCTCGTATACGGGCCCTCATTGTAGGCCCGCTTCGTCCCAAAGTAGGACGAGACTGTGCCGTCGCATGGAGGCTGTGCGAGTCCCGACCAATGCCGGCTCTCGGAAAACGTAGGACGCAGCGCGTCTAACCGCTCGCTCTCCGCAACTCCCACCGAAGGATCGAGCAAACCTGGGGCAACACGGATACGCTCGTAGCCGAATCCTCCCTCCTCCACGATCACATCGACCGGGATACCCGTGCGTGGACCATCGCTCCCGCTGGCCGTGAGTGTCAACTCATAGAGCCCGGGCTCGGTAAAGACGTGCACTCCGACGAGCCCATAATACTCACCTCCCTCCTCGACGAAGCGAATCTCTCGCTCAAACAGTTCTCCGGTTAGCGTCACCGGCTCGGTGGTGCGCACACCGATGACCAGCGCTTTCCCCTGAGCAACCGGCAGAGGGTGCACATCGACGGAGCGGAAAGGTAGCGGGAATCCCCCTTCCCCTTCCCGAGGGATCAGCAGATGCTGACCGGGGTACAGCAGTGCCGGGTTTGGAATCCGATTGGCAGCGCTCAGACGCCGTGGCGAAACCTCGTGGCGCAGTGCGATGCGAAACAATGTCTCATCAGGCTCCACCACGTGGAGGACCCCTTCACCCCTCCCCGGGTGGTCCCCCTCGGGGACCTGGATCACCTGCCCGGGGTGCAGCACATCGGGCGAGAGCAGGTCGTTCAGTTGCGCCAGATCGTGCCAGGAGGTGACGTGACGCCTGGCGATGTCGACCAAGGTGTCGGCGGATTGAACGACGTAGGGGACCGTAGATGGAGGACCAATCGCCAACGCACCGCCGGGCGGTATCTTGAGCTGTTGTCCCGCGTAGATCCTCGTTGGGTCTTGTAGCCCGTTGAAGAGGGTAAAGGCCTCGACCGTGGAACTGTAGCGCTGCGCTATTGAGAACAGAGTCTCGCCACGCCGCACGACATGGAAGGCCTCCTGAGATGGCCCGGCCGGCTGAGCGCTCCGCAGGACAACGGGACCCCCTTGGGCAGGACTCGACACCGCCGCCAAAATCAGCGCCAGGGCCAGCCAGCAAGCCGCTCTCTTAGCCATCCAATACCTCACCGAAGAACAACCGATCCCCCACAGCGACCCGGTCCAGAAGCGCCGGGGGGCCTTCCAGTACATCCCTGGCCGGCGCCTGCGGCACGTACAGCGGGCGGAAAGGATAGGCCAGCCGAGCATCTACCACATATCCCCTCGCGTCCAACCAGATGGCAGAGATAGGGAAAAAGACAAAGAACATGTGGATCGCCGCATCGGCGCGGCTCTCTCGCTGACCGACGAGAAGCAATCCCTCGTCTCGACCCAAGCTCGTTCGAAACGTAAGCCCTCGCAGGCGGCAGAGAAAACTGGAACAGCGGCGCACTCGCTCCAGAACCGGGCTCTCCATCCTCTCGCTGCGGGCTTGAACCCACATCACTCGACCTCCAGAAATCGTTCCCGGCGGTCACGGAGAGCCTCAAACAGCGACTGCGATGCCCGGAACTCAAAAGAGCGCGATGTCGTCTCCGCCCAGAATTCATCCAGCCAACGACTGCCCGTCGTGTGTGCGTACACATAGGCCTGGATCAGCATATCGATCCGGTCCGCGTCACGCACCAGCCTGGCCTCCACACTGGTCTGCTCCTCGAATTCTCGTGCCCACACGAGCCACTCCGTACGCCAGGGGACCCCATCAAGCAGGGACCGCAGCACCTTCTCTTCCGCCACACGCTTGGCATCGGAAGGGAAGTAACGGGACGCTGGAGTGGGAATATCACCAAGAACAGACTCAGGCAGATCGTGAAGCAGCGCTATGCCGAGCAGCTTGGCCGTGTCGACGGACTCCTCGATCATCTGAACCAGAACAAGTGAAACCAGAGCCACACCAAATGTGTGGTCTGCGACGCTCTCCGCATCGGCCACACCGCGCATCGTCCATCCCGCGCGTGGCACGCGCTTCAGCTGATTCGCAGAGAGCAAGACCTGCAAAGCAGATTCAGCATCCACCGCCTAGCCCGCCCTCAGCACGCGAGAGTCTGGGCAACTACGGCGTGCCTCACCCAACCCACTCCCCGCCGCCCTCCTCACAGCTTATATCCGATAGCTCGCAGCAGGTCTTTGCGCTCCTTGACGTCTTCCTCCGTCTCAACCCCTTTCGTCTGCACGCCATCAACGACGCCCAGGATCCCGCGTCCCTGCTGTGTCTCGGCCAGGATCACTTCAACCGGGTTGGCGGTAGCGCAGAAGATCCGGCAGACCTCCGGCACACGCTTGATGGCGTTCAACACGTTGATGGGGTAGAAGCCCTCGCCCAGAAAGACAATGAAGCAGTGTCCGGCGCTCAGTGCCAGGGCGTTCTGCTTGGCTAGATTCGTCAGTCCATCATCGGTACCGGCAGCCCGCACAAGGGCCGGCCCCGAGGACTCACAGAACGCCAGACCAAACTCAATGCCGGGGACCGCCGTCACCAAGGCCTCGTACACATCCTCCACGGTCTTGATGAAATGGGATTGACCCAGAATGAGATTCAACGTCTCCGGCTTCTCGATTTGTACTACTTTGAGCTCCATAGCTTCCCTCCCACACCCAGAATCGTAGAAACAGAGCGGCGATGGTCAGGAAGTCAATCCCGTACCATCGCCTCGCGCACCTCGAGAAAAGACCCGATCCCTCATCCCTCAATCGTCACGATCGACGGATCCGACAGGCTACGCAACGAAGATGTCCCCGCGTCTCAATCTCCGAGGCCCAATATACCGTTGACGCTCTCAAGCAACTCTTGGGGACCGAACGGCTTGGTGATATAGTCGTCCACCTTGGCTATATGGAGGCCCAGCACTCGATCGATACTCTGCGCCTTAGCCGTGATGACGATGACCGGAATCTTACTCAAGACCTCATCGCTCTTCATCTGCCGATAGACCTCCCATCCGTCAACATCCGGCATCATCAGATCCAGCAGCACCAGATCCGGCTTGAGCCTGCGCACGGCCTCGAGACCTTCTCGCCCGCCTACGGCGCCCACGAACTCGAAATCGGCCCGTCGTAGAATCAACTTGACGAGATCGATCATCTCGGGTTCGTCCTCGATGCAGACGACCAACTTCCTTTCCTCCGGCATCAGAAGCCTCCTTGCTCAGCGCCGTTGGTACCCCCCGCTGGGCGGACAGAATGAAGACGGTGACTGACTCGCAAAGTGTACCACCATCGCCCCCCCAAGTCAAACCAGGGACGATAGCCCCTGCCCGGCAAGCATCTCGGTCCTCCACAATCGATGACGTCAGTC
>CAYVCX010000050.1:0-22520 GCA_964450435.1 uncultured Anaerolineales bacterium
TCGCAAGAACCAGACAGGGGAGAGCCCTAGGGCTCTCCCCTGGATCTGATCCTGTGGTTGCCCGCGCGGCCTCCCCAGGGTGGGTGGTCCCGGAGCGACCAGACGGCCCCCCTAGTCCCCCACCACCTCCATCGGGGCGAAGCTGACCATGAGCCGCTTCTCGCCCCCCTCCTCGAAATTGACCGTCACGATCTCGTCGTCGCCCTGCACCCGGCTCTCCAGCACAATCCCCTCGCCGAAGGCGTCGTGGACCACGCGCTGGCCCGCGTGGAACTCGGGCCGGCCTGGCGTCTCGTCGAACGCGACCGCCTGCGCTGAGCGCCGTCGAGGAGATGGTCGCTCCCACATCGTCTCCTCCTGACGCACGTCGCGGCGTGCTCCCTGCCAGGACCCGGCCGTCAGCTCGTCGGGTATGTCCTCCAGGAACCGGCTGGGGACGGACGCTTCGCTGCTGCCGTATCGGGTGCGGCGGAAGGCGTAGGTGAGGAAGAGCCGGTCCTCCGCCCGGGTGAGCCCCACGTAGGTCAGCCGCCGCTCCTCGGCCATCTCCTCCGGTTCGTCGAAGGAGCGGCTGTGGGGCAGCAGGCCCTCCTCGAGGCCGGTGATGAAGACGACGGGGAACTCCAGCCCCTTGGCGCTGTGCAGCGTGAGCAGCGTCGGGGCGTCGACCTCGCTGCTCAGATTATCGACATCGGATACGAGGGCCACATCGGTCAGGAACTCGGTCAGGGAGTGGTTGTCGTAGTCGGAGGCCACGTTGCGCAGCTCCAGCACGTTGGCCCAGCGTTCCTCGCCCTCATCGCTGCCGTCGCGGAGGTAGTCGGCGTAGCCGGTATCCTCAAGCACCCGGTTGATCAACTCGGCGACCGTTAGCTCAGCCCTGGCCGCAATCCATCCCTCCAGCATCTCCAGGAACTCGAGCACCGATCGCTCCGCCCGCGTCCAGAGGTCCGGACCGGGATTGTCGGGGCTCCGAACCCGCCGCAGCACCTGGTAGACGGACGTGTCGTGTTTCCGGGACGCCTCCTCCAGCGCCGTACGGGTCTTCTGGCCGATGCCGCGCGGGGGGATGTTCATCACCCGGGCCATGCTCAGGTCGTCATCGGGGTTCTGAACTAGCCGCAGGAAGGCGAGCAGGTCTTTGACCTCGCGGCGGCTGTAGAAGCGGGTGGCACCGACGAGCTTGTAGGGCAGGCCGGCCCGAACGAAGGCGTCCTCCAGGGCGCGGGACTGGGCGTTGGTGCGGTACATCACCGCGAAGTCCCCGGGATTTCTGTCCTCCCGGGCGACCAGCTCGGCCACGGTGTCGACCACGAACTGGGCCTCATCGTCCTGGTCGTAGGCCTCGTGGACGACGACCTCGGGACCACCCTGACGGTCGGTGAAGAGGTTCTTCTCCACCCGGTCCCTGTTGCGGCGGATGACGGCGCGGGCGGCATCCAGGATGGTCTGGGTGGAGCGGTAGTTGCGCTCCAGGAGGTAGGTCTCGATGTCGGGGTGGTCGTTCCGCAGCCGGCGGATGTTGCGGTAGTCGGCGCCTCGCCACCTGTAGATTGAGTTGTGGACCACGATTCCGTTCGCGACGTAGTTGTGCACCTTGTCCACGTTCAGGTCGTAGACGATTCCAGCGTATTCTTCCCAGTCTACCTGAGCCACCTCGTCGTCCACGATGCGCCCGTCTACCTCGACGGGCACGATCATACCCGGATGGAGCTGGCTGATGGGATGGAGGTCGAATTTGCGTGTGACCCCGCCGGGGCTCTTCGTGTCGGTCACGAAGGCAGCAGAAGCTATCTCAAGCCCTCCTCCATCCTGGGCGACCTCTTCGGCCATCCGCAGTACCGTTCCGTAGTCCAGATTGGACCAGCCGACCTTCCAGGTACCCCGCCGGCCGGGCAGCGGGCTGTAGCCTCGTTCGATCATGGTCTGCTTCAAGTCAGTATCGCTGGTGTTGGCGTATCCTCGGTGGGCATGCCAGGGACTGGTCTCCGTGCGGCGATGGTCGCCAAACATGCGCACCTGGATGGCGATTCTCGTGGGGTGACGGTCGCCGGCGATACCTTTGGGGCGGTGGTGGGGGTGCTCGGGTGAGATGGACAGATCGGCCATCAGCCGCTGAGCGCGAGCAGCTGTGTCAATTCGGCTGTACAATTCGTCAACGAACGTCTGGTCCACGGCCATGTTGCGGCCGGTGGTGAAGAACACGGTAGTGGGGATGCCGTACTCGAAGGCGAAGTACTGCTCCCAGAACGTGGCTTCTGCTCTGTCATCGCAGACCTTCAGAATCCACACCTTGTCGGCCTTCTCCTGATTTCCCCGCACGGCCAGGCCCGTGATGGGCGTGCCGTGGATGCCGTCTCGACGGGCACTCTGTACCAGCCCGATCCTATAGCCTCTCCCATCCTGATGCATGAGATAGACGTAGAAATGGTCGGTGTCCTCCCCCATCCGCGCGAACACCACGTGATTCGGTGTCGCAGCCAGCTGATATCCACGTTGGGTGGTGATCCTCACGATGGGGCCCTGGTACTGCCTAGAGCGCCGTTCCCAGTCCTCTGTCTCCATGGTGGCGCCGCGCCCAGCCGCGACTTGAAGCCGGGCCGGAGCCGTGAGGGTCTCAACGGACCGGGGCCCTTCACTTGTAGATACCAGGGTTGAACCGGGCACACACTGGTCCTCGTCCGCGACGCAGAAGAGATTGTGGTGTCTTGCCGAGAGCTGCCGCAGGAGCGTGTACTGGGCCTGATTGGTGTCCTGGAACTCATCGACCAGGATGTGGCGGTACTGGTCCTGGTACCTGGCCAGCACCTCGGGGTTGCGCCGGAACATGAGGGCCGTGAGCATCAACAGGTCATCGAAGTCCAGCCCGCCGTTGGCCGCCAGAAGCGCTTGATAGCGCTCGTAGACGCGCTTGACGATCTCCCCGTAGTAGGAGTGGGTGGCGTACGCCTCGGGGGGCGCCAACTCGCTCTTGGCGTTGGAGATGGCGGAGTGGAGGGCGCGAGGGCGGTACTGCTTGTCGTCCAGATTGAGATCCTCCAGGGCTTGCTTGATCAGGCGGCGCTGGTCGTCGCTATCGAAGATGACGTAGTCCCTGGGGATGCCGGCTGCCTCGGCCTCGCGGCGCAGAATGCGGGCACAGGTGGCGTGGAACGTGCCCAGCGTGAGGCTGCGCGCCCGAGAGGGCCCCAGGAGCTGTTCCAGGCGTTCGCGCATCTCGCGGGCGGCCTTGTTGGTGAAGGTAACCGCCACGATGCGCCAGGGCGCGACGTCGTGCTCCAGGACGAGCCAGGCGACGCGGGACGTGAGGACGCGC
Source organism: uncultured Anaerolineales bacterium (assembly GCA_964450435.1). GTDB lineage: Bacteria > Chloroflexota > Anaerolineae > B4-G1 > B4-G1 > SKLM01. The sequence goes on from CAYVCX010000050.1 coordinate 3,317, forward strand.
GTCTTGCCGCTGCCGGGCCCGGCCAGCACCAGGATAGGGCCCTCGGAGGCCGTCACTGCTCTTTCCTGTTGAGGATTGAGTTGTTCGAGAAAATCCATAACTGATCTGTGGCCAGTAAACCTGAGGGTCGGTACGCACAGCGCCAAGGAATCGGCCAGCTCGTCAAATCCGACCTCCAGAGAGCTGGCCTCCGCAAGATTATACCATCGCAGGGCGAGCAGGCCAGCCAGCTCGGCCATCTGGCTGTGGGTGGCAAAAAGTGCCCGGCCGTCCCGGCGTCATTGTCGACCGGATGGTTCATGGTATAATCGAATATCCCTATGAGAGAAATAGCCGATCTTGAGAACCCAAGCGCCGCGGACGTCATCGAAGAGGTCGAGCGGCGCCGGCAGGCCAAACGGGGGCGTCGCGGCGAGAATAGGAGTGGGTTCGTCCTCGCCGCCGATCGCTTCATATTCTGGTTGTCAAAGCGCTGGCTCGCTGTCTTCAATACCATGGCCTTCCTGTACGCGGGCCTGCCGTTCCTGGCACCGACGTTGATGCACGTCGGTGCTGAGGGCGCCGGCTCGGTCATCTACAGGATATACGGCCCCCTGTGCCACCAGCTGCCGCAGCGGTCCTTTTTTCTCTTCGGCCCCCAGTTCAGCTACCGACTGCCGGAGCTGATGGAACGGGTAGGAGAGAGTGTCTCTGGTCCCTTTTCCAGTGAGTTCGTGGGGAATCCGGCGCTGGGGTACAAGGTGGCTTTCTGTCAGCGGGATGCCGCGATCTACGGGGCCATCTTCGTGTTCGGCGTGGTCTATGCGCTGCTGCGGCGGCGCTGGCAGATCCGTCCCCTCCCGTGGTGGGGGTACATCCTGATGGGGCTGGTGCCGATGGGCTTCGACGGCGGCTATCAATTCCTTTCGTACGCGCTGCCCCTGGTATTCCCGGGGATCGCGCTGGAGCCCTATGAGACGACGCCCTTGATGCGTGTGCTCACTGGCACGCTGTTCGGATGGGCGACGGTTTGGCTGGCGTACCCGTACCTCCAGGAGTCGATGGAGGATGTGCGCAAGTCGTTGGAGCGGCGTTTTGGATGGACGTAGGGTCGCAGATGGTGCTTTGCGAGCACAGGCATTCGCTGCGCAGGCACAGAACCGGGCACGTGGCGCCTGTACAACTGCCCAATCGTCATTCGGCGGGAGCAGGTGAGCTTCACGTTCTGGGCGCGAGTTCAGGATAGCCTCCCGGATAGGGTGCCATCGGATGGACACCGGGTGAGACTCCTTCAATGAAGAGAGCCAGGCTGAATGGCGTGGTGTTGTATCGCTTCGAGGATCTAGACGGTGCAGCTGGGCTTCTCCATGCAGTCCTGACCCGCATCGGCGGCGTCAGCCGCGGGCCGTATGCGACGCTCAATCTCGGTCACGGAGTGGGCGACGATCCGGCGGCGGTGGAGGAGAATCACCGGCGGGCGCTGGGGCCGCTGGGCCTGGATCCCGAGGAGGTCGTCAGCCCCTGGCAGGTGCACGGAGCGACCGTGGACATCGTCGGCCCGGAGGACCTGGGGACTGTTCGTCCTCAGACCGACGCCCTGGTGACCGCGGCGCCCGGCGTGCCTCTATTGATGCGCTTTGGCGACTGCGCCCCCGTCCTGCTGTTCGATCCCGCGCGCCGGGTCGTCGGTCTGGCACACGCGGGGTGGCGCGGGGTGGTGGTCGGCGTGGTGGGCGCGGCGATTGAGACAATGACGGAGGGCCTGGGATGCGCGACGGACGACATCTGGGCGGGCATCGGCCCAACCATCGGCCCGTGCTGCTACGAGGTGGGTAGGGACGTCGCCCGGGAGATCGCGTCCGCGTGTCCTTCCGGAACCGAGGTGTTGCGGTCGGTCAACGGGCGGATTCACGCTGACCTTCCCGCGGCCGTTGAGGGGCAACTCCACGCCGCCGGCGTCGAACGGATTGAGCGTGGCGCCCTCTGCACGTCGTGCGGTGTCGATGAGTTCTTCTCCCATCGGGCCGAGGACGGACGGACGGGCCGTTTCGGGGTAGTGATAGGACTGGAGCACGCCTGTGTCTGATATAGGAAGCAACCTGGCACGCGTTGAGGAACGCATCGCTGAGGCAGCACTGCGTTCCGGGCGGGACCCGGAGGAGATCACGCTGGTCGCTGTCACCAAGACCTTCTCGGCCGACGTGGTACTCGAGGCTTACGAGGCCGGGGTGCGGCACTTCGGCGAGAACCGAGCACGTGAGGGCATCAGCAAGATCACGGCGATTGAGCCCTACGTGTCCGGCCGCCCCCCCACCTGGCATATGATCGGTCACATTCAGAGCCGGAAGGCGAGACGCGTCGTGGACCACTACGACTACGTCCATTCCGTCGACCGCCTCAAGATCGCCCGGCGGCTTAGTGGCTACGCCGACGAAGCTGGCCGGGTGCTCCCGGTGCTCATGGAGTGCAATGTCTCCGGCGAGGGCTCCAAGTACGGCTTTGCCCTCGAGAATTGGGAGGCGGATCAGGAGCGACAGCAGGCCTTCTTCACTGCCGCCGGCGAGATCCTGGCCCTGCCGGGGCTGCAGGTGCGAGGACTGATGACCATGCCTCCTTACGTGGACGACCCCGAGGAGGTACGCCCGCTGTTCGCCAGCCTGCGCGGGCTGCGGGACGTGCTCCAGGAGCGGTTCGCCGCCGCCGATTGGAGTCAGCTTTCGATGGGCATGACCAATGACTTCGAGGTGGCGATAGAGGAGGGCGCGACGATGGTACGCATCGGCCGGGCCATCTTTGGCGCACGGGGAAGCCGCTAGGACGCGATCGTTGGCGGCTCCGCCCGGCGGGCCGATTCAGTGATCCGCCGGATCTGTCACGACAGGAGAGCAATGCACGCGCTGCTGCAGATCATCAACCTGGCCTTCACCCTGTACTCTTTCGCCATCATCGCTCGGGCACTGCTTCCCTGGTTCAACGTGAACCCGTACCACCCGGCGATGCAGTTTCTGCTTCAGATCACCGAGCCGCTGCTGGCGCCGATCCGCCATAACATACCGTCCATAGGGGGGCTGGACTTCTCGCCCATGGTGGCGCTGCTATTCCTCTGGTTTGCCGAGCAGTTGCTGCGCATGCTCTTGTTGTCGCTCGCCGGCTGAGGCGGGGCGATGCGCTGGCGCTCCATCGCGCAGATCGAGGGGACAGGGCCACGAGCCGAAGCTTCGCCGGGCGCGTCTGTCTGAGGGTGGGCAACCCGTCAATGGTACCTTGGTACCATTGACGGGTGAAGGGCCGCAGTCTACAATAGGGGCAGCCTTTGGGGCGGGAAACCGTCCCCCGAAACCTGAAAAAGGTTGTCGGTGGTTACCCTCCTTTCGCTGTCATGACCTCCCGTCGGGGAGGTCATGACGTTTTTGGGCCCTCCCGTGTTACCTGCTGTGTCGGTCCCCGCGTCGGTTCCGGTGCGCTCAGTCCGTGCAGGTACAGGCTACCCTGACACGAGCAGCCGCCCACACGAGTCGCAGTGAATCAGTTCGCCCTGCCGCAGCTTCCACTCGGCGCTCGACGATACGGTGACGCCGCATGCGGTGCAGGTGTCATCTCTTGCTCTGGCCACAGCCTGCCCCCCCTTTGCCTTGCGCAGTCTACCGTAGGTGGCCAGAATGGCGGAGTCCAGGCGCGGCAGGATAGTGTCTCGCTCTTGCCGGATCTCCTCAAGCCGCTGCCTTAGTGCGTCTTGTTCGGCCGTCAGGGCTTCCTGCCGTGTCGTCCAGGTCGATTCAACCTGCTCCAGGTGTGCTCGCGCCTCGTCGCGGGTCTCTTCTGCCTGCTCGCGTTCGATCATCGCTTCCAGAAGCGAGTCCTCGAGCCTCTGACGCCGGCGTTTGAGGGAAGCGACCTCGGCTTGAAGATCTGCGAGCTCCTTGGGGTTCGTGACCTTTCCGCTGTAGAGCCGCTTCTCAGACCGCGATGTCTTGTCCGACAGGCTCGCCATCTGCAGCTCCAGATCGCGCTGTTTGATCTCCCATTCCCGGGCGCGTTTCTCCGCCTTCTCCAGGGCCTGACGGGCCTCGCGCAGTGCCGTGTCGTCCTTGAGCGCTGTTTCGATCTCCGTCAGCCGCGCTTCCTTCGCATCGCGCTCGGTGTCGAGCTGCTGCAAGCGATGGAGCGCCTCTCCTGTGGTCACTGCATCCTCTCCTTCCGATGCTCAAAAAGAAAAGCCCAATGCCTCTGGCATTGGGCTTTTCCCAATCATTCTCTACTGTGCCGCACTGGGTGCGTGATGTCTCCGTGGAACACGCTCACGCAAAGGGTACCGGCTCCTCCAGTCACGAATGCCCCTCCTCGTTGCGCTCGGGAGCCCGGTCCTCCTCAACCCCCTGGGCACTCTCGCCTGCGTCAGGGTCCGACGCCGCCGGTCTGAGTGCTTCCTCGGCGGGTGCCGACGGCTTCGCCACAGTGTGACGGACGATCAGGATGGCGGCGGCGCCCAGCGCGCATATGAGGGCAAAGAGCTGCGCTGCCGCCAGAGGCCCCATCATCCAGGCGTCGGGGCGAAGATACTCCAGGAAGAACCGCCCCGCGGGATAGGCAATCAGGTAGCCGAGGAGGATGTCACCGTGCCTGATCCGATCCTTGAACTTGTCGGTAACGACGGCCAGGACTCCAAACACTACCAGGCACCACAGGCCCTCGTAGAGAAACGTGGGGTGGAACAGTGTGTCCGGCGGGTATCTCTCCAGGTTGTTGTAGGGCATAATCCGGTGCTCGGGATCGATCACCAGGCCCCAGGGAAGGTCTGTCGGTGGTCCGTAGAGCTCCTGGTTGACGAAGTTCCCCCAGCGGCCGATAGCCTGTCCCAGAGCGAGTCCCGGTGCGCCGTAATCGAGCCATTTCAGTGGGGCCAGGCCGGCACGCCAGGCATACAGCGCAACGCCCAGCAGCCCGCCGACGATGGCCCCGTAGATGCCCAGGCCGCCCTGCCAGATGTAGAGAATCTCAATGGGATGTGTTCGGTAGTAGTCCCAGCCTACCATTCCTCCCTCCGGGTCAGAGATGACGTGGTAGAGGCGAGCTCCGATAATGCCCAGGACAATGGCGATGGTGAGGGCGTTCCACACGTGGTCCGGGTCGTCGCCGTTCCGTTTGGCTCGCCACGCCGCGTAAAGGGCACCCAGCAACACACCGGTCACAATCAGAAGGCCGTACCAGTGGATGCCCCAGCTCTCGGTGAAGTAGATCAGGATTGGGTCAGTAGGTGGTCTCATATACTCCTCTCCCTTGATTGGATAGCTTGATTATACCATGAGAGAATGCCTGGTAGCAAGGCAGCTCCTCCCGGAACGGGTGGCTGATGACGCCGACGAGCCAGGTGCCGACCGAGGCGGACCTATTCCCGCTTGCCGGACACCGCCATCCACACACGGGTCAGCCAGAACAGGCACCAGGCGCCCACGAGCACACTCAGGATCACCACCTTCTGCTCGTCAATGACGGGCTCGATACGCACCCTTTCCCCTGTTATCTCGATGATGCCCAGAGGAGAGCTCTTCACGCCGCCACCATATGGGCCCCTGGCTCGGTCCGTCGACCCCGCTGCGTCCGAGCCTGGGCCCTGTTCTGCCCCCATGCCAAAGCCGTAGCTGACCTTGGCCACCGGGATGACGGTTCGGCCTTCAACCTGCACCGGGTCGCCAAAACAGGCGTTGACGTCGGCTTTCTCCCTCAGGTCGGCAAACGTGTCCAAGAGCTTCTGAACGTCACCTGTCATCTGTCTTCCTCCTCTTTCTTGACGGTGGTTGCCGTCAGTATGAGCATGGCCACCGCAATGGCAGCAGCGGCGTAGAACGGGCTGGTGATTTTGCCCACGCTCGCAGCCGCGCCCATCAGGGGCGGGCCCACTGTTTGCCCTATCCGGAGCACCAGGGCGTTGGCGGATGTGACTGCGCCACGCTGGTCCAGGGGCGCCAGACACGTCAGAAGAGACTGCAGGTTCGGAATGCTCAATCCCTGGGCAATCCCGAACAGGACAGCCGGGATCGCCAGGGCCAACAGGCTCGGAGTGTTTGGGATCATGAGCATGGCGAGTGCGTATAAGAGGCAAGCGATCTGGAGAAGTAGCTTTTCCGAGTATCGCCTGGCCAGTTTGCCCAGCTGAGTTGACGTGAGGGCTGTAGCGAGCGACGTCCCGGACATGGTTATCCCGATGGCGAAAGGTGATACTTGGAAGGCGTTCTCCATCAGAAAGGGCAGGTAGGTCAGGTAGGCACCATAGAGAATCAGGAATGTCAACAGGGTCAGCAGAAGGAAGGTGACGGCCTGCCCGTGCTTGACGCTTACCCAAGCCTGCTGGAGATATCTCTGGAATCGCTGCGCTGTTTCTGGCTCAGGAGCCTCCAGGGCGAACAGGGCCAAGAAGCCGATGGGAACTGCGAGGATCGCGAGGACGAACGGATAGCGCCATCCCACTGTGGCGAGCGCTCCGCCGATGGCCGGGTACGCGGCAGTTCCCACACTGATGGCGCTGGCGTTGTAGCCCATGGCGGTGGTCTGGTTCCTGCCCCGGTAGAGATCACCGATGAGGGTAATGTAGAGAACATTCAGCGCCGCTGCCCCGACTCCCTGGACGAAGCGCAGGGTCAGCAGCAGATCGAAGCCGCGCGCCAGGGCGCAAGCGCTGCCAGCGAGGCCGAAGACGATCAGAGATGGGACGAGGATCTGCTTGCGACCGCAACGGTCGATCAAGATACCCATAATCGGTGTGAACAAGACACCCGGCAGGGTGAAGGCGGTGATGAGGTTCGCAACGGCCTGCGATGAGAGGTCCAGGGCACGCCCGATTCCGGGGAAGGCCGGTGTGATACTGGAGACTCCCAGCACAGCCATTAGGCTGACCCCGAAGACGATCTGTAGATTGAGATCGAGGTAAAGCGGCCCGGAATCACGGTTGGCCATGGGGCGTTCGTGCCTACGGAGGATTTTTACTCCTGAACAAGCTTCGATAGACGAGGCCGGCGAGTCGGTCCGTCTCGAGTCATGGAGCCCTCCGCCCGACGATGAGCTGGCGATGGGCAGTTGAGCGAGAGCTCCGGCCCATCCCCTACATACCTCCCTCGTGCACATCGGTGGCGTGGGTCGCCGGCACCTCTTCAACGGGCCGCTCCTCGGCAGATACGCCGGCAAAGACGCCCAGCGGAACCTCGATGAACAATGGGCGCTGGGTGTCTTCGCGTACCTCGCTCAGATCGATGCCTTGCTCGCGGAATAGGCGCTTGATCAAGTTGGAGCACGTCTTGCCGCCGCAGGCGCCCATACCTGCTCGAGTAACGGCCTTGACCTGGTTCATGTCGCGGACGCCGGAGCGGATCAGCTCGCGGATCTCGCGAGCAGTGACACGCTCACAGCGACAGATGACCTCGTCGTCCGAGATGCGCGCCACGACTTCCTCCAGAGGCTCCGAGACCCAGGGGTCTTGTACGCGGATCCCGGCGATGCGCTTGGCGATCGCGCGCGGTGCCTTAACCCTGACCAGGAGCGCCCGGTCCGCGAAGCGCGGCTGCCGAACCCCCACTACCTCCACCGTACCCAGAACTGTGCCCTCGGTGTCCAACACTGTGACGATGTGCCCGCGATCGATGGTGTCGGCGGGAAACTCGTAAGGCACGGTGACTGTCGCGTGTTGGGGATCATTGCTGTAGTCGACCAGGGTGACGGCCAGGCCGGGACAGATGGCGACGCACTGCTCGCACCCAATGCATTCGTCACCGACGTACTCGGGCAAGCCACGGATGTCATCCCCCCCAATCGTGATGCAACCCTGGGGGCACACGGATGTGCAGGGGTTGCAGGGGATCTCCTGTGCGCAGTGGAGCACCGGGAAGACGCCCTCCTCTTGCTCGGGGATGTCCTCGGTGACCACGGCTCCGGGGCGCGATTTGAGGATCTCGGCGGTGCGGTGCCACTCGGGCGGCACCCGACCTACGTCCCGCCCCAGCGCCTGCGCTATCTCCAGGCCGCGGATGCGCCCGGTGAACATCGCGGCCGATGCCTCGGCAATCTCCTCGGCATCCCCCGCCGCGTAGACGGGCAGGCCGAACTCTTGGGCCTTTTCCACGAACTCGTCGACGGGATCCAGCCCAACGGCCATCAACACTGTGTCGCAACCGAACGTCCGCTCGGTGTCTGGAACGGGTTCCCAATTGCTGTCGATCTCCGCCAGAGTCACCGACTCAACCTGGTCGCGGCCGTTGGCGCTGAGCACGGTGTGAGAGGTGTAGATGGGCACGCCGAGGCGAGCAAGCTTATCCCTGTGTACTTTGTAACCAGAGCACTCCGGGAGTGCCTCGCAGAGGCCGACGACTTGTATTCCCGCCTGAAGCGCATGGTACCCTGCAATCAAGCCCACGTTTCCCCCACCGACGATGAAGAGGCGATCTGCCGACTTCACCAGGTCGCGGTTCACCAGTGTCTGGAAGGCACCGGCCCCATACACTCCGGGCAGCGTGTTCCCCCGGAAGGCCAGCGACTTCTCTCGTGCGCCGGTGGCTACCAGGACAATCTGCGGCCGGACGAGGATGTAATGCCCCTGGCGGAGCAACCCCACCTTTCGATCGGAGTACACGGCCAGGGCTGTCGTGTCGAGCCAGATTTGCACGTTCTCGAATTCACTTACCTCTTGGTCCAGCTTTTCTGCGATGTCAATGCCCCTGCTGCCCGCGTAACAGGCGTCGATGGAGCCGAAGAACTTGTGGGTTTGGAGCACCAGCTTGCCCCCCAGGCGCTGCTTATCGTCCACAATGAGCGTGCGCACGCCGGCGTCGCCCAGCTCGATGGCCGCCGAGAGACCCGCCGGCCCGCCCCCGATGATCAAGCACTCGATGTCTACCGTCTTGATGTCGTGGGTCGCGGGTGCCGACTCGACGTCCGGCAGCGTGGGCTTCCCATCCATAGGCTCGACGGCCATCCCCGGTCGGATGGGCGCCATGCAGGATTTGACGGGCAAGCCATCCGCTATCACAAGACACTGGGCGCATTGTCCGTTGGCGCAGAAGATCCCCTGGGGCGCCTCGTCCCGGTGGTGATGACCGAAGACACGCACGCCGTTGGCGAAGAGGGCTGACGCGATGGTCTCTCCCTGGCGGGCGATCATCCGCCGTTCCTCCCACGTAAACTCGAACGTCGGCCGATCCTCTGTGGGCAGGATTGGGTGTTCGCGAATGCGGTAGTCCGCCATACGGATGCCTCCAATCTCAGTCTTCTGCGCTGACGGTGTCCGGTTGAATGACCTGCCAGGGCCGCCCATCGACCCAGCATACAGGCCCGGGCGAAGATCTCCCCCGGGGCGGACCACGCTCATTATACGTCCGAACGGCAGGGCGGGCAAAGACGGTTCCGTCGGCCCATACTTGCCCCCCGTTGTCGTGCCTGCCAGTACCGACAGTCGCGCAGCGGGGTGACGACGGGGGACGGACGATGCACCTCCCGCTCAGCGCTTGATCCGTGGGGCTTGCTGCCCGCGCTGCTCCCGGCGAAAGTGTCTTTGGCCTCGGGCGCTCTGGGTCTCTAATGCATCTCCAACCTGATTCTAACGCCAATCTAATCCGATTATGGTACACATAATGTCAAGTAAGGCTCAAGCGTACGCACAACGCAAGGAGGTGCTGAGATGACACAGTTAACACGTTGGGAACCCTTCCGCGACTTGATCAGCTTGCGGGAGGCGATGGATCGTCTCTTTGAGGACAGCGTTGTACGGCCTCGAGGTGGGGCCCTGGCCCCCCGGGTGACGGGCTCATTGGCTGTTGATATGTACGAGACCGATGAGGACGTCGTGGTGAAGGCCTCCGTGCCTGGTGTCGATCCGGATGACCTGGACATCAGCGTCACGGGCGATACGTTGACCATCAGGGGCGAGTCGAAGGCCGAGGAACACGTCGAAGAGGAGAACTACGTCTATCGAGAGCGGCGGTACGGCGCTTTCTCCCGCTCGATCGCCATTCCCACCTCGGTGGAGGCTGACAACGCGGAGGCGGACTTCGAGGATGGCGTCTTGACCTTGCGCCTGCCCAAGGCTGAGGAAGCGAAGCCCAAGGCGATCAAAGTCAAGACCAAGTAACCAGGGAGAGGAAGACCGCTGGCGGGCGGCTCGGCTCTGACAAGGGTCGGGCCGTCCGTCGTCAGTACAGGTGAAGAGGAGAGAACACCGCTCTCTGTCCACGGCGGGGTCATGGCAAAGAGGGAGTCCATCGGGGGCCTCACGGTTGACTCCGTCGACACCGCAGGTTCATAGCGGCGCGGGAGTGGGGTAATCGGTGATTGAGAGCCGGGGCATGGTGCGTCTATGGTCGTCGGCCGTGGTCGGGGGCGAGCGGTTGGAAGAGAAGGAAGCTAGTCGAGAGAGTCCCACGGAGCGGAGGGTAGCGCTTTGGAAAGAAGAGGACTGGTCATTGGAATCGTGACCGCCGCAACAGCGTTGTTGTTGATGGCTGGCAGTTGTGCTGTCGGCGCGCTTCTGACGCCCTACGTCGCTGATGTGCTTCAGCCGGCGGAGGGAACCAGGGATGAGGTACCCGTGGAGCCGCCGGTGGTCACGCAGGAGCCGGAGCCGCAACTGGAAGACGCGTCTTCCTCCCGTCCAGAGCCCGCGCCCGCTGCGACACCGACGCCGATTCCGGACGACACCCTGGCGGAGGCCGACGCCGAGGAGCGGTTGGTGGCTGAGGTGTATGAGCGCGTCGCCCCGTCGGTGGTCCACCTCCGTGTCGTGCAGCAGGTCTCCGGGTTCGAGGGGCCGCGTGTTGAGATCCCGGGCTGGCCGGAGGAGTTCTACCGCCGCGGCGAGGGCTCCGGGTTCATCTGGGACACGGAAGGACACGTGGTCACCAACTACCACGTGGTACAGGGCGCCCGGGAGGTCGAAGTTACGTTTCTGGACGGCACTGCATTCCTCGCCGACGTGGTGGGCACAGACCCGGACCCCGACCTGGCTGTGCTGAAGGTGGAGGGAGCTGGGGAGCGGTTCCAGCCTGTGGCACTGGGAGATTCGAGCAAGCTCTTTGTTGGTCAGCGTGCCATCGCCATCGGCAACCCGTTTGGGCAGGAATGGACGCTGACCACGGGGGTGGTCAGCGCGCTGGGACGAACTCTCCCGTCAGGCACGAGCCGGTACAGCATCCCGAAAATGATCCAGACCGATGCCGCCATCAACCCGGGCAACTCGGGGGGGGCCGCTGCTGGATCGTGATGGCCGTGTCATTGGGGTCAACACGATGATCGTCTCCCAAGCCCGTGCGTCGGCCGGGGTCGGATTCGCAATTCCGATCAGCATCGTGGCCCGCGTCGTGCCGGCCCTCATTGAGGAGGGAGAATACACGTATGCGTGGCTGGGCGTTGTGGGTCGGAATCTGGACCGCGAGACGGCTGTGGCCATGGACTTGCCGGCGGATCAGCGGGGCGCGTTGGTCATTGAGGTGGCCGACGACGGGCCGGCTGACGCGGCTGGCCTTCAGGGTTCGGTCGAAGAGATCGTCGCCGACGGCACGACACTCCAGATTGGCGGCGACGTCATCGTCGGGATTGATGGAGAGCCGGTCCGTACAATGGACGATCTTATCGTCTACCTAGTTGAGGAGGCTCGGCCGGGGCAGAGGGTGACGCTAACGATACTGCGCGATGGCGCGAAGAGAGAGGTCGAGGTGAGACTGGGGAGCCGGCCTCGCGAGCAAGGGTGACCGGCGTATGGTCTGGGGACTGAAAGAGGCGATCCGGGGGGTCTTTCTGTCGAGTTGACATCCTCGGCAGAAGCATTTATGATAGGGACAGTGGCTGGATCAGGTGAGAAGCTCTGCCATCTAGGTAGGGCTTTTCTAATGGCTTTCAGACATGGCTCTTATGGCAATCTAATGAACCCATGAGAGCATGGCCGTAGTATTGGAGAGCGAACGCATTGGTCACGAGTCAGAGCATGGGTTGTGTTGAGGGTGTCTTGACGCCAAGGCCTGTGGGGCCGAGGACGGTCAAGTTGAAAACGAACTAGCCGGATTACACGATCTGACCCACGAGACCCGGCTTCGCAGGAAGTCGGGTTTTGTGCCCCTGGGCTGTTGGACAGTCGGTGAGAGGGCCCGTGCGGTTCTGGCGACCCCTCACAGCCAGATATCGGGGAAGATCGAGCGGAGGCGATTGAGTCGACTAACGAGTCTCTCATTGAGCGCGGTGGGGCGGAATGGGAAAGGGCACTGGTGTGAGGCTGTAGCACCAGTGGACGGATCAAGCGCGCTTGAGAGATAGCTGATGGGGTGAGGAGGGGTGTTGTTGTGATGATGGAACGATACGAAGTTGAGGAGCAGCTTGAGGACATTGGATGGCTTCTGGACAAGGCGGAAGAGCAAGAGTACCTTACGATACAGCAGGTTCTGGAGGCCTTCCCGGAGGCCGAAGATGATATGACGGAGTTGGAGGACCTGTTTGCCTATCTCCAGGAACAGGGAATTGAGGTTGTCGAGAGCGAAGAGGAGATGGTTGAGGCTGGTCTGGAGAACGCGGATCTGGGCGAGGACTCGGAGGATGTGGAACCGGCCGACCTGAGCAACATCTCCGTGGATAATGCGGTCAGTCTCTACTTCAAGGAGATGGGGCGTGAGCCTTTGCTGACACGAGAGGAAGAGGTTGAGTTGGCCAAGAGGATGGAGCGGGGACGAGAGGCTAAGCGGAAGCTGGACCAGGATGACCACAGCCCTGAGGAACGGGAGCGCCTTGAAGATCTGATTGCGGATGGGAAGGCGGCTCGGGAGCGCCTCATCAAGGCGAACACGCGGCTCGTGGTGAGCATCGCCAAGAGGTACCGGGGCCAGGGGCTCTCCTTCCTTGACTTGATCCAGGCGGGCAACGTGGGCTTGATCAAGGCGGCGGATAAGTTTGACCACACCCGCGGGACGAAGTTTGGCACCTACGCCACGTGGTGGATTCGGCAGTCGGTTGCCAGGACGTTGAAGCAGCAGGGGCGAAACATCCGCATTCCCGTGCACACCAACGATCGGATCCGGAAGCTCTATCAGGTAGCAGCGCGCCTGGAGCAGGATCTGGGGCATCGGCCAACCCCGGAGGAGATCGCTGAAGAAGCCGACCTTGAGCCTGAACAGGTGCGCTGGCTGTTGGGGGTGTCGCAGCGACCTCTATCATTGGAGAAGCCGGTGGACGAGGAGGGCGAGAGTGAGTTCGGCGACTTCCTTGAGGACGAGGATGTCCCCTCTCCGCCACAGAGGGCGGAGATGCATCTGCTCCACGAGGATCTGGAGGACGCGCTGAGTACACTGACGCCGCGGGAGGTCCAGGTTCTGCGCATGCGGTTTGGCCTGGCCGGCGCGGATACGTATACGCTGAGAGAGGTGGGGGAGAAGCTTGGCGTCACGCGAGAACGCATCCGTCAGATCGAGGGGAAGGCGCTGAAGAAGCTACGCCACCCGCGCTATCGACGCAGGCTGCGTCCTTACCTTACCTGAGACAGGCACCGGCGAGCAGCACCCTAAATCGCACGGAGGGCCTGCCGGACGCACAGGATGCTCTTCTGAGTGACTCATAAGGGAAGCTGATCCGATGCGGTGCGCGCGCCGCCTGTTCTGGCCGGGTCGAGCCGGATGACCAGGACTGTATGGCAGCCCGGCACGGAAGTTCATAATCTCATAGTCACCAATCGACGCGCTCAAGCTCGGTCGTTCCACCCATGCGATTGTAGCACCACCTGGATCTGGTGGTGATGGTGGAACGACCGGGCTCTGTGCGTGGGCCCCGCGCCGCAGTGCGGGGCCCTGGCTGGAGAACTATGATGGGGCAGCAGGCGTGATTGTCGCGGGAAAAGCCCGAGGGTTGAAACTTCGTGTCTCCATGTTAGAATCCCGTTTCGTATGCTTCTGACTCAGCAGGTGCGTTGTAGAGGAGAAGAAAGCTTATGATCAACGTTAGCGATGTCACCAAGTGGTACGGCCCGATCGACGCGCTGCGCGGCGTGAGCTTCAGCGTCGCGGCGGGGGAGATCGTCGGGCTGCTCGGCCCTAACGGGGCGGGAAAGACTACGACGATAAAGATCTTGACTGGCGGTCTGCACCCGGACGATGGGGCTGTAGAGGTGAACGGGCTCGACGTGCTGGAACACACCCAAGAGGTGCAGGCGCAGATCGGCTACCTGCCCGAGACGGCACCTCTCTATCGGGAGCTGACGGTACAGGGTTATCTCAAGATGATGTCCGAGCTGCGGGACATTCCGGACGAGGAAGAGCGCGCCTGCATCTCGGAGGCTGTCTACGCGACGGGGTTGGCCGATCATCTGACGCGTCCTATCGGTGAGCTGAGCAAAGGCTTCCGCCAGCGTGTGGGGCTGGCCCAGGCCATTGTCCACAAGCCGCGCCTTCTGATCCTGGACGAACCGACAATTGGCCTGGATCCCACCCAGGTGGTCGAAGTGCGCCGCCTGATTCGGCGGCTGTCCAGGCACAGCACTGTCCTGCTTTCCACGCACATCCTCTCTGAGGTCGAGGCGCTCTGTGATCGGGTGATCATCTTGATCAACGGCCGCATCCGTGCTGACGCCAGGCTGTCCGAGTTGGCCTCCACATCGGACGCGATCCTGGTGCTCGATGAGGAGATACCCGGGGTCGAGGAGACGCTCCTGAGCCTGGAGGGGGTCAGAGGGGTTGACGTCGTCGACTCAAGCGACGGATTGCGGGCCGAACGGCGCTTCCCCACCTACCGCGTCCTGGGCAAGGATAGTAGCGCTGACCTCTGCCCGAAGGTCTTCGATCGGGCGCGGCAAGAGGGCTGGCCGGTGCGAGAGCTGCGGCAAGACGTGCGCACGCTGGAATCGGTCTTCAATGAGTTGGCAACCAGTGCATAACTTCAAGCTACGACTCGGAGGTGTGTTGTCGTGAAACAGGCACTAGCGATCACGCGTAAAGAATTGGAGGGCTACTTCGGTTCGCCCATGGCCCTCATCTTCGTGGGCGTCTTCCTGGCGGCCACGTTGTTCTCGTTCTTCTGGGTGGACACGTTTTTCTCCCGCGGCATCGCAGACGTCCGGCCCCTCTTTCGCTGGATGCCGGTGTTGATGATCTTCCTGGTAGCAGCGCTGACGATGCGGCAATGGAGCGAGGAGGAGCGGTCGGGGACGCTGGAGGTGCTCCTTTCCCTCCCCGTTACGCCGATCCAACTGGTCATCGGGAAGTTCCTGGCAGTGATGGCGCTGATCGCGGTTGCTCTGGGGCTGACCTTCTCTCTCCCGATCACGGTAGAGATTCTGGGGAACCTGGACTGGGGTCCGGTCGTCGGCGGCTACCTGGCTGCGCTTCTGCTCGCGGCGGCCTACGCGGCCGTCGGTCTTTTCGTGTCGTCGCGCACTGAGAATCAGATCGTGGCGCTGATTATGTCCGTGCTGCTCTGCGGGCTGTTTTTTCTGGTTGGGTCTCGTGGGGTGACGGACTTCTTCGGCGATCGGGTCGGGGAGATTCTGCGCGCCATCGGCTCCGGAAGCCGATTTGAGAGTATCGAGCGGGGCGTGATTGACTTGCGCGATCTACTCTATTACCTGTCCCTGACGGGCATTTTTCTGACGCTGAACGTTGCCTCGCTGCATAGCAAGCGCTGGAGCAGCGGCAAACGGACGCGCCCTTATCGGCGCGCCGTCACCCTTACGTCGATTCTGGTGCTGGTGAATCTGGTCCTGGCCAACGTCTGGGTCTTCCCGTTGCGCGTCCGCGCGCTCCGTCTGGACCTTACGGAGGGCCGAGAATACACCCTCTCGCAGACGACGCGCGATCTTCTGAGCAACTTGCAGGAACCCATGTTGGTGCGCGGCTACTTCAGTGAGAGGACGCACCCGCTCCTGGCCCCGCTGGTCCCGCAGATCCGCGATATGCTGCGCGAGTATGAGGTCGCAGCCGGGGGCAGGATGAAGCTGGAGATCATCGATCCAGCGGAGCATCCGGAGCTGGAGGCTGAGGCCAACCAAATGTACGGCATTCGCCCTAATCCTTTCCAGGTTTCCGGGCGGTACGAGCAATCGGTGATTAACTCGTACTTCGACATCTTGATCCGCTACGGGGATCAGCACGTGGTGCTCGGCTTCGGCGATCTCATCGAGGTGCAGTCGAGCGGCGGGGGCGTCGACGTTCGCCTCCGCAACCTGGAGTACGATCTGACCAGCGCGATCAGGAAGGTGGTCTACGGCTTCCAGAGCGTGGAGGCGGTGCTGGCTGCGCTGGAAGATCCGGCCGAGTTGACGGTCTACGTGACACCAGAGACCCTGCCTGAGCGGCTATCGGACGCTTCCGACACGATCAGGGAGGTAGGGGAGGCTATCGCCCGCGAGTCCAACGGGAAATTCGCCTATACGATAGTGAATCCAGACGCGCCTGACAGCCCCGTCACCCGGCAGGAGCTGTACGACCAGTACCAGATCCAGCCATTTGCCACCTCGCTCTTCTCCAGCGAATCCTACTACTTGCACATGGTCCTGCAGGTGGGCGATCAGGCACAGGTCATCTACCCGTCAGGGGAGATGACCGAGGGCGACATCCGCTCCTCGATCGAGACGACGCTCAAGCGGTTGTCTCCCGGCTTCCTGCAGGTGGTTGGGCTATGGACCCCGCCGGCTGAGCCACAGCAGGATATGCTTGGGCAGATGCAGCAGCCTATCTCTAGCTGGCAGCAGATCAGAGAGTCGTTGGGGCAGGAGTACGAGGTTCGCAGCGTCGATCTGAGCACCGGGCAGGTGCCGGCCAACGTGGACGTCCTGGTCATCGTTGCGCCCCAGGGCATGACCGACAAGGAGCGTTTTGCCATCGATCAGTATCTGATGCGGGGCGGAGCGGTGGTGGTCGCCGCGGGTAACTACGGCATCCAGGTGGACCCGATGCTGGGCGGGCTGGGGTTGAAGCCGCTGGAGGAGAGTCTGCGGGAGATGCTGTCTGAGTACGGCATTCGCGTTGAACAATCGTTGGTGATGGATCCGCAGAACGAACCCTTCCCGGTGCAGACCACGCGAGAGGTCGGCGGAACCCAGGTGCGGGAGATTCAGGCCATTGACTATCCCTTCTTCGTGGACATCCGACAGGATGGGATGGCTTCGGACAGCCCCATTGTCGCCAACCTGCCGGCCCTGACCCTGAACTGGGCGTCACCGATTACCGTGGATGAGGAGAAGAATGCCGGTCGCGAGGTCACGGAGCTGCTTCAATCGAGCCCGCAGTCCTGGACGCGGACCGACACGAACATCCAGCCCGACTTCAGCGCCTATCCGCAACTCGGGTTCCCGAGGGGGAGCGAACAGGGGCCGTACACGCTGGCCGTCTCCGTGCAGGGGGCGTTCGAGAGCGCGTTCAAGGACAAGCCTTCTCCATTTGCCGAAAGCGAACCCGAGGAAGAGGGCGCGGAGCCTGCAGAGGAGGGGACGCCCACGCCAACGCCACCCTCCTCTCTGGCGAAGATTGACTCGTCGCCGGAGACGTCCCGGTTGATCGTCATCGGCAGCGCCGAGTTCGTGGACGACGTCGTGTTCGAGATCTCCTCCAGTCTCACGCGAGATCGCTACCTCAATAGCCTACAGGTTGTGCAGAACTGCGTGGCCTGGTCGACGGAGGACTTGGCCCTCCTCAGTATCCGCTCGCGCGGAACGCAGACGCGGGTGCTCGCGCCGCTCACTGAGCGGGAGCAGTCGTTCTGGGAGGGGGCGAACTACACAGTTGCACTGCTGGCGCTGGTAGTCGTCGGTATCGTCTGGAGTTCCCGGCGTCGAAATGAGGAGCCGATGGAGTTGCTGCCCCGGGAGGCTGTTGCAACTTCCACGCAGGAGGTGACCCAATGATCAAGAGAAACCATCAGATCCTGGCTGGTGTCCTCATCGCTCAGATTGTCTTGAGCGTTGTTGTCTTCTGGCCTAGGCCGTCGACGGCTGCCCAGGCGGAGCCTCTTTTCCCCGATCTGGAGGTGGGGGATGTGACCACGCTTACCGTGGAAGACGCTCAGGGGAACGGGGTCACTCTGCAGAGGGTTGCGGGCGAGTGGACGCTACCCGAGGCGGATGAGTACCCGGCCCGGAGCGATGACATTGACTCGTTCGTAAAGAAGCTGACGGAGTTGAGCACAGGGCGGCTGGTGACCGGTAGCGATACCAGCCACCGTCGTCTTCAGGTCGCTCCGGACGAGTTCGCGCGGCGTATCTTGTTCGGGACGAGCGGGGGGACGCGGCACACGGTGTACCTGGGGACTTCGCCGCAGTATGGTTCCGCACACTTTCGCGTGGAGGGCCAGAGCGAGACGTACTTGACCAGCGAACTGTCCGCCTATGACGCGAATGCCACGATTGCCGGCTGGATTGACTCGAGCTACCGGAGCGCGGCGCAGGAAGACGTCAATCGGTTCACCCTGGAGAATGCCAGCGGCACCTTTGTCTTTGAGAAGGAGGGCGACGAGAGCTGGACGATGGCTGGTTTGGGCGAAGATGAGACGCTGGACCAGGCAGAGGTCAGGCGCGTGCTACAGCGAGCCAGCTCCATTACGATGAGAAAGCCCCTGGGGAGGGAGGAGGATCCTCTCTACGGTATGGATGACCCGAGTGCCCTGGTGATGCTCGAGACCGATGAGAAAGTGGTGACCTTACAGGTCGGGGCGAAGGAACCTGATGATGCGGGTTACGTCGTCAAGTCATCCGAATCGGACTACTATGTGAGCGTCGCTGAGTCCGGCGTGAGGGCATTGGTGGAGAACGGGCGTGATGCATTCCTCGAGCAGCCACCCACTCCGGAAGAGGAATCAAACGGCGCGTAGCTGACAGACCCTTCGAGGCTTGCCGGGGCGCCCGGGCCTCGACCTGCGCGGTGCGGTCGTAGGCGTCTGGCCTTGAGATGGGCATTCTCTCGGCCAGGCCCAGTTGATCGGCCCAGGGCAACCGTCTGGTGCGCACATGGTTCTCGGTTGGGCAGCTTTTCGGGGTCGGGAGAGATGAGGCCGGCTCCGACGGGGTGGTCGGGCCGGCCTCATCCGGCGGGTGGGGATGCGCCACTGGTGTTTAAGCGCCCCCGGTGCGACTCGAACGCACAGCCTGCGGATTCGAAGTCCGACGCTCTGTCCAATTGAGCTACGGGGGCAACGTATAACGAAAGCCGGATCTTCATCCGGCTTCATCGAGGGTGAGTGACGGGACTCGAACCCGCAATCGCCTGGGCCACAACCAGGTGCCTTG
>CAYVCX010000051.1:0-22179 GCA_964450435.1 uncultured Anaerolineales bacterium
CTTAGTAGGTGGACGGACCTGGACTCGGGCCGACCGGACATACTGGGGGCTGCCGCGCAGATGTGGGAAAGGAGCGCCCTACCAAGCTGTCACCACGGGCACGTCTCGCATGGTTAGGAGTCCAGGCGCGGCCTGTCTCACCCGCGGGATGGCGTTGACCACGATGGCCACCGTGGCGATGTCTCCGTTTGTACCCTTCAGCTTCACCTCCAGGTTCGGCCGGCCCGTGATACGGATTGTGTCGCCCTCATCGTCCGCTTCCAGCTCGGCGATGAAGGTCAGGTGCACCAACTCCTCCCCGTCCGTACGCCCGCGGGCGACCTGCCTCAGCCCCTTCACCTGATCGGGTGCTACCTCCACGTGCTCGGTCTTTATTCGCTTCCCGGTCATCACCGGCGTGACATGCGACTGGTAATCTGTCAGATCCCAGCCCAACGTGTCGAATATCATGCCCATGGACTCAGGCAGGCCCACGTGTCCCATAGAGCCCGCCTCCATTTTCCTCTCAAACTCCTCCAGCGTCAAGCCGCAGCCTATCTTCTTCTGAAAGGGGCCCCGCCGAGTGGATGCATTGATCGCTCGTCTGACTGCGACGTGATCCACCCGCTGACAAACAGCCGTCAGGGCCAGGGGCAGGGAGTCCATGATGAAGCCGGGGTTTACGCCGGTGGCCAGGACTGTCCTTCCGGCGTCTCTGGCCGCGGCATCGATCTCGGCGGCGTGCAGCGGGTGGGCCAGCCAGGGGAAGGAGAGCTCCTCCGCTGTCGAGACGACGTCGAGTCCTGCCGCCAGAGTCTCCAGAATCTGGGCCCTGACTCCTTCTATGTAGGAGCCGGTGGCGTGTAGCACCACGTCGGCGTCTCTGTGGTCCAGGACTCCGGCCAGATCCTGGACGACTGGAAAGCCGAGCAAGCGGCCCGCACCGATCACCGTGCCGACATCCTTGCCCACTTTCGCGGGGTCAATGTCCACACCCCCGACCAACTCCAGCGCTGCGCGATCCAACGTGTGGGCTGCTACTGCCGCCCCGATAGGTCCAAGTCCGTATTGAACGACGCGAGTCTTGTCAGTCACGGTAAGAAGCTCCTATGAGATGAGAGTGGGCGATCGAGATCGCTCGGCCGCTGGCTGGTGGTCCCCTGTTGATCCTGAGTATAGAATCGCATTCGCGGAGTGTCAAGCATCTGGCGTGAGCGTCGAGGGAGAACTCAAGACGATGGGGGCGGCTGGAATCGCCACCCGGCGCCAATAGGCTTCGTGTAGTAGGACTAGCGATGGGGTTGCGGCGCGCGCGAGGGCAAGGATTCGCGGTCGCTGACGGCGAACATCTTGAGCACCTGAGCCGCGGCGCCGCTGGCGTGGGAGACGGTTTCGGGGATGTCCATGGGGCCAGTGGCGGCGCCGGCCACGAAGACGCCGGGCCGTGAGGTCTCGACGGGATGGGCGTTGGCGTCGCGGGCCAGGATCCAGCCGTGGGCGTCGGTGGGAAGATCAAGCATCTCCGACAGACGCCGGGTCTGGGCATTGGGTCTCAGGGCGGGGGCCACGACGACCAGGTCGGCGGCAATCTGGACCTGGCGGTTGCTGAGGGTATCGGCGCCCCAGACCATCACGCGATCTCGCTGGCGGAAGAGGCGCGAGACCTTTCCGCGCAGGTAGACCACGTGGTCGTCCTCCATGGCGCGCTGGGTAAACTCGTCATAGCCCTTGCCGGCGGCGCGGATGTCGATGTAGAAGACGTAGGCCTGGCCATCGTGCACCCGATGGCGGTAGAGGGTGGCCTGCTTGGCGGTGTACATGCAGCATATCTTGGAGCAGTAGGATAGGTGCATCTGGGGATCCCGGGAGCCGGCGCACTGGATGAATACCACCTCGCGGGGGACCCGGCCGTCGGAGGGGCGGCGGACCTGGCCGCTGGTGGGGCCGGAGGAGGAGAGGAGACGCTCGAAGGCGAGGGCGTCGATGACATCGGCCACGTTGCCGCCGCCGTATTCAGGCATGTTCTCCAGTCCGTAGATGTCGTATCCAGGGGCGAGGATGATGGCGGCGCAGCGTTCCTCGATGATGGTGTCCTGCTGTTCGAAATCGACGGCACCGACGGGACAGAGCTTGGCGCAGGCGCCACAGCGGTCCCTGAGGAAGTGAATGCAGTGGTCGGGGTCGATGATGGGCTTGTTGGGAACGGCCTGAGGCGAGAGGGTGTAGATGGCGCGGCGCTCGCCCATTTCGCGTTCGAACTCGGAGGGGGCGTTTGCGGGGCATTTCTCCTGACACAGGCCGCAGCCGGTGCACGTGTCCCAGTCGACATAGGCGGCGTGGCGGCGGATACGGACCTGGAAGTCGCCCAACTGCCCTTCGACGGCCTCCACCTCGGCGTGAGTCAGCAGTCGGATGTGCTCGTGGTGGCCCACCTCGACGGTGCGCGGGGTAAGGATGCACTGGGCGCAGTCGAGGGTGGGGAAGGTCTCGGACAACTGGGCCATACGCCCGCCGATGGACGGGAGTCGTTCGACGAGCACGACCTCGTGGCCTGCGTCGGCGACGTCGAGGGCGGCCTGCATTCCGGCGATGCCGGCGCCGACGATAAGTACGCGCTTTGAGTGGGAGGTGTCTTTCATTTGCTGTCTATCTGTCATAGCATATCCAGTGGCACGGCGATCCTGGTGAGTCGGGTGGGTCTCCAAGACGGTTGATGGGCCCGCGAGCCGGTGCCGGGGAAGAGCGAAGGCGCGCCTGCGGAACGTGCATACCGGTCATTGACGGGCGCGGCTGTCCCCTGGGACTCATCGGTGGCGGTCAACCCATGACGGCGTCGGCCATGGCCAGGATCTGCTCCGGCGTCCAGTTATGGATGCGGCTGGCCTTGTTGGGGCAGGCGACCAGACAGGCTCCGCAGTTCTGACACAGAGCGGCGTTGACGGTGGCGAAAGCCTGCTGCGGGTGGATCTCCCGGGCGTCGTAGGGGCAGACATCGACACAGGCACCGCACCCGGAGCAGAGCTCCTCGATGACGTAGGCGACGGTGGGCTCCTGGGTCATCTCGTCTTTTGAGAAAAGACGCAAGACCTTGGCAGCGGCGCCCGAGGCCTGGGAGATGGTCTCTGGGATGTCCTTGGGGAACTGACACGCACCGGCGAGGTAGATCCCGGCCGTCAGACTCTCCACGGGGCGCAGTTTGGGGTGCGCCTCGGACAGGAAGCCGCTCTCGTCGGTGGCCGCGCGGATGCGGCGCGCCAGCTCATCGCTGCCCGCGCTGGGCACCGCGGCCGTGGCGAGGACGACCAGGTCGGCGCTGAGGCGCACCGAGTCGCCGATGAGGGTGTCGGCGCCCCAGACTGCCAAGCGCCCGTCCTGGGGCGCTATCTTCGAGACCTTGCCGCGCAGGTAGAGGGCGTCATAGTCCTCCATGGCCTGCTGGACGAACTCATCGTACCCGCGACCCTGAGAACGGATGTCGATGTAGAAGACGTAGGCCTGCCCCGTGGGGACCAGGCGGCGGTAGGCGATGACCTGCTTGGCCACGTACATACAGCAGATCTTCGAGCAGTAGGGGCGGTGGCGATCCGGCGCACGGGAGCCGGCGCATTGGACCCAGACCACCTCCTGCGGGACGCGGCCATCGGAGGGACGGCGCACGGTGCCCTCCCTGAGCATCTCCTCAAATTCGAGGCTGTCGATCACGTCCGGATACCGGTCGCCGCCGTACTCGGACAGATGGGCCTTGTCGTAGAGGTCGAAACCGGTGGCCAGCACGACGGCGCCGACATCCAGGTGTCTCTCCTCCGGACCCTGGCCGCGGCTGCGCACGTGGGCGCTGAAATTGCCCACGTAGCCATCGAGACCGACGACCTCGGCTTCGGTGAGTATCTCAATGTGGGGATGGCGGCGGGCAGCCTGGATACGCCGGTTGAGGAGCTCGTCCCCGCTATCGAGGTTCAGGTAGAGCTCCGAGTGCTGGGTGAGGTGACCGCCGAGGTGGTCCTGTTTCTCCACCAGGAGCACGGGATAGCCGGCATCGGCGACGTCGAGGGCTGCCGTCAGGCCGGCAATGCCCCCGCCGATGACCAGCGCCCGGCGAACGATGGGCAGCTTGAGGGGACTGAGCTCCTCGTTGCCGCTGACCTTCTCCACCAGGGTGCGGACGATCTCGACGGCCTTGCGGGTGGCCGCCTGTGGCTGTCCCTGATGGGGCCAGGAAACCTGCTCGCGGATGTTGGCGATCTCCAGGCGGTAGCGGTTGAGGCCGACGTCAGCGGCAGCGCCACCGAAGGTCGTCTCGTGCATTGCTGGCGAGCACGCCGCGACGACGACGGCGTCGAGGTCGTGCTCCTCGATGGCGTCCTGAATGAGGGTCTGCCCGGGGTCGGAGCACATGTACTTGTAGTCGGCGGCGAGGACGACGTCCGGGTGCTCCTGGAGCACCTCGGTCACCGTCTCCACGTCGACGGTGCCAGCGATATTGAGGCCACAATGACAGACGAAGACACCGATGCGGGTCATTGGTTCAGGGCGTTTCCTCCCGGCCGGGTTCGACAGTGTGCGCGAATAGCCCATCCGCGTCGAACACGGCCTTTGGCGCGCGGAGGGCTCGGGTGCGGAGCCGAGATGGTGGGGGCAACGGCTGGTCCACGGTCAACCCGCCTCCGTTTGAATTGCTTCCCGCAGGAGTATCACCAGCTCGTCCATCTGATTTTCCGTGATGATGAAAGGAGGGCCGAGGGTCAGATGATCCCCGGCTGTACCATCGACGCAGCCGCTACCGGGATAGACGATAAGGCCGCGCTCGAAGGCGACGTTGGCGACCCGCTGGGCCACGTGGCGCTCCGGGGGGAAAGGGGCCTTGCTCTGCTGGTCGGCGACGAGCTCGACGCCCCACATCAAGCCGATGCCCCGCACGTCTCCGACGCTGCGCAGATCCTCCAGGTGTTCGCGCAGCTTCTGCTCGAGGAGCTCACCCTTGCGCGCAGCGGCGGCGACGAGGTCGTGCCTCTGGAGGCAGCGGAGCGTCGCCAGGCCGGCCGCGGTGGTCACGGGGTGATGAGAGAACGTCCCGCCGTGGACGAAGCTTCCGCTGCCGGCCACGATGGCATCGACCAGGTCGCCCCTTGCCGCTGTGATGGAGAGGGGGGCGTAGCCACCCGCCGCCCCTTTGCTCATGACGGCCACATCGGGCACGACGGCCCAGTGATCGAGGGCGAACCAGCGCCCGGTGCGACCGAAGCCGGTCATCACCTCGTCGGCGATGAGGAGTACCCGGTGGTGGTCGCAGATATCCCGCACGCGCGACCAGTAGCCGGGCGGCGGCACAGCGGCGCCAAGCGTCGCTCCACTGACCGGCTCGGCGATGAAGGCGGCAACGTTGTCCGCTCCCGCCCGCTGGATCTCCTGCTCCAAGGCGTCGGCACAGCGGAGAGCGCAGTGGGGATGGGTGAGGCCGAAAGGACAGCGGTAGCAATAGGGAGGTGCGATGTGCGGCACATCGACCAGCATAGGCTGAAAAAGGCGACGCATCTTCGGCTTGCCGGCCACGGACAGCGCGCCCAGGGTGGTCCCGTGGTAGGACTGCTGGCGGGAGATGATGAGATACCGGCTGCCGCGCCCGCGTTCCACCTGAACTTGTCGGGCGAACTTGATGGCGGTCTCGACCGCCTCGGACCCACTGCTCAGGAAGAAGAAGCGTGGATCGGGCAGGCTGACAACCTCGGCCAGGGCCTGCGCATAGGTCTCCGCCGGGCGGCTGGTGAACATCGTGGGATGAGCAAAGGCCACCTGCGCTGCCTGTTCAGCCAGCGCCTCGGCGACCTCGGACAGGCCGTGCCCCACGTTGACCACGACGGCACCGCCGGAGGCGTCGAGATATCGCCGGCCCTGGGTGTCGTAGAGATAGACGCCTTCGCCCCGGTCGACCATGGGCCGGGGGTGACGGGCACGGCGGTAGAGAACATTTCCGGTGGGATGGGCGTAAAAGGTCTCGGGCATCGGTGCGTTGTATGGTGTAGTTGTTTGTCCTACGTCAGCCTGGTCTGTGTCAGCCATCGGGCCACCTTCGGAGCCGCTGGACCGCGGCGGGCTGGAAGGACTTGTAACACTCCACGGCCCTGTCACGCGCGGCCGGGCGCTCTCCGGCCTCTAAAGCAGGTCATCCAGCGACAGCCTGAATTATACCCTACCTCGTCGATCCGCGAAATTCAACGAGACAGAGCCCACCAGGCAGTGACAGATCCTACACCCGTGTGAGGAGCAGGGCCATTCCCAGCCCGCCGCTGACGCAGAGGGTGGCGAGCCCGGTCTCCACGTCGCGCTGCTGCATGGCGTGGAGGAGGGTGACCACTATGCGCGTTCCGGTGCAGCCGGTGGGATGGCCAAGTGCGATGGCCCCGCCGTGGACGTTGCGCCGTTCGACGTCCCAGGGAAGCTCTCGCTCCACAGCGAGCACCTGGGCGGCGAAGGCCTCGTTGAGCTCGATGAGGTCCAGATCGTCGAGGGCGAGCCCGGTCTGTTCCAGGACCTTGTGCGTCGCCGGTACCGGGCCCATGCCCATACGCCTGGGGTGCACCCCGGCGCTGGCGAAGGCCTCGATGCGCGCGAGCGGCTGGATGCCAAGGGCAGCGGCGCGGTCGGCCCGCATCACGACAATGGCAGCGGCGGCGTCTGTGATGCCGCTGGCGTTCCCTGCGGTGATGGTGCCGGCCTTCTTAAAGACGGGCTGGAGGCGCGCGAGTTTCTCCATATTGGTGTCCGGACGCGGGCGCTCATCCCGGTTGACGCGAACGGTCTCTCCCTTGCGTCCGGGCACGTCCACAGGGACGACCTCGGCGTCGAAGAGGCCCTCGTCCCAGGCGCGGAGGGCCTTGCGGTGGCTCTCCAGAGCCAATCGATCCTGATCCTCACGGCTGATATCGTACTCGTCGACCAGGACCTCGGCGGTCAGGCCCATCATCATCTCGGCCAGGGGGCAGTAGTACCCGTCCCGGTGCATAGCGTCGACCAGTTCGTCGCCGCCGAGCCGATAGCCCCAGCGGGCCTTGGTCAGGAGATAGGGGATCTGAGACATCTGCTCCACGCCGCCGGCCAGTACGATGGAGTTCTCGCCGGTGGCAATGGACTGGGAGGCCAGGGTTATGGCTTTCAGGCCACTGGCACAGGCTTTGTTGATGGTGTAGCCTGGTCGGGCCACGGGGATGCCGGCGTGATAGCCGATCTGCCGGGCCAGGTTGGGACCGTTGCCCGCCTGGCGGGCGTGACCGACGATGACCTCGTCCACGTCGTTCGGGGTCAGCCCGGCCCTGGTCAACGATTCCTCGGCTGCGATACGACCGAGCTCGGCAGCCGATACACTGCCCAGCGCGCCGCCGAACTTCCCGATGGGGGTGCGTACTGCTGATGCGATAACGACGTCAGTCATACTGTCTCCTTCTCCTTGTTCTTTTTCTTCTTCTCGCTTGCTCGTTGCTTCCGTGCCGCTCGAGGCGAGTTGGCTCGAGGGCCGTCACCTCACCGCTCAAGGGACGTTCCACGCCGAGCATGCGCCGGTGGACATCCTGCCAAAGCGAGATGTCTCGATAGGGTCTCCGGGTGGTCAGGGTATTCCCGTGGTCTCTTTAAATGAGCCAGCGCCCGCTCGCAGTCAGCGGGACAGGAGATTCGTCCGCTCCTTTTCGCTCTGCAGCCAGCCGGTCGATATGACGCGAGGGGGGAGATTGGTTCATGGCTGGTCTCAGGCGCTTCTGCACTGAACTTCGTCCGGCTTGAGGGCTCGGCGATCCCAATCTAGCGGTAGAGACCCTGCACATCCAGCTCCTCGCGCAAGAGGCACAGCTCCTCTGCCGAAGGAGGCTCGGTCTGATGGAGATCCGGCACCACTGAGAGATCCCAGCTCACCTCTTCCTGGACGTCGGACAGCTCTACCCCCGGATGAAGGCTCTCGAGCCTCATCTCGCGGCTGGTCTCGTCGAAGCCGAAGACGCACTTGTCGGTGACGACCAGCTGGGGCCCGGAGCCGGGTAGCTCCAGGGCCTCCCGCTCCCGCCCCCCGCCGAGGTGACCAGGGCTGGTGAGGAAGTCGAGCTTCTCGACGAAGGCACGCTGCTTCAGCCGCATGACGACGAAGACCCGCTGGGCGTTGATGGCGATCTCGCACGCGCCGCCGCTGCCCGGCAAGCGGACGTTGGGTTGCTCCCAGTCGCCGATGACGGTGGTGTTCAGATTGCCGAAGCGATCGATCTGCGCACCACCCAGGAAGGCCACCTCTATCCGGCCACCCTGCAGGTAGAGGCCGAAGAGATCGACCATGGAGCAGATGGAGGTCGCCCCAGTGATGAGGGTGGGGTCGCCGATAGAGAGGGGGAGGCGAGCCGGTCGGGCGCCGTAGACGCCGCTCTCGTAAATCAATTCCAGGTCCGGCGCCACGGTTCGGCGTGCCAGGTTGCAGGCGCTGTTGGGCAGGCCCACGCCGACGAAGACGGTGCGAATACCCGCCAGGGCGCGCGCCGCAGTCACGATCATCATCTCAGAAGGGGAGTAAGTTGGTATCATGTCAGTCGTACGCTCCGTAGTTGGTCGGTGCGCTCCAGGCCTCACCGGGCTGCAGGCGATCCCACGACTCGGCGTCCATCTTCTCCAGGTACGCTGCCCGGTCCTCAACGCCGTAGACCCACTCGTCAAGCCACTGCTCGGTCGACGTGCGGTCCTTGCTGATGTCGTACCAGTCGAGATAGAATGCGTTGTCTCGATCGTAGTAGCCCTGGACGTATGAAGGATGAGCTCCGCGGGGCTCGTGCACCACGGCGTCGACCAGCACGTCCGGGATCACGGTGCGGTTTGGGTCGGAGCGGATGACATCGGTGGTGACAACCTCCTCGACGACCACAAGGACGCGCTTTGCCGCGAAGGCAGCCTCCTTCTGCACGCCGAGAAGGCCCCACAGGTGGGTGTTCCCCCGGGGATCGGCCCGCGGCGCGTGGAGGATGGCTACGTCGGGATTGAGGGGTGGCACGACAGCGATCGTCTCGGCATCGTACGGGCTCTCGACGTACCGAATGAGAGGGTTGACGTGGGGTAGATCGCTGCCCCGGTAGGAGCGGAGGGGGAAGAAGGGCAACCGATGTGCCCCCGCCGTGTAGCGTCCAACCATACCGAAGTGGGAGTACTCCTCGAGTTCGAGGGGCTGGGGGATGCCGTCCTCAACCGCGCGTCGGACACAGTAGAGCGAGCCGACGCCAGGGTTGCCCAGATAGGAGAAGACCATCTTGCGGGCGCATCCGGCGGCGATCATCTGGTCGTAGATCAAGTCGGGCGTCATGCGGCAGAGGGTGAGGTCGCGCCGTCCCTGGCGGATGATCTCGTGGGCGGCGGCGAAACAGATGCAGGCGGTGAAGCCCTCGATAGCCACCATGTCGCCATCGTGGACGTGGGTCGCGACAGCATCTTGCATACTCGTCAGCTTATCTGGCATCTTCCTCCTCGCTGGTTATCGTGTGGTTGATGGCGGCCTCCAGGATGCGCAGGGCTGCGTCGGCCTCTTCCTGGCCGACGACGAGAGGGGGCGAGAGGCGGATGGCCTTGTCGCCGCAGCTCAAGGTGATCAGGCCCCTCTGGAAGCAGGCGTCGGCCACGGCCTGGGCCTGCCGGGCGGTCTGGAACTCCAGCCCGATCATCAGTCCGAGACCGCGGACGTCGAAGATGGCCGGGTATTGATTCTGAAGCTCCTTCAGCCGCTCCAGCAAGTAGCCACCCACGCGGGAGGCGTTCTCCATCAATCCCTCTTCGAGCAAGGCGATGGTCTCCAAAGCTGCCACGCAGGCCACGGGATTCCCGCCAAAGGTCGTCCCGTGGGCGCCCTTGTCCCAGATCATCAGATCGGCCCGGGCGATGAAGGCCCCGAGGGGCATCCCTGAGGCGATTCCTTTTGCGACGGTGATGATGTCGGGCACCACGTCCGAATGGTTTAAGGCAAACATCTTGCCGGTGCGCCCCATACCGCTCTGTATCTCGTCGGCGATGAGCAGGATGCCGTGCCGATCGCAGAGGGCACGGAGGGCGGCGAGCCAGCCGGGCGGGGGCACGACGTAGCCACCCTCTCCCTGCAGCGGTTCGACGACGATGGCAGCTACATCCTCGGGGGGCGCAATGCGCTTGAAGATCTCGCGCTCAATGTAATCGACACAGGCCAGATTGCAGGCGGGGTACTCGAGGTTGTAGTGACAGTGGAGGCAGTTGCCGTAGGCCACGTGGGTGACGTCGGCGAGCAACGGACCAAACCCGCGGTGGTACTGGGGTTTGCTGGCCGTCAGGGAAATCGAGCCCATTGAGCGGCCGTGAAAGGCCCCCAGGAAGGCGATGAGACGGTGGCGGCCGGTGGCGTAGCGGGCCAGTTTCAGGGCCCCTTCGACAGCCTCTGTCCCGGAGTTGGTGAGGAACACCTGCCAATCGTCGGAGCCGGGGGCGATCTCGGCGAGCTTGGCTGCGGTTTCGACGTACTGGGGGTAGTAAAAGTCCGCCGATATGTGGATCAGACGGGCAGCCTGCTCCTGAATCGCCCGCACCACGCGGGGGTGGCAGTGACCGGTGGAGCAGACGGCGATTCCGGCGGCGAAATCAAGGAAGCGATTGCCGTCCACGTCCGTTATTGTGCACCCCTGGGCGCTGTCAACGACCAATGAATAGGCGCGCGGCAGGGAAGGGGAGACGACGTGTCTGTCCTCCTCGATCAACGCGCGCGCTTTCGGGCCGGGGAGCTCGGTGATGACGTGGGGGAGCCTGGTCTGCAAGCGCTCGGAAATCTGGGTCTTCGGTGTCATGTTTTCTCCTGGATGCTATCCTATGGATCGGGTCACGGTGGCGGGTCCCGTCGATTGGCCGAGCGAGCTCGCGGAGACGCAACGCTTGAGCGCCGGAACCGTCTCGGACGAGGAGGGCACGAAGACTGCCTCACCCCCGCCGCGGGCTTCCTTGCCCTTGGTTTTTGGAGGGGCTGGGGAACCTCGGCGGCGCACGGATTCTGACCCGCCACGCTGGAGCTGACGCTGTTGGTCCTCACGAGATGGGCCTTGATCTCCTCGACTTCATCGTGCCACCTCCGCGCTCAGAATGGCCGTAGGGCGGTCGGACTAGCCATGGGCGCGGCGCTCCAGCCCCAGCTCGGCCAGCTTCTCATCGGTGGGGATCCCGTCCTGGTCCCATCCCCGCAGGTCATAGAACTCGGGCAGCATCTGATCCAGTTCGACGACGTGCCCCGCAGCGGGGCCATCGGGCATAGGCTCGTCGAGCATGCGCTTCGGCAGGGTATCGTCGGCGCGGGAGAATCCGGCATCGGTCAGGAAGAGGCGCTCCAGGGTGTAGACGCGGTCCGCGGCCTCCAGCAAGGTTTCCACGGTGTAGCCCGCCCCGGTGGCGAGGTTGAGCATATTGGTCAGGCGGGTGGGCATCACGTCGTAGGTGGCGTCGCAGAGATAGCGTATGGACAGGAAGACGCACAGCCCAGCGGCGTCAATGAGGGTGAAGAGGTCCTCGAAGTGTTTGATGTACCAGGGCTTGCGTTCGATGGTCAGGGGATCGATCTTCCTGGGGACGCCGAAGACCTCCATATAGGCGAGATCGCCCGCCATGTGCGAAGCGCCGATGTTGGAGGTGGCGTAGAGCAGGCCCATGCCCTTGGACCCCCGAGGGTCGTAGCCGGGGAACTCCTGCTTCTTGGCTGTAATGGAGAGCTCGGGATGGCCGTACGCCTCGGCCATACGGTAGCTGCCCTCGGCCAGCAGATCGCCGAACCCCTGGCGATAGGCGGTCTTCTCGAGGAGGTCGATGACGGCATCGCCGTCGCCGAAGCGGAGGGGCATGCCCACATCCTCCTCGGGCAGTATCCCTCGCTCGGCCATCTCCATGGCGCAGGCGATGGTGACCCCGGCGGAGATTGTGTCCAGGCCCAGTTCGTTGCAGACGTAGTTGGCCTTGGTGACGGCCGCCATGTCTTCGAGGCCGCAGGCGCTACCGAGAGAGGCGATGGTCTCGTACTCTGGCCCCTCGCCTTCGCCCTCATAGGTGGAGTCCTTGAGCTCGGTCTTGCGACCGCAGGCGATGGGGCAGCCGAAGCAAGGCTTCGGCCGGATGAGGTACTTCTCCGTGAGGACCTCCCCGGTTATGCCTTCCACACCCTCGAAGACGCCGGTCTGAAAGTTGCGGGTGGGGAGGATGCCGATCTCGTTGGTGACGATGGGCACATACGCAGTGCCGTACTCTCGCAGCGTGGATCCCTTTTTCACGTCGGCGGCGACCTCGCGCCGCACCTCACGGCAGAGCTCCTTCATCTGGTCAGGTTCGGCGAGGGGCACTTCCTGCGCGCCGCGGACGACCACGGCCTTGAGGTTCTTGCTGCCCATGACGGCCCCGACGCCGGAGCGGGCCGCCGCGCGGTGTTTGTCGTTCATGACGCTGGCTATCTTGACCAGCCTCTCACCAGCCGGCCCGATACAGGTCACCCGCGCCCGGGGATTGGTCTCGTCGAGGAGAGCATCCGTGGTCTCGTGAACCGTCCTGCCCCACAGATGCTGGGCCGAGTGGATCTCGAGGCGGGGCTCCTCCCCGGAGCGAGAGGCGTCGATCCAGACATAGACCGGCCGCCGGGCCGCTCCCTCGAATACGAACATGTCGAAGCCCGAGCGTTTCATCTCGGTGGGATACATGCCACCCGAATTGGAGCAGGAGATGGCGCCGGTTAGCGGCGCCTTGGTGGTGATCATGTAACGGTTGCCGGTTGGCGCGGGGGTGCCCGTGAGCGGACCGACGGTGAAGAAAAGTTTGTTCTCGGAGGACAGGGGGTCTACGGTGGGGTCCACCTCGTCATAGAGGTACTTGATGGCCCATCCTCGACCGCCGATGAAGTCCTTGGCCACCTGAGGATCGACGTCCTCGATGGAGATAGTCTCGCGGGTGAGGTCGATCCTCAGCGCTTTGCCGTGCCATCCAAACATGTTGATGTATCCTCCGTAGTGTGTTAGATGCGAGCTGCTGTGCGCAATACGCGACGCATAAGAGAATCAGCCGCCGGCCATGGCCGGGAAGACGGCCACGACGTCACCTTCTTGCAACGCCTGATCGGGCGGGGCATCGCGCCCGTTGATCAGGACAACGCTGGCGTTCTGTCCAGCCGGGACGTCGAACCGGTCCAACAGATCGGTCACCGGCGTTCCGGGCCGAACGTCGACGATGCCGGAGCTGTCCGTGCTGCCGGGCGGCAGGTAGCGACGGTACGCGGCGAGGAGCTTGAGCTCGACGCGCACGAATTCGGCGTTCGGTTGCATACCTCAGCCCTCGTGGACGATGCGTCCATCGAAGATGGTCATCGCCACCTGCGCCCGGGCGATTTCCGTGGGGTCGGTCTCCGCGAGGGCCAGGATGTCCCGGTCCAGTACCATCAGGTCGGCCAGTTTGCCCGGGGTGATGCTGCCCAGGTGGGCCTGGCGACCACTGGCCAAGGCCGCGCCCATGGTGAACCCCCACACGGCTTCGGCCGCGGTCAGCCGTTGTTCTGGGTACCAGCCGCCCGGCGGTGTGCCGTCCCTCATCTGCCGGGTCACGGCCGCGTGGATGCCCAGCATCGGATTCGGGTCTGCCACGGGGCAGCGGGACTCGTTCCACCCCTGCCCCAGGACCCACTGACCGGGAGGGATCTCCCGCGCTCGTTGGGCGAGTCGGCGCTTCAAGTAAGGCAGAGAACGCACCCCGGTCAGGGGTACACGGCGCAGGCCGAGGGCCCAGTCGTAGTAGTGGAGATGGGCATCGGTCGTGCCGGGCAGCGCCAGCTGACCCTCCAAGTCGACGACCCGCGCGCCAGGGCCCGCCAGAGCCCGGATCTCGTCGTCGTCGCCTACGGGTTGCACGCGGCCGCCTCGGATCGCCAGAGCCGTAGCCCGGGGGTAGCTGTCGTCCTGGGTGTGGAGCCTGCCGTTGATGAGGAATAGGTCATTCCGTGTCATATGGCTCGATTCAGAGGAGGAAGCCCTGCGGGAACGGATCGCGGGGGTCGAGAACGAATCGATGCAGACCCGTGATATGGGCGCTGCCTCGAACCTGCGGTACGACGGCTGGATAGTTCCCAACCCTGGTCTCGGCCACGATCTGTCCCTCGAAGGTGGTCCCGAGTATGCCCTCGTTGACGTATGTCTCCCCCACCTGAAGCTGGCCCTGATGGTGGAGCAAGGCCATCTTGACGGAGGTACCGGTGCCGCACGCGGAACGGTCCACGTGCGCCTGGCCGTAGATCATCGCGTTCTTGCCGCGCCCCTGAACATCGAAGCTGGCATCGTAGATTTCGGCTGAGTCCACGGTGTCCATGTAGGGGCGCGTGGGGTGCTGCACTTCCAGCTGCTGATTTGCAGCTTCGATGGCGGCCATTCCGCAGCGCGCCAGCTCTGCTGCGTTACCCGGTGCGATGGGTAAACCGACCTGCTCGCTCGAGATCAGGAGTCCGAATCCTCCGGCGAAGGCCACATCCACCGCTATGCGTCCCCATCCGGGGACATCAAGCGCTCGATTCCGGGAGAAAACGAAGGCTGCCTCCAGCTCGATGGACACCGAATCGACGCGGAGGCGTCCGGGTGAATGGACAGGGTTGCTCAGGCGAGCGAGAGTACGCACAGGTCCGGCCGGCGCATCGACGGTGATGACCTCCTCCTGCTGGCGAGCCTTGAGCCAGCCCATCTCGAGGACGGCCGTCACTGCCCCGATGGTCCCGTGACCGCACATGTAGGGGTAGTGTCGCGGGTCCATGAAGACGAGGCCGAAGTCTCCGTGCTCACTGACGGGGTCGGTGAGGAGGGCCCCGAACATATCGCGGTGACCGCGGGGCTCCTGTGTGAGTAGCAGACGGAGGTGATCGAGGTGCTCGCCGACGTACAGCCGCTTGCGATTCATCGTCTCGCCGGGGACGGGGGGGAACCCGTCGACAACGAGACGGATCGGCTCGCCGCCGGCGTGGAGGTCGAGCGCAACGATCTGATCGTCAAGGGCAAGGAACGGTCTGGTTTTCAGGTCCATGACAGGCTGTGGCGCGTTCAGATCAGGAACCCCTCGGGAAAGGGATCTTCGGGTGTTACGACGAAGCGGTGGAGACCGGTGAGGTGAGCCGTACCGCGGATCTGCGGTACGATGGCAGGAATCGCTGGAGCTGACCCTGGCGAACTGCGGCCAACGGTGGTCTCTGCGACGATTCGCCCCTCGAACGTCGAGCCAAGAGGGCTCTGGTTGATGAAGGCCTCCCCCACAGTCAGATCACCGTGCCGGTGGAGGAGAGCCATCTTGGCGGAGGTCCCAGTTCCACATGCCGAGCGATCGATATGTTCTTCCCCGTAGATGACCGCGTTCTTCCCGCGTCTCTGAGCGTCGCCACGGGGATCGTAGAATTCGACCACATCGATGGTGTTGATGTAAGGCTGGGCGGGGTGCTGCACATGAATCTGCTGATTGGCTGCCTCGGTGATGGCCATGCCCAGGCCGACCAACTCGGGAACGTTCTCCACCGACAACTCCAGACAGTTGGCTGGAGACACCGGATCGAGTGGCCCTCTTGCAGCTCCCCCAGGCGGTGGATGGACGAGGTGCTCATTGGAGACCAGGACGAAGAATCCCCCGGCGAAGGCGACGTCCACCGGGATCGTGCCGAGCTCGGGCACCTGAAGTGGCCGGTCCAACAGGAGAGCAAAGGCGGGTTCGAGCTGGATGGCGACTGACTCGACACGGGGCCGTCCGTCGTCCGCGCTGCACACCCGGGCGTGCGCTTCCACGGAGCCTGAAGGGGCGTCCACGACGACGGTCACCTCTGACTCGTCGGCCTCCAGCCAGCCCATCTCCAGGAAGGCGGTCACTGCTCCAATGGTGCCGTGGCCACACATGTAGGGGTAGCGCCGGGCGTCCATAAAGACGAGGCCGAAGTGGCCCTGCTCGCTGACCGGATCGGTGACAACGGCGGCGAACATATCGCGATGACCGCGGGGCTCTTGAGTGAGCAGCAGGCGCACGTGGTCGAAGTGCTCTGCGACGTAGAGCCGCTTGTCATTGATCGTCTGACCGGGGATGGGAGGAAGGCCTTCGATGAGCAGGCGGATCGGCTCGCCCCCGGCGTGCAGATCCAACGTGGTGAAGACATCGCCCAGTTGTGAGAACGCGCCAATATCGCGACTCATCGCCTGCCTCGTCAGAGCCAGAGAGCCTTCTTCAGGTCGTCGAACTCCTCCCGCGGGCCCTCGTGCCGGTTGCGGCCCAGCTCCAGTATGTAGACATAGTCGGAGATGTTGATCGCCTGACGGATGTTCTGATCAACGAGGAGAATGGTGATTCCTTCTTCCTTCAGCTGCACCAGCAGCTGATAGATGTCGCGGGCCAGCATGATGGCCAGTCCGGCGGTTGGCTCGTCGACGAGGATGAGCTTGGGATCCGTCATCATAACGCGGCCGAGCTCCACCATGCGCTGCATGCCACCGGAGAGTTCGCCGGCTGGGGAGCGCCGTCGCTCTCGGAGGACCGGGAAGCGCTGGTAATTGGCCTCGATCTTCTCCCGAATGCGCCGGCCATCCCGGCGGAACGACCATGCACCCAGCTCCAGGTTCTCCTCGACAGTCATATATGGGAACACGCTCTGCTGCTGAGGGATGTAGGAAACGCCCAGGTCCACGAGATGGTGCGCTGGCGTACTCAGAATGTCCTGGCCCTGGAGTCGAATCTGCCCGTCTTGAGGCTTGACGAAGCCGTAGATCGATTTCAGGAGTGTGGACTTGCCCACGCCGTTGGGGCCTAGTACGGCGGTGATCTCCCCATCACGGACCGACAGGGATACTCCCTGCAAGATGTTCAGGTCCTTATAGTAGCCGACGTAGAGGTCTTCGATCTCGAGCATCCTACTCCTCCTCTCCGAGGTACGCTTCGATGACGGCCTCGTCACGCTTGACGTCCTCTGGATCGCCGTCGGCGATGACACTGCCGTAGTTGAGGACCACCAGGCGCTGGCTGAGGGTGAAGATGGATGTCATATCGTGACTGATCACGATGAAGGACTTGCCCTGTTCGTGGAGTGTGGAGATGTAGTCGAAGATGGTCTCCATCAGCTTGGGGTGTACCCCGGCGAAGGGCTCGTCCAGGAGGATCAAGTCAGGATCGATCATCATCACCTGCCCCAGCTCGAGCAGCTTCTGCTGCCCGCCGGACAGACTGCGGGCGTAATCGTGTCGCAGGTGGTCCATCGTGAGGAAGTCGAGCACCTCTCGTGCCCGTTCCTTCCACAGGCTTCGGCCCCTCTCGGGATGGAGGGCCAAAGCAGGCACCAGCAGGTTTTCGATCACCGTCATACGCCGAAAGGCCCGGGTGACCTGAAACGTGCGTCCGATTCCCCGTCGGGCCACCTGGTTCGGCTTGAGAAACGCGATGGTCTCACCGTTGAACAGGATGTCCCCCTGATTAGGTCGGTAGAGCCCGCCGATTGTGTTGACCAGAGTGGTCTTCCCCGATCCATTTGGCCCGATCAGCCCAATCAGTTGGCTGCTGGATACGCTGAGCGAGATTCCGTCGAGGGCCGTGATACCGCCGAAACGTTTGACCAGGTTCTGAATCTTAAGTTCCATCGGCTGTGACCCCCTCGGCTGCCGGTACGGTTTCGTCGGCCGCGGCCTCGGTGCCCTCTCGCAATTCCGCCTGGGGACCGTGGCCGAACAGAAGTCGGAATAGTGGCGTGAGCAGGCCATTGCGGGCGAAGCGCAGGATGATCATGAGGAGGGCGCCGAAGATGACCAAGCGCCAGGGCCCGAACTCCCGCAGCAGCTCCAGACCGACGTGGATCAGGATGCCGCCGAAAGCCGCGGCGATGAGATTCTCCACGCCGCCAATGATGGCCATGGACATCACCAGACCCATCTGTGTGAGGACTAACATGTTGGGGCTGAGGATTGTGGTGTAGTGGCCGTAGAAGGCGCCGGCGAGGCCAGCGATCATGCTGGTGATGGCAAAAGCGAATACTTTATAGCGCACGACGTCCACGCCTCGAGCGGCGGCTGCCTCCTCGTCCTCACGAATTGCCCGCAGAAACAGGCCGATGCGAGAACGCACCAGCCAGTGCATCAAGATCAAACACCCCACGAGGACGGCCAGCATGATATAGTAGTGGGGCACGCGGGAGATCACGTCCGAGCCGAGAAGGGGAACCAGGCGCAGCCCGTGGTCTCCCCGGGTGAGCTGCGGCTCCCCGCGGATGAGGAGGCGCAGGATCTCTGAGAAGGCGATGGTGAAGAGCGCCAGGTACGCGGGCTTGAAGCGCAGGACGAGGGCCCCGATCGCTACGCCGACTACCCCGGCTACGAGGACACCGGAGACGATCCCAACCAGCGGGGGCCAACCGAAGTGCATGCCGAGCATGCCGGCGGTGTAGGCGCCAATGGCGGTAAAAGCTACGTGTGCAAAGGAGAACTGACCGGCGTAGCCTGCAAGCAGTGACCAACTGGATGAGAGGACGGCGTACCAGAACGCGATGATCATCACGTGCAGTCCGTAGCTCTGCAAGAACGTGGGGACGAGCAAGGCGATGATCAAGAGGATTGCGACCGTGCCCCACTGCAGAACCTGTCTGGGGAAACCTCCGGGCAGGCTCGGCTGATTGCGATGTTTGGTGCTCATTCTTCTTTCCTCCCGAAAAGGCCCCTTGGCCTGAGGAGGAGAACCAGCATGAAGATCACCAGGCCAAACGCGGTCTTGTACTTGAGGGCTCGAGTGGGATCTGGGAAGTAGCCTGTCGCCAGGCTCTCCACCAACCCGATGATGAGGCCGCCGAGGATGCTTCCCTTAATCGAGCCCATTCCACCAAGGACGATGATTATGTAGGAGCGGATTGAGGGTTGGGCGCCGACATCCGGGGTGACGGAGAAGCTCGGCGCCAGAAGGGCTCCTGCGATGGCGGCCAAGCCCGCCCCCGCGGCGAAAGCAACCGAGTTCATGGTCAAGGCGTCGATGCCCACTACGGCGGCGGCTTGCTTATCCTGGCTGACCGCACGAAGCGCTTTGCCGATCCACGTCTTGTTGATGATCACGAGGAGCGCTGCCACGAGAGCCAGTGAAAAACCACTGGCCGTCAATCGGTCGGCGCTGATCTTCATGATGCCCACGTCGACCGTGCCACTGAAGAACGATGGTGGTCTGCGAGGGTAGGGGCCGAGGGCTGCCAGCATGAGATTTATGAAGAAGAAGGATAGCCCAAAGGTGACGAGGATTGCATATTCAGCGGGCCGGTCGATCCGGTCCTGGTGGATGGGACGCAGGAAGAGAAGCTCGAAGATGAGCCCCAGCAGGACGCCGGTAAGGCCTGCCAGGGGCACGATTAACAGAGGGTGAAGTCCCGAGAGGGCGCTGAAGCCGACATAGGCAGCGTATCCTCCCAGCATATAGAACTCGCCGTGGGCGAAGTTCACGATGCCAAGGATCGAGTAGATGAGTGTGAGCCCGAGGGCCATGAGCGCGTAGATGATGCCCATGATCACCCCGGTGGTGCTAATAGACAGAAGGTAATCCATAGAAAGCCCCCTCCATACTATGGAAAGGAGCAGGTCTCCCCCGTGGGAGAGACCTGCTCGGCATCCGGCTGCAGGCTACGGGGAAGTGTAGAGCGGGCCGGTGGCGCGCTCCGTCGGGAAGACGACGTTCGCCTCTTCCAGGGTCTGTCCCACCTCGGTGTACTGGATGATGTACACGCTCGGCGTCAGCCACTGATGCCACATCCAGTCGGGCTGGTCGTCGGGCACCGGGTTGTCGGAGGTGTACTCGAACCAGATCTCACCCAAGGTACCAGTCATCCTGATGTCTTCCAGAGCCTCAATGACGGCTTCCGGCTCAGTAGACCCAGCGTCCTCGATGGCCTGGAGCAGCAGGTAGGTCGCATCGTAGGCCTCCATAGCCGGCGCGCCTGGGGTGTGCTCGTAGATCTCCTCGAAATTGGCCACGAAGGCCTCGGTCTTCTCGTTCCAGACTGACTCGGGAAGGCCAACGAAAGTGAAGAAGACGTACTGGCCACAGTCACCGACGTTCTCCCAGAAGTCGTCGGAGTACTGGGCATCCGCGCTGGCGTAGTAAGCGGTCTCGGCGGTAGGAGCCAGGCCGAGCTCACAGGCCTGGCGGACCATACGGGCGTTGCCAATGCCGGTGACGACGCCGGCCAGCAGATCAGGTGGATCCTGCTGGATGCGCTGAAGAATGGGGGTGAAATCCTCCGTCCCAGGGTCGGCGTAGATGACCTCGACGTCAGTGATCCCGGCCTGCTCCAGCTGCCCTACCCATCCTTCGGCCTGCAGATGGCCGTAGTCGGTGTCCTCGACGACGAAGATGATACGCTCCCAGCCGGCCTCGACCATGT
This sequence comes from uncultured Anaerolineales bacterium, assembly GCA_964450435.1. Lineage (GTDB taxonomy): Bacteria > Chloroflexota > Anaerolineae > B4-G1 > B4-G1 > SKLM01. Next base: position 20,381 of record CAYVCX010000051.1, read on the forward strand.
AGTTGGTGGCTATGCTGCTGTAGAATTCGATGGACGGTGCGATGCGGAAGATATTTGGGTAACCACTGGCGGTGATCTCATCGGCCCACGGCTCGGCGAAAACGGTAGGGACGCCGTACTTGTGCGCGACCTCCATCACCGTCAAACCCACGTGGCTGTGATACTCTCCCGTGAGTCCGACGATGCGATTCTGCGTGATCAGGCGCTCAGTGACGGCTGTGCCGCGTTCTGGTAAGCCCTCGGTGTCGCCGAAGACCAACTCGACTGGTTTTCCGAGTATTCCGCCTGCCTCGTTGATCTCGTCTATGGCCATCATCATGGCCTGGCGCATCTGTATTCCTGACACATAGGAGCCGGGGGCCGACAGCGGGCCCACACCTCCGATCAGGATCGTATCGGCCTCGGCCTCGGGCTCAGGCGTGGCGGTGACAACCACCTCCTGTTCCACTTCCTTGACGACCTCTGTGACCTCCGGGACGACCACGGTCTCCCTGATCACCTCGGGAGTGGGGGTGGCGCAGGATGTGGTCAGGACGCTCAATACGACAGCTAGCAAACACAGGATAAACAAGCTTCTGCCCTTCATCGATTGTCTCCTCCTCTGAGGATACTCCGTCGCGATTTGCGGGAGAACCCGCGAATTGAAGCTTCTATTCGTGCATAGAGTCTTCCCTCCTTGGACTAGGGTGCACCCGGGCGCCCAGGGCTGATGAGATCCGTCGGCCGGTCTCGAGGACCAGGGGAGCAAACTGGTTCTCCAGCTCCTGGCGTGATATGCGCATACTGAGGACCGACACATTGATCGCGGCCACGATCTCTCCGGAATGGTCGCGGACGGGAGCAGCCAGCGATCGCAGGCCCGGTGCCAACTCTTCGTCATTTACAGCATATCCCTGCGAGCGCACGTCCGCCAGTTCGTCGAGCAGGCCTTCGAGGGTGGTGATGGTATTCGGTCCTCGCTGCTGATACGGGCCGTCACCGAGAAGGGCACGAAGCTCTGGGCGAGAAAGGTCGATCAGCTGTGCCTTGCCCATCGAAGTACAGTAGATGGGAAGGCGCGAGCCCAAGTGGAGATCAAGGGCCAGGATCTGCTGGGTCTTGTTACGCGCCACGTAGACAATCTCGGCTTCATCTCGGACTGTCATATTGGTGGTCTTTCCACAGCGCTCGGACAAGGCTCTCAGGTAGGGTTGGGCGACCTGTCCCATTTCGAGGCTGTTGAGTGCCGTGAACCCCAATCGAAGCACTTTTGTCCCAGGCCGATACCGTTTCGTCTCGGGGTCCCGCCTCAGATAGCCGAGCTCCTCCAAGGTGTGGGTGAAACGGAAGGCCGTGCTCTTCGTCAGCCCGACATCCGCAGCGATTTCGGTCATACTCAGGGTGGGAGATTCAGCGGAGAAGGCCTCCAGGACAAGTAGACCTCGTTCCAGGGCCTCGATGTGATATCTGTCTTTACCCATCAGAAGGAGACAAACGACCCACACGGTAAGGAGCCGAGGATGAGATGGCACATACGGCTCGGTCGACGGAGCTCGGCCAGAGGCGGCGATGGTCGGCGTGGAGCCTGGGCTCAGCCTCAGACGGAGGACAACACCGGGGTCCGAGCCCAAACAGAGCGCAGAGACTAATACCAACCTCCCTGTCGACGATCACCAGACGAGCACGGGTTGGAAGCCACGGGGCGCGAGTGTTCAGGTAGAGCGGCCTCGGCTGAATTCAGGACCAGAGAGATTCGAAGTGGATGGTTCTGTTCTACGAAACCGAGTTTGGCTTACCGAAACCCAGTATACCATAGGTGA
>CAYVCX010000052.1:0-21938 GCA_964450435.1 uncultured Anaerolineales bacterium
CAATGCGAACAAAGCTGGTCCTGAACTTGACTTCTCAGGACATTCCACATAATCAGTTCGAACCGCGCGTTCAGTGGTTGGGGAGAGATCTTCGGTGGCGATGTGGTGGTAGCAGCCGCCATGATCGATCGGCTGGTTCATCACGCCGAGATCATCAGCTTGAAAGGCTCAAGCTACCGCCTAAAAGGCAAGGAGGGGTCTATTGACTCTGTGGCAAAAAAGAGCTGATATTTCATCGCAAGGTGGTACACTTTTACTTCGGTGAATTCGGTACACTTTCACTTCGTTGACAACAGTCTTCGTCGCGGCGAGGTTTGCAGGGTTCCCCATCAGCTCGATCAACGATATGCTCAGCTCTTCTTCTGCCACGCCAGCCCTGGCGAACACGGGGCGGGCCTGGTCGCTGACCAATTATGCTCCCTGGTTCTCCAACACCACCCTCACGAACTGACGACCCTTAAGCGTTTGACCGACCAGTTGTTTGGGTCGTCGACGATCACCAGGCACGGTCCTAGCAGCATATTGGGCAGCAGCGTCGCTTCCAGTGTGAACGTGGGCTGGGTCGCGCGCCAATCCATCTCGTCACGACCTGGCGCGCCGTTTCCAGAGTCGGAAGAAGCGTCAGGCTCAGCACAATGATGTTCCGTCATCTGGCGACGGCGTGGATCATCTGCCCCAACAGCAGGTCCCGTCTCAATCCCACGATGACCCAGCGGCGAGGAATCCAGGCGGAGTTGAGAAGCACTGCCCGCAGGTGGCGCAGCGGCTCCGGTTCGGCTCTCCGATTCGGGTGCGCCAGCCCGTGCCGGGCTGCCGGGCTGACGTCGAGCGCAGGCCACCCGCAGCTTGAAGTCCAGAAGCGCCGTCAGGAAAAGGACTCCTGTTTCTGCCCCGTCCTGAACGCCCTTTTGACGTGCGGCAGATTGAGCGGTATCCAGAAGATGAGCAGGAGAAGCAGGGTCAGCACTAAGTCGCGAGGAAGGGTCTGGCGGGCGTAGTCCGACAGGGAGAACAGAAGGCGGTCGACCCACACGTTCATCTGATACAAGGTCACTGCTGCGAGAGCACCCCGTCGTCCCCACTCGCGGAAGAGAGAGAGGCCCGCCGTGCAGGCAATCAGCATGACTGCCCAGACCCCCCCGCTCGCAGCCAAGTAGTACAGCGACACGGTCGTTGGCAAGGCAGGCAGACGGATCAAGTAGCGCACGGCCAGCATTGCTCGCCCCAAGTTCGCGAGGCCCAAGGCCAGCGTCAACAGGCTCAACAAGATGACCGCCGCCTGGGACAGGGTAAGGTTCTTGAGAACCCTCACGATCCCGGCAGCCTTCTCACGGTGTAAGGACGATCTTGCCGAACTTCTCTCCAGATTCGAGAGCCTCAAAGGCCCTCTTCCCTTCAGCAAGCGGCATCACACGATCAACGACCGGCGCCAGCTCCCCGGCCCAGATGAGATCCATCACGTCCCGAAAATCCTGGTGGTTGCCCATCGTGGAACCGATCAGACTGATCTGCTTGCCAAAGATGTAGCGGATATCCACGTCCGCGTGGGGCCCCGAGGTGTTGCCGACAATGACGATGCGGCCGCCTCGCGCCACCGCACGCATACTCTGAGCGAGCGTAGCCTGCCCTACGTTGTCGACCACCACATCCACGCCACGGCGACCAGTCAGCTTGTAGATGGTCTTGCTCCAGGTGGGATCCTCACAGTAGTTGATCACCACATCAGCGCCCAGCTGGCGCGCCTTGTCCATCTTCTCCTCGCTGCTGGTCAGTGCATAGACCTGCGCACCGGCCAGCTTGGCGATTTGGATCGCCATCGAGTTGACGCCACCGCCAGCGCCCACTACAAGAACCGATTCACCCGCACGCAGTCCGGCTCTATGGATGAGCATGCGCCAAGCAGTCAGGGATACCAGGAGAGGTGCGGAGGCCCGGGAGAAGTCCCACTCCTCGGGCATAGTCATGAGATTCTGGGCCGGAACGGCTACAAACTCTGCGTGACCGCCCCGAATATCCTCGCCCAATATGGCGTAACCGGGGCTGACAGAGTGCTCTCCCTGGCGGACGAACTCGTCCTCCTGGGTGGTGATGCCAGGATCGACCACCACCGGCTGCCCCACTCTCCACCCCACGACCTCCTGGCCGATCTCAGCGACCTCGCCGGCAACGTCGGAACCGCCCCAATGAGGCAGCGGCAGTTCGAGACCTGGCCAGCCTTCACGCACGAACACGTCCAGGTGATTGAGGGCAGCAGCGCGTACGCGCACCAGAACTTCACCGGGCGCAGGCTCCGGCCGAGGCACCTCTGTGTACTCCAAAACGTCCAAGCCGCCGTGTTCATAGAAGCAAAGCGCCTTCATGTCATCTCCCATCTCCTACCGCAACCCTGTCTCGAGTCGTGCGATCACCATGCGCTGGATCTCGCTGGTTCCCTCGTAGATCTCGGTGACCTTCGCATCGCGGAAGTAACGCTCGACCGGTAATTCCTTGCTGTAGCCCATGCCGCCGTGAATCTGCACGGCCTCCGTGGTTACCCACATTGCCGTCTCAGAGGCGAACAATTTGGCCATAGCCGATTCCAGGGTATAACGCCCGCCTGACCTTTTCGCTTCTTCCTTGGCGAGAGCCGCCTGGTAGATGAGCAGCCGGGTCGCCTCGATGCGGGTCTTCATATCCGCCAGCTTCTGCTGTATCATCTGGAATTCGCCGATTTTCTGACCGAATGCCTCTCGTTCGCGGGCATACTCCAACGAAGCTTCATAGGCCGCCCCGGCGATACCGAGAGCCTGAGCAGCGATTCCAATACGGCCGGCGTCCAACACCGACATAGCAATCTTGAATCCCTCGCCTTCCTCACCGAGTCGTGATTCCAGCGGGCACAGGTAGTCTTCGAGATGAATCTCGCACGTTGCGGAAGCGCGGATCCCAAGCTTGGGCTCGGTCTTGCCGCGAGAAAACCCGGGTTCGTCGGTATCTATGATAAAGGCGGTGACACCGCGATAGCGGGGTTGTGCATCAGGATCCGTCTGACCAAAGAGCAGGATGTATTTCGCCACGGGCCCGCTGCTGATCCACGATTTGGTTCCGTTGATCGCGTAGTGTGTCTCGTCGGGAGACAACTCGGCTCTGACGCGGATGTTTCCGGCATCAGAACCTGACTGGGGCTCGGTCAGTGCATAGGCGCCCACCGCAACACCGCTGGCGACGGCCCGGAGGTATTTCTGTTTCTGACGCTCAGTCCCGTAACGCTGGATCCCATAGCAGAAAAGGGAATTGCAGACCGACATAATGACGCCATGAGAGGCATCTACCTTCGAGATCTCCTCCAGGGCCAGCGCGTAGGCCAGCGTGTCCATCCCCGCGCCCCCGTACTCCTCGGGCACGGCGATCCCCATGAAGCCGTGTTGTCCCATCTTGGCGACGGTCTCACGGGGAAACTCGCCGGTCTCGTCATACTCGGCTGCGATAGGTGCGATTTCGGCGTTGGCGAAGTCGCGGGCCATATCGCGAATCATACGATGTTCATCACTTAGCTGCAGATCCATGTGAGAACCTCCTGTTACCTGTCGCAAACCTGTTCGCACGTGTATCCCAAATCGGATTTGGGATATATTTGGGATAAGACCTCGAATCTATGTCATGCACCTGATCCAGCTCCCGAGGGGGGCCCTCAATCGCGAAGTGGAACGCTGACAAGCCCTTTTCCTCCTGCGTCTGGCAGCGTGAAGAGGTCAAGCCTTTCTGTCCCCGGCCCACGGGAAGCCACGCCTGGGCATCGAAAGCTGCAGGGGCTGCCTGGTCGAGGGCGGCTGCTCGGCGGCAGCCGACACTCACACGAGACAGGGGGCGTAGAGGCGGAACTGAGAGACCGCAACAGACCCCTCATTTGGGATAACTTGGGATATATTTGGGATAATTTGGGATAACTAGACCAACCAAGTCACTTGAGGATGTAGTATGTGCCCCTCTTCACGCCGATCTTGAGGAGCAATCCTCTGTCCACCAGCTCGGCGAGGTCCAGCCTCAACGTCTCGGGACTGAGGCCAGGACAGAGCTCCTGGTACTCGCGGTTGGTGATACGGCCCCTGGTCTCCGCATAGTTCAAGGCCTTGGCCTGGCGCTCAGTCACACGATTGGCCCACTCCGGCTGGGGTTCCCGTTCCAGAACGTTGTATAGCGTAACAGCGAATGAATAGGGGGAGTCCTTGAACCTCGGCGGCGGATGGCCGGCCCGGACCATCTCGTCAATCATCAGATCGACCCCCAACCCCAGTTCTTCGATGTAGCCCCACTGGTAGAGCCCCGACACGATGCGGGGATTGCGCGAAAAATGCTCCTCGACGATGTTGTCGACGGTGATGAAACCGGGTAGGCCACCGGGACTCGTGATCTCCATGCGGTCCGAGAACATCCGAACCTCGATGCGGCGACCGCGCAGACGGTAGTCGCGGTGCGCCACTGCATTTACCAAGGCCTCCCGAACGGCAGCGACCGGATACTCCGTCCGTTCCTTCCGCTCCAGCTCCGTGACAATCGCCCCCGTGCGCATCTCCTCGCCAACAACCTGCCAAGCTCGTCGAATGATCAGAGGGAGCGGGCCTCCAATTTCCTCACGTCGACCATAGCCCGGGTGTCCATCGTCTCCGCGAGGTTCACTGCCGACGAACTTGACGAACGTCAACCTGCTCTGAGGCAGGAATGCCTGAGGGGTGGAGGCGAATAGCAGAACTCCAGCGACGGTCGGTTGCCCCTCCTCGGTCAGGGCACCGATCTCCACCAGGAGATCGTCGACAGGGCGTGACCACTCCCGATGTTGACGTTCCTGCCACTTTTCGACGAACTCCTCGATGACGTCATCATCGAGATCGTCGCGCCGCGCGCCCGGCGCGACCTCCGACTCGAAGTCGCCGGTCGACTTGGTTGCAGCCAGTTGGCGAATCTCATCTCCGCTGAGGGGACGGTTTTCTGGGCCCGAACGCACCAACACTCGGCCGTCGGCCAGGCTGTGGAGCTCCGGGCTGCGATTGACGACGATGGAGAAGACCAGACCGTCCTCACCCATGGCTTGATGCCAGCGAGCCTCCACCGGCGGCCGGCACCTCTCAACAGCAGCCTGTAGCGCCATCTCGACCTCGTCGGTGAAGGTCCGCCCGGTGATTCGGCCTTCCTCGTCGACGCCTATCAGGATGGTACCTCCGTCGGAGTTAGCGAAGGCAACCAGCGTCTCGGCCAAAGCCCCGGGGTCGGGCTCTGCCATAAGAGCCTGCAATTGTCCGGCTTGCCAATCCTCTATAAGGTCTTCCATCTGTTCTTTCCACTCACCTCGAAAGGCGTCATCCAGCCATTCATTCGCTGCCCTCCAGCTCCTCGTTCCCGAGTACTGCCACAGCAGCTACCTCGTCGCCGTCCTTGAGGTCCATCACCTTCACCCCCCGGGTCGCCCGACTCCGCCGAGAGATCTCGCGAGCGGGAGTGCGAAGGGCAATGCCTCCCGTAGTGATGACGGTGATGTCGTCCTCCGGGTGCACCACGTGAGCAGAAGCGACGGTGCCTGCGTTCGCCCCCTTGAAACAGAGCACTCCCTTTGTGTAACGTCCCTGCACCCGGAACTCGCTGAGGGGCGTGCGCTTGCCGTAGGCCTTGGTGGTGACAGTCAGCAGATCTGCCTGGGGATCGACAACGCATGCTCCGATCACATGATCATCCTGTCCCAGCTTGATAGCATAGACTCCCATAGCATTTCGTCCCATCGGTCGCACATCGCTCTCCCTCAGCCGCAACGCTTGTCCCTGCTCAGTTACGACAATCAGCTCCTGGTTACCCCGAGTCCGTCTCACCCAGCCCAACTGATCCCCAGCCTGCAGCTTGATCGCGATCAAGCCGCTGGGGCGCACGTCCTCGAACTCACTCAGCACCGTGCGCTTAACCCGGCCCTCTCGCGTGAACATCGTCAGATAGCCCTCTTCCTCAAAACGAGACACGCTAATTGCGGACGTGATCTTCTCGTCGGCGTCGAGGTTGATGAGCCCAACCAGCAAGTCTCCCTCAGCAGTACGCCCCGCTCCGGGGATTTCGTAGGCGCGCTTCTGGTAAACCTTGCCCTTATCACTGAAGAGAAGGATTGAGTCCAAGGTGTGAGCCGGGAAAAAATGAAGCACCTCATCCCTCTCGCGGGTGTCCACGCCGATTACACCGCGCCCCCCGCGCCGCTGGGTGCGATAGACGTCCATTGGGACCCGCTTGACGTATCCTCGCTCGGTGATTGAGATGAAGACCTGCTCCTCGGCAATCAGGTCCTCCTCTCCGAGCTCCGCATCACCACCGACGATGCGGGTACGGCGCTCGTCGCCGTGGTGCTCCTTGAGCTCGGCCAACTCACTGTTGATGAGTTGAAGGATCTTGTGTGGTGATCCCAGCAGGTCCTGCAAGTGCTCGATGTGGCCGCTCAGCTCGGCATACTCATCCTGGATCTTCTGACGCTCCAAGGCGGCCAGGCGGCGCAGAGGCATATCGAGGATGGCCTCCGCCTGGACCTCCGTCAGGGTGAATCGTTCCATCAGCCGCGTCCGCGCGGTGCTGGCGTCGGGGGACTCTCGAATCGTCTTGATCACGGCGTCCAGGTGATCCAGTGCAATGAGCAGCCCCTCCAACACGTGAGCGCGACGCTGGGCTTTCTCCAGCTCGTATCGGGCGCGCCGGATCAACACATCGCGACGGTGTTCAACGTAGCGCTGGAGAGCGCGTTTAAGACTCAGCAGTTGCGGCTCCCGATCAACGAGGGCCAGCATCTGCGCGCCGAAGGTGGTCTGCAAAGGTGTGTATTTGAACAAGCGATTGAGGGCCTTGCGCGGCTGCGTGCCCGGTTTCAGCTCGATGATGACGGACAGGCCGTGCCGGTCGGATTCGTCGCGCAGGTCAGAGATGCTGGTCAGTCGGTCCGAGCGGACCAGCTTGGCGATGCGTTCCAAGAGCGTGGTCTTGTTGAGCTGATAGGGAATCTCGGTCACCACAATGCGATGGCGACCACCCTCCATTTCCTCGATGGTCGTCTTCGCCCGGACGATTATACGACCTCGGCCCGTAGCATACGTCTGGACGATTCCTTCGCGCCCAACGATAACCCCTCCCGTCGGGAAGTCAGGTCCCGTCACGTGGGCCATCAGATCCTCAAGGGTAATCCTGTCCAGCTCATCCCAACGATCGATGAGGTAGCGCGCAGCGTCACAGATCTCGGCCAAGTTGTGGGGTGGTATATTGGTGGCCATGCCAACGGCAATGCCGGCAGATCCATTGACCAACAAGTTTGGAAGACGACCCGGCAAGACCTCGGGCTCTTGGAGAGACCCATCGAAGTTATCGACCCAGTCGACTGTGTCCTTATCGATGTCCTGCAGAAGCTCCGTAGCCGTGTCGTCCAGGCGAGCCTCGGTGTAGCGCATCGCTGCAGGGCTGTCTCCATCAATGGAACCGAAGTTCCCCTGGCCGTCCACCAGCGGATAGCGCAAGCTGAAGTCCTGAGCCATCCTCGCCATAGCGTTGTAGACGGCAGCATCGCCGTGGGGATGGTACTTACCCAGCACTTCACCGACGATGCGAGCGGACTTCTTGTGAGGCCGATCGGGACGGAGCCCCAGGTCGTGCATGGCATAGAGAATGCGCCGTTGAACCGGCTTGAGGCCGTCGCGAGCATCGGGTAATGCGCGCGAGACGATGACGCTCATGGCGTAATCGAGATAAGCGGTGCGCATCTCGCGCTCAATGTCTATGGGTTGTACGGTACCGATATCAGCTTCCAAGAAGGATCCTCCAGGACTTCCAGCGGGATAGGCGTACGTAAGTATTATACTCCGTAAGACTTGAAACGTAAAACGCGGCGCGCGGCATAGGGCAGTGACTCAAGCCCTGTCTTCCTCCCGGCCTACGAGTCGCGACGGGCGTATCGGACCACCTCGACGCGTGCGAAATGCGCCTCGCTCACAACGTGTAGATGCTCATCCAGCCAGCCCCTCACCAGGTTGCGCTCGTCCCAGGTCGCCACCTCGGTCGCGATGAGCCAGACCGCTTCGTGTCCTTTCGTCATCTCCCTCATGTGCCAAGCTGCCTCCCGCTCGCTCATCCGATAGGCGCCGTCCGGTTCTCGATGGTTGGTGTAAAGACCTTCAGCCCAGGAGTACGTCTCGATGGGGAAGTAGTAGTCGAACGTGTGTCTCCCATAGGGGATATGAAAGATGATCAGATCGTCGAATGCCGACCGCCCGACCAAGACGATCGGGAGATAGTATCTGAACCCCAAGGGAGTTGCCGGGCCGCGATGCTGGACCGGCTCCACTGGCGTGTCGAAGCTCGCTACATAGGCCGCTGCAGCACGGAAGTCCGACTTGATAGGGATCGTGGCCTGCTTCCAGATATTGACCCCGTTGACAGTCAAGAAAACGGCCAGCAGCAGCGCAACCAGCCAGCCAGTCCATTTCTTCACAGTCAGAAGGCAGGACAATCCCAGCGCGACCAGCAGGTAGAACGCAGGAGCAACCCAAATGAGATAGCGATCGGTAAACAGAGGCTGCCGCAGAGAGATCAGCCAGACAGAGAACAGCGGGACCGCCATCCAGATCAGCACTGCGAGGCGGTCGCTGATGCTGCCCAGCGACCTGGCCTCCTCCCCAGGACGGGCGACGTGAGGCAGACAGAGTGCTCCACCTAACAATCCGCCTGCAGACAGCAAAGATAGGAACACCGGGGACCAGGCGCTGCCCCACCCGCCTATCCCTGTGGACCAGCCATTGAGCAAGATGACGATCATCTGGTCCAAGGAGTACGAGGAGAAACCCGTCTCGCGGACCTCAAGGGCCAGCGGCGCCTGCCACTGGACCAGAGGGAGGTAGGGCAGGATCAGGCCGGCAAAGCTGGCTAAGGCTGCTCGCCAGTGCCGGCGCGTGCGGGCCCACCAAGCAATGGAAAGCATCGTCAGGACCGGGACGAGGAGGGCAGCCAAGATGTGCAGGTAGAGCACCAGGATGGCCGCCGTGATCTGGGCCAGCCACCAGTGGCAGCCCCCGCCTTCAAGGGCGCGATGAAAACTGTAGATGGACAATAAGGTCAAGGCCAGCACGAGGGTATACATCTTGACCTCCTGGCTGTACCAGACCAGGTAGGCAGAACCTGCCACCAGCAGCGCGGACATGAGGCCTGTCAGCGGGTTGAAGAGGCGACGAGCGAGCACGTAGGTGAGCGGAACAGAGAGGACGCCGAAGAAGAGCGAGGAGAACCTCATGGCATATTCGCTGGTGCCGGTGATCGCGATCCAGCCGCGAAGTAACACATGGTACAGAGGGCCGTTCCATCCAGGTCGAGTGAAGTTGCTGACCATCTCCGACCAGGGGGCGCCAGCAAAGCGGAGGGAGTCTACCTCGTCTCGCCACAACGATTGGCCATCGAGGGAAGCAGCACGAACGGAGAAAGCGGTGAGTATGAGGAGGCAGGTGATGACGAGGATAGTAGAGCGCCTTCGCTCCATCGTCAGGCAACGCTCCGAATGATGATGTCTAGATCAGCAGGGCGGCCAGAGACAGCCGAGCCTCGTAGATCTTGAAGGATCATAGGTGGATTATAGCGCGATCACCCTCGGCTTGCTAATCGCTCGAGCCGGTCATGCGGCTATCGCTGGTCCGGGGTCTCGAAAGATGGGCAGCAGCAGGTCTGGGATGGCCGAAGGGCGAATAGGGGCTCCATCTCACCGGCGCAGCTGCCTGGTGGTCGAAGATAGTGGTCTCTAGCGCTGTCGGCCTGGGCCCGAAGCCGACCTACGGCCCTCACGGTGCTCCGGGTCAATCCCCGCTGGCGACCCTTCCGCCGTCAAGCCTGCCTCGCCCGAGGGGGAGGGAAGCTACTTCCCCTCTTCCCAAGCTGTTTGCAGGGCGGTGAAGGGCACAGCCGGCTGCTGATCTCCCCGCCGTCCCGAGTTCCAGGTCATGATCAGATCTCTCCTCGCCCGAGTGATTCCGACGTACAGCAGCCGCATCCGCTCGGCGGCATAATCGAGGCGCGCTTTGCGGGTCGCCTCGCCCTCCCTGTAGGGTGAGGTGCGCTGTTCATCATCCCCAGTGGCGCCTCCCACAGCAGCGCGGAGCTGTGCCAGGCCCTCCGCCTCGAGATTCAGCTGGTCCCGAACGAACCACTTCTCGGAGATGAAAGAGTCGTGGGGAAGCCCCGCCGGAAAGTTGTAGTTGTTGAGCGACATCAAGTAGACGCGATCCCATTCCAGCCCCTTAGCCTTGTGCACCGTCGCAACCACGACCTGCCCTTTGTGACGTTGGGGATCGAAGCGTGTATCCGCATCACTCAAGCCCAAGAAGCGACGCTCGTTTCGGGCGATCACCGCCAGCTCCTCCGTAAGCTCCGGTAGACGCCAATCAGGATGTCGCTCGCCTACCCGCGCCAGGACCAGGGCCAGCTTGTGAGCCATAGCCAGGTCAGCGGGCTCCTCTAAGAGGTCCTGAGCCAGCGTGAGGATGAGCTGGTCAATAGGCAGCAGTGTTGCCTGCTGCCAGCGACGGACCAATCGGCGAAACTCATCCAGATGCCCTCGCACTTCCAGGCACTCGTCCGACCATGGGATTTCGGCGAGCCAATCGCGTCCGACGCGTGGCCACACGAACTCCTCGACTCGCCGGCAGCGGCGCAGCGCCTGGGCCACCGCGTTCAGTCGCTCCTGACTCTCCGCGTCGTCGCGATCTTCCCGCCTCCAGACGCGGTAGACGCGGGCCAGCTTGGTCGGCGAGACAGGATCGGCCAGATAGTTGATCACGTTGCCTAGAGCTCCGGCGGTTTCTCGTGTGGCTTGGGTGCTCCGCAGCAGCTCCACGTGCTCGATGTCCCGCCGCTCGAGCTCCTTGACCACCTGGAAGCCCCGCCGGTTCCGCGGGACCAGGACGGCCACGGTATGGTCCAGGTGCTCAGGCAACCAGCGGATCAGTGAATCGGCCACAGCTCGGATCTCCTCCCGGGGTGTGAACTTCCTGCCCACGATGTGGACCCGACCGGATTCGTCGGGAGGATTTGGCTGTGGGTCCCCAGGCGGCGTGGGCTCGATGTGCGGCGGTGTCAGGGCCCCGCGAACCTCGTGGACGGGATGTCTCTGCTGCGTCCAATCGATCAGATAGTTGGCCAGATCGATGATGCTCTGAGTCGAGCGGCCGGAGTTAGGTAACTCGCGCTTCTGCACGTCTGGCCTGTTGAGAAACTCGCGCAGGTGGTCAGGGCTGGCGGTGGTGAAGGTCTCGTAGATGGCCTGATTGGGATCGCCAACCCGCACCCAGTTTCCCTGACCTCCCGAGCTAGTAGGCGAATTGGGACCTGCCAAGAGCGCCAGGATCCTCTGCTGCAGACGACTGCTGTCCTGGGCTTCGTCCTCCAAGATATACGGCCACCTGTGCCGCAGGCGCTCCAGCAACTCCTGGTCAAGCTGCAGCGCCTCAAGCGCCAGGCGGATCAAGTCGTCGAAGTCGACGGCGCCACGATAGGCCAGGGCCCTCTGGTAGTCAGCGTAGACCCCCCATCCCATCTCGGCAAGGGGCAGCGCATCCGGGCAATCGTCGAGACAGTCACGCAGTTCACCAGGTCTGAGCTGCCAATCCTTGGCCTGTCTGATGAGGCTGTGCGCGATGTCACGCACGAGATCTGGCCACTGGTCGCGACGGACCCACTGTTGCTGGCGCTCGTCCAGGTCCAGCGCGAGGAAGTCGTCGATGGCCTCCGGATGGCTCCTCAGCCAGGTCTCTGCGGCGCCTCCCAGGATGCGGCTGGCCTCCCGCTCGTCGACGATCTGAAACTCATCGGACAGGCCGACCAGGCCCGGACGCTCGCGCACGATGTCGTGGGCCAGAGCGTGCAGCGTACGGACCCGGTAGCCGAGGTGGGGCAGCAAGCCGCGCCCTGCGACGAAGCCTGCTACCTGTCTGGCGAAGTTGTCGACAGCGGAGTTGACGAGGGTTACCACCAGAACCTCCTGGTCATCCTCCAGAAGGCCACCGGTCACGAGCCTAGCCGTGAGGGCCGAGAGCGTGACGGTCTTGCCGCTCCCGGGGACTGCCGACACCCCCATCTTCCCTGAAGTGTAGCTCAGGACCTCCTGCTGTCTCGGTCGCGCTTGAAACCTCATAAATCGTTGATTGCGACTGGCGTCAGTCCGAGGGTTCCGCGGCCATCCGGCGCAGGACTTGCTGGACGGCCTGGAGCAACGGTCCTTTCTGCTCGTACCCCTGCTCGCCCAGCTCACTCAGACCCAGATAGATCCCACGGCGGCAACGCCGAATGAGCCCTTGAGTTAGACGGTAAAGGGCATCCTGGCGCGCCTCGACCTCATCGGCATCGGTCCAGGTCGCGAACTGTCTGTCCGAGGGGGGCCAGTGGCGACTCAGCACGTGGGGATGCGTCAAGGGCTGATAGAGCCGCTCCCACCACCCCCGTCCGCCAACGTTGAGCCAGAACTGGAAGTCGACCGGCCGATTGCGGATGATGAAAGTATAGGCCGGGGCCAACAACACCGCTTCCTCCGCCTCAGAACGCCAACTCCGTATGTACTGAGCGGCGATCACCCCATCCTCGACCATCCTGATGTACTCCTGCCCCAGCGAGGTCGAGTCCTCCCCGGCCAGGCGCGTGCCCTCCGTCGCCCAACGGAATTTGCGCACAGACTCGATGAGATTGGCAGCCACCTCGGCGGAGTCATAGTTGCGATGAAAGCCATATCCTGGCTGCGACAGCAATTCACCGAATAGCCGACTGAGGAAGTGGTCGAACGGCTGAGACCGGAGGTCGGCCTCGCGTCCTGGCTGACCGGATGACGCTCCCAAGACTGCTCCTTCGGAACCTGTGGCAAGATCTTCTTCAGCCATTCGGGACGTTGAGCGCGCATACTCTTGGATCCAAGCCTGCAGTCCCTGGTAGCGTTCACCGAGCACGAAGGTCAGACGCTCCTGCATGTCGGGCTTGATACGGTCGAAAGAACCGAGCGTGGGAACGCGGTCCTGCCCACGGGGGGCCGTGCGATAGACAATCTCAGCCAACAAGTGCGCTCGCACGAGATCCATGCCATCTATGGCCTGCATGAGCGCGTAGGCCACGTCGAAGCGAGTTGGTGTGAACCCCCACCCGGGATGGGCGATGGCAGCCAGCGTGAGCAGGCAGTGGGTGGCTGGCTCCTCCCGCAAGGCACGAGATGGTCGGTGCGAGCGCGTGGGGATATCGCGGGCCTCCAAGCGATTCGTGAGCGAGAAGCGCAGTGCATCGCTGAGGAAGGGAGCCAGCACAACGATCTCCCCGAGCGGGACGCCTTTCTCCAGCACCAGTGCCTGGATCTCGTCGGCGACCCAGTCTACCATCTCCGGGTGGTAGCGATGGTATTCGAAGGTCAGCGCCGGTCGCACGCCTGTCGCGGCCGTCGGTCCGGCAGGGCCCGGGCCCATACTCTGGGTCAACTCCCAACCCAACGCCTCGATCTCCGGGAGCATCACGAACGACTCGTCGAACCCGACGTGCACGTCACACAGATCGCGGAGCGCGTAGGCGTGGTCTGGGTCAGCACCCAGGAAGCGGCGGTAGCCTGCATCGCAGTCGTAGATCAGGAGGGCTGAGTGCGCGAACGGGATCCATTCACGCAACAAGTCGTGGGTTACTGGAACGTCCTCCTCCACATTGTCGACGACGAGATGGCGATACCGATCCATCAAGTAATCGCGGCAAATAGGTCGCGTCCAGAGATGGCGGAGGAAGACCTCCATCTGAAGAGAGAAGTCGAGGAGGTTGTGCTCCAGACAATGGCGGCGGAATCGGTGCGCGCAGATCTGCGCCTGGTCATAGATGCGCTCACGACCCTGCTCTCCAGCCCAGGCCGACTTAAGCCTCTGACCTATCTCAGCGTAGGGGAAGCCGACCACGGCGGCCTTGTTCAGATTGTCGATGATCTGGCTGTAGAGCCTGTTACGGTCAATGGTCACGCCCTCGAAGTACCCTTCGTCGAGCAGCGGGCGTACGAGACGTGCCATGTGGTATTGAGCGGTCTCCAGTGTCAAGAACGTCGGCGGCTCCTGGGGATGTCCGAACCCGACGTCGCTGACAATCAAGGGCCAGAAGAGATCGACCATCCGTTGAGCCAACCCGCCGACGGTGAGCAGCGTGACGTCGCCCCCGGGCTCCACTTCGGGGTCACGCACCGCTTCGTAGTACGGGGTGGCCAGCGTCCGCTGCGGGGTGAAGACGAGGATGGAGTGACCTGGGACGCCGGCATCCAGGTAATGCAGCAGCCGGGCCACACCCGCGCTCGTCTTGCCTGTACCGGCAGGACCTTCGAGGAAGATCCTGCCAGAAACCGGGTGCTCGACGACCTCCCGCTGGCGGGAGGACAGGTCATCGCCTTGTGTGCTAGATGAGACACGCCACACTGTCATGCCTCCATCCAGGTAGATCCCTTCAACGGGAGTTCTGCACGGGACCCGATTGCTGCGTATGCCAACCAGCAAGCAGTGGACAAGACGTTAGGGAGCCCGGCCTGCATGACGGGAGCCGGCAGGCCGACGATCTAGTGAGTCTCTGTAAGCACCCGAACGGAGGCTGCCCGCCGGGCCGCAGTGGAGAGCGGCCTATCCTTCCTCTCCTCGTCCCTTCATAAACAAGTACCCGACCAGAGAGACCACGATGGTCGCTGCCCCGAGCAACCAGGTAGAGCCAGGCACACGCTTCAAGGCCCGCCATTTCTTTCCCAAGGACAACTCTGTGAAGAACGGGCTCACCAGACCAGGATCGCTCTGGGCGCCCTCGATCCGCTGCTCCAAGACCTCTTTGACCTCGCCGGGGGGCAGGAAGGAGACCAGGTTAGCCAGCACAGCCCCTTTTTCTTTCGTGACCGACGGCTTTTTCTCTACCAGCTCGCGGTAGGCAGCGAGGGTCTGCTCGACAACGTTTGACCAGTCGAGGTGGCCGACGCGCTCCCTTGCGCTCTCACATAGTCTGTCGTACTCCGGCTGTGACAGGGCGCAGATGCGCTCCACGGAGGCTGCAAACCGTTGTGGGTGAGCGTCCCCTGGGAGCCGACATCCGACCTCATCGTCGACAAACTCATCGATCGTCTCATTGGAGAGGCCGACAACGGGTGTTCCAGAAGCCAGGGATTCGATCACGACCAGACTCTGGACTTCCATCTTCGACGCGGAGACGAAGACGTGGGTCTTTTCGAGGTACGAAGGAATCTCCTCATGCGGCACCTGCCCGGTGAATACTACAGTGTCCAGGCCATGGGCTGCGCAGTATCGCCTCAACTCCTTCTCATACCTCGGCTTCAATGCCTTGCCGATCAGGAGCAGCTCATATCCTTCGGACAGATACCGATGCGCGTCGACGAGGTACACCTGGTTCTTCCGCTCGCTGAGATAACCGATGAAAGAGAGCGTCTTGTTTGCGGCACCCACGTCCGCGACAGAGCAGCTTGCATACCGGGCCAGATTTCGCCCGTTGGGAATGACGAACAGCTTGCCATCGTACCCGAACTTACGGAATGCGTCCACGGCTGACTGGTTCAGGGCGATGATGGCGTCGCAGTTCTCGTAGAAATCAGTGAGGAGCCGGCGCGATATCAACTCGCTGAACGATCCCTGGAGTATTTTCATGTCGAGGGCATCTGCCGCACCGAAGTTGAGGACCTTCGCCGGGAGCACATGGCTGGTGTGCATGAAGGGCACCCTGTGCATCTTGGCCCATATCTGACCGATGAGACCCATCAGGGCCGGCTCGTGAGCGTGGACCACGTCGGGGTTGAAATCATCAAGAAAGTCGAACAGGGCACGCACCGTCTTGGCTGAAAGCGCCGGCATACGGAACTCACCACCGCCCGCGCTTCTGACGCCGAAGATCCTCAGTCCACTGACTTCTGTCTCGGACAAGCCTGTCTCGTCAGCCGGGCACACCATCACGACGTCGTGGCGCCCGGCGAAATGGCTAGCCAACTCGTGGGCGACACGTCCCTCCCCGCCCCCGTGCCCTCGTCTGAACATCGAAGTGAAGACGACCTTCATTGTCCCCTCTGGGTGTGTCTTCTGAACGGCAGGCGTAGGTCCGGGCCAGGTGGCAGCAATTCTCGCTGGGCAGCTCTACTGCTGCTCTCGAGTGTCGAAGTCGAACCGGTCGAACACATGTCGGTAACGGGTCACGATCTGCTCACGGGTCAGGCCTATCTCATGCAGCGAGTACTCGTGCTCGCTGTCGTGCCTGCGCGCTCTCTTCGCAACCTGCCGGAGGATTTCGTCGAAGGCTGGGCTGAGCTCCAGGTCAAAGCGATCATAGATTGCCGCCACGGTCCGCCTGGCGTCGTTGACCAAGTCATTGAAGTTGACCACAATGTAGCTGTCACGCGGGGCCTGCTCCAGCCGCTCCAGCGGGTACGAATACCAATGGTCAGCCATGTCCAGGATATACTCACGGCTTGCGTACTCCTGCACTGGATTCCCCAGGAGCTGCCATTCATCCTCCTTCAGGCTGACGTAGGAAGGGATCATATCGAGCGGGTTGCGCACGAGATAGATGATCCTGGCGTCAGGAAAGGTGTGATAGAGAGTATCGACCATGGGCGAGAAATGGGGATTCTTGGCGAGGTAATGCCTCTCTCCCTCGCCGTGGGCGTAGAGATGGCGCCGAACGCAGCGTTCGTAGAACGTCATGATGCGCTCGCGCTCCTGTTTCGGCATTTGACTGTCAAAGTACGTGTAACGCGCCGCTTCATCCACCATGGCAGCGTAGAGCCATATCTTGAGGCTGGAGAAGATGTGTACAAGAAGGTATTCATCCTCCTCGGGTGCCCGGAGCGCGATTCTGTGTACCACGTTCTCGTCTTGCCAGGTCTCCTCCAGCATGCCGAGCAGCCGATGCAGGGGACCGCCCAGCCGACGATCCAGCCAGGACAAGGCCCAGAACACCTTTCGCAGAGTGACCGAAGGAGCAAGGATCATCTCCCAGGTACGCATCGAGGTGAAGGTCCTCTCGTCTCGAGCCAGGAGGCGCTGAAGAAATGTTGTCCCGCTCCTCGGATTGCCCACGATATAGACCGGCTGCTTGATCGGTACATCTCGGTATCCCGGAAAGAAGGCCTCGTCCAAAAGGAGCCCGAGCCACGCCACCAGCTCCAACAGCGTGTAGGCCGGGTATGAAATCAGAAGCAGGCAGATCCGCTTGAGCGTCAGTCGGTAGTTGGTGCCTTTGCTCGCGAAGAAGGACTTGTAGGTAAACCGGGCCAAGCCCTTCAGGTTGAACGCCATGTCATCCCCTATTGCTGCATGTTGGCTACAGCTTCAGCCTATGATGCTCCCTGACGCCAGAATGAGGAAACCACGTCAAGCCCACCCTCTCTTGTAGCGGCCAGTTGACAATCCTTCAGTTCAGGACCAGGAGCCCATACCAGGATCGAGTATTGGCACAGATCTCTTCGGAGGTCACAGCAGGTCCCCGACCCGACCTCGCCGTTCTCTCTCGCGCGGCCGTGCTGGAGTGGCGATGCTCACAGCACATCTCCCTCAATCAGGATGGATTTGAGGACCTGTACATCGGGGCCATTGAGCGCCTGCAGAGGAGAGCGAACCGGCCCTCCCTGGTAGCCAAGCATGTCCAGAGCGGCCTTCAAGCCGGGGATCCCGAATCGAGCTGTGACAGCCGTGTTGATCGGGATCAATCTCTGCTGTATCACCGCCGCTTCGCCCCATCTACCAGCGCGAACGAGATCGTGGAGATCGATCACCTGTTGGGGCGCAACGTTGGCCAAGGCCATCACCCCGCCGACGGCTCCTACCGCCAAGGCGGGCAAGAAGAAACTAGCAGAACCTGCCAGCACCTGGAAGTCTGAACCGACCGACCCCACAATCTCGGCGAGCTTGCCCACGTTGCCCCCACTGTCCTTGATCCCCACGATGTTGGGATGGCGGGCCATCCGCACGACCGTTGACGCGTCCATATCCACGTTGGTGAATCGCGGCATATTGTAGAGCAGTACGGGGATCGGCGACGCGTCCGCCACGCTTTGGAAGTGCTGTGTCAAGGCCTCCGCCGTCATCTGACCGCGGTAGTAGTGAGGGGTGAGAACGAGGACGGCATCCGCACCAGCTTCTGCAGCCTGGCGGCTCAGTGCAATCGTCTGGCGTGTGGACTCGCACCCGGTGCCGGCGACCATCAGCCTGTCCGATGGAATGGCCCGCCGTGCCGTCTCCAAGACGCCCACCTTCTCTCGATCGCTGAGATAGACTGCCTCGCCATTGGATCCCAGGACCACGTAGCCCGCTAAATCGTATCGGTTCCAGCGTTCAATGTTCTCAGTGAGTGCGCGGTGCGAGACTTCACCCTGCGCTCCAAAGGGCGTTGGAATCGGCGGAAAAACACCGGCCAGCGAAACAGCGAATTCACTCATCATGTACTGCGGTCCCCCCGTGAACCCATATGACACCCGATTCCACCCACCCTCCCAGCGACAGTGGTCAATCCCGCATGGCAGGCAGCACTTGTCCTACGGAAAGATCTTCCCCGGATTCAGGATGTGATGGGGATCGAAGGCATCCCGAATGCGCCGCATAACCTCGATCTGGGCTTCCTCCAGTGCCAACGGCAGATAGCGGCGACGCGTAGCGCCTATGCCGTGCTCGCCGGTGATCATCCCTCCCAGGGACAAGGCGAGGGCGTAGATCTCCTCGGTCACCTGCGGAACCAGAGCTTCCCAGCGACCGGTGGGCAATTCATCCTTGAGCACGTTTATGTGCACATTGCCATCGCCAGCGTGACCAAAACTGATGATGCGCACATCGTAACGGCCACCGATCTCATTGATCCCTCTGAGCAAGGATGGCAACTCGGAGCGGGGCACCACCACGTCTTCCATATGGTTGATCGGGCTGGCGTGGTTGAGAGCGTCAATGATCGACCGCCTTGCCTCCCACAGCCGATCCCGGGCGCGGCTGTCCTTGGCGACCAGCACGTCTGGCGCGCCGTGCTCCATACACAGCTCTCCAACGACATGGAGGTTTGCATCGACCGCGGCACGGTGGTTGCCATCGAGCTTGATCAGCAGTTGGGCCGCGGCGTCACGGTAGGGCATCTCCCTCTGAAGCAGCCCTTCCGCCGCCAGAACGCTGTCGCGCTCCATAAACTCGATGGTGGTAGGTACGATGCGATGGGCAATGATGTCGGACACGGTATCGGCAGCCGCCTGGAAGTCGTCGAAGGGCACCAACAGGTCAATTTGAACCTTGGGCAGGGGGATGAGCCGCAGGATGATCTTGGTTACAATGGCCAGCGTCCCCTCGGATCCGGTGATCAGCTGTGTCAGATCGTAGCCGGTCACGTTCTTGACCAGTTTGCCGCCACACGTAATGATCTGTCCGGAAGGAAGCACCGCCTCAAGGCCAGACACGAAGTGTCGGGTGACCCCATACTTGACTGCCCTCGGGCCGCCTGCATTCTCGGCGATATTGCCCCCTATGGTACAAGAATCGAGGCTTGCCGGGTCGGGCGGGTAGAACAGCCCCCTGTCCTCAACCGCTCGATGGACCTCGCCCGTGATGACTCCAGGCTCGACGACCACCATGAGGTTCTGTTCATCGATCTCCAGGATGCGGTTCATCTTCTCCGTCGACAACACAAGGCCGCCGTGGATGGCCACGGCCCCTCCACTGAGGCCGTATCCTGCGCCGCGCGGGGTCACGGGAACCCGTTCTCGCTGGGCGAGCTTGAGGATTCTCGAGACCTGCTCTGCCGACGTGACCCGCACCACCACCTCTGGCTCGGCCCGGAGGCCTACGGTTTCATCGTGTGTGTACGGCGCCAGCCTCTCGGCATCCTGCGGGCCGTACAACACCTCGTCCGGGCCTGCGATCTCGTGCAGAGCTTCAACGACCCGAGGAGTGACTCTACGATACATGCGGTGTCAGGCTCGCGCAAGCACCTCTTGTGCCGCTGCAAGGCCCGCGCCCTGCTCAAGGCTGTGCCCAACTCGGGCAAGGCCCCGTTCAAGGGCACCGATTGTCGCCAGCACATCCGAGCCGTTCACCACGCCCATATGTCCGATGCGGAAGTAGCGGTCCTTGATCTCAGGATGAAGCCCTCCCGCCAGGATGATTCCATTGTCGTTGATATGTCCCAGCACCGACCGGTCGACCCCGTCGGGGAAATAAGGGGCGGTGAGTGTGTTGGCCGCTTTGGCAGCACTGACCGGCACTTGTCCCATCCCCAGGGCGGTGACCGCAGCCTTCACGGCCCTGCCGATCCGACGGTGGCGCTCGAAGCGCACGTCAAGTCCCTCATCCAGAATCTGGCCCAGACTAACGTTGAGTGCCCAGATCAAGTTGACGGGCGGCGTGCCGAAATAGCCGGGCTCGCGAGCCTCATAAGCCTCCATGATCGGGAGCCACTTCGTCCAATCGGCGTAGTAGTTGACGACGGGCGATCTGCGCTGACGGAAAGCCTCCATAGCGCGAGGGCCGGCCATTACCAGAGCCAGACCGGGCGGTACACCTATGGCCTTCTGCGAGGCAGTAAGGACCAAATCGACTCCCCACTCCTTCTGACGCAGCTCCTCCCCGGCCACGGAGCAGACCCCATCGACAAGGACCAGCGTGCCATGCTCCCGGCCGAGCTCTGCGAGCGCTTCCACATCGACCGCAACAGCCGTGGAGGTGTCGACATGTGTAATGGTCATCATCTTGTAGGTGTGTTCTTCCAGTTTCGACTGAATCTGCTCAATGGATGGCGCGTCGCCAATGGCAGGGGCACGAGCGTGGGTTACCTCGGCGCCGTAGCGCTCGAGAATCTCCCCAAAGCGGTCGCCGAAGACTCCGGTGTTGACCACCAGGGCCCTATCGCCGGGTTCGATCAAGTTGGCGGCAGCCATGTCCATCGCCAGGGTGCCGGAACCCGCGACCACATAGGGCTGCCCATCGGGGGCGAGGAAGACCTTGCGCAGCCGTTCCAGCGCCGTGCCGAACACCTCCATGAAGTCCGGAGCCACGTGGCTCGTCGTCGCCATCCCCATCGCTCGAAGCACCTCCGGGGTGAACTCGATGGGCCCGGGGATCATAAGCAGCTTTCTGTCTTTCATCAGCTCGCTCTCCTTGTGTCGTCTTTGATGTCGAATCGACCCTGGATCGAGCGTCCACTGCGCGCCGGGCGTGCAGTACGGCGGAGCGCGCCCCTCAGTGCACCGCTGAGCCGCTCCCAGGACGCCAGGGCCTCCCAGCGAATTCGATAGGTTGTGGGCCTCGCTCCTGTCACCATGCTGGCCGTTGCCCGAGGCGGACAGCTCTCGATCGTATACCACTCGTGCGTGGTGTAGTGTATCCGATTGCTCGCAAATGTTCAAGTGGTGCGTTACGCGCACGCTCTGCTCGCCTGCAGACGAAGCGGGCCTGTCGTTCCGGGCCTTCGAGCCTTTCGGTCAGATGAAGCGCGGTCTGCCGCCGGGCCAGCAGATCCGGGGCGGTCGCAGCAAGGCACAGGTACGTCTTGACAGAGCCAACAGGATTCTATCCGGTAGAGAGAGGAGGCAAGACGCAATCTCGGACATCCAGCTTGGGACGAACGTACCATTGCGCCACAGCCAGCAAACTGGTATAATCATCTGAAACGCCGAATTGATCGGCGTTATTTTTGTGCCCTGAAGAGCCGGGGCAGGCAGCACGGGGCGGGGAAGACAGGCTCTGGGCTGTATGAAGGATGGTTCGCCTTAACAGGTCGCC
Source organism: uncultured Anaerolineales bacterium (assembly GCA_964450435.1). GTDB lineage: Bacteria > Chloroflexota > Anaerolineae > B4-G1 > B4-G1 > SKLM01. Next base: position 21,756 of record CAYVCX010000052.1, read on the forward strand.
AAAGCACCCAAGGGGGCGTTGAGGAGCGAGTATTGCGCTCCACCGTATCCCCGGCCTCACCCGTCGGTCGTGGGGGCTCAGATTCGATGCCGCCAAAGCAAATCAGCGTAAGGAAGGACTTGCCGAGTAGTCAACTACCCCACCGCAAGCGGATGGGGCTTGTCCGTGGACTCAAGCGGTAAC
>CAYVCX010000053.1:0-21844 GCA_964450435.1 uncultured Anaerolineales bacterium
GTCTTTCGCGAGGCCCTGGGCGATGGCTCGTTCGGGGGCCCATATCAGACTCCCGATGATGCGATGGAGCGAGTCTTGGCTGCGTCCGTTAACGCTATGGTAGCAGCATTGCAGGAACTCTGACTCAATGAGACGAAGAACGAACACACAAGGAGCCAAACATGAATAAGCAGATCATTGCCACGGACAGAGCGCCGGCCGCGGTGGGCCCCTATTCCCAGGGGGTGCGCCTCGGCGATTTCATCTTCACTGCCGGGCAGTTGGGCATCGTTCCCGGCACCAAGGACTTTGCGGGACCGGATATCGAGAGTCAGACCCGGCAGGCGCTGGAGAATGTGAAGGGGGTTCTCGAGGCCAGCGATTCGTGCCTCGAACACGTGGTCAAGTGCACCGTCTTCCTCCAGGATATAGAGGAATTCTCACGCATGAACGCGGTCTACGGTCAGTTCTTCCAGGAGAAGCCCCCGGCCCGCTCGGCAGTCCAGGTCGCTGCGCTCCCCCTGGGCGGGCGAGTGGAGATCGAGGCCATCGCCGAGGCCTGCGACTGTGACAGGACTGAGCAAGGGGAGAAATGCCGCTGCTGCTGATCCAGCGGCCGATCGATCTCGACACCCGGCTGCGGCAGACGCGGCTCAGACTGTGAGGAGCAGCCCCAGGCGCGAGTTCACCGACCCCGGCGATTCCCGGGAGCTCTTCTCCCGCATCGCCCGGCAGTACGACGCGATCAACCGGTTGTTGTCGCTGGGACGGGATCGCCACTGGCGCAGGCTCGCCGCCGACGCCGTCAGGCTGCCTCAAGCTCGGGGGGGACGCGTCCTCGATGTAGGTACCGGCACCGGCGACGTGGCCCTGGCCCTGACCCAGCGCCACCCGGGCGCCAGCGTGGTGGGCATCGACGCGACGGCAGCGATGATAGACGTGGGCCGAGGAAAGGCGGGGACGGAGCGCGTGCACTGGGCCCAGGGCGACGGCCTCCATCTTCCATTCCCCGACCAGCACTTCGACGCCGCGGTCAGCGCTTTCGTGTTGCGCAACGTTGTCGACGTGCCCCACGCTCTGGAAGAGCAACGCCGCGTCGTCCGTGACGGAGGACGCGTTGTCTGCCTGGAGATGAGCTGGCTGCGCACGCCCGTGTTCGGGGCCCTCTATCGCCTGTACTTCGCCGGCCTCTTACCGCGTATCGCAGGGGCGCTGACCGGTCAGCCAGCAGCATACCGTTACCTGCCGCGCTCGGTGCGGCGCTTCCTCACACCGGAAGAGTTGTCCAGGACCATGGCGGCGGTCGGCCTGCGAAACCTGCGCTGCCGTAGGCTGGCCATGGGCACCGTGACGCTCCACGTCACAGAGCGGGTCAGCAGCGAAAGGGAGGATCGAGATGGATAGAAAGCGCCTGATAGTCGGAATGTCCGGGGCGAGCGGTGCAGCCTACGGGGTCCGCATCCTCGAGTTGCTCGCCCAGCGACCCGAGGTCGAGACCCACCTGGTCATCAGCCAGGCCGCCCGCCTGATCATCGCTCGCGAGGTTGACGACCGCATCGACGACATCGAGTCCCTCGCCGACGTGGCCTATGGCCCCGACGACCTGGCTGCGCCCGTCGCCAGCGGCTCGTTCCCCACCGCGGGCATGGTGATCGCACCCTGCTCTATCAAGACCCTTTCGGCCGTCGCCAATTCCTACGCCGCCAACCTGATTCGACGTGCCGCGGACGTGACGCTCAAGGAAAGGCGCCCTCTGGTGCTCATGGTGCGCGAGACACCGCTCCATCTCGGGCATCTGCGTTTGATGGCGCGGGCTACCGAGATCGGCGCCACCATCTTCCCCCCCATCCCCGCCTTCTACGGAGATCCGCAGACTATCAGCGACGTGATCGATGAGACCCTCGGCCGGGTACTCTCGCACCTCGGCGTGGAGAACACTCTCTACACGGTGTGGCAGGGGTGAACGTGGACGACAAAGCCGCCTCTCGCGGCCACCCGAGCTACGTCTGGCGCGCGGGGCAGGAGCGACGCCTCCAGATGGTGCGCCGCTGGACGGACCTTGATCATCAGCGCGTGCTCGATGTGGGATGCGGCGTCGGCCTGTACGCCGAGGCATTCCACCGCTGGACGCCTCACGTCTTCGGGGTGGAGATCGAACGCGAGCGGGCCCTCGAGGCTCGAGAGCGGGCAGCAGGCGTGGTACAGGCCTCCGGCGAAAGGCTGCCCTTCCCCGATGCAGCCTTCGACGTCGTCTTCTCCCACGAGGTGTTGGAGCACGTGGAGGATGATCGCGCCTGCGTGGAGGAACTGGTACGCGTGGTCCGCCCCGGCAGGCGCGTCGTGATCTTCGTCCCCAACCGCCTGTACCCCTTCGAGACCCACGGCGTCTTCTGGCGCGGCCAGTACCACTTCGGAAACGTGCCCCTGGTGAACTGGCTTCCGAGACCTATGCGCGATCGGCTGGCCCCTCACGTTCGCGCCTACACCGGCCCGGCCCTGCGCGGCCTCTTCGACGGCCTTCCGACCCACGTGGTGCACCACACGCAGATATACCCCGGCTACGACCGGATTCTCGCCCGGGCACCAGCGCTGGGCTCTCTTCTGCGCCGCGCCACATATACCCTGGAGCGGACCCCGTTGGTCGCCTTTGGGCTTTCCCACTTCCTGGTTGTGGAAAGAAGCGATCTTGGTGAGGACTTCAGGCGTTCAGGATGAAGCGCTCGATGGCAACAGCGGCGCCGTGCTCCAAGAAGCGCGGCGCGATCCAGTCGGCTGCCGCCTTCGCCTCCGGGCTGCCATTCCCCATGGCCACGCCGATCCCGGCCCACTCGAGCATCGCGACGTCGTTCCCCTGGTCGCCGATGGCCATCACCCGGGCCCGGGGGACGTTCAGGTGATCGGCCAGGCGCCGCAGGGCGTCCCCCTTCGATACCCCCAGCGGATTCCCCTCGACCAGGTTCGCGTGGGAGCGAACCACTTCCATCCGGTCCGCAAAACGCTGCCGCATGGCGGCCTCGATCTCGTCGGCTTCCGGACGATCAGCGATGAACAGGAATTTGACCGGGTCACGATGGTCGAGCACAGCGTCCAGTTCGTCCACCCAGTGGAGGTTCGCACCCAGTAGATCGCGGTAGAAACTCTCAGGATACCGTCGCTCGGAAACAAAGAGCGCGTTCGCGGCGTAGACGACGGCGTGCCATCCTCGCTCAGCCCCCCAGGCGAGCGCTTCGCGCACAATTCCTCGATCCATCGTCACGCTGTAAAGAGGTTTATCCCCGTTCGGGGCCTGAATCATCGCTCCCTGGTAGCAGACCAGCGGCGTGCCGATCTCCAGCTCGTGGGCGAAGGGGAGGGCAGCCTCCAGCATACGGCCAGTAGCCAGTGTCGCGGTCACGCCCCGCCTCTGTGCCTGGATTACGGCTTCTCGCACCTGAACCGGAATGGTCATGCTCTCCCCTATCAGCGTGCCGTCGATGTCCAGGGCCAGGAGCTCAATCACGTCTCAACCTCCAACACCCGGTCGCGGCCCGCCAGGTCGGGATGAACCCGAATGGATGTCCCGTTCTCAGAAAAGAAAGTCTCCGCTATCCCCTTCGCGGCCTCGCCCTGAGATGATCCAATCTCGATCAGCAGCCCCCCTCCTGGTCTCAGGAGACCCTGGGACTGAGACAGCAGCCGGCGGATGACGCCCAGGCCGTCTGGCCCCCCATCCAGCGCCAGACGAGGCTCGTGATCACGTATGGACGGCGGCAGCAATGCCCATTCATCCGCGGAGACGTAGGGAGGGTTCGAGACGATCAAGTCGACGGGCCCCGGTCGTCGATCCAGCAGGTCTCCCACCATGAACTGGATCCGTCGGTCGAGACCATGCCTCTCTGCGTTTCCCCGCGCGACCGCCAGCGCGGGCGGGGAGATGTCGATGGCGGTTACGACTGCTTCGGGCAGATGGGCAGCCAGCGCAATGGCAATGCAACCGGAGCCCGTGCCGACGTCGACCACGGTTGCCGGGCGTCGAGCGAGCGCCAGATCCACCAGAACCTCGCTGTCCGCCCGCGGGATCAGCACCTCGGGCGTGACCGCGAAATCCAGGCCGTAGAACTCGATCTGGCCGGTGAGATGGGGCAGAGGATAGCCCGACGCGCGCTCTTCAACCAGTTCCTTGTACCGCGCCATCTGAGCAGGCCTCAGAGAGCGCTCGGGATGGGCGAGCAAACTGGCGCGGGAAGCCTCGATCACGTGCATCAGGAGCACCTCGGCTTCCACGCGTGGATTGTCAGAGACAGCTTCGAGGCGGACGGCGGCCTGTTCAAGGGCGCGCCCTGCGGTCGCCGGGAGGGCAGGTGTTCCCCCTCTCGGACGTCCTTCGTCTTCCCTCACCCGGGCAGCCCTGATCCTTGCTTCTTGCCTTGCTATCACGGTGCCGAGCTTACTCAACCTCGCTCACCGCTGCTAGCTGCCTCTCCTGTTCCTCAGCGCGCAGCGCTTCGATGAAGGGATCCAGGTCGCCATCCAGCACCTCGGACAGCTGATAGATGGTCAGGTTGATCCGGTGATCGGTGATGCGATTCTGCGGAAAGTTGTACGTGCGGATCTTCTCGCTCCGATCGCCGGAGCCCACCTGCGCGCGCCGCGCCTCGGCGCGCTTCTCCTGCTGCCTGCGCAGTTTTCGCTCGTACAGCCGGGACCGCAGGATGGAGAGCGCTCGCCGCTTGTTCTTGGTCTGCGAACGCTCCGATTCACAGGACACCGTAATGCCCGTCGGCTGGTGGGTCATTCGGATCGCCGTGGCGTTCTTCTGCATGTGCTGTCCCCCCGGCCCGGACGAGATATACGCCTCGATCTCCATATCTGCGGGGTTGATCTCCACCTCGACATCGCTCATCTCCGGCAGGACCGCCACCGTCGCCGTCGATGTGTGGACGCGACCCGATGATTCCGTGATGGGCACGCGCTGAACGCGATGCACACCGCTCTCGAACTTGAAGTGCGAGAAGGCACCCCGGCCCTTCGCGTCGAAGACAACCTCCTTGAAGCCGCCAATTCCCGTCGGGTGCGAGCTCAGCACCTCCGTCTGCCAGCCCTTCTGTTCCGCGTACCGCGTGTACATACGGTACAAGTCAGCAGCGAACAGCGCGGCTTCGTCGCCCCCGGCACCGGCACGGATCTCGACAATCACATCCTTGGCATCACGGGGATCTTTGGGGATGAGCAGTCGCCGGAGCTCTTCTGTCAGCTTCTCCTCACGTTCCTCCAGATCTGCGATCTCCGTCTCCGCCAACTCTCGGAGTTCAGGGCCGATATCATCTTCTTCCAACAGTTCAACCGTGTCCCTCAACTCGGCGCCCGTCGCCTTGAACTCCCGGTAAACCGCGACCACGTCTTCCAGGTCGGATCGCTCTTTGGCCAACTCCGCCACCCGCTGATAGTCTTGCGCGACCTCGGGATCGGCCATCAGTTCCGCCAGCTCCTCGTATCGCTCTTCAATTTGTGCAAGTTTCTCTAGCATCGTTCCTACATCACTCTGCCCCCCCTCGGCCTCTGCGAAGCATGACCGGGAGAGCCTGCTCAAACAGTCAAGGTAACAGGCCACGAATACCTACGCCCAACTGCACCGTTGGCATCACGGGTACCGCGGCGAGCGCCTGGTCCCTGCACCGGCACACCGCCTGCCTCAGGAGCCTCTCTGGTCTCACGGGTCGTACTGCAGGCGCAAGGACAGCCACTCCGTCGCGACCGGGGAAGCGCTCGGGAGCCTCGCTGAGGCTCCCGGTATCGTCGTCATCGACCAACTACCTGCGCTATGTGAGGATATCTGCTACGTCTATCGCGCTCCTGCCGTTGACCAGCGTCCGAACGACCCCCATCGTAAGCCAGGCTACTGAGAACCAGGCGCCCGGGGCCCCGACTCCGGCCTCGCCGTCCGCTCGGATTCCGCCCTTTCCCCTGACTCCCGCTCCGGCGGAGGGGATTTGCTGCCGCGTCTTTCAACGTGCAGCCGCACCGCGGTCCTTTCCTGACCCTCAATACTCACCTCAACGAAGGTGGGCACGCATATGATGTCAATTCCGTCCAACTCGAGGTATCCGCGCGCGATAGCCACGGCCTTCACCGCTTGATTGACCGCCCCGGCACCAATGGCCTGTACATCCACGTTGTCCTGTTCTCGCATGACGCCTGCAATGGCACCGGCCACCGCCGTCGAGCGAGAATCGGACGCGACTCTGATGATGTCCATTGCATCCCCCTTGCGTTATCGTGGCCCTCGAATCTCCCGATTCGACCGATCGGCCAATTCCGTCGGCGCGGCGTTAAGGTTTATGATACATTGAAAGGGGTCGTTGCGCAAGTATGCCTAGCATTCCACGTCATACTGTGTCAGGTCAATTTGGCCGTAAGCAACACGCTCGTAGCCCCTCCTCGCGGCGCCCAGTGGGGCTGTGGCGTCGAAGCCCATTTTGGCCGTGCGGGCCTTCTGCCCCGCCGAGTGGGAGGCCGAGGGGTCGAGGCTGCTGCCGGGCTGGTCGCGAAGCAGGACCATATCTCGATCGGCCTGGAAGCGGGTGGCAATAGCCCACTCCACGTCCCCACTGTCGTACAGATCGACGTCGCCGTCCACCACAACGACGTGCTTGAGCGACGTGTGTCCCCGAAAGGCAGCGTGAATCGCCCGGCGTCCATCCTCCTTATCCTGCTTGTCAATCTGCACCACCGCGTGGAGCCAGGACATCCCGTCAGGTGTGACGTAGACGCCGCTGCAGCGGCAGACCCGGTTGACCGCGGCGAAGATCGTGGGCTCGCGCGGCATGCCCATCAGGTTCTTATGCTCCATGCCGCCCGGAAGCAGAGCATGGAAGATGGGCGCGCGGCGGTGTGTAATATGATCGATCTCAATGACCGGCTGTTGCCGTACCCGGTCCATCGTGCCCGTCAGATCCGGAAACGGACCTTCGCTCGCCGTAGCACCTGTAATGCGCCCCTCAAGAATCAGCTCAGCATCCGCTGGTACCTCCAGATCGACGGTCTGACAGCGAACCATGCGCGTTGGCGCCAGCGCGTGCGCGATTCTGAATTCGTCGACCCCTTTGGCGGGGCTCATCGCCGCCGCCAGCAGAACCTGAATCGGGGCGCCCACTGCTACCGCAATGGGGAGATCAGGGCCTGCCGTGGTCATGGCCGTGTCGGTGCCCCGTCCTTCGACGATCCGGGCGGCGAAGTGCCGATCGTCGAGCAGCATGAGTCGATGAAAGGAGGCATTTCGCCCCAGGTCGGGGTCCTTGACCACGACCACCCCCGCGGTGACGTACGGGCCGCCATCATCTGGATGGTAACGAGGGATCGGCAGGCGCGTGAGATCTGCAGGTGCGATGACGACCTGACATGGTCCCTCGTCGAGCACCGGAGGCGTCCGGGGGGTCTCCAGCGCCTCGGCCATCCGCGGGACCAACTCAGCCACAGTGGCGCCCAGCGCCGCCGCGAAGTACTCCCGTTGGGCGCACACCCCCGATACCAACCGCCACCCGGCACGATCGATCAACTCGTGCAACAGCACGGGTCTACCGTCTAGAGCGAACATGATGCGTGCCGACTCCAGGTGCGGATCGACCGCGTTCCGGATCTCAAGCAGCGTGCCGCTACCTCTGGCCCACTCGAGAAAACCTCGCACGTCCATAGATCTCCCCCGTTCCCCTAGCCCATCCGCCCCTTCCGCCTACCACCCCTCGCGATGGACGCGGGCCTCATCGTACTGGGTTCGGGAAGGTTTCTCCTCCGCCGGATGACCAATGGACACCACGTTTAGTGGGGTGATATGATCCGGGAGATTCAGTATCGGGCGAACGGCAGCCACCCGCTCGTCTCGAGGATACACCCCCAGCCAGACCGCACCGAGCCCCAGAGCGGTAGCCGCCAGAAGCAGATTCTCCGTCGCAGCAGAACAATCCTGTACCCAGTAGCGCTCCATCTCCGTCAAATCGCCGCACACGGAGATGCACAGCGGTGCCTCAAAGAGCATCTTCCCGTGAGGATGATTCTCGGCGAGGGCATCAAGCGTCTCCCTTCTGGTCACTACGATGAATTGCCACGGTTTCCGATTCGAGGCCGACGGGGCTGCCATCGCTGCTTTGAGCAGCATCTCGATGTTCTCGTCGCTGACCGGCTCTTGGGTGTACTCACGGATGCTACGCCGCGCGAAAATCGTGTCTAGAAACTTCTCGTCCATATTATCCTGTCTCCATTCCTAATCGCGCTCGCTCCTCCTCGATCACGCTGTCGTCCAACGTCTCGAACAGGGGCTCAGGTTTGCCCAGGGTCTGTCCCGGACGCAGGTCGCTCACTTGCCATCCTCCGACGGCGTCACGGTCATCGTAGCACAACGCTTCGTGACGCCTCCCTCCTTGTTCCTCGAACGTCTCCGTGTACTGTTTCCCAAATAGCTGCCCCTCGTAGCCCAGATAATGATGCAGCCGCTGAGACGAGAACGGAAGGAAGGGCGCAAACAGGATCTTCAGTGAGTCAATGGCCTTCAGCACCACGTAGATGGTGGTCGCAGCACCCTCGCGATCCTCCTTAATCTCGAACCAGGGGCCCTTCTCGTCCAGGTAGCGGTTCGCCCCCCGGGCTAGGTCCATCACTTCGCCCAATGCTGCCCGAAAGTGGCAGCCGGCCAGCTGTTCCCCCACCGTTTCGAAGCCCCGCTCAATCTCCTGCAACAGCTCCCTGTCGAGCTCATCCAGCTCTCCCGGCCTTGGCACCTGGCCGTCGAAGCGCTTGAAGGCGAACGTCAGCGCCCGATGAGCCAGGTTCCCCCACGTGCCCACCAGCTCCTTGTTGTTGCGGTGCACGAACTCATCCCACATCCAGTTCGTGTCGCGCGTCTCCGGCATTGCGGCCGTCAGGTAGTAACGCAGGGCGTCCGGATCGTACCGATCGAGGGCTTCGTCCATCCAGACAGCCCAGTCCCGGCTGCCGGACATCCCCCGCCCTTCCAGGTTCATGAACTCGTTAGCCGGCACGTCGTAAGGGAGGTTGAACACCTGAGATGGGTCCTCTGCGTACAGCCGTTTCACGCCCATGAGCTCTGCAGGCCAGATAACAGCGTGGAATGGGATGTTGTCCTTCCCGATGAAGTAGAGGGTCTTGGCTCCCCGATCATACCACCAGTCCATCCACGCCTGGGGATGCCCGTGGCTATGAGCCCACTCGACGCTGGCCGAGAAGTAGCCGATGACCGCCTCGAACCACACGTAAAGGCACTTGTCTTCCCACCCTTCCAGGGGCACCGGAATGCCCCACTGAAGATCCCGGGTGATGGGCCGTCCCTGGAGACCCTCGCCAACGTAGTTGCGGGCGAAGTTGATCACGGCGGGGCGCCAATGATCCTTGTCCACGGCGAGCCATTGCGTCAGACCCGCTCGCGCCAGCTCCGGCAAATCGAGGAAGTAGTGCTCTGTCTCTCGAAGGACCGGTACGCTGCCGTCGAGGACACTGCGCGGATCAACCAGCTCCTCGGGATCCAGCAGGGTGTTGCAGCTATCGCACTGATCGCCGCGCGCAGACTCGTAGCCGCAGACGGGGCAGATTCCCTCCACGTACCGATCCGGAAGGAAGCGCCCCTGCTCTTCCGAGTACATTTGCTGTTGAGTCTCCCTGTACATGTATCCGTTCTCCAACAGTGCCAGGAAGAAGTCCTGGGAGACACGGTGATGGTTCTCCGTGTCCGTGTGGGTGAACAGATCATAGCTGATACCCAGGCGCTGAAACAGCTCCAGAAAGCGGCGATGAAACTGCTCGAATAGCTCACGCGGAGTCTTGCCCTCCTCTTCAGCACGGACGGTGATGGGCGTCCCGTGGGAGTCAGATCCCGAGACCATCAGCACGTGATCGCCAGCCAGTCGATGGTACCGAGCAAAGATGTCGCCAGGCAGGTGCGACCCCGTAACGTTGCCCACGTGGATCTTCGCGCTCGCGTAGGGCCAAGCGATGGCGACGAGAATGTGTTCAGGCATAGCGTCCCCTCCTTCCGTTCTCCACAGTGCGGCTCAATTCTATCATACTGTACACCGACCAACAAACACGAACCGCCAGCGGGGGGCTGGCGGTTCGTGCCGTGGGGTGAAAGAGTGCAGAGCCCTATCGCGAGCCGGCGTCCTCCTTCCCTGCTCGCCACGGCAAGCTGCACGTCATCATAACGCCTCCGTGACCCATCGTGTTCCTCATCTCACAGATAGTCCTGCAGCTCCCGACTCCGGCGAGGATGACGCAGACGACGCAGGGCCTTACCCTCGATCTGGCGGATGCGCTCGCGAGTCAGCCCAAACCTCTGACCAACCTCCTCCAACGTATGGCTGCATCCGTCGACCAGGCCAAAACGAAGCCGCAGGATTCGAGCCTCCCGAGGGCTCAACGTGGTCAGCATCTCCTGAATCTTCTCTGCCAGGAGTCGCTGAGAGGCGTTTTCGGTCGGCATTGGGGTCGACCGGTCCTCGATAAAACTACCCAACTCGTCGCTCTCGCCGTCGTCCCCGATCGGCCGTTCCAGGCTCATAGGACGCCAGGAGACACGCAGCATCCATCGCACCTTGTCTGGCTCAAGGTCCATCTCCTCTGCGATCTCCTCCGGTGTCGGCTGCCTCCCAAGCTCCTGCTCTAGTTTGCGGGAGGCCTTGTAGAGCCGCCGAATTCGATCCGACATATGGACGGGAACGCGGATGGTGCGGCCCTGGTCGGCGATAGAGCGCGTGATCGTCTGACGGATCCACCAGGTGGCGTACGTGCTGAAGCGGTACCCGCGCGTGTAGTCGAACTTCTTCACCGCCTTCATCAACCCCAGATTCCCCTCTTGGATCAAATCCAGGAACGGCACGCCGCGTCCCATGTACTTCTTGGCAATACTGACCACCAGCCGCGTGTTCGCCTTGATCAGATGCTCGCGAGCCGCGATTCCTGCCTCAATCTGCCTCTCCAGACGCTCACGCTCGTCCTTGCCAGTCCCGTTGCTGTTCAGCATCTCCCGAGCGTGCCGCCCTGCCTCGATGGCCTTGGCCAATCGGACTTCCTCCTCAGTGGCGAGGAGCGGAACCTGAGACATCTCCTTGAAGTATAGCCCGACCGTGTCGCTGGTAGAAATCCTGCTCAAGTCGGGTGCGTCATTCCCGTTCGACGAATCCTCCTCCGAGCCGGATTTCGCCTGCTCCCTTGCCTCGTCCTCGTCCTCGTAGACCTCGATTCCAGCTTCCTGCATCAAAATGAAGATGTCATCAAGGTGTCCCAGCTCCTCCTCGGCCTCTGGCAGTGCCTCTAGAATGTCGGACAGGGTTAGGTATCCCTGATCCTCGCCCTTTTCTACCAGCTCATCAATGATGTCCATAGACTATCCTTTGATCACAGGAGCTCTTTCAACGGCGCCAAACGCGGGTCGACGCGGATCTCGTCGCACTCACACGATTCGCGGTTGAGATCCGCGCCACAGTGCGGGCACAAACCCTTGCACTCGGGATCACAGAGATGTTTCATCGGGATCGCAAGCCAAGCGAGCTCGCGAATCAGAGGGGCTAAGTCGAGCTCACCGTCTTCGCCCACGGCGTAGATAACGCCAGGCCGCGCCTCGGAGCCGTGCATTCGAAACATCTCAGCGAGTTGCAGTGTGACGGGGAAAGCAAAGGGGGTCAGACAGCGGACGCATTCGAGGTTCAGTCGTGATTCCACCTTCCCTTCAACGAACAAACCATCCTCGACTCGAACGACTTGGACGGTGCCACGGAGGAAGTCTACCTCCAAATCCTCCAGCACCCGAGGCCCCGTATCAATGTCCAGGGTGAGCGACTTACCAAGCGAGGCCTTGAGAAGACGAGATACATCAAAAGTAAGCATAGCAGGTTGTAAAAAGTACGACACGTCATAGCCCACAACGAACTGTGGGGAGTTTTCCATAAGGTATGTTTATTATAACACACTGGAGGCCCAGCGTCAAGAGTTTGCTCTTTTGGAGACACTCAGCACGCCGAAGAGTCACACACTACGCCCACATGTCCTGCATCTGCCGGTCCACACCCCCAAATGCACCGTCCGAGCCCCCTGCGATGTTTGCCCCCGGCCTCCGCCCCGCAGCCACCACAGTGCCGGGCTCAGGGGTCCCACAGCTTTTCGGGAGACCTGAATCGCAAACGTGAGGGAGATGACGCCTCATCGGCGAACGTTCGCCGCGCTTGCTCGGAAGCCAAATCACGTTGTCCCCGCGAGCCGCATTCGCGCATCCCGACGTGGTGGAAATCAGAGGAGGAAGGCCGGGGCCTTGCACAAGCTCAATCGAGGCCGGGGCGAGGAAGATGGCCGGCCCTTGGCTGCGGACAGATCAACACAGGCCTGGGCCGATCAAAGACGTCAGCAACCCGCCAAGATCGCGTCGACGACCTTCCCCACCTGCAGCACGTCCTCCACCGTGAAATCGACGGAGCTCTCCGGGATGTCGTCAAACCCTCCGCCTTCCCCGGCGTCAATCAGAATCGTGGTCATACCCAGCCCCTTGGCCGGCACCAGGTTGCGCGGAGAATCCTCGACCATAACGCAGGCCTCTGCATCAGCGTCCAGCAGCGCCAGCATGCGCTCGTACGCCTCACGGCTGCGCTTGTTGCGCAAACCCACCTCCTCGATGCCGATGATTCGCTCGAACTGGTCGGCGGCACCCAGGGCGCGTAGCACGCTTCGCGCATGCTCAGAGGTGGCGTTGGTGTAGACTACTTTTCGCAGGGGAATTCCAGCCAACATCTCCACCAACGCCGGGTCAGGCTCCAGATAGTCTGCAATCTGGATATCGTGCACGAAACCGAGATATCGGCTGACGTCCACATCGTGTTCGGTCATCAGCCCGCGCATCGTCGTCCCATACTGGCGCAGGTACTCATCCCGTAGGTCTGTCGCCTCCTCCCAGCTTGCATCGAGTTGATCACATATCCACTGCTGGATCCGCCGACGGATCTCCTCCATGACGCCGCTGCCGCGAGGATATAGTGTGTCGTCCAGATCCAAGATAATGAACTCAAAGGACATCGTGATTTAACTGGAATCCGCGGTCAGTTGCACGCCCGTCAAGCCAATGTCGGTGCGGCGCGAGATTCGCCCGAGAAGCAGGGCCACAGGATCCACGCCGTTGTCCATGCGCAGACTGATCGCCCCGCTCGGGCATGCATCCACGCAGCGACCACACCCCTTGCACTTCTCGCTGTCGATCGAGGCTCTCCCGTTCGATGCCGAGATAGCCTCCACGTAGCACACCTCTGCGCAGGCCCTGCAGCCACCACAGTCTTCGCCGACTTCGACCGTGAGCCCGGGCAGGCGCCGTACGATATTCCGGAACGCCGGTGGGCCCAGGCGCAGTCCCTGCTGCACGGTGCAGCAGCAATCACAGCAGAAGCACACGCCCAACATCCGCCGGTAAGGAATCCCAAGCATCAAGGCATCGAACGTGGTGTGGACTATAAGCGGCACCAGTCCCATACCCATGGCCCGTTGCACGTGACGGCCCGCCTCGTCTGAAGCGACATATCGCCCCATCGACGGGTTGATCTGGGCCGCTCCGTCGCCCAGAAAGAGGCAGCCCAGGTCTCGTGGGTAGGTCTGACAATTCTCCCCCCGCCGACACATACATTCGTCCATCAAGAAGCGCACACTGGCTCGCTCGATCAGGGGAGTCAGCAGAGGATAGGGCAGCACTACACTCTCTGGATCGGCTATCGTCTCGTTCACGGGAACGATGATGGCCTCGCTGTTCAAGGCTTTGACGAGGGGTCGCGATAGAGGTCTCATCAGGGGCCTGTTGCCCAGTCGGTAGGCCAGCTTGCTCAGCGGCCACAGCGTCATAAAGGTCTTGTAGAAAAGCCCGGAACGTGCCAAACACAGCCTCCTGAAGATTGCACCGATCTGTTGCCCATTACATCTCCACATGAATCGACAGGGTCGCTTCGCCACGGCCAGACGGTCTCGTCCTGGCGCACCGGCAACTGGGCCGAGTCGCTCACCACCAGTAATTCCGCTCCAGTAACCCCCTGCGCGGATAGATCGCCCATTTGTCCCAACCGCTTCTCCGGTACCCTGGCGACGAGGGGTTCCGGGAAAGCGCTCGGTTCTTCGATGAGCGCCCGCACCGGCAGCTCGGCGGCTGCCTCACGCTCCAATATCCTATCCGTGCGCCATTTTCCCTGCTGCTTGTCCTTCTTAGGCCAAGCATACGCCGGGAGAACGGAGCTTTCAAGTCCCTTGTCACTCATCGTAATCACCAGGTTTTGCTGCCAGTGGTCGCGACAGCATCGCAGCTCAGGTAGTGCTCTTGCAGAGGTCCTCGGCGTGATAGGAGCTACGTACGAGGGGGCCGGCGGCGACGCCCCGGAAACCGATCTTCTGTGCCTGCTCCCGATAGCACCTGAACTCGTCGGGCGAGACGTAGCGGGCTACTGGAAGCTGTCGCTCGGTGGGCTGGAGGTACTGGCCGAGGGTCAGCACGTCGCACCGCGCGCGTCTCAGATCACGGAGCACCTGGAGCACCTCGGTCGCGCGCTCTCCTAGCCCCAGCATCAGGCCGGACTTCGTGGCTATCCGCTTACCGCTCCCCTTGGCATGCGCCAATAGCCCCAGTGAGCGTTCGTAGTAAGCCCCGGGGCGTACGTGTGAGTAGAGCCGTGGGACCGTTTCCAGGTTGTGATTTAGCACATCCGGTTTGGCAGCCAGAACTTTCTCAAGCGCAGCACACGAGCCACTGAAGTCCGGGATGAGTACCTCGACGGTGGCGTCGGGCAACCGGCGGCGCACGGCCTCTATGGTCGCCGCAAACTGGGCCGCTCCGCCGTCCGGCAGGTCATCTCGCGTCACGGACGTGACGACCACGTGATGCAGGCCGAGCCGGGCAGCGGCCTCGGCCACCTGCTCCGACTCGCGAGGATCGGGAGGCGCCGGGTTGCCCTGCTTCACAGCGCAGAACCTGCATCCGCGGGTGCAGACCGTGCCGAGGATCATGAAGGTGGCTGTCCCGCGCTCAAAACACTCGCCCAGATTGGGACAGCGGGCCTCCTGGCACACGGTATGGAGAGAGAGTTCATCGAGAAAGTGCTCCATATCGCTCAGGGCGGCCCTTGCATCGACAGACACACGTGCCCACAGCCAGGGGGGACGCTCGAGGCCGTCTGCGGAGAGGGTAGCGAGCGCGGCAGGGTCACCGCCGCGGATCGGGCGTCCAAACACCGCGGCGAAGACCCGCACGAAGCGATCGACTACCTCATCTGCGCGCGGCACAGTGCCCAGTTCCTGCTCCATCGACGTCACACCGTGATCGGTGACGCCGCAGGGGATTAGCAGGTCGAAGTGGGCCATGTTGGGCGCGACGTTGAGGGCCAGGCCGTGACGCGTCACGCCGCTCTCCGCGGCGATACCAAGGGCAGCGATCTTGTTGCCGTTGATCCACACCCCGGGATGGCCATCGAGACGGGTACCCATCAGCCCGTAGCTTTTGAGCAGACGGATGGAGATCTCTTCCAGGCAGCTAACGTAGGCGTGGAGGTCGCCCCCGTCCAGCTTCAGGATAGGATAGGCCACCAGCTGTCCGGGGCCGTGATACGTGGCACGCCCCCCGCGGTCGGTGGAGAGCACGCGGACGCCGGCCCGGCGCAGCACGGACGCGGAGGCGAGAACGTCCTCGTACCCTCCGCCCCGCCCGATGGTGATCACCGGCGGATGCTCCAGCACAAGGAGGGTATCCCCTATGGCCTCTCGCGCGCGCGCCGCGGCGATTCGCTCCTGGAGCCGGCAGGCCTTTTCGTAGGCCATCGTTCCCAGCTGAAAGACAGAGATCGGTCTCGCCCCGCGGTCCACTTGCTACCCTCCTCAACCTACCACTTGGGCAGGTGGAGGGAGCGCTTCTTCACGTCCATCGCCGCGTCCACGATCGCCTCCCCAATCGACGGATGGGCAGGGATGAAATCCATAAGCTGAGTGACCGTGGCTTCGGACAACATCGCCACACTGACCACGTTGACCAGATCCATCGCGCCAGGGGCCATCATGTGGACCCCGAGGATTCTGCCGTACCTCTTGCCGGCGACGACCTTGATGGCCCCTGCGGTCTCGTCCAGGATCATCCCATACGGGTTTATGGCAATAGGGACCTTTCCCACTTCGAAAGGAATACCCCGACCCTCGGCATCCTCCTCCGTCAGGCCCACCCAGGCCACCTCCGGCCAGGTGTGGAAGCAGCGAGGCATACTCCCGCGATCGATTTCGCTGCTCACGCCCATCGCGTTCTCAGCGGCGACGATGCCCTCGGCGTTCGCCTTGTGCGACCACATAGGGCCCGCAGTAACGTCCCCGATGGCGTAGAGGTTCGGCACCTTGGTCTGCATTCGCTCGTCCACCGGCACAGCACCTTCGTCCATCCCCACTTCGATGTCGCGCAACCCCAGGCCGCTTGAGTTAGGGACGCGGCGTGCGGCCAGCACCTTGTCCACCCGCATCTTGCCCTCGCCCTCGGCCAGCACCACCGTCAGGGCGCCGTCGTCGCTCTGGCGAATCGCCTCCACCTCGGCTCCCCGTTTGACGCCCATTCCCGCGTCGTGGAGCAGCTTGGCGAACCGCTGCGAGATCTCTCTGTCGGCCTCCGGGATCAGCTGCCGGCCGTCGGCAACGACCGTGACCTGGGCGCCCATCCAATGGAAGTACTGGGCGAACTCGAGATCCCAGGCCTGGTGACCGATGACGGCGATGCGAGGAGGGATCTCACGCAGCCCGACGGCCTCCTCGGTGTCGATGACCCCGGGCAGGTCCGCCCCTTCAATGTACAGTTGAGCTGAGACGGACCCCGTTGCCAGAATGACGTTCCGCGCTTTGATCTCCTCACCCTCAACCGCCACCGTGTCGGGGGCGATGAGCTTTCCCCTCCCCTCGACCAATTCAACCCCGTAATCCGTGAGCTGCTCGCGCGTGCCCATGCGCAGGCTCTCAACGAGCAGGTCTTTCTCATCGTGAAGCGCATCTATGTCGATCTCCGGCTCCCCCACCTGGATGCCAAAACGGCTCGCCTCGCGCAGAGCCTTCATCCGTCGGGCGGCAGTGACGAGGAAAGTGAGCGGGATGCAGTTCTTGTTCATGCACTTGCCGCCCAGATGCTGCTCCTCAACCACCGTTACTTGGCCCCCCAACTGCGCAGCCCGAACCGCGGCCGCAAAGCCGCCTGAGCCGCCACCAATCACCACTACATCTTGTCTCCCAGCCATGGATCATATCTCCTTAGCTTCGCCCGGACTAGGTCCTCCCGCGAAGATCAGCGCTGGATGCTCAAGCAGCTGACGTATTGTCTCCAGGAAGGCAGCCCCGGGCGCTCCGTCCACGACGCGATGGTCGATGGTCAAGCTAAGCACCATCTTCGAGCGGGCAGCGACCTGCCCATCGATCAGAGTGAGCTCCTCGGCGATACGCCCCACGCCGAGGATGGCCACCTCCGGCGGCCTGATGATCGGGGTGAAGGCATCCACCCCGTACATCCCCAGATTGGTGACGGTGAATACCCCACCGCTGACCTCATCCACGCTGAGCTCGCTCGCCCGCGCATGTTGGGCGAGATCCTGGATCTTGTCGCTGATCTCCGGCAGGGTCATCTGGTCCGCGTTGTGAATCACAGGGACCATCAACCCCTCCTCGAGCGCCACGGCGACCCCGATGTTGATCGCCTCCGGGAGCGCGATCTCGCCCGCGTCCTCATCGAGTTGAGCGCCCAGCATGGGATGCTCCTTCAATCCAGCAGCTACCGCCTTGATCAATAGGTCCGTATAGGATATCTTCCGATCCCAGCGCTCTATCAGTGCCTCCCGGGTCCGCTTCAACTCAGTGACGTCGACCGTCCCCGTGATCGTAAGCTGAGCCATCGACCGGAGGCTCTGCGTCATCTGCTCGGCGATCGACTCTCGCATCCCGGTGAAGGGAATCGTTTTCGGAAGGGCTTCTGGTCCTTCAAGTGCTCCGAGCACGTCGCTCTCTACGATGCGCCCTTCCGCCCCCGTCCCTTCGATCTCTTTCAGGCCAAGCCCCTCCTCTTCCGCGATGCGCCGGGCGAGAGGGCTGGCCCGAATGGCGGCCTTTTCCTCGTGGAAGCGCTCCACGTCACCTTCAGTGACCAGCCCGTCCGGCCCTGTGCCCTCCACTTGGGTGAGATCGACGCTGAGCTTCTCCGCTCGACGCCGCGCCGCAGGAGAGGCGGGAACGAAGCGGCGCTCCTTCTCCTCTTCAGGGGTGGGTTTCTCGGCTTTCTCCACCTCGGGCGCGGGGGCCTCCTCCGCCGGGACCGGCGAGACCTCTTCCACCTCAGGCATCTCCTCCCCAGGCTCAAGGATGAACCCGATCACCGCTCCAATGGGACGAGTCTCTTTGGGCTCGACGACGTGGCGCACGATACCCCCGGCCGGTGCTTCCACCTTGTAGGTGATTTTCTTGCTCATCACCACCACCACCGGCTCTCCCCTCTCCACCTCCTCGCCGTCGTCTTTGAGCCATTTGACCACTTTCCCGTCTTTCATAGCCATGCCGAGCTTGGGCATAATCAGCTTCTCTGCCATGTTTGTCTCCTCAATGTCGAACGGTGGGATTGTCGGACAGCGAGTCCGGCCCTGTCCGGGGCCGGTCTGTCGAACAGCAAACTCGACCCGTTGAATAGCGGGCGAGACCGCCCAGTCCGACCTGGGTCGGGCAGCAGATCGATCCATGTCGGGCGCCGACCCAATCTGCGTCGGACGGCGAAGCCCGTGGTCCCTTTCTGTTGAGCTAGCAAAACAGCTTGTCGCCGCTCTTGAAGTCGAGACCAGGGTGATTGTCGAAGCGGACGACGCCCACCGCGGCCCGGTCGCCAACGGTCTTGGCAACCTCTGCGACGCCGACGTGTCCGAACCCGCCGCACAGTTCAAAAGCCGCGATCCCGTCCTCCACCAACTCCTGGCAGACAGCGGCGGCTTCATCATAGTCGCTGACGGCCACGGCGGTCAACTCGACCTCCGGCGTGATCACGGTGTTACGGTGCCGCTTCGGGTCGGCATCCGGTGCTAAGAAGATGAATGCAGCTTTCAAGGCCATATCACGTGCTCCTTTCCAGTCAATGGTCGTGCTGGGATCCGGCGCGTCCGGAGGCGCGCCCTGCACCCTGCTCGTCTCATCGTCGTTCGCCGCTCCCCGACACTCAGGGACGCGGCACCTCTAGCAGCAACACGCGGGTCACCGTGTCGTTGGAAGCATAGGGTGCATCACCAAGCTGTGGGCATCAGGATCTCATGTCGACGCAGCGGCGTCGGAAGGCGCCGCTCTCAATGCCTTCCTTCATACAGGCATCGATGTCCACGACCCGCGGGCCCTTGTGAGTCAGCCGCACGTGCATGGGCTGATCCGGGAACGCTTTCAAGGTGCGCTCACCGTCCAACGCTACCGTCGCATGGATCGCATCCAGCGAGACCTCGTCGCCCACGTGCAACGTCTCATACTTGCTGACGCAGATCGGCGTGATCAGACCCGGCGCCACGGGGGCCATGACCCAGGTTCCCTCGGCTCCCAGCCGGAGGTGCATCCCCAGTTCGTCACGGGGCCCAATCAGACGAAGCTGGCTGCCGACGGCCGACATGCCGATGCTGTCCGGCTCCGTCCGCGCGAGAACGATCTGGTGAATCTGAGAAGGGTCCCACAGCGCCCGGCTGGCAATGAACAGGTTTTTCGTCACTACCACGTCAACCAGGGCGATGTCGGCCAATTCGCCGTCCCGATACACCTCCAGGCGCTTCGCGACGCAGCTCACCTTCTCCACATCGACATCCCCGTTCGCGACGAGGCCGGCAGCCAGCCCGGCCACCGTTCCCTCCACCATCGTGGGAACGACGTTATTCGTGCCCGTGGAGACGGCAACCAGGGGCACGCCCCCACTTCCCTTCGCCACAGCGCGGTTCGTGCCGTCGCCGCCCAGGGTGATGATGCAAGGGACATCCATCTCTCGAAATCGCTGCCCGGCCTTCACTGAGTCGCGTTCATCAGCACGAACCCTCATGTCCAGGAAGATGACATCCAGGGAAACCTCAAGGTTCTTGAGTGCATGCTCCCCCAGGCCGTAGTAGTCGGGCATAAAGACGACCTGCTCGATCCCCATCGCATCCAGCGCAAGCAGGACGCGGTAGAGAATGTTCACCTTCTCGTTGTTATCAAAGACCGAACTCCGGGCCACCAACCGGCGGATGTCCTTGCCTGAGGCCGGGTTGGCCACAATTCCCACCCTTGACATAGATCCTTTCCTGTATACGTTGACAGAGGGAGTCGTCCTCCGGATCGGAGGACGACTCCCTCTGCTGTTGCTCAACCCCTATGCGGCGACCGTCTTCACCGCCGCGACAATGTCCTCCACACCGGGGAGGTATTCGTTCTCCAACGCCGGACTGAAGGGCACCGGCGTATGGGGCCCTGTGACCATCTGCGGAGGCGCATCGACGAAGCCGAAAGCCTTGGTCATCACCAGCGCCGTCAGATCCGTCGCCATGCTGCAGCGTGGGTTGTCCTCATCCACGACCACTAACCGGTGGGTCTTCTTCACCGAGTTGACGATGGTGTCCTCATCCAGGGGCGACAAAGTCCGCGGATCGATGACCTCCACCTCGATGCCCTCTCCCGCCAGTTGCTCGGCCGCCTGCAACGCCTGGTGGACCATGCGCGCGATGGCGACGACGGTGGCGTCGCTCCCCTCGCGCTTGACGTCGGCCTCGCCAAGCGGGATCACGTACTCACCTTCCGCCACCTCGCCCTCCACGTCATAGAGGAGCTTGTGCTCGAAGAAGAGCACAGGGTCGTCGTCGCGGATGGCGGCAGCCAGCAGCCCCTTGGCGTCGGCCGGCGTCGAGGGCACGACAACCTTGAGGCCCGGCATATGGGTAAAGACCGAGTAGTGGGAGCACGAGTGCTGGGCAGCTGCCCCGAACCCGGCGCCGATCATGCTGCGGATCACGACGGGCACCTCCGCCTTGCCGCCGAACATATAGCGGAGCTTGGCGCCCTGGTTGAAGATCTGGTCCATGCAGACGCCGAAGAAGTCGATGAACATCATCTCCGGCACCGGCCGCAGTCCGCTGGCTGCAGCGCCCATCGCAGCGCCGATGAAGGCCGACTCGCTGATCGGCGTATCGAGCACCCGGTCCCGACCGAACTCCTTGGCCAGACCGGCCGTGACGCCCATGACGCCTCCCCAGGCCTCCTCTCCCTTCCCTTCCACATGCGCCAACTCAGCGCCACCGGCTATGTCCTCGCCCATAAGAACCACAGTGGGATCGCGGCGCATCTCCAGTCGCAACGCCTCGTTTATGGCTTCCCGAAACGTCAACTTACGATCTGTCATCACCAGCCTCCTCTTAGCCGTAGCTCACATAGACGTCGGTCGTGAGTTCGTCAGGATCGGGCATGGGGCTCTCCTCGGCGAACTCGACGGCCTCGTCGATGGCGTTTATGACCTTCTCGTCTATCTCGTCCAGTTCGTCCTCGGACACCAGCTCACGTTCGAGCACGTTCTGGCGAAACTTGTCGATGGGATCTCGCTCGCGGAACTCCTCGCGCATCTCGTCAGTGTAGTAAGCCATGGCGTCACCCTCGAAGTGGCCATAGTAGCGGAAGGCCTTGCACTCCACCAAGCTGGGCCCCTCCCCTTGGCGCGCGCGCTGGACCGCCTCGCCGACCGCCTCGGCGACGGCGAAGATGTCGGTCCCGTCCACCGACAGGCCAGGCATGTTGTAGGCTGTGGCCCGGTCCGCGATGTCCTTGACCGAGGCGTGGTACTCGACCGGGGTCGACTCGGCGAAGCCGTTGTTCTCGCAGACGAAGA
>CAYVCX010000054.1:0-21836 GCA_964450435.1 uncultured Anaerolineales bacterium
TAGCGAGCTGGTCGACCGCATCTGCCACGGTCCACGAGGATATGGTCCCCCACGTAGCGAGACACGCAAGTCGTTCGGCCAATGAGCGGAGATCTCCTATAGATGGAGCGTCATCGTGTTGTCTGTCCCTTCTACGGCCCCTGAGCAGCTCGTTGACCCGCCCATCAAACCAGTCCCGCCGACTGGAAGGCAGAACCTCGCCACTGCTGTAGGTACGAGCCAAGTCAAAACCAACGATGGCGAGTCTCAGGAGTTCGGCTATGCCGATGGACTCAACATCGTCAAAGAACTCTCGACGCTCATTGTAGTCAGGTATTATGTGATGGTAGTCCGTGAAGTCCAGATTATCGGCCTGGAACACCTCGAAGGAAGGATCCACTCCTCTGAACCACCTCCAATCCCAGAGTGCCCGGCGACATGCAAGAACTACACCGGTGAGCGCGGACGAGTGCTCTACCACAAATCGATCAATCAGGTTAACGAAGGCGGTCTTGTCTACGACTTTCAAGAGCTTCTCATCCAGTGAATCAAAGAACAGAATGCATCCAGGCCCATGCTCTTCCGTCGCAATGCTGAATGCCGACTCATTCCAGTGGTCAAGCGCAGCCTCAATATCGTGATCAGCGATCAGATCCTCTCCCAGATCCAGAAAGAAAGGTGCAGGAACCCCTGAAGGATCGCTGATGAAGCGGCGAATAGAGCGGAGAAAGGCTCTCTGAAGAATGAATGACTTCCCAGATCCCGTGTCCCCTATGACCACAGCTCGGGGCAACTCTGCTACCTTCTCGTCAGGAAGGCTCCGCTGTTCCGCAGCAGGCCAGAACTGAGAAAAACTTCGAATATAGCCAGCATCCCTCGGACAGAGATCGTCCTCGGGGACTTCCCGTATGAGCACTCGGGGCACGTATCCATTTAGCTGTGCCTCCAGCTGTCCGGCACGGTGCTTCAAGAGCATGTGAAGCGTATCCAGGTATGACATTTCGCTACTCTGGTACTCCCAAATGGCCTCTCGTTTCCCACATACAAGCCACCCACTGGAACAGGGCCGTCTGATGGCCTAGTCGGCATCGACGCGAGAGCCGGACATCAGATGATCTTCAACAAACACCTCATCGCCAGATTCACCTTCTGCGAGTCATCCAGCGCCGTGTCCGCACAAATTGGCGCCGAGCGCTCCGTCATGCCCGAAAGAACTGCTCTAACGAATCTGTCAGCTCCGCGACCACTGCAGCCCAGTCCGGCAGCGACTGCGGAGCAACCTGACGCACCAGGTCACGCTCCCAGTATACCTCTGCCTCCTCCAGATGCTGCGGCGTCAGGAACGCTTGAGCGTCGGCGACCTCCAGGCCCTTGTGTCGGCACTTTTGTTCCAGGAGCGAGCGTGTGAGCGAGAGATCAGGAGCGGTCTTTTTCTCCTTCAACAACCGCCAGACATCGTAGTAATCCCGCGCCTTTCCGCGCTGGAGGATGCTCCGCATCTTTTCCGCCAGAATCTCCTCCAGCGCATACGTCAGGACCAGCGGACGCAGAGCGGGAAAGAATGGAAGCACCACCTCCCGTCGCTGCGGGGGCAGCAGAACGGGTTCATCCAAAGTGACGTCGAAAAGGAACCGCGACGGGTGATCCAACGGTCCCACAAACTGAGCGCGCATCCGTGCCGCACCGTTCGCCCGATGGAAGTCCACCAGGCGTACCGCCAGCCCGTGGACGACGCCGACTTGAGCAAACCAGCGCTCCACGTGCATACGGAGACTGTCCGACGGGAAGGCTGGAAGCACCGAGAAGTCCAGATCAACCGAGTGCCGCCAGTCATCGAAGTAAATCAGGCGTAGCGCCGTCCCGCCCTTCAAGCAGAAAGTGTCGGACACCATCGCCGTCTGTCCCAGGGCATCCAGGACGCAGAGCATCGCATACTCGTGTTCAGCCTGTCCAACGCCGAGGTCGAACCTACCAGCGATGCGCCGCAGCTCCCGATCCGTGATCATCAGTGCTCCTGCCACTCCAGCAACTGCCGCTCCGGCACGTTCACGATCATACGCCAGCGCGCGTTGCGTGGCCCCTCGCGTGGCCCCGACGGCTCCAGCCGGGCATAGCTATGTCCTCCACCGTTCTCCAGCTGCGACAACAACCCCTCATCCCCGAGGTCCAACAGCTCCATCCAGAACCCCAGCCGACGAGCAGCGACCCGGTTTTGGAGGCGCAGGGTGTAGGTCACCAGCCGCTTCCAGTCCAGCTCCTGGCTTCCGAACCATAACCCCTTGGCCGGCTCCAGCACGCCGCCGGCCAGCCTGGGATGATCGAACCCGTCGGCGATAGCCTTCTCCCGTTCTGCCATCTGGACATCCTCCCCCAGCAGCGAGATGGTTTCATAGCCGAAGAACTTGCGGGGTGTGAGGGTGACGAAGCGGCAGGTGAGACCGTCCACGGTGACCGGGCGCTTCCGACGGGTGGTGGCGACGAGGATCGGATCGGGCCGACGCTCGGTGTAGCCGTAGTAGTGCAGGGCGGTGGCGTAGGCCAGGTAGTAGGGTTGCACCAGTGAGGCGGCGATCAGATACTCGTGCTCCGCCCACTCCACCTTCGGCCCAGCCGCCAGCGGGACGATCATGTACGTGCCGCGTTCCAGCCGTTTGATCCATCGCTTCCGGTTTAACCGATGGAGCAGCTTGCGCACGTCGATCTCGCTGTCCTCCAGCACGTCGCGGGCGTCACCGATGGTGAACACGGTGTCTCCAGCCGCTGAGAGGCTGCTCAACAGGTGGGATTCTCGCTCACTCAGTGTTCGTGATAGGGGTTGATCCGACATCGCTTTCCCTATTTGATGTACGCAGATTCCAAAATCTGGAACTATTAGAACACAAAATAGGATTTCTGCTCCCTATATCACCTTCAACAAGCACCCCATCGCCAAATTGACCTTCAGGGAATCATCGAGCGCCGTGTCGAGGCAGACGAACGTCGTCACCTTATCTAGCGGCAGCGCGTCGATCGTCTCGTCCGCCAGCTCGTCGTCCAGGCACACGAAGAACGACGCGGCAGCCTCGTCAATCTCGTCGACCTCATCCATCACCCGATACACCCGGTTGTTCTCCACGTCCAGCGGCTCGATCTGCGCGTTGAGGCTGTACCCGAGCTTCAGGATCACCTCGTAGATCACGTCGGTCGGGTCGGCGTCCTCCGCCACCCCGCGGTCGAACAGCGCTAGCTGCTCCTCCAGCGCCCCGGCCTCCTCTCCCTCCGGCGGCTCCCACTCGCGGAACGTGGACGGCGCCAGGTTGAAGACCTTGAAGCCCAGGTCTTCATCGGGGCGCAGATCGAAGGATAGCTGACCGTTCTCACGTCCTTCCCGCATCCTGGCGATGACCCGACGGATACGTTCCTTGCCAAGCTCGGCGATCGAGGCATAGCCAGCCTCTCTTGCGGGTGAATTCTCAGCCGTCGGTTCAGCCAACTGCACCATGACGAAGCGGCGATCGTCGCCGTCTTCACGGTTGAGCTCCAACGCAGCCTGAGCAGCTGGACAGGAACCAGCAAAGAAATCAAGCACAATATCGTCACCGGAAGAGCCCTGCTCAATCAGGACCTTCACCAAGTCTAAAGGCTTGGGAAAGTCAAATACATTTGTCCCGAATAACTCTCGAATCTCCTGAGTGCCCGCGCTCGTGGTGGGCACCTCTCGGAGCAACGACGACAATCCAGTGAACTCACTCTGCAATTCTGATAGAAACTTCTTGCGCCGCGGGCGACCCTCTGGGCTTGAGGGCCAGATAATCTTGCCCTCATCAAGCAACTTCTGCATTGTCTCCTGACTATATCGCCATCCCTTCTCCGGGCATCCATAATTTATGCCCGTCTCCGGATTGATAAGATCGTAATGAAGGTTGGGCCGCCTATCTATGGATGCCAACCCTACCAGATTGTCGCTCATCCACGGTCCTCTTGGATCATCATCTGGGTTGGAGTACTTGCTCTTGTCTATTTCTCTGCCCTGAATGCGGCGCCCGTAGGCCAATACATACTCGTGATCCCGCGAGAAACCCGTCGTGTTACGGCTGTCTACGTTATGTCTGCTCTTCCAGACAAACACGCCGATAAGCCGTTCCTCCCCAAAGATCTCGTTCATCAACAACCGCAGATGATGCACCTCGTTGTCGTCGATGCTCACGAAGATCACCCCATCCTCCCGCAGGAGCTGCCGCGCCAGGAACAGCCGCGGGTACATCATGGTCAGCCAGTCCGAGTGGTACCGCCCGCTCGTCTCCGGGTTGCTGGTCAGCACGTTCCCCTCGGCGTCCATCTGCCCCGTCTTCTCCAGGTAGGCCCGTCGCGGCTCGCTGTAGTCGTCCTGGTAGATGAAGTCGTTGCCCGTGTTGTAGGGCGGATCGATGTAGATCATCTTCACCTGGCCGAAGTACGACTTGTAGAGGAGCTTCAGCACCTCCAGGTTCTCCCCCTCGATGAACAGGTGGCGCGTCTCGTCCCAGTTGACCGACTCCTCGGGCGCCGGGGCCAGGCTGGCCGCGCTCGGCGTCTGGATGGCACGGAAGGCCTCCTCCTTCCCCGCCCAGGTGAAGGTGTAGGCGTCCTCGTCGGCCAGGGCGTCCGCCTCGCCCAGCGCGGCCCGCAGCAAGTCGAAGTCGACCGCCGGGCCGTCACCGTCCTCGGTGACGCACTCGGGGAAGATGCGCTTCAGTTGCTCCACCTGCTCCTGGATGATGTCCGGGATGGTCTTGGGTACTGGCTCAACGCTCTCGTCGTGCATCGGTCCGCTCCTGGATCGACCTGCTCGTGTTCCGGATGTCCGGTCGCCGTTGGGATCGTCGAGCTGCAGCGCGGGGTTGGCGCGGGGGAGGTCTGTTGCCGCTACTCAGCTCGGAGCTGTCTTCCCGGGTGCACTGCGTCGCCCATCGCCCGCCGCAGCAGCGGGCGCAGGATACACATCCCGTCCGGCCGGGCTGCCGCCCGCAGCCGGCGACGTCACCACCTCCTATTGTATTCAGCCCGCGGCGGAGGTCAAGCACCGCCGGATCCGCCCCGCCTCCTCACCCGCCGTAGTGCCCGACCCGCCGTGCTGTCTCGAACATCGCCACCACGTTCTCCGCCGGCACCTCGCTCTGGATGTTGTGGACGGGGGCGAAGACGAACCCGCCTCCCGGGGCCAGCTCGTCGATGCGCCGCTTCACCTCGTCCTGCACCTCCTCCACGGTGCCGAAGGGGAGCACGCGCTGGCTGTCGCAGCCCGCGCCCCAGAAGACGATGTCCTCGCCGAACTCCCGCTTCAACGTCCGGGGGTCCATCCCCGCCGCGGACACCTGCACGGGGTTCAGGATGTCGACCCCCATGTCGATGAAGTCGGGGATCAGGGGGGCGACGGCGCCGTCGGTGTGGAGCAGCAGATGGGCGCCGCATCTGTCCTTCGCAAAGCGGAAGAGCTGCTGGTGGTAGGGCCTAACCACCTCGCGGTACAGCCGGGGGCGGAGCAGCGGGCGGTCCTGCATCCCCAGGTCGTCCTCGAACTGGATCACGTCCACGTGGGGAGCCACCGTCTCCGCATACCGCGCGAACCGCTCCAGGTTGGCCTGGAGCAATCGGTCCATTAACGCCTCGGCGAACGCGCGGTGCATCAACAGGTCGAGCAGGAACGTGTCCCACCCGCGCAGGGACTGGGCGGCCTGAAAGATGTGGCCGCCGAAGAAGCCCACCAGCAGGTAGTCCGTCCTCTCGCGCAGCCTCCGGGCCCGCGCGGCCAGCTCGTCGTACCCCTGGTCGAGGTGCGCCGGCGTGTCGTAGCTGGCGATGGCATCCAGATGCTGGTCGATCTCCCCGACCTCGGTCGCGCCGGCCAGGGGAGAGTGGACCGGGTCGAAGTAGTGGCCGTCCCGGGGCATACGGAGCACGACGGTGCCGGCCTGGTCGCGGATCACCTGAGACCCATCGTCCTGCCGCTTGGGGCGGAAGCGGGCGGGGAAGCGCGCTGGAGAGCCGTCGGGCAGCGTGCCCTGCCGCCACTCCCGCGGCTCGTCGCCCGCGAGCATCGTGTCGACGCCCAGGGCCTGGCGCACGTCCTCGTCCACCAGGGCCGTGTGCTGGTACACGTCGGCCACGCGGACGCTGCCACGGCCCAGGCCCAGGTGTTCCCGCAAGCGCCGGTAGGCCACGGCGGACATCGTGGAGTCCACAGTGCCGCCCAGGTCGATGGGCACGCGGTCTGGCTCATGATGCCGCAGGCTGGTCAGGACCCTCTCTCTGTGATTCACCCGTCACCTCCCGGCGGGAGACCTGAGTTGATTCCATCCTACGCTAGGATGGGTGCAACCGCCCGGGATCGCGTTGACACGCCCCTGTCGGCGCCAGTGCGATCGGATCATCCACGGGCACGCGCTGAACCCGATGACGATTATAGTCGCCGTCGACCGCAGGGCAAGATTGTGGTCACCATGGGCAGCGCGGCCCAGCACCATTGTGGAGAGGCCGTGCTGTAGCTCCTCGCGGGGCAAGTGCCCCTTCCGCGCCGCGGGTTGGCTGAGGCGCGGGCTAATCACTACACGCAATCCCACCTCGCCACGTCGGAGGTACGGAGACCCCCTCTGCGACCCTCGGTCGGATCATCGCTCGTGACACGCCCTCGCGCCGACTCTCGGCGCCGCTAAAGCACCGGCCAAGATATCGCGACGTTGCCCCTGGCGCCCGGCGCCCCCCGTCCAGTGCGGTACCGGCCATCGGCGCGGGGCAAGGCCCTGCACGATGGCGACGGGCCAGGGGCAGCGCGCGTTGTTGACTACACGCAATTGCCTCTGCGACGCGCGCGGCCAGACACCGGTCGCCGCCCAAGGCACAGCTCGAGAGCAACAGCGCTGGCGCCCGTGCAGGGCCAGGCTCCAGCCCCCCGCTCCTTGAAGGCCGGGAGCTCCCTGCGCGTGCCACCCGGCTAGGAACGAGCGGCCCCCGACCTTCGACTGCCCAGCCACAGCGCTACCACGAGCATCGACGCCAGGGCCCCCGCGCTCAACGCGTAGCCTGCCTTGATTCCCAGCAGCGGGATAAGGGCATAGGCCAGGGGAGGCCCGACTGCGCTGGCCAGGTCCCCCACGGTGAACAGCATGCCCAGGTGCTTGCTCCGCTCACCCGCGCTGCTCAGGTCGTCGATCAGCGTGGTGGACAGGCTCTGATTGCTTCCGCTGGCGAACGCCGTGAGGGGGATGCCCACGAGGATGCTCCACGGGGCGCCCAGGCTCAGCAGGGCGAAACCGACCACGCCCGGCATCAGGCCCCCGGCCACGACGCGCCAGCGACTGGCCGCGCGATCCGACAGCGCTCCCAGGAGCGTGGCAGAGGCCATGGCCACCAGCGTCGACAGGCCCAGGCCAGACCCCGTAAGCGTGGCAACGCCTACCGACCACCTCGCAACCCGGATCTGCGCACCCACCTCCTGCTGCAGCAGGAGACCCAGGGTGGAACTGAGCACCCCGGCCACCACCAGGCGGTTGACCCCGTAGAGGGCAAGGGGAGCCGCCATCGCCGGCCCCGGGCGGAGAATGGGGTCCCCCACGCCGAGGGCGCTGTGCGGCACCGGCCGCTCCGTCGCCCGAGTCTCCGGGAGGGTGAGCAAGGCGATGCATGCCCCGCTGAAGGTCAGTCCCGCGGCCACACCCATGGCCCGGTGGTAGCCCACCACATCGGTCAGAAGGCCGCCGAGAAAGGCGCCGCCCGCGGCTCCCAGAAAGAAGAACCCCTGATAGAGCCCCACCCAGCGGCCGCGCACGTCCTCGCTGCTGGCCTCGGCCACGATTGTGTTCCCGCCGATCCAGATTCCGGCCCAGGCCAGGCCCCACAGGAGCCGACCCATCAACAGCGGCCAGAACCCCCTGGACAGGGCGTAGATGCCCGTGGAGAACGCCCCGATGAACAGAGCCGCTGCGTAGAGACGCCGGCGGCTGTAGCGGGCGTAGGCCACCCCGGCCGGTCCGTTGAGCACCAGCCGGACGAACCGGTTGGCCGACAGGAGGATGCCCACGGCGGCCACCGATACCCCGGCCGCGGCCGTATGCGTCGGCAGGACGGCATAGAGCGAGGCATCGCCGGCCAGGGACAGGCAGGTGCCCAGCCCCACCGGAAGCAGGATGCGCAGGGCAGACGGCGCCGCCTTCTCCTTCATCTACACACCGCTCCTCCACCGGCGCCCCCCGACCCCCGCCCGCAGCACGCCAGACGGCGTCCCGGGCTCAAGCTGCCGCCCCGCGAGGGGTGGTGAGGAGCCCGGCGCTCTGCTCCCCGGCCTCTGCTCCGGCTCCAGTCCATCGTGCGAACCCTTCGGGGCCGCCGGAACCGCGCGGATCATCAGGCTTCAGCGCGATCGACCGGTGGCACGACGAAACCACCAGCCGCCCTGGGCCAGTTGCCGCCTTCGTGGGCGCAATCTCGGGCAGAAGCAGGTATGAAAGGAGTGCTACCCCAGCTCGCGCAGCGCCGCGTTGACGGCCTCCAGGTGGAAGGCCTCGGGGTCGAACTCCCCCCTCCACTCCAGATACATCTCGTGCTCGGGATGGTCGGGATCGGCCAAGGCCTCCAGGTACTCCTCGTAACCCCAGATGCCGCCGGCATCCTCCGGCGGGGTGGCGCGCCGGCCCGTGACGCACACCGGGTACTGCTGCCCTGGCTCCCGGTCGAGAATCTTCTCCACCTCGAGCACGTGCTCCCAGCAATCGCCGAAGTCGTACTCATAGACGAAGGTCGAGCCCCGGCCGGCGACCTGGCTGAGGGTCACGTCGCTCTCCTCGATTATATCCGGCATGTAGTCCGGGTAGGGCACGCCGTAGTACGTTCCATCGATGATGTACTGGTGCAGATGGTAGTCCCACCATCCCATCACCGCCTGGAGCACGTGGTGCAGCTCCTCGAGCGTCAGGTCGCCGGGCACCTGAATGCGCCGCCAGATGGGTGGGTCACTGTCTCTCAGCGTGACTTTGATCTGAAAGATGCCGTCTTCTCGTGCTTCGGAATGGTTCATTGTCTCTCTCCTGAGCTTCTGATCGGTGATGCGCCCGCACCGCGCCGGCGTCTCGCCAGTTCGTTCTCCACGTCAGATGGCTCCAGCCCTCTCGCTGCCAGCAGGACCAGGAGATGGTAGGTGAGGTCCGCTAGCTCCGAGACCAGGCGCTCATCCCCCTCATCCTTCGCAGCGAGGATGACCTCCATCGCCTCCTCCCCGACCTTCTTCAGAATCCCATCCTCGCCGGCGTCGAACAGCCGGGTCGTGTAGGAGCCCGAGGGGCGATTCACGCGCCGATCTCGGATGACGGCGAAAAGCTCCTGCAGAACTCCGTCGCAGGGTGTGGCGGCATCTGCATCGCCGCGCTGCTCCAGGGCGCGGAAGAAGCACGTCCGCTCCCCTGTATGACAGGCCGGGCCCTGTGGATCGACCTCCACGAGAAGGGTGTCGGCATCGCAATCCACCAGGACCTGGCGCACGTCCATGAAGTTGCCTGACGTGGCCCCCTTATGCCACAGCTCCTCACGGCTGCGGCTCCAGAAGTGTGCCTGGCCGGTCTCGCGTGTCAGGCGCAGCGCCTCCCGGTTCATCCAGGCCACCATCAGGACGTCGCCCGTCGCCGCGTCCTGGATCACGGCGGGCACCAGGCCGCGTGCGTCAAATCGAATCTGCTCGCCCACGGCCCGATCACCCATCGGCCACCCCGGCGCGACCCTCGCCCTCCGCCGCCCATCCCTCGCCACCCCTCATTCGCACCACAAGCCCCCGTTCCACCAGATAGGCCTTCACGTCGCCAATGCTCAGCATCCGATCGTGGAACAGAGAGGCAGCCAGCGCCGCATCGGCTCGTCCCTCCGTCAGCACCTCATAGAAGTGCTCGGGACGTCCGGCACCGCCGCTGGCGATGACGGGCACGGGCACTGCTTCTGCGACGGCGCGCGTCAGGGCCAGATCGTAGCCCGCCAGCGTGCCATCGGCGTCCATGCTGGTCAGTAACACCTCCCCGGCGCCCGCCTCCACGGCCTCCACCGCCCAGGAGACAGCATCGCGATCCGTCGGCACGCGCCCTCCGCTGATGACCACCTCCCAGCGCTGTCCCGATCCCTCGCCGACGCGCCGCCCGTCGATGGCGACGACGATGCACTGGCTGCCGAAACGCTCCGCTGCAGCGGTGAGCAAGCCGGGATCGCGCACCGCCGCCGTGTTGATGCTCACCTTGTCGGCCCCGGCGAGGAGGAGCGAACGCACATCCTCCACCCGCCGCACCCCCCCGCCGACGGTCAGGGGCATGAACACCTCGGCTGCCACCTGGCGAACCAGTTCCACCGTGGTGGCGTGTCCCTCCGGCGTGGCCGAGATATCCAGAAAGACCAGCTCGTCGGCGCCCTCGGCGTCGTAGAGTCGGGCATTCTCCACCGGGTCGCCCGCGTCCCGGAGGTCGACGAAGTTGACCCCCTTGACCACGCGGCCGTCCTTGACGTCCAAACACGGGATGATCCTCTTAGCCAGCATTTCGTTCCTCCCCCACCTCCAGCGCCTCCCTCAGGTCTACGTCCCCCTCGTACAGCGCGCGGCCGATGATGACGCCGCTGAGGCCCATCTCGCGGCTGCGCCGTACGTCGTCAAGGCCCGCCACGCCACCCGAGGCGATGACGCGCGCCTCTGTCGCCCGGGCCAGGGCCACCGTCGCCTCCAGGTTCAGGCCGCTGCCCATGCCGTCGCGGGCAACGTCGGTCAAGATGATCCACCGCATCCCTCGATCCATCCACGCGCGGGCCAGATCCAGGGGTGTCAGCTCAGATGCCTGCTGCCAGCCGTGGGTGCGGACGCGCCCACCGCGCGTGTCTATGGCCAGCGCCACCCGCTCCGGCCCGAAGGTCTCCAGGGCCGTTTCGACCAGGGCGGGCTTCTCCACCGCCGCGGTGCCCACGACCACCCGTTCCACGCCCGCCTCAAAGGCCCGGCCCATAGAGGCCATGTCGCGCAACCCGCCGCCGAACTGAACCCTCAGATCGCCGCTCACGATGCGCTCCAGCGCCGCCAGGTTCTCCTCCCCCCGCTCCCCGAAGGCACCGTCCAGATTGACGACGTGGATCCACGAGGCCCCCGCCTCCCGCCATCGGCAGGCCACCACAAGCGGATCCCCCCCGTACGAGGTCTCACGGTCGGGGTTGCCCTGAACGAGGCGGACGACGCGCCCTCGACGCAGGTCGATGGCCGGGTACACTGTCCACTCGGCGGAGCTGGCCCTCGCCGTACCTCTAACCATATGATACCTTCCTCACAACTGACCTCCTCAAAACTAGGCCGCGACCCGCTCCACGAAGTTGCGCAGGACGTGCAACCCCACCTGCTGGCTCTTCTCCGGGTGGAACTGCACCCCGTAGACGGGCCCCCGGCCGACCACGGAGGCGAAGGCCCCGGAGTAATCGGTGACGCCGAGCACGTCCTCGGGCTGCGGCTCACAGTAATAGGCGTGGTTGAAGTACGCCCAGGCCCCGTCGGGCAGGCCGTGGAGCAGCGGGCTCGCCCTTCGCGGCTCGATCTGGTTCCAGCCGGTGTGAGGGATCTTGAAGCCCCGGGACACGATGCGGTCGGAGAAGCGAACGACGCGTCCTGGCAGCAAGCCGAGCCCGACGTGGCGTCCCATCTCCTCTCCCTCTTGGCACAGCACCTGCATCCCCACGCAGATCCCCAGAAGGGGCTTCTGCCGTTCGACAGCCTCCCTGATGGCGTCCACGAAGCCGGCGCGCCGCAGGCCGGACATGCAGTCTCCAAAAGCTCCCACGCCCGGCAGGACCACCCTGTCGGCGTCTCGGATGGGCCCCGGCCCGTGAGCCAGCGCCACGTCGGCCCCCACCGCCTCCAGCGCCTTGTGCACCGAGCGCACGTTTCCGGCCCCGTAGTCAACCAGGGCGATCACAGCGTCCCCTTCGTCGACGGAATGGAGCTTCCCCGGCGCGGATCGAGGCGGGTCGCGCTATCCAGTGCCCGGCCGAAAGCCTTGAAGAGAGCTTCGGCCTTGTGATGATCATCCCGCCCGTGCACCACGCGGGCATGGACATTCCCACGTGCGGCAACAGCGAAGGACTCGAAGGCGTGCTGAATCAGCGTCACCGGGACACCTCCCACGAGAGAGCCGGCCCACTCCATCTCTGTCACGGCGTAGGGCCGACCGGACAGATCGACGGCCACGAGAGCCAGCGCCTCATCCATAGGAACGTAGGCCGATCCGACGCGGACAATGCCCCCCCGGTCGCCGAGCGCCCGGTCGAAAGCGGTCCCCAGGACGAGCGCCACGTCCTCCACTGTGTGATGCACGTCCACGTGCAGATCGCCCTCCGCACGGACCTCCATGTCGAACAACCCGTGGACTGCAACGTGAGCCAGCATATGGTCCAGAAACCCGACACCCGTGTCGATGGTGTGGCATCCGGACCCTTCAAGAGTGAGATGCAGCGAGACCTTCGTCTCAGCGGTCTCGCGCTCCACGCTGGCGCGGCGCGGCAGGCCCGAGGCATGTTCGTCTGCCATGTGCACTTCATCCATGAATAGTCACTCCATTCCCCGCAGGACTTCAAGCAGGGCCTCAGTCTGTTCCGGGGTGCCGACGCTGATGCGCACGTACCCGGCCATGGCCGCGCTGGAGAAGTCCCGGATCAGGATCCCCTCGCGGGCCAGATCATCGACGAGCGCGAGCGCATCGCGTCCCTTGACCTGGACCAGGACGAAATTGGTCTGGCTCGGCAGGGGCTCCAGCCACGGAATCGCCGCCAGGCCCTCTATCAGGCGTTCCCGCTCCTCAATCAAGCGGCTCACGTTCACCTGCACCGCCTCCACATCGTCCAGCGTCGCCAGGGCCGCCACCACTGCTGCAGCGTTGACGTTGTAGGGCGGACGTATCCGGCGGAGACAGGCGGCCAGCTCCCCCTGGAGCAGCGCGTAGCCCAGGCGCAGGCCCGCCAGGCCCGCCCATTTGCTGAACGTGCGAATCACAACCAGGTTCCTACGGTCGGCCAGCAGGGGTGCGACGCTCTCCCCACCGAACTCGATGTACGCCTCATCGACGGCCACCATCACAGGCAGCTCCAGCAGCCGCTCCATCACCTCCACGGCAATCGCCTGCCCGCTGGGATTCCCTGGCGAGGCCACGAAGAGCAGCCTGGCCGCGCCCTGGCTCTGCCTGACGGTCTCCTCCACAGCGCTCACGTCAAGAGACAGGTCCTCACGCCGGGGCGCGGTCCACGGGCGGCACCGGTTGACGCGCGTGTAGAAATCGTACATCGAGAAGGTCGGCGGACAGGTGACCACGCCCTCGCCGGGTTCGACGAACAGGCGGATCAGCAGATCGATCATCTCGTCAGCGCCGTTGCTCAAGACCACCTGATCCGGCGCCACGCCGGCGTAACGGGCCACCGCCTCGCGGAGGCGGCCGTAGCCGGGGTGAAACTGGTACTCGTCGAAGCTTGCCAGGGCCTCCGCCACCCGCGGAGAGGGTCCGAAAGGGTTCTCATTGGCGCTCAGTCGAATGAGAGCCCCTTTGTTCAGGCCAGCTTGCCGAGCCGCTGCGTCCAGGTCGGGTGGCTCATACGGCTCTATTCTGTCGAGATAGGGGTGAGACGGTTCGATCGTCGGCATAGGCCACCTCCTGAGGCATCCTGCCTCATAGCTGCCTGCAACTCCGTTATCCCCTGGAGTCGAGGGCCAACCTGTGTGACGCTACACGGGCTCCCCGGGGTCCACTCAGCTCTGGTCACTCCCGCGCATCCCCGCCGCGGCGGCGTGAGCGGTGAGGGACTCGGCAGCGGCGATCCGGGCAGCGGGATCGCAGAGCCGGAAAGCGGTCCCACTATCCAGAGCGATGACGTTGGTCAGCCTGACGAAGTCGAGGACATTCACCGGGGAGGCGAAGCGCGCGGTGCCCCCGGTAGGCATAACGTGGCTCGGTCCGGCCACGTAGTCGCCCAACACCTCGAACGAGTGCTCGCCCAGGAAAAGCCCCCCGGCGTTCCGAATCCTCTCAGCCCAGAACTCCGGCTCCCGAACAGACAGACACAGATGTTCCGGCGCGAACTCGTCGGCCAGCCGCACGGCACTGGCGAGATCGGGGGTGAGCACAATCCCTCCCTGGCCGGACAGCGCTGCCTCGAGCACATCCCTGCGAGCCAAGGACTCGACCTGCCGCGTCACCTCGGCCTGCACCGCCTCCGCAACGTCACGGGACGGCGTGAGGAGGATGGCCGTCGCCAGGACGTCGTGCTCCGCCTGCGCCAGAAGATCGGCCGCCACCCAGACGGGATTCGCCGAGTCGTCGGCCACCACCACCGTCTCCGTGGGGCCGTACAATCCGTCCAGGCCGACGTAGCCATACACCTGTCGCTTGGCCAACGTCGTGAAAAGGCCGCCGGCGCCGGCAATCTTATCGACGCGCGGGATTGTCTCCGTCCCGAAAGCCATGGCCCCAATTGCCTGGGCGCCGCCCACGCGGAAGAGACGGTCGACGCCGGCCAGGTGCGCGGCGGCCAACGTAACCTCAGGACCCCGGCCGCCCTCATCGGACGGCGTGCAGACGATCACCTCGTCCACGCCGGCCACGCGAGCGGGAATGGCGGTCATCAACAGCGACGACGGAAGCGGAGCGGTGCCGCCTGGCACGTAGATACCCACTCGCCCAAGGGGCGTCATTCGCTGCCCCAGCCTTCCGCCCATCTCCGTGGTCTCCCACGAGGGCAGGGGCTGCCGTCCGTGGAAGCTGCGAATCCGCCCCGCTGCCAGTTCCAGGGCTGCAGCCAGATCGGCGGGGAGGTTCGCACAGCAGGTCTCCCACACCGACCCGGGCACTTCGAAATCCTCCAACGTCAGCCCGTCAACACGGAAAGCCCAGTCGCGCAGCGCCGCATCTCCGCGGCTCCGCACGTCGGCCAGGATCCGACTTGTCGCCTCCTCTGGAGTAAGGGTTTCGCCGAAGACGCGCCGAATGCCTGCCTCAACGGACTCCGGCACTTCCTCCAGAATCAGCATGTCCCTGCGGCGAAGGAGCGTGCGTCGGGCCTCCTCCAGATCCTCGAAGATGCTCAATACCACGGTATGGTTCCCCTTGTCCACCCCAGATCGAGTGCCTGATTCATTCGGTGTCCTCCACTGCTGCCAACATCGCCTGGCAGCGGTCCGGTTCTTCCTCGAAGATATAGGTCACAGGTGTGACCACTACGCCGCTGCCGCCGATGGCTCGCAGCTCGGCAACAGCCTTGAACAGACGGTCACGGCGTACGACGATGTGAACCGCGTGCCAGCCAGCGTCCTCCCCGCGCACCACCACGGGCGAGATCGTAGGACCCTGGAGCCCGCCCAGCGTCTCCTCCCCGAACATGCGCGCGGCGATAGCCCGGGGAGACTCGCCGCGCATATTGGCAAACACGGCCACATGGTCCTCGGCCCGCAGATGGGCCTCGATGTACTCCAGCAACAGGCGCGCCAGCTCCAGGACCTCGCCACGCGATTGGAGAGCCGCGCGGTTGGCGATCAGCGCCGCCTCCGAACGAATGACGACGCCGTCCTCCAGCGGACGCAGTCGGTTGTCGTGAAGTGTCTGCCCCGTGGAGACCAGGTCGCAGACGACGTCTGCGTAGCCGATGGCGGGCGCGACCTCCAACGCTCCCTCGGCGTCGACCAAAGTGAAGGGACGCACGTCGTGGCGCTCCAGGAAGTCGCCGGTGAGGTTCGGGAACTTCGTGGCCACCCGCAGAGGACTGTCTGAGGACCGGACGCGCGCCCGCACATCCGCCAGGGTACGCACCCCTCCCCAGCTTTCTGGAACGGCCACACACAGCCGGCAGCCGCCGAACCCGAGGGCTTCGTGGAGGACCAAAAGCGCGCCGTTATCGCCTCCGCGTTCAGCGACCAGATCCATCCCGGTGATGCCGAAGTCGACGCTGCCGTCGCGCACGCTGACGACGATGTCGCCGGGCCGCTGGAAAATGACGCTAAGGGCAGGCAGAGCCGGAATGCAGGCGGCATACCGTCGGGGATTCGTCTTCCTGACCTCCAGACCACAATCTGCCAGCAGATCCAGGGCTCCCTCCCCCAGGTGTCCCTTGCTGGGGAGCGAAAGGCGGATATCGGCCCGTTGACGCATGTAACACTCCTTATCAAGCACAGCCTGCGGCACGTAACAGCGACAGACAAACAAAAACCCTCGCCGGACGGACCGGGAGGGCTGGTATTCTACATCGCACTCAGGCAGGTCAGACGTGACCTCCCGGTCGGGGGCACGAGAGCGGACGATGGCAATGGTGAGCCCGAATGCGGACGTAGGAAATCACAGTGCGGCTATTGTAGCACCAGGCGAGGAGAAGTCAAGTACCGGGACCACGTCCCGCAGGACTGCACCCGCCTCCGGATCTCGTGCGCCACATGTCGCGCCGCGTCCGAGAGCTCCAGTCCCCGGCGCCTCCGCTGAGGACATCGTCCCTGGTGCCGCAGAAAGGGCGCTTGCGAAGCTCACCCCTGTGGCTACAATTGGGTCAACGATGGGAAGCCGCACTGTCCGACAGGCCCTGGCGCGGCAAAGAATGGGAGACGGAGTGCGCCCTCTCACGGTGAGCGACACTCCACCGCCGCCCGGGACAAGCGGAGCTGGTGTCGAACGCCGAACAACCGACGCGGCGCTCTGGACTCTGATCCGCGAACCCGTCCGTGCCGGCACCTTCCTAGAGCGCGACGGTGACAATACAAACTCGCCGGAATGTGGTACAATACGGGTCAGACCCGCCGTTTCTGGCTCAGCCGGGCCCAGTCTTACGTCAGGGGCTCGGTGCCCTGGTTGCAGGGTGCGGACGGACGGCGCGGGATGGCGCTGCGGGCACGAGCCCGGGGGAACTCGGTGCTGGCTGGCGAAGCCGTCAGATCCAGGCCCAGCTCGGGGGGTCCTGTCGTCCCGGGAGAGCGACAGAGATTGACGTCAGCCTGGGCAGCGCGCGTTGTCGGTACAAGAGACGATATGCTCAAATTTGGGAGGAAGAGATGTTCTTGATGTGGGATCCGATGTACTGGGTCTTCGCTGCACCCGCCCTGATACTGGCTCTGGTCGCGCAATGGTGGGTGCGGCATTCGTACCAGAAATACCTGGAGGTCCGCAACAGCGCCAACATAAGCGGGCTGGAGGCCGCCAGACACATGATGCGCGGGATCGGCCTTCGCGTCAATGTCGAGCAAGCGCCGGGCAGGCTCTCGGATCACTACGATCCGCGCAGCAAGTCTCTGCGGTTGTCTCCAGAGGTCGCGACGAGGCCCTCGGTGACGTCGCTGGCGATCGTCGCCCACGAGCTCGGGCATGCCCAGCAGGACGCTCAAGCCTACGCGCCGATGCGCGTTCGCTCGGGCCTGGTGCCCGTGGTCAACTTCACCTCGTGGCTGGGGCCGATTCTGTTCATGCTTGGGTGGTGGCTGAGCCTGCATCCCATTGCCTGGTTGGGGGTACTGGCATTTGGCGCAGCCGCGGTCTTCGCTCTGGTGACGCTTCCGGTGGAGATCAATGCGAGCCGGCGCGGGCTGCAACTGCTGGAGCGGAGCGGCCTTCTGACCGGGCAGGCAGAGAAAGACCAGGCAAAGCGCGTGCTTACGGCAGCGGCGTTGACGTATGTCGCCGCGCTGGCCCAGGCGATCTCAACCATGCTCTACTACGTGCTCCTGCTGAGCGGCGGGCGCCGACGCGACTGAGTCCGCACTAGGCCTCAGCAGCAGGGCCGCAGAGGCTGAACTCCTCCGGTTAGAGCAGGACCCGGGGGCACGCGAACGTCCGTCACTCGCTGCTCAGAGGGCGGGAGGACAGTATGACGAAGGAATCCCGACGCGCACTCCCCGAACCGCGCACCGACGGTCCCCTGTCGCTGGAGGCCGCCATCGCGCGGCGCCGATCGGTGAGGCGCTACCGCCCCGATGGGTTGACTCTGGAGGAGATCGGCCAGCTCCTGTGGTCAGCCCAGGGGCTCACCGGCAGTCGCCCCAGCCAGCGCGCCGCTCCGTCAGCCGGCGGCTGCCACCCCCTTGTGTTCTACGTCTGCCGGGACACTGGCGTCTGGCGCTACCATCCTCAGGACCATTCCCTTACCGAACACCTGAGTGAGGACGTCCGTGTCGACCTCGCGGAGGCCGCCTGGGGACAGGACTTCATCGGCAGGGCGCCATCCGTCTTCGCTGTCAGCGCTGTTTTCGAACGCACGACCCGCCGCTATCGCGAGCGCGGCAGAATGCGCTACGTGCCCATGGATGCCGGTCACGCCGCGGAGAACCTGCTCCTCCAGGCAGTGGCCCTCGGACTGGGAGGCGTCACAGTCGGCGCCTTCGACGACGCCGCCCTCAAGCGCGTGTTGGCACTCCCCGGGCAGGAAGAGCCCCTGTACCTGATCTCGGTTGGGCACCCGCGAAAGGAATGACGGCGCTTGATTGGGATGGGTGGAGCGCTCCTGGAGCGAAGCCAGCCTGGCGTGCGGACGGTGCTGTGGCGCCGCCCACTGGATGCGAGGTCCAGCCGAGAGTATTCAGACCGACGCGCAGGCAGCCCACGCTGAGCAACTGCTTCCATGGGACAGGCTGATCAGAAGATCATCGCAGGCCGCTACGAGGTCTCGCCTCGCACGCTCTGCTTCGTCACGCACGGCGACGACGTGCTCCTGCTCCGCGGGGCACCGGAGAAGCCCATCTGGCCCGACCGTTACAACGGCGTGGGCGGGCACGTCAAGCCCGACGAGGACGTCCGGAGCGCCGCTCTCCGGGAAATCCGCGAGGAGACCGGCCTGACGGTGAGCGATCTATGTCTGAGGGGCGTGATCAACGTGCCGCTCGCCGGGGCCGAAAAAGGGGTGCTGCTCTTCGTCTTCACCGCAGAGGCCGGCGACCGCGAGGTGAGCCGGTCCTCTGAAGGCACCCCCGAATGGGTGCCTCGCAGTCAGATCGATCGGTTCAATCTGGTCGAGGACCTGCCCATCCTGCTTCCCCGCGTCTTGGCGATGAACTCCGACGATCCACCCTTCTTCGCCCTTTACACCTACGACGAGCACGATCGGCTGGTAGTGACCTACGCCCGGACTACCTCATGAACCGGCTGATCACCCGCGCTTCCAGGTGCATGGTGACGCGGTCGCCCACCTCCAACTTCTCGTAGGGCTTCTCCCAGGCACCGCGAGTCGGCCGGGGGAAGATGCCGAGCTCCGTCCCCATGTCCGTATAACGCCTGTCGACGCAGGCCAGGCCAACCAGAAAACCCTCCGTGTCCTGAGCGCACGACGTCACCTGCCCGATGACCCGTCCGCGGGTCTCAGCGACCGCGTCGCCCTGCTTCGGTACCCGGACGCCCTTCTCCTCGACTCGGAAGCGTACCACCTCCATCTGACGCTGCTCGGCATGGCGAACGATGGCGCGCCGCCCCACGAAGAAAGGCTTGTGCAGCTTGACGTAGCCCTGCAGGCCCGCGTCGTGAGGGCGCAAATCCAGCGGCCCCGCCAGCTCGTGACCGTAGAGGGGCAGCCCCGCCTCGATGCGCAGGCTGTCCCGGGCACCAAGTCCAATAGGCCGAAGGCCGAAGGGGGCGCCGACCTCGAGCAACTGCTTCCACAGCATCTCCACCACCTCGGGATGGACGAAGATCTCGTAGCCCATCGTCTCTCCCGTGTACCCCGTGTGCGCGATGAATAGATCATACACGCCGCCCGGGGCGCGATCAGAGGGGATCTGAGCTTCCACAACCTCGGTCCGCTTGAGCATGAGCAGCCTCCGGCGCAGTTCGGCGGCCGCACCAGCGGAGGACGATACATCGAGGAGCGCGAACAGAATGTCGCGAGAACGCGGACCCTGGAGTGCCATATTCACCAGCCAGGCGTAGCTCTCCTGCGGATCGTGTAGGTTCCGCAGATCAGCCTGGAAGCTGCTCCGCGCCCAGGGCCTCGCCCTATCAATCTGAACTTCGCGAGCATTTACCGCCTGCAGCCACGCCCAGTCCTTCTCCGTGTTTGCCGCGTTTACGACCAGCATGTACCGCGACGGGCTCAGGCGGTATGTAATCAGGTCGTCGATCACGTGCCCCTGGGGGTCCAGAAGATGCGCGTACTGGGATTCCCCCGGCTCCGCCTCTCCAGGCCCGAAGTCTATGGGCCGCAGCGCCGTCACGTCATTGGTCGTCACCAGGTTGAGGAAATAGCCCGCGTGAGGGCCGCGGACGTCCAGGATACCCATATGAGAGAGGTCGAACAATCCCGCAGCGCCCCGAACGGCGCGATGCTCATCACCGATCGACGTGTACCAGAGCGGCATTTCCCAGCCGGCGAAAGGCGCCATCTTCGCCCCTTGGTCTTCGTGCCAGTCGTGCAGAGCAGACCGCCTCAACGTCTCGCTCCCCTCACCCGTCTCGAATGGAGACAGGTCGAACTCTGGCAATGCCTCTCCACGCGGCTCGTGATACCCCTCGGCGGAGAGACCGATGAAATACGGTTTGTGAGACAGGGGAGCCGAGAACGCCTCGTCTTCCAGGGTGAGGTTCTGGTCTCTGACCATCTTGTCGGCCGATCCGAGATCTCGGACCACCACCGGCCCGGGAAGCTTCGCCTTCAGGTCCTCGCCGTCAAACAGAACGTATCCGTCGGACAGATAGCGCAGCCAGGCAATCACCCACCGGGCCCGGTCTGCCGGCACGATCAAGCGGTAACGGCTGTACCCGA
Organism: uncultured Anaerolineales bacterium; assembly: GCA_964450435.1. Classification (GTDB taxonomy): domain Bacteria; phylum Chloroflexota; class Anaerolineae; order B4-G1; family B4-G1; genus SKLM01. The sequence continues at coordinate 20,701 of CAYVCX010000054.1, forward strand.
AGGCCGGGCGCTGAATCAGCGCCGGGCTGAGGACCTCGCCCGCCCGATCGAGAAGCGAGACCCGGCGCCATTCCTCCTGCGCGAGATCATCTACGTCCGTGGGGGTGATCTTCTCGACGAAGGAGGCTGCGTCGTTCCCTTCCAGCTCGATCCGCGCATACTGCTCCTCTCGTTGGCGCAGCTCCGGCACCAGGCAGTGGTGGGGATAACCACTGCACGGCGGCTCATAGTCGATGCCCGCCTCGTCCGCCAGATCGGCTACCTCCAGCCGCAGCTCCTCCAGCACCTCGAACTTCATCTTCCCGCGATAGGCAGGGCCGCTGACGTAGGAATAGGCAAAAGGCTCGATGGCGTCCATGGCGCGGGCGATGATCGAGGCGATCTGCTCCATCTCAGGCTCTCGCAGCCCCCGCTGCGTCACCCAGGGAGTGCCCAGGCGGATGCCGCTGGGATGGTCGCCGTGCCGATCACCGGGGATGCTGTTCTTATTGACGACAATCCCGACTATGTCCAGGATGGTGGCCATAGTCCCTCCCATCAGTGGCGTCCCGTCGCGCCCAGCGACCGTCGTGCAGTCCAGAAGAAGCAGGTGGGTATCCGTGCCGCCGCAGGGAACCCGCAACCCCTGCTCGGTCAAAGCCCTGGCCAACGCCTTGGCGTTGATCACGATCTGACGCTGCAAAGACCGGAATCGCTCTGTCTTCGTCAGCCGGAAAGCAACCGCCATTGCCGCGAATTTGTTGACGTGGGGTCCGCCCTGAACGCCGGGGAACACCGCCCGGTCGATCTTCGGTGCCAGACCGGGATTGGTGGTCAGAATGCAGGCACCCCGCGGCCCGGACAGCGTCTTGTGGGTGGTGAAGGTCACCACGTCAGCGTACGGCAGGGGCGTGGGAAAGGCGCCGGCCACCACCATCCCTGCCACGTGGGCGATGTCCGCGAGCAGATAGGCCCCGACCCGGTCTGCGATTTGCCGGAACTTCGCCCAGTTCGGCTGCCGCGGATAGGACGTGTACCCAGCGATGATCATCCTGGGTCTGTGCGCCAGAGCCAGGTCCTCAATCTCGTCGTAGTCGAGCAACTCCGTCTGTTCGTTGACCGTGTAGGACACAACGTTGTAACACTTCCCGGAGATG
>CAYVCX010000055.1:0-21737 GCA_964450435.1 uncultured Anaerolineales bacterium
AGCGAAAAGGAGGTGTGCAGGTGTGGAATAGACTCGTAAAGGCGTTCATGCTGGTGGCCCTCGTTCTGGGACTGCTGATGGGTCCGAGAGTGGCAAGCAAGGCAGCGTCGAGCGGTGGCGGACTGATGACACCGAGCGCTCTCGATGGCGGCGGCAGCAGCGGTCACTGAGGAGGGAACCATGCCACGGAATATCGATGCTCTCATCTGGCGGGCGTTTACCGATGCCGCGTTCCAAAAGGGACTGCTCAACGGAAGCCGCCCGGAGCTCGTCGACGCGATGAACTTGACGGCGGAGGAGAAGCAGGCCGTGCTTGCGGTGGAGGCCGATTCACTGGAGTCCTTCGCGGGTGCCCTCTGTCAGTCCTGTTCAGAGCCTGGTCTTGCGCAGGGATGGAGTGTGGCTTGAACAGCCTGTCATCGTATCTTGCTCCGTTGGACTGGAGGTCTGATATGTCACACGTGACACTCAAGCAATTGGTCGGCGCTGCTTTGGTCGATCGCGAGTTCTCTGACGGCCTGATGAATGGGAAGCGCGCGACACTTCTGGCTGGGTTCGATCTCAGCCCGGAGGAACGTGACGTCGTCGCTTCCGTGAAGACGGAGTCTGTCCGAGAGCTGGCAAGCTGTGTGCACGATTGGCTCAAGGGCCAGGAGTCCGCGATCCCTTCGCGTATGGACTACGAAGTGTTCCTAGCTCTGTAGGCTCCTGGTGCGTGAGTTGCGTCATCTGTTCAATACCGAGGAACAGGCGTACCTCGGTGAGGTTCCCCTGGGCCTCGAGGGGTTCTTGGCTGAAAGCCTGGCGTATGGATTGCTGCGGGCTTGCGGCATTGAAGGGCCTCCCGTGCCCGTGCGTAAGATGATCAGGGACCCTCACCCGGTTTTCGAGCGCCTGAGTCTTCTTGAGTTGAACCTGGGTCTATACGACGCAGCTTACCGATCCCTGCTGAACGGTTCGCGTTTGATCGCCGTCGATTTGGATCACCCCCCGGCTGGCCAGCGTGCGGCCATGGCGAGAGAGCTCTATGTCGCCTTCTGTCGCTCTGAGCGCGCCGCTGAGCTGGATTGGCCTGGGCGGGACGATCCCCGAGTCCACAGCGATTTCTTTTCTCGCTGCTTGCTGATGCCGGCTGTCTGGGTGAAGCAGATCCGAGAGAGATCTCGGTCGATTGAAGAGATGGCTGCCATCTTCGACGTATCGACCCAGATGATGGCTGACAGGTTGCGAGAGCTGGACTTGGAGCCCCCTATGTAGCAGAGTATCAAACAAAGGCATCGAGCGCCTACACGAGAAGAACGCCCCGCGACAGCCGTGGCTAGAACAGTCACGGCTGTTGTGGTGCGTTTCTCTTGTCCTGGATGGAGTGTTGGGGCGATTGTTTCGATTGCCGTCGCCGGTCCTGCCGTGTACAATGGGTTCGGCGATGCTCAATCGACATGTTGATCTTCGGGTTGGCCGGGCGGTGCTCACAGCGCTTCTGACGGCGGGAAGTCTAGTCGCGTGCCTCTTCCCCAATGACGTCACCTGGGAGCGCGTGCGCGAGACGGGGATCCTTCGCGTGGGAATGGACGCCAGTCTTCCTCCGTTTGAGGCGATCGCAGCGGACGGCTCCCTCGTCGGGTTCGACGTCGATCTGGCACGTGAGTTGAGTCAGCGGCTGGGTGCCGAGCCCCAGTTCGTTGCAAATCTGCCCTACGACGGCCTGTATGATGCACTGAGGGCTCGCCGCGTTGATGTTGTCGTCTCAGCGCTGGTCGTCAATCCGGCTCGGACCGCCGATTTTGCCTACTCAAGCCCGTACTTCGATGCCGGCCCGGTTCTGGTGCTTCACCAGGGAGAGCGTACCATCGGGTCGCTGGCCCACCTGATCGGGGACAGAGAGGACGAGCGTAGCCTGGCGGTCGTGTTGGGGACGCCGGCCGATCGCGAGGCCCGCGACTGGGCTCGTCGCGCAGAAGGCCTTACCGTGGTCCAGTTTCCCACGGCGGCGCAGGCTCTGGGCGCGGTTGAGGTGGGCCAGATAGATGCTGCCCTCGTCGATCACGTCTCAGCTCTTCAGGCGATTGGCGCGGGGAGCAGCCTGACTGTCGTCGGTGAGCCGATCATCCAGGTGCCGTACGCCGTGGGAATGCGCGGCGACAGCCAGCGCCTGCTGCGAGAGATCAACCGCGCGCTGGCGGACATGGAAAGCGACGGTACGCTCGATACTCTGGTTTCCAGGTGGCTGGAAGGCGGGGGCTAGATCGAGCCAAAACGAGATGCACAAGGGCAGGGTTGTCTCAGCCGCTCGCCCGCTTCAGCAGGGCTAGATCGTTTTGGAATGCTAGTGCAAGCTGACGCCGTGGGGCAGGAGCAGGCGGTCATCCAGCAGCGGCGTGCCCTGGTTATCGACAGCCCGAAGCCGCCGCTTCGTGTCGGGATCGTACCAGCCCACCGCCAGATCGTAACGCCCTGGCGGCGCGGCCTCCAGCGAGAGCTCCACTTCGTCCGAGACAACTTCGCCCGAAACCCACAGACCGGTCGGATACGTGAAGTCTTTCGGCATCCCGTCCACCTGCGATACAGGCTGTCCGGTCTCCGGATCCGCCAGGTGCACGAAGAACGTGTAATGGTGATCGGGTTCGGCCAGCGCGCGCCAATGGAGCGTAAGGTGAACGCTGTGCTCCGCTTGTCTGAGATCGTAGCCTGCTAGCTCGATCATTCCGCCAAACTGGGCTCCCACGGTTTGACCCATCGCTGGCAGCTCCCAGGCTCGCTCTCGCTCTCGGATCTGGACAGGCTCAGGATGGGCATAGGAGCCGACTGCCACGCCGCTCGTGGGATCTCGCAGCGTGAGGACCACACTGTAGTCGCCGGGAGGCACGGTCGGCGGCAGGGACAGGCGCGTGCGCCCGGCGATCCACGCGCCGACGGGCCAGCCGGTCGGCGAGGAGCCGGGGGCCAATGGCTCGGTGCTGGTGATGCTTGTCTCCGGTGTCTCCAGCCGCCATTCAGCTGTGTAGTCTTTGGACGGCCTCTCTGCAACCGACCAATATGCCGTTGCCTCAACCTTGTCCCCCTGCCAGACGCTCCCCGGTAGATCCAGACGGCTCAGCGCGAGTTCGGGCCCCAAGCGGGCAATTGTTGGTGCGTCGCGCCGCTCCACTGTCTGCGCCAGGGCGACGGGCACTGTGTACTCACCCGCGCCTTCCCAGGTCAGTACCTGGTAGAGGCCGAGGGTGAGCGTGTATTGGTCGCTCGGTGGCGCCCCTGGCAGAAGTACAGGCACGTGGTGGTCCATGACAGACTGACCGACCGGCCATAGACTCGTCGGTAGAAAGCCGTGCCCGGGTTGCGTGTCGTAGCCTGGCTGGCCTCCCTGGTGTAGCCACTCGTTTCCCGCGGGGTCGGTCAGGCTCAGGCTGAGCCCGTAGTTGGCGCTTATGGGTTCGATAGCGGACCACGCCAGCTCTACGTTCAGGCGTCCGGGTGTGGACTGTGTGACGTCGATTGCGTGCAATCTGGCCGCTCCTCCGGCGAATGTCGCGAGCACGGGCTTCCCCTCGGCGGGATCACCATCGCCTATGCGCACGGGCCGCAGGGTGATCGGCGGACTGCCGGCTATTTGGACGAAGTATAGTCCGGGGGCTGCGCCGGGAGGCACAGGAAGGCTGGCGTCCACGCGCCTGTCGACCGCCTGATGGTTGTTGTCGAGGGCTATGGGGGCCTGTGCGAGGGGGGGAAGCAACTCATGGCGAACTGCTGCCGGCGAGATAAGGCGCAGCTCTGTCCTCTCGTTCGTGCTCGGCGCCGGACGGGCGCCCTCCTTCGTCACCACATCGAGCGTTACGTCCAGAATCTCCCCGGGAGTCGTCTTCTCCTCGCTGTAGTCGTAACGGATCATCCGCCAGCCGGCGACCTCCACCCCATCGGGGTTATGGTGGAGATACGGCTTCTCGTCGAAATCCATCGTCAGGTCGCGGTTTCCGGTGGCCGTCACGCGCGGGTGGAAAGCCAGCAGCAGCGCCACAAGAACGACAAAGGGCAGCCCGGAGATGATAGATTGTCCGTGGGGCTTGCCTGGTCCAGCTGCCCGGACCTCTCCGCTTGTCCTGCTGCTCGGTACTCGTTCTCCGTATTCCGGACCGTGCACCCATCCAATGACCGCTATCCCGGACAGCGTCAAGGCTGTGAGAAGCGATGCCGCCTCCGACCACGCCCGGAGCGGCGTCCGCCCCAGCCAGATCTCCACGGAGTGCACTCCAGGGGGGATGTCCAGGCTGAGATATCCCGAACCTGGTGCTGGCCTGACCTCCGCCGGTACGCCGTCCACGGCGGCTTGCCAGCCGGGCCAGTAATACAGGGGGAAAGCAACCTGCGAGGCGGCATCTCCAGCGTCCACTTCCCACAGGCGCCGAATGGGCTCTCGCTGCAGCCTGCTTGCGCTGGAGACCGCCCCGACCACGGGAAAGACGCCGGCCGGGGCCTCGGGTGCGAGCAGTGCTGGGCCTGTCTGCGGACGCGGCCTCACCCATCGTGGGAGGTACTCGTGGCGGATAGTCGAGCCGACGTTGCCGGTGAAGAGCTCGTAAAGCTGCAGCCGTTCAACGGTGACCTCGTCGGCCCTGATCGCCAGGTAGGTGGGCCGAAGACCCACCAGCGCCGCTGCGATGAGCAGGGCGCCCAGGATGGCGGCGCCTATCCAGGATCTCACAGGGCGCTCCCGCGGTGCCAGTGCACATGTCGAGGCCCCCGACAGCAGAGCGGCAAAGAGCGCCTGCACGGAGAGGAAGCGCCAGGGGAACTGGATCAGCGGCAGGAGCGGCACGTGGTCCCAGACCGGTCGCGAGAGCGGCGTGATCAGCCAGGTGCTGAGAAGGAGACCCAGCACGGCAAAGATCAACGTCCATCGGGCTGGTTGCGGAAGGCCGGCGTCGAGGCTCGACTCGAACCGGGCCCGCTGACCTCTGGGCAAACCGCGCCGTCGGCGGACCAGATATACGCCGACAGCGAGCACGCCCGCCGATGCCATGAGCGCTTGTACCAACCCCATCGCAAATGGAGCGGCACGGTCGGGACTCAGAGCGTAGTCGAACAGCAGAGACCACTGTACCAGATCCCCAGTCTGGAAATGATTGCCGTAGAAGAAGTAACCCGTAGTCTGAGCTTCGAGCTGGACGTACGCCGTCTCACGCAAGGCAGGCAGCCAGAACCCCGCGGAGAGTAGCAGAGCCAGCAGCAGCGGTGTTGTAAGCCATAGAGAGTACCCAAGGTACCTTCTGACCCCGAGCCGTGGAGCACGATGCATCCGGCGCAGTACGTGATGCGCTGCGTAGAGCAGGATGAAGGGGGTGAAGATGAGGGCCGAAACGTTATGCGTGAGGATTAGACCGGCGTACGCTAGGGCTGGGAATAATGTCCGCCGCAGGGTGGGTTGGCGGGCCAGCCGGTCGAGTCCCAAGAAGATGAGCGGATAGAACGCAAAAGCGGCGAACTCCGATAGGGAGTCGCCGCGGACGTAGACGTTGACCAGATGAAAGGGAGCTGAAGTGTAAGCGACGGCCGCGAGCCACGCTCCCGGGCTGCTGCCAAGGACGCGCTTGGCCCAATGGTACATCGCCACGGCTGCCGCCGCGAAGAAGAGCGTCTGAGTCAGTTTGATCGCAGTGAGGATGTCAAGGCCGATGAGCGTGAATCCGGCAGCCACGTAGTAGGGCAGTGCTGCGTAGTAGCTGAAGAAAGGGTAGCCAAAGCCGTAGGCAGCGTCTGGCATCCAACGCGCTGGAAGGACACCGGATCGCAGGTTGGCTGCGAGCTGGTGCGTGCGGAGCAAGAGGAAGGGGCTGTCGCCTCCTCCGCGCGTGTTCAGCAGGCCCGGGCCCCACACGGGCCCAGCCGCGATCAGGCATACCAGCAGGAGCGTCGCCAGGGCGAGGGTCTTCTCCCAGGCGACGCTCCTTGCAGATTCGCTCATCCTCGGGCCCTTCCCCGGCTCAGGGGGACCCCGGAGGCTGCGCGGCTAGTAGCGCCGGCGACGAGTCACGACGAAGAGTACCGCGATTGCCCCGGCGAGAAGCAGCACGAGAATGCCTGCCACCCGGGCGACCGTGACGAGAACATTGCCAGGAATGATGCCTTGCGTCGGGTCCGAGGCGCCTTCTTCCTCTGGCGGGGTGCTGTCAGTCTCCTCCTCGCCGGGTTCTTGCGGACTTCCGGGCTCCTCGGCGCGAGCGCTGGCGAACTCAACGTCCAAGCTCGTGCCCTCAGCGAGTGCGACGCTCTGTTCTGAAGGGCCGGTCGCCTCATATCCTTCTGGTGGCTGCTGAATGACTCGGTATGACCCGGGGCTCAGACCAGTGAAGCAGTACGGTTCGCTGACGCCGTCCGTTGAGTACTCCTTTACCACGCCTGCGGCATCGGCGATGATGAGATTTACGTTCGGCAGCAGCTCTTCCGTGTCGGGGTCTCGCACCCCGTTGCGGTCCCGGTCGTGAAAGGCGACCACGCACACCGAAGCTGCCTCCGGATCCTCCGCGGGCGATGGTGTGGCCTCGGCCTCTGGCGTTGCTGTCGGGGCCTCCGGAGGTGGCGTCGATGTAGGAGCCCCTTCGGGCACCGAGATGATGAGCTCCTGTCCCACCTGCAGCAGATCATCCGGTCCGATGGATCCGGCGTTGAGCTCCCGGATCTGGTCAACTGACACGTTGTACCTGAGGGCGATGGCGTAGAGCGTGTCGCCGCTCTCGACGGTATGCACCGTCGCACCGTCCGGACGCGGTGTAGCTGTGGGCAGCGGAGTGGGTGAGGGCCCCGGTGTCGCTGTAGGCTCTGGGGTGGCCGTCGGCGAGTCTGGATCCGGGGTGGGGCTGGGTGCTTCCGTCGTCTCGAGGGGCTCCAGCCTCAGAGCGTCCATAAAAATGCCGTTGTTATCGATTCCCCATTTGGAGGCGTACTCGACGAAGACCCGCATATCCGGAGCTGTGGCAACAAAGGTGAACTGCAGGGTGATGCGTTCCAGGTAGAAAGGGGGCGTGTTGGCCGCGTTCGCCCAGTTGCTGAAGTTGATGGCGCCCTCATCTTGCCAGTGGACGCCCTGCGGCCCGGCGCCAAGTCGGACCTGGGCGGCATACGGATCGCTCGGCGGGATTTTCTCGGAGTCCCAGATGTAGGTATCCACGTTGACAGGCACCACGAACCGATACTGCCGGCCGACGTCCAGCCCGGTGACATCCTGGAATAAGGCCACGTGGATGGGAGCCTTTGAAAGGAACATCTTGAGGGTATAATTGCCATCCCAGAAAAAGAGGTCGCGCTCGTGTTCGGGAATCTGATCTCTCGACCGCACCACGGTCTCTGGTGGAATAGTCGTGTTCTGAGCATCGCCCATCGCCACGCCTTCTGTCCAGCGCAACTCCCAGTGATTTGGACACTGTTGGCTGGGGCTTATATCGTACCACCCGTCCTCGAAGCTTCCGTTCCTGAGAAGGTTCTCTTGCGCCCGAACGTGAACCTTGGGTGCGGAGAGCAAGAAGATGAGCGCGGCGATGGTGCCTAAGGCCAGGATCCCTCTCAGAACGGAGCGAACGATGTCTCTAAACATCACCAAGTCCTCCTTTCACAGTATCTAGCTGGGCGAGCCGCATGGGCGTCCAAGCACTGGGCCGGGATGCTCCACCACGGCATGGAGATTCCCTGACGACAAGCTGCGGTGCCCTCGTCATCACATCCGGAGGCAATTCTAACACGTTTACTCGGAAGCACAACGATGGGCTCACTGGAGGTCAGGGAGGCGCACACGTACCCACCAAGCTCCAAGTCCTGACAACAACATGACGGCTTCCGACCACCAGAGTAAGGGCAAGTTCCGCGTGTTGCGGAAGACCGTACGGAACAGATAGATCCAGTTTGCTGGTGTGGCGATCATGGGGCTCAGTTGACCAAGATCCAGGTCATAGTTGTACGAGAGCCCAATGTGCAGGAAAGCATTACGCGTCGAAAGAAAGAACGCGCCATACACCGTCATGTACGAGATCGCCTGCCAGGCCGGGTGTTCGGTCCAGGTGCGAATTTTCTCCAGCCAGAACGCCAGGGGGATGCACCATAGCCCCAGGAAAGGCGTCAAATAGCGTCCGTCAGCAGTGAACCCGTGAAATGTGCGATGCTTGGCGAAGAGCCCCAGGTAGACGAGAAACAGCCCCAGGGTCAGAGCAGATTCACGGCGTGCTTGACGGAAATGGAAGATGGCCCCAGGAATCGATAGAAGCAGGATGGGTGACAGCAGGAAGAGGCCCTGGTTGTAGCAAGTCGGGTTGCACCATCCGCCGCCTTCTCCCCAGATAAGGATGGCGCGCAGCCCTGCGCCTAGAGGGAAACTGAAGGTGTCTCCGAACCGCCCGGCCCACGGGTAGTTTACTGCATAGCGGTAGGATAATGAGAAAGGCCCGCCGAAACTCACGGTATTGTAGAAGGCCAGAAACCCTGCCGGTAGAAGTCCTCCGCCGACGAATGCGGCCGCGTGGGAACAGATGCCTCCAGGCACAGATGATTTGACGGTGAGCAGGAGATATGCAGCAATGGCGATGACGAGGATGACATTTGAGTATTCGACCAGGACAGCGTAGCCCACGACAAACCCCAGTGGCAAGGATAGCGCCCAATGGAGCGCGGGGGCGCGCGACATTCGGACGACCAGGTAGGTCGATAGCATCACGAGAAGCGCCGAGGGAGCGTGCGAGAACAGGACGCTGCTGTACTTCCAATGGGTGGTACCGAGGCCGAACACAAGGACAGTAGTCAGTGCGCTGAATATGGAGACATCCAGTTCGCGCAGTAGCAGGTAGAGTAGCACGACCGTCGCTGCGCCAGCCCACACGGGAACCAGCATCACATAGGACAGACGTGGGTTGTGTGGATCGTGACGAGAACCAACGTGGGCAGGGGGGGAGGGCGCCCACTTACCGACCGTGTAAAAAGCACTCGCGATCAGAGCTGTGCCTGGCGGGCGATCGCTGAAGAGCATACCATCTCGGATGGCGATGTCATTGCCCTCGGCATACTGATCGAAGCTCTCGATGGTGAATCGCCCCTCCTCCGCCAGGGCGCGGGTCAATGCGTAATGGCTTCCGTCATTGCTGCACGTAATCCCCGACGCAGTAGCGAAGTAGAGTGACGAAAAGACAAAGAAAAGCGCTATAGCGATGAGCCGATCATTCCGGGTCATCGCTTCCGCTCCCCGCTGGCAGAACGAACATGTCCCCTGGCGACGGCCCCGAAGGTGTTGTGGCCTGTAGGCGCTCCATCTCCGGCCAGGTGTACAGCCCCACTGCGAACCCGGGCGTGTCTGGTCCGCTCCCTGAAAGCCCCAGGGTATAGCGCTCGACAACAATATCTCCGGGACGCCATACCTGCGTCGGGTAGTACTCTCCACCGAGCTGGTCATCGTGCTGAGCAATCGGCTGAGTGGATCCGCACGGCCCATCACACAGGTAGACGAAAGCCGTATAGTTCGCCTGGGGCTTGGCTCGTGCCCTCCACGTGAGACGAATCCGCCACCCTTGCGCTACTGCCTCAATCTCGTAGTCAATGAGATCGATAGATCTGCCGAAACGGGCCAGGGGTGGTTGAGGTTCCGGTTTGATCGGCTCTACGTAGAAAGCAGCGTAGGCAGGATACGCTTGCTGCTCCAGGTCTCCGCGCGTAAGCGGCCCAGCGTGCACCTGGATACGAGCGGGATTGGGAAGCACCGACACGTGAGGCCAGAGATCCTCATACGGCCAGAGAATGAGCAGCACCTCATCTGTAGGCGACAGAGAGGGGGCGGTGCCGGCTGAGAACGTGGTCAAGGCTGTTTGCCCCTGCACCAGGAATGAGAGTCCTTCCCACGCTTGCCACACGCGTCCGTCCACGTACACGTGGCGCTGAGACCGGAGCTGTTGATTTGAAACCACTATGCCGCTGCCATCCCACCCGACACCCACGAACTGATTGATCTCCGCAGCCAACGTGGTGGCGGCGGGCTCAAAGGCATATGCTACCTCGGAGCTGTCGGCGAAGTGGACGAAATAGTCCCGTACGGTGGAGCCGAGGCTGAAGACAAGAACTGCACAGAGCAGCGTGGAGCCCCAGAGGCCTTGGACGTGGCGTTGCAGGGCCGCCCTGACGGCTTCTAATCCTGCTGCAGGCAGGGCTGCCAGAAGCGGCAGCACCCCGACAGCTCGCAGGAAGTGGGGTGCGTCCTCGGCCAGCCAGGTGGGCCCGAGCATCACTGCCACCCAGATCAATGTCAGTGCCGATGCTGCTTCCCGCTTTCGGGCCCGGGCCGCGGCGAGACCCGTGCCAAGGATCATCGCAGCCCCCATTAGCGGATCGAAAACCGGGCGCCCGGGCAGGTTGTGGCGCGGGATTGTGTCACCCCGAATGAAGAACATCCCCAGCGTCCGGAGGAACTGGCGCCCCAAGGTGCCCAGGAGGTTGTCCTCGTTGATCAGGGGGTTTAACACCGAGACCTGGCCCGGCCGTCCCATCACCACGTCCCAGTGGTTGAGAGTGAAGGCGCCGAGTGGGACGAGCGCTGCAAGGGCGCCGATCCCGAAGTAAGCCGCTCCCGGCCACAATCGATCCCCTTCTCCGGCCCACAGTCCGTAGAGAGCGAAGCCGAGCAAGACCAGGGGGGTGAATCTCGCTGCTGCGTAGGTGTAGAAAATGACCCCATACAGAACGCCGGCCAACAGCCAAGTGCCGCGGCGGCACGAACGGAAAGCTCGGCCGCCCACCCACAGAAGAAGGGCGATTCCCAGGGGCAGCGTGATGGCCCGAAATCCCACCCGGCTAAGGTGGACGTGCCAGTAGGTGGTGCCGATGATGGCCGCGCTCAGGAGGGCCGTACGTCGGTCGAACCAGGTGCATATCATGACGTACGTCGCGGGGACAGTGAGCGTACCACAGATGGCCGCTGCCAGCCGCAACGCGCCGGGTGTGCGGCCCAAGAGGCCGACCGTGGCAGCGATGAGGTAGATGAACAGGGGTTCGCGGCCTCGATTGGCGGCGAAGTAGATCGGGTGCTCGCCGTCCAGGACTCGCAATGCGTCCAAACCGTTGAAGGCCTCGTCACGATAGAGGCCGGGGGGGACGTCACTCAGCGCGATGAGCCGCAGTGCCGCTGCCAGCAAGGTAAGACCAACCACCGGGGCCCAACTCCTCAGGGCTTCGCCCCAGCGGCTCGATACGAGCTTGCCGTCTGCTGGTTCTGTCAAGGCGCGGTGATTATAGCACGCCGACGACCGGTGTCAATAGACAGACTTTGAGGGTCACTTCGCGTCCCGGCGAGTCTCTCGAACCACCGGGTGGATTGGCCGGATTCTGGTCTCCTGGCGACGCACTGAGGAGTTGCCAGACGCAGTAGAGCGTTATCTCGCCAACGGCGAAGACCGACGCATTGTGCCTGAACAGACCATCGGGCTTCGGCTCCGAATGCGACCACTTGGCCTCACCGTCTCGGCGCTCGCCGCCTCACAGGAGGACATGGAAGTCACGCTCGGTGCGGGCTTCATCGACTGAACCAGCAGCGGCTCCTGCCGCGCAGCTTGGTTACCTGATTGACTCCAAGCCCACTGCATGGTAGACTGCGCTCGAGCTAATCCTCCGTCTTGGCATAGGGCTGTGGCACGGTCGACAGGGAGCTTGTGATCTCTCCACTTGTCAGGTCTCACAATTCGCTCACACCGTCAACCCGCTTCGAGGCGCCCGTTGGCGCCTCTGAGATTGCATCGGACTGATTGCCCTATCTGTCTGTCCGGGCAGGAAGGAGAGAACATCGTGAAGAAAGAAGACCTCCGGGCACTCATTAGCCTTCCCGTCGTCATCCTGGTGGCGCTGGGGATCGGTTGGGCCGCCAGCAAGGGCGGCGCTTCCCTCCGAGGGATCCCCATCTTTGCCCTGTCAGTTGGTCTGATCTTCGTGATTCAGTGGCTGGGCTTTATCGGAGCCTACCTACTGCAGACCGAGAAATTCTACGACCTCACTGGTAGCCTCACCTACATCTCGGTGATGACGATAGCCGTGCTGCTCAGCCCCACTGCTGATGACCGCTCAGTGCTCCTGCTGGTTCTGGTGATCGTCTGGGCGGCTCGCCTGGGCACCTTCCTGTTCAACCGCGTGCAGAGGGCCGGCAAGGATACCCGATTCGATGACATCAAGCCCTCCTTCTTTCGATTCCTCAGTACCTGGACCTTGCAAGGGCTCTGGGTGACCTTCACAGCGGCGGCCGCGCTGGCTGCGATGACGACGACCAACCGGAGAGAATTGGGCTGGTTCGCGTTGATCGGCTTCGCGATCTGGGCCTTCGGGTTCGCCGTCGAAGCCCTGGCCGACGCACAGAAGGCCGCCTTCCGTGCGGATCCGAAGAACCAGGGGCAGTTCATCGACACCGGTCTGTGGGCGTGGTCGCGCCATCCGAATTACTTCGGTGAGATCGTACTGTGGATCGGCGTAGCGATCATCGCACTGCCTGTCCTCCGGGGCTGGCAGTGGGTGACCCTGATCTCACCGGTCTTCGTGGCGCTGCTGATCACCCGCATCAGCGGGGTTCCTATCCTGGAGAAGAGGGCCGACGAGAAATGGGGCGGGCAGCAGGATTACGAGACCTACAAACAACGTACCCCGACGCTGATCCCGAGGCCACCGGCGAGCACTTCCAGGAGGAATTAGCGTCAGATCCTTCTGGCGCAGGCGAACCCGCCAGACAGGCCATCCAGAGGCTTGTGCACTGCAAGCTGTCTCAATCTCACCCTCTTGGGACAGACCCTCGTATACCATCCGCCCGAGTCAAGAGGCCCGCGGGACAGCCTGTGATTTCCCGTGCGAGCATCGACCGAAACGGCAGCATCTCTGTCGAGAACAGGCACGAGCGCAGCGATGCAGGTGGGGTTTGCGTGGTCTATATGCTTGCCGACTCCCACCTGTCGGCTGCTCTGTGAGAGCAATCGTGCCCGTTTTGCCGTCTCATCTTGTTGTTTCAGATCCGCCTGCTCCCGGTCTCCTCTGTGCCCCCCGGACTGAATGGCGCAGGAAGCCGGCTACGCTTCCGCCGCTGGCCATCCCGAGCAGGTAGGCACCTATCACCACCACGAACAGAGGCAGCGTGGTGCTCCATCTGACGAAAGAGACCGTAACAGTCTGCGCGTTCTGAAGGCTGAAGACAATAACCACAGCTGCAAGCACAACCAAGAGCAGGATATACAGGAATCTCATGATCCCTCCTCGCGTGGGCCACAGAAGCAGGCCTTCCCGCTTCTGACAACGGACGCTGCGCCGACCTCCTTCCCATCGGCGCGAAGTTGTGTGCAACTGTATGATACAGCAGGTCCTGCATTTCTGTCAACTGACTGTTGTTAGAGTGTTGAAGAGCGCCGATCGTGAGTGTGATTGGACGCGGTCTGGCGATGCTGAAGCGGAGAAATGACACGAGGAGAATGCCTTTCAGGAGCATCGGCACCGGGTCGTTTTTCGGCGGCTCCCTCCAACCATACAGTGCTCGACGATCACACTCTGGGAAACGTAGAGACAGTGGTGGGTGGGGAGAAGTTCGGGGGGGACCGGCTTCAACTGGGCAGTGCGAAGAGAGGCCATCCGCCGGGCAGGTCTTCACCGATCTTCAAGACGCCGCTGTTGGCCTGCCTCAATGGCCTATCAGAGATCCAGGCGGCAACAAACCGGACGACAGTCTTCGGTGGTTTCTGACGTTGGCGGTGAATGAGACGGCACCGGATCATTCGAGATTCACTGGGCTCAGAGGAAGGATCGAAAAGTCGAGGGCGGACGGTGGCTGGTGGAGCTGCCGACGGGAGTGATTCTCAAGCGATGGGCAAGAGCGATGGCGTGGACCCACGTCGGGCGAGACCTGCACCAGAGCATCGCGGGGGAGCGAAGGGCGCGGCGCATGGCACAAGCTGGGCTCCGCGCCCTGTCGGAATCATCTCCGGTTTGCTGAGGTGGCACGCCAGGCAGCCATGCCCCCGATCCCAATGAGCGAGGACGGACCGTCCCCGGTCGCCGTTGCCCCGTCTGTCTGGGTCCAGCCGTCGTCCGGGACTATTCCTCCTCCAGGTCCAGGAATGTCCTGGCTCCCGCCAGGGCCTTCAGCAGATCGCGCCGTCTTAGTGCCCGCTTGCTGTCGATCTCGACCATGCCGGCCCTGTCATCCGCCATCTTGGTCAGCGCCTCGATCCACGTTCCGCTTCGTACCGGGTGATGTCGGATGCGCCAGCGTTCGACCCAGATGGGTAACGCGTCACGATTGCTGATCCGGCTATGTGTAACTGTCTTGGTCACCCCATGGGACTCGACCGTTATCTCGTCCTCTTCGTATTCCGCTTTGATGGGGCAGACCTGCATGCATGCACCACACTTGATGCAGTAGTAGTCAGCCAGCGATAGATCACCGGTGTCCTCATCGATGTGCAGGGCCCGAGTGGGACAGATATCGGCACAGGCCAGGCATCCCTCTACGCACCGTTCGCGATGCAGCTCTACCTTTCCCTGCCACGGTTGTACAACCTCGAAGGCGCCCTTGCTGGCGACCTCGCACTGGCGGCAGCGGATGCAGTGTTCGTCGTCGACGACCAGCGTTTCCGCTTGCTCATCGAAGCTGATCACGTCCGTGGGACAGTTGTCGATCACGAAGTCCTTCCTGGCCCAGTCAAACCTTTCCTCGTGGAAGGTCGTGGACTGGATCAGCTCGGGAAAGGCCTCGTGAACCAGAACGGGGTTCTCCGGCTCTCCGTTGATGCTCAGCGTGATGGCATTCGTGGGGCACATCACCTCGCAAATGCCGCAGAGCACGCAGGCCTCCGCATCGATGTCCACCGCGGGCCGCCTCGACAGGCGGCCGTCCTCAATCTCGCCTGCCACGTGGTCCACGGCGTCCTTTGGGCAGGTCAATGGTCCCAGTTGACAACCTACACACCGCTCCAGGTCCCACTTCATCACGTAGTGGCGCGTCACCATAGCGCGCTCGAGGCCGATCTCGTGCTGGCTCGTGTGCTTCTTCATTATCCCTCGTCTAGCCATACCCTCTCCTAGTCCCGACGAATCTCCTGCACCAATTCTTGCTTGTGGTCATAGAGCCGCACAATCATCGGCATCTGGCCCGGCAGCGTGTGGGTCGCACAGCCCAAGCACGGATCGTAGGCCCGAAAAGCCATCTCGATCTTGTTCAGCCCCCCGTCGTCCACGGTCTGACCGGCGCGCACCAGGTCTTGGGCGGCCTTCTTGATCGACATGCTTATGGCTGCGTAGTTGTTCGTCGTGCCGACGATCAGATTGACCTGCCTGAGCAGCCCGTCATCGTCGGTAATGTAGTGATGTGTCAGCGTGCCGCGCGGCGCCTCGACGATCCCCACGCCCTCGTCTGGGGTCTCGGTGGGGAATGTGCGAATATCGTCGCTGGTGATGTCTGGGTCCTGGGCGAGCTCGAGGGTGCGCTCGGCAGCATAGAGCAATTCGATCAGCCGGGCCCAATGAGTGGCCAGGGTAGCGTGCACCGGCTTGCCGCCCAAAGTGTCGTAGAAGCGCTCGTACTCGGCCTGGGCCTGCGGAGTGGCCATCCCGTCGGCGGCGTTCAATCGGCTGAGGGGCGAGGCCCGGTAGACTCCACTATCAGGTCCGTCGACGAATCCCTTCCAGCCTACCTGCTTGAGGTAGGGGAACTTCAAGTACGTCCACGGCTCGATATGCTCGGCCACCACGTCCAGATACTGATCAGGGCTGTACTTGAGCAGCTCCTGGCCATCAGGACCTACTACGCGTACCTGTCCGTCATAGAAGTTGACCTGGTTGTGTGCGTCAACCAGTCCCATGTAGTATGTCTCGTGTGCAAAGGCGTCGCTCAGAATCATGTCGACATAGGCCTGGTTCTGCAGCACCACGTCATCGAACAGCTGGAGGGAGAACTGCGCGGTGTCCACCGAGCGCTTGGCGATCTCCACGATGCGCTCGCGCTCCTCCTCCGTGATGGGCTTGCTCATGCCCCCGATCACGCAACTCACCGAGTGGATGTAACGGCCCGCAACGATGGCGGCCACCTCATGGTTGTCCTGCAGCAGCTGCACCACCCGCGCCCCGGTGTCTTGACCGACCTCCTGGATTACACCCAGGAGATTGCGCCGGGCTTTGGGCGCGTCGGGGCCCACGACGAAATCGGGCGCTGCCAGGGCGTAGAAGTGGGTCGCGTGGTCGGCGACGAAGAAGGATGCGTACAGCAGCTCGCGGAGCTTCTTTGCCGCCGGTGGAGGGTCGACGCGGTAGACGGCATCTCCTGCTTTGGCCGCCGCCACGTGGTGCGCCAGGGGACAGACCCCGCAGATTCGCTGTGTGATGCGTGGCATCTCCTCCACTGGCCGGCCCTCGCAGAATTTCTCGAAGCCGCGCAGCTCGGGAACGACCAGATAGGCGTTGGCCAAATCTCCCGCCTCGTCAAGGAACAGATCGATGCGCCCGTGTCCCTCGAGCCGGGTGATCGGATCTATGCTGATCTTCTGGCTCATGTGTCATCCTCTCGATAACTTGCCTGGTACTTCAACTCGCTCAGGAGAGAGTTGGCCAATCCGAATCGATAGCTTAGCCCGGCCGGATCGACGATACTGTCCATAGTCAGTGGCACTGTCTCCGGGTCGTCGGTGTCGATGAGGGCCCCGATGGCGCTGAGCAGCTTCGCTCCCTGGTCGACGACGCCGTCTGGCGGACCGTAGCAGCCTCGGCACGGCATATTGCCGCTTATGCACGGCAGACCGCAACCGGCTCGGGTGGCCGGGCCGCAGCAGATGACCCCCTGGGCCAGGAAGCAAAGGTCGGGGTCGAGTTCGACCTGGTGGGGACGCCTCCACTCCTTAACGCGGAAGCCACTCTCTCCCTTCTCGCGCGGGCAGACGTCACAGTTGGTCTTGGGATCTACCCCGATCGTCGCTCCCTTCTCGGGCAGTTCACCGTCCAGAATCGTTTGGAAGACCTTCCACACTTGGTCGACCACCGGCGGGCAACCGGGCATCGAGTAGTCGACCTCTACCGTCTGGGCCAGGGTCAAGACCCGGTTGTAGAAAGCTGGAATCTCGATGGTGCCCTCTGGCACCGCGACGGAGGGGATGGGGCGCGTGCCGCGCGACTGATCCACCGAGGGAGCGGTGTCGTAGACTCGTTCCAGAATCGATTCAGCATCATGGAAGTTGGCCAGACCTGGAATGCCCCCGGTGTGGGCGCACGCTCCGAAGGAGACGAGCAGCTTCGACTTCTGTCGCAGCAGCTTGGCGATGTGCTCGTTCTCGCTGGAGCGGATGGCACCGTTGAAGAAGCACACATCGATCTCGTCATCCAGTAAGGCCTCCACATCGCTGTACTTGAAGTCCATCAGACAGGGCCAGAAGACGATGTCCACCTTCTCGCCCGTGGAGACGAGCCGCATCCCCAGCTCGGTGATGGTGATCTCGCACCCGCCGCAACTGGCTGCCCAGTAGAACGCCAGCTTGGGCTTTGCTTTCGCCATTACTGCGCCTCCTTCCTGGCCGCCAGGTAGCTCAACATACTGTCTACCTCTTCGCGGATGCGGCCCCGGTCTTGAGTCCCGATCTGCACGAAGCGCACACGTCCATCCCCCAGGTGCATCTGGTCCAACATCCGGTTCAGCAGCCCGATCTTGCAGCTGCTGACAACGGTGCCGCGCTTGTAGTGGCACTCTCCAGGGGCGCAACCGCAGACGAGCACCCCGTCAATCTGTGAGTGAAGCGCCATCAGCGCCATCTCAGGGTCGATGCGCCCGGTGCAAGGGAGGTGTACGACATGCACGTTTTCCGGGTAACTCTCGAGAAGCGTCAGGTCGGCGTCCGCCCGCAGGGACCAGTCACAGACGAAGACGATCATTCGGGGCACGCCATCTCCACCAGGAACCTTGAGCTGCGCTCTCACCTCCTGATTGCTCAAGCCGGGGCGGGAGATGGCACCCATTGGGCATGCGGCCACGCAGATGCCGCAGCCCATACAGGCGTTCGCGTCTGGCTCTGACAAGCGGTCCATGACACCGTCTACCACTTTCTCCACCAGATGCGGTGCCTCGTACGGACAGCTCATGACACAAATCCCGCACCCGGAGCACAGCGACTCGTCCACGGAGACGGTCTCCAGGGGAGACTCGTAGCCAGCCTCGACGGCCAGTTGCTTGACCGCGCCAATCACGCCGGAGATATGTATCTCTTGTGGGCAGGCCGGGTAGCACAGGTCGCAAGCGGAGCAGAGCCACGTTGTTGGGCTCTCGAAGGCCTCGCGACGCATATCCATCATCACCATACGCAGCAACCGACGTGGGTTGTACTCCGGGTCGACCTTCTGCTGGATCATACACTTGCTGACGCACGTGCCACACGAGTAGCACATCTCCAGGTGCTCACCCTCAGGGATGGCACGGACCTGGTCAGCGAAGGTTTGAGGTTGAGAACTGTGATCTGCCATTAAGGACTCTCCTGCCGTCGTCTAGTCGCGAAAGGGAAGGCTCGCGCCACCCCGGTCCTGGTCATCCTACGCCGGTTCTGGTTCTGTTGCCGTCCGCGCGGCCTTGATCTCATCTGCGAAGTCGGATGCCTCCTCCATCTGAGGCACCTCCCGCATGCGGCGGGCCCGCTTCGCCATGTCTGGGCGCAACTGCTCGATCTCCTCCAGCAGCTCGTCTCTGGGGAGCGAATCGAGCACCTCCTGCATCTCGTTGATCACCCGCGCGTACTTGTCACCCTCGGCGGCGCTGATCCACTCGACGCGGAACCGGCCGGGCGTCATACCCATCCTCTCAAATCGCTTCAGCAGCCGCTCGGCCCGCTCTGCCCCGACGCGCTGACCTGTGATATAGTGACAATCCTGGGGATGGCACCCGGAGAAGAGAACCGCTCCCGCCCCCAGACGAAAGGCTTCGTAGATGAAGTCGGCGTCCATCCGCGCAGAGCACATCACGCGGATACCGCGCTCATTGGAGGAGTACTCGAAGTGGCTGACCCCTGCCAGGTCTGCGCCGCCGTAGGAACACCAGTGGCATCGGAAAGCCAGGATCTTCTCCTCCGGCTTGTCTGCCAGCAACGTCTGAACCTGAGCCAGGATCTGAGCGTCGGTGAAGTGCAGCTGGGTGATGGCGTTGTGAGGACACTCGGCCACGCAACCGCCGCAGCCGTGGCACTTGGCGATGACCACCTCGGGAGCCTTGCCCTCTTCGTACTCGATGGCGCTGTACGGGCAAGCTTTGGCGCAAAGGCCACACCTTTTACCCTGGGCACTGATGCAGCGGTCCTCCCACACCACGGCCACTACCGGCTCGATCTCCCACTCCTCGGCGTGGACCACTCGGCCTGCCCGTGCTGCCGCCCCCGATCCCTGGGCCACGCTGGAGGGAATATCCTTCGGCCCCTGGCACGCGCCAGCCAGGAAAATGCCGTCGGTGGGAGTATCCAACGGCCGTAGCTTGGGGTGATACTCCATGAACCACCCGCCAGGACTCTGGGTGATATTGAGCACTGAGCTTACCGTGTCCACGTCGGGCTGGGGCACGGCGGCCTGGTTTAGCATCACCATGTCATATTCGCGTTCGGTGACGTGGCCTAGGTCCCTGTCCTCCGAGCTGACGAACAGGTTGTGGGTCTCTGGATCCTCGGTGATCAGCCCCGGCCGACCCTGTATGAATTGGATGCCCATCTCTCGCGCCCGGTTGTAGAATTCCTCGTATCCCTTGGACGGCGTGCGGATATCGATGTAGTAGACGGTGAGATCCAGGTCGGGATAGGCCTGCTTGAGCAGAACCGCGTTCTTGATGGAGTACATGCAGCAGAAATTGGAGCAGGATGGGATGAAGCGTTTGTCCCGCGAGCCAACGCAGTTTATGATGGCCAGACTCTCCGGATTCTTCCCATTGCTGGGCCGGGTCAGGTTGCCGCCGGTCGGGCCAGCAGAGTTGTTGAGCCGCTCCATCTCAATAGCCGTAATCACGTTCGGGAAACGCCCGTAGCCGTACTCCGACATCGCAGTGGGGTCGAAGTGGTCGAAGCCCGTGGCGACGACGATGGCCCCCACGTCCTCCCAGACCATGTTGTCCTCCATGCCCAGGTCAATGGCGTCCAGTTCCCCGCAGGCTTCAACACATTTGTAGCATTCAATACAGGAGTCCATATCGACGTTGTACACCAGAGGAACCGACTGGCTCATGGGCACGTCGATTGCCCGGCGCGGGGCCAGGCTTAGCTCGAAGTAGTTGGGGACTTCGATGGGGCATACCTCTGCACAATCACCGCAGCCGTTGCAGCGATCCGCGTAGACGTACCGCGATTTCTCGCGCAGCTGAACCTTGAAATTACCGACAAATCCTTCTACTCGCTCGACCTCAGTGTATGTTCTTACATCTACCTTCGGGTGACGCGCCGCGTCAACCATCTTGGGGGCGAGTATTCATATGCTGCAGTCCATCGTGGGGAAGGTCTTGTTCAACTGCGCCATTACCCCTCCGATGGTGGGCTCCCTCTCGACTAGGATTGTCTCGATACCCTGGCCTGCCAGATCCAGCGCGGAACTGATGCCGGCCACGCCACCACCGATGACCATCGCCCGCTTGGTCACGGGCACCTTGATCATATCGAGCCGGGTCAAAAACCTGGCTTTGGCGACAGCGGCGGCGGTCAGGCTCTTGGCTTTCTCCAGAGCTCCCTCTGGATCGTGCCCGTGCGCCCACGTACACTGCTCGCGAATGTTGGCCATTTCCATCAGGAAGGGATTGAGACCAGCCTCGGCAGCCACCGCGCGGAAGGTCGGCTCGTGCATACGCACGGAACACGCGGAGACTACGACCCGGTTGAGGTTGTACTTCTCGATATCCTCTCTGATGACACTCTGGCCGCTATCGGCGCAGGCGTACGGCGTGTCGACCGCTCGGACCACGCTGGGGAGTGACGCGGCGTACTCCACCACGGCCTCTGGATCGATCACCCCGGCGATGTTGGAACCACAGTGGCACACGTACACGCCGGTGCGCACCTCTTCGTTTCCGTTAACTCCTGCCATGTTGCTCCTCCAAAAGAAACGTCTCGTGCCCGAGCACGCGTAAGCTCTCAATACGAGAATGCGAGCGGAAACTCGCATCGTGAGGCGCGGAAGCATCACTGAAACGTCCCCAGTGACACAACCGCGCCTGATTGCGGGCTCCACCCCCTGCAAAGGGGCGGGGGGTCAGCGTGAACCTACCGTCTGAGTACTTCCTCGATGGCGCGCTTGCGTCGGGTGCGCTGAGCTCTGCGGTCCGGAATGGTGAGCTCGAGCGCCTCCTTGGGACACCACTTGACGCACTGCGGGCCATCCTCTTCGTCTTCACATAAGTCGCAGATCTCAGCCAGCTTGGTGCGGGGGTTGATGGAGATCGCACCGAAGTCGCACGCTTCAATACACCAGGCACACCCGTCACAGCGCCCGGCGTCTATGTGGATCACGCCGTTGTCCGGGTCCTGAGAGAGCGCGTCTCGAGGACAGGCAATGACGCACGGCGCGTCTTCGCACGTGCGACAGGCCACCGCTGTCATCAGGATCTTATGCTCGCGCACCGTCCGGATGCGGCTGCGGAAGGTATTGAACTCGTCCATCTTGGTGTGTGAGCAGACGTATTCACATATCTGACAGCCGACACACTTCTCGGGATCGCACGCTATGTATTCGTACTTTGAAGTTGAAGGAAGAGGCATTGCATTCTCCTA
>CAYVCX010000056.1:0-20618 GCA_964450435.1 uncultured Anaerolineales bacterium
TCCGGGCGCCCCGGATCGGTCAAGCGCCGACGCTGAGGATCGGTGACCATGGTCATCACGCGCTTCTCAATCTCCTCGGGGGTCGCCGCGATCTCGATATGGTTGCCCAGAGACTTGCTCATCTTGTGCTGGCCGTCCAGTCCGAGCACCTTGGGGAAGCCTGTATACTTGGCCTGGGGCTCAACGAGGACCTGGCCGTAGCGATGGTTGAAGCGGCGCACGACATCGCGGGTGAACTCCAGATGGGCGGCCTGATCCACTCCGACCGGGACTGTATCCGCCTTGTAGAGCGTGATGTCGGCAGCCATGAGCACCGGGTAGCCCACCAGGCCGTAGTTGACGTTCTCAGGCTGCTGCCGCACCTTTTCCTTGAACGTGGGCAGGCGCGTCAGACGGCCCAAAGGGGTGACCATTGAGAGCAGCGTATGGAGCTGGGTGACCTGAGGTACGTGCGACTGGACGAATAGAATGGTGTCCCGGTTCTCAGGATCGATACCGGCGGCCAACCAGTCCAGCGCCATCTCGTAGGTCCACTCGCGCAGCTTGCTGGTGTCCTCCAGGGTGGTGAGGGCGTGAAGGTCAACAATGCAGTAGATGCAGTCGTAGTCATCCTGAAGGGCGACGTAATTGCGGATGGCCCCCAGATAGTTACCCAGGTGCTGGCGCCCTGTCGGTCGGGCACCAGAAAAGACGCGGCCTCTCTGATTGCTCATTGTGCGAGGATTCCTTCCCTTCTCCTACTGTCACTCTCCACTACTACAACCGCATTTGTCATTCCGAGGAGCGCAGCGACGAGGAATCTCGCTCACGCTGACCAAGACTAATACACACGTGGGCGCTCCTCGGCCGTCCAGGAAGCTCTGATTGCCGATGTGCGGTTTTAGTACTAGCGTATCCTGAGCTAGTGTACCACATGGGTCGCCCCCAGACAAGAACAGCCCGGCCCCGAACAGACCCGCGACCTGCCCAGGAGACCCGAGATGACTGGCATTCACGAGGACGTGCCTTCCGGCGAGATGCTTCCGCGTGCTTGCCAATCCCGCAGCCTCCAGGGACCTCACCCAAGCGCCGGTGACCCTGGTAATGCGGGCACACAGCGCTGAGGAAACGACAGAGCCAGCTACTGCGCCACGACGAAGGCTACTGCGTGCTCCTCCGTGTGCGAGAGGCTGACGGCCCACTCGCTGAGGCCCAACTCCGCCGCTCGCTCGGCGGCACGGCCGTGGAGCCGCACCATCGGTTTTCCCCGATGGTCCCCCACGATCTCCGCTTCGTGCCACGCGATTCCCTCGCGGGCCATCATGCGCATGCCCACGCCCAGCGCCTTGGCAACCGCCTCCTTGGCCGCGAAACGAGCAGCTAGCTCGGCGGGGCGGCGACGGGAGTAGGCGACCTCAGCGGGTGTGAAGACGCGCTCCAAAAACCGATCTCCATACCGATCCAGAACGCGCTCCACGCGGGAGATCCTGATCAGGTCCACGCCGCTAGTCAGCACAGCAGCACATCACTCAAAGGGCTAAGGGCGTCGGTCCCGTCGAAGTAGGGCACGGGCGCCTCGCCACGCATCTGCTTGAACACAAAGGGGACCCTCAGATGGTGCCCCGGAGAGAGCAGCGTCAGACGATCCTCCCGAAAGAATGCAGGATCGGTCAGCTCCAGGCCCGGCTTTGCGGGACCATCCTTCCCGTCCGCCAGGAAGACGGCGTGATACATCTCGGCGTTGGTGTGACCGCGCCACGAACGGGAGTCAAGTATCCCCGGAAGCCAGGTCACCGTGCCACAGACGCCAGCCTCCTCCCGCAGCTCGCGCTGAGCCCACTCGGCCAGCGTCTCGCCCACCTCCGTCAGGCCGCCCTGGAGCGCCCACAGGTCATCGTCCTCGCATCGGATGCGGGTCAGTGCACCATCGCAAGGAACGGCAGCCTCCGCCCCTGCCAACGGGCTCACGTGCAGCGTGTTATCCCGGAATTGCATCAGCACCTGGTCGGGGAACCGCTGCTTCAGCGTAGCGATCAGCCTCGCACTGGCGGCTAGAAGGCGCTCATAGCTCTCTTCATCGTAGCGGGACTTAGCGAAGTCCCCGCTCAGGCAGGCGACGGCACGCAGTTCGTCGGCGACGCGGTAGAGCTGTTCGGCTGCTGACATCGCTGGGCGTACTCAGGAAGCCGGCGGGCCGGCGACCGCCAGGGCGTGGGCGTCGGGGTCGAGCCAGCGTTGCGCGGCCGCTAGCACCCGCTCCGCCGTGACTGCTTCGATCAGTCCCTCATAGCGCTGCAGATAGTCGAGCCCCAGGTCGTACCGTTCCATACTGAGGATTGTGCTCGCAACGCCCGCGTTGGTCTCCAGATGGAGAGGCATGCTGCCTGTCAGGTAGGCCCGGCTGTCGCTCAGCTCGTCCTCGTCGACCGGCTCCTGGCAGATGCGGCGAATCTCAGCTCGAATGCTTTCAATGGCCCGGTCGACGTTGGCCGGATTGACGCCGGCAACGACCCGCCAGGGCCCGGGGCCCGGCCCGCCGCTCAACTTACTATACGAAGAGTAGGCCAATCCCTGCTCGTCGCGGACTTTCTCTCCCAGCCGTCCCATCAGGCCGAAGACGCCCAAAACGGTGTTGCACACGCGTGCATCAAGGTAGTCTGGATGCAAACGCGAAGGACCAGGGTAGCCAAGGACGATCTCCGACTGGGTCTTATCCGGGATCGTGACGGTCCGCCGCCGCACCTCGGTGATGGGCGGTACATCAGGCAGGGGCTGGCGCGCGTACGTGGGTGCATCCCAGTCTCCGAAGGCGGCCTCGACCTGGGCCAGCACCTGGTCGGTCTCGACGGCGCCCACCACGACCAGGATCATGCCCTCGGGGCCAAAGCCGCCCGCGTGGAACGCCACCAGATCATTGCGATCGATGTCCGCGATGGTGTCCGGATAGCCGCTGACGCTGACGGCGTAGGGGTGGCCCTCGGGATACGCCAACTCGCAGAACGTGAGGTTTGCCATGCGCCCCGCGTCGTGGGCCCGTTCACCCAGATCAGCCAGGATCTCGCCCCGTAGCTTCTCCACCTCGTCCGCGAGAAAAGACGGACGCCGCAGGACATCAGACAGTATCTCCAGCATCAGTGGCAGGTCTTCACTCAAGCTCTTGCCGCCGAAGCTAGTGATGTGCGTACCGCCACTGATTCCCATGCTCGCCCCGACCGACTCCAGCGCCTCGTATATCTGATCGAAAGAACGGTTCTCCGCACCGCGCATAAGCGCATCGGCTGTGAAACTGCTCAACCCTGCCTGCTCAGGGGCCTCGTCGTACGCGCCCACGCGCAAGATGCCCGTCACGACCGCGGAGGGGCTGGCACGGTTCTCCCGTATGAGGAGCACGGCCCCATTCGGCAGCGTGTGGCGGGTGATGTCACTCGGCCCGGGGACAGACACGTTCATCTCCTGATACGGGGACCACAGACGCGGCCCGCTCCTTCGGCCTTCCGATGGCGTGGCTGGCGCCCGATTGGCTCACCGCTCACAGCTCGGCCTGTTGTTGGTGGGCACGTACCACGCCAGGGTGCGTCTGGAGCGATCAAAGACGTTCTCCGCGACACGCCTCACGCCCTCCACGGTGACGGCACTCAGATTCTCGAGGTAGGTCTCTGCCCAGGTGTGGTCGGCGAAGATCTCACTGAAGCCAAGCCAGAGCGCCTGCCCGGTGACCGACTCGCTGGAATACGCAAACTGGGCCTGAGCCTGCTTGATCGCCTTGTCCACCTCTCGCTGGGTCACATCCTCAGTCTGTACGCGATCCAGCTCCGTCTTCAGCACCTCCTCAACCTCGCCCCGGGAACAGCCGGGCCGCACGACGGCGGAGAGAGTGTAGGGAAACGGATCAACGGTGGGGAGCAGCAGGCCGGAGACGTAGACCGCCAGCTCCTGCGCCACCAGGGCCTTGTAGAGCCGGCAGCTCTTGTTGGTGAGACCACCCCCCTGGAAAGTCATGGCACTCGCTCCGGTCAGGATAGCATTGAGCACAGCTATGGCGAAGAAATCGGGCTCGCGCACGCTGGGTGCTCGGAACGCTACCTTGAGATAGGGGACGAACCCCTCCCGGCGCACGATAACACGGCGCTCACCCCTCTGGAGGGGCTCGACGGCCGTCACGGGCGGCACAGCGTCCCCGCGCGGGATGACACCAAAGTGCTCTTCGATCAACTCCAACATGGCACCGGCGTCAAAATCCCCAGCGGCCACGGCCAGCGCATTGTTGGGCACATAGTAGGTGCGGTAGTGCTGGTGGAGCTGCTCCCGGTCGATCGTCTCCAGGTCGCACATATGACCGATGGTAGGGCTACCGTACGGGTGCACGCGGAACGCAGCTCCCATCAATTCCTCGTTGAGCAGGAACTCGGGGCTGTTCTCGGCGCCCTGTCGCTCGCTGATGATCACCGAACGCTCGGCCTTGACCTCTTCCGGATCGAAGGACGCGTTCGCCATGCGATCCGCCTCAATGCGAAGCGATAGCTCAATCCGATCCCTGGGCAGCGTCGCGAAGAAGGTGGTGAAATCATACGAGGTGGCGCCATTGAACACACCGCCGTGACGCGCGATGCCCTTCTCGGCGGCGCCCTTGGGGAAGCGAGCAGTGCCCTTGAAGAGCATATGCTCGACCCAGTGAGAGATCCCCGTCACCCCCAGACGTTCGTTGCGGCTTCCCACCCGGTACCAGACCCAGAAGCTCGCCACGGGCGCCGCGTGCACCTCTTTTACCAGAACCGCCAGACCGTTGGGCAGGCGCGACTGGAGAAAGCGGCCCGGTGGGGAGCCAGAACTGCCGATGGGGGACGAGCCGGGGGCCGACATCACGCTAATCTAACTCGTATCCCCGCCCGATGCCCCGGTAGTAGAACCCCAGCTCCCTCATCCGGGCCGGCTCGTAGATATTGCGTCCGTCGATGACGACGTTTCCCCTCATCAGCTCCCGGATGCGGGCCAGGTCAAGGTTCTTGAACTCGTTCCAGTCGGTGACGACCACGACACCGTCGCATCCCTCAGCCAGGTCATAAGCGTTGTCCGAGAGCTCAACCTTCGGCAGCACTCGCCTGGCAACCTCCTCGGCCACCGGGTCGTACGCGCGTACCGTCGCTCCGGCCGACTCCAGCATCCGAGCGATGTAGGCCGCCGGGGATTCGCGCATATCGTCGGTGTTCGGTTTGAAGGCCAATCCCAGGAGCCCGATGGTCCTGTCCCGCAGGCCGTCCAGCGCCTCGTCGAGCTTGCGGATCACCTGGCGGCGCTGGTCGTCGTTGATGTCCATCACCGCACGCAGCAGTTGAGGATGCCGGCCTTTGACCTCGGCCATGTACGTGAGCGCCTTGACGTCCTTGGGGAAGCAGCTTCCCCCATACCCGACGCCAGCGTCGAGGTATCCGTGACCGATCCGCTCGTCGTACCCCATGCCGGTGGCGACTTCCTTGACGTCCGCACCAAGGGCTTCGCAGATGTTCGCAATCTCGTTGATGAACGATATCCGCGTGGCCAGGAAGGCATTGGAGGCGTACTTGATCATCTCGGCCGTGCGCAGATCTGTGATCATGATGGTCGTGCGCAGCGGAAGGTAGAGCTGAGCCACCTTCTCCGCCGCCTCACGGCTCAACGACCCCAGCACCACACGGTCGGGGGCCAGGAAGTCGCTGATCGCCGACCCCTCGCGCAGAAACTCTGGGTTCGATACCACGGCGAAATCGGTGTCCCCGTTCCGATACTGGCGGATGAGATCTGCCACCCAGTCACCGGTCCCCACAGGGACCGTTGCCTTGTTGACGATAATCATGGGATGGCCCATCTCCTCGGCGATCGACCGGGCCGCCATCCGCACGTAGCGGAGGTCAGCCTCTCCGTCCACGCCCTCCGGCGTGCCGACCGCGATGAAGACGAAATCCGCATCCTCCAGGCCCTCCGAGTAGGAGGTGGTGAAGCTCAATCTTCCCGAGGTAACGTTCCGCTCAACCAGATCCTCCAGCCCCGGCTCATAGATGGGCATCTCGCCCCGATTCAGCTTCTCGATCCTCCCCTCATCGATATCCACGCAGCACACCCGGTTGCCGAGGTCAGCCAGACAGACACCGGTCACCAGACCCACGTAGCCAACACCGACCACCGCTATGTTCTTCATGTTTGCACCACACTCCTTGATAGAGCCAGACCGTCCCCGAGTCCGCGACGGGGCTCAATGATACCACGGTCACCCATTTCTACCAGGCTGTAGCAGCCCGACCCGTCGACAGGCAACCAGCGCCGCGAAGCTCGAGAACGCACCCCACTCAGCACGTGGAGCCAGATTCCCCGGCACAGCAGCCTGACGCAAGCGCTGACGGACGAGGGCTGCCTCCTCGAGGGATGGCCATTTTCGCGCCGGACCTATGCCCTCAGCATCCCCCGAATAATGACGTCGACAGCTTCTTCCTCGCTGAGACCCCGCGCCATCAGAGTCTCCAGTTCCTGTCTCCCCACACTGCCAATCGCCGCCTCGTGGGTCACCCGAGCCCTGTCGTTGCGAACGACCACCACAGGGACGTTCCGCGCCTCCGCGCCTCCGCGCACGATCTCGGTGCAGTCCATGTGGCCCACTGCCCCAGGAGCGTTGCCCTCGGCGGTCGTGTAGACCTCACTTCTGGCTTCATCCCGCACAGCAACGCGCGTCCTGGTCAGCCCGCGCGCTCCTTCGCCGTTGAGACGCACGACCTCCTCCACCCTGATATCGTCCTGTCCAGAACCGTAGGCCTTGGCAACCAACTCGACCACGCCGCGCGCTGCCACGTCGACCTCGAAGTCGATGGCCATCCGACCGACCCGGCCCTCGGTCAAGTTGAACTCGGTCTCCAGGCGCCCGCCCTCGTCGACCACCGCGTGGGTCGTCGGCAGAACCTCAATGCCGCCTTCCGGCCCGTGGTAGTGCGCTTCGCTGTAGCGCATCGTCGCATTGGCACCCACGTGGACCTGCGCATCCATCACGTGCTTGAGCCGGACCGCATTGGGGAAGGTGCAGTGAGCGAGAAAGCCGACCTCCGCTCCCTCGCCTATCTCGAATTGAGAGTCGATCTCCTGCAGCCCTTCCTCGGTGGTCATGCCGAAGCAGAGGTGGACCGGGTGCTCGAGCTTCGTGCCCGGTGCGACGGTGATGCGGGCGCGCACGCCGTGCTCGTGCTCATCGGCCTCTATCGTCACTCCCTCGGCCTGGTTGACAGCCAGCACATCGTTGGCGCTGATCACGGCGCTGGCGCCCCGCTCCGTCTGCAACACATCAGGCTTGCCACCGGCCTTCTCATACGCCTCCAGCATGGCCTCGAACTCGCGAGCCCAGGCGGGATCGCGCTTCTCCAGGAGCGACTGCCGGACGGGTGATGCGCTGTCTCTACTCATCGCATACCCCTTCCGCTACCACGCGCTCGTACGAGCCACCCGCCCCCTCGCCCCAAGGCTGGCTCCCCAGCAGGTCTCCGTGCGGTCGGCAGCGCCGGGCGAAGTACTCGCGCACCTCGTCGGGCGATCCAGTGCTGACCACCGACCCGGCACACATCAGGGAGGCCCGGTCAGCAACACTGACCATCTCATCGCGATGGGTGATCAGGAGCACGGCCGTACCCTCATCAGCCATGCGCCGCACCAGGGATATGACGTCCTCCATACAGAGCACATCGATCCCCGAATCCGGTTCGTCGAGGACCGCCAACAGCGGCCGCATAGAGTAGACGGCCGCCAGCTCTATACGTTTCCGCTCGCCTCCGGAGAGCCCGTCGTCGACAGCACGCCCCAGGTAGGCCCGCGGGGCAAGGGCGACGGCCTCCAGAGCCTCCTCAATCCGCTCCCTGCTGGGCTCCTCCATCCCCAGCGCCAGGTAGTCCGCGACAGGCAGCCCCTCGAACCGAGCCGGGGCCTGCCAGGCAAGGGTCAATCCTCGACGAGCCCGCTCTGTCACCGACAGATCGCTGATGTCCTCCTCGCCGAGCCAGATACGCCCCCGCTCCGGCCTATACCCGGCGGCCCCCATGAGAGTCAGGGCCAGGCTCGTCTTCCCGGAGCCGTTGAGACCCAGCAGAGCGTGAACCTCCGCACGCTCGACCGTCAGATCGACGTCCCTGAGCACCTCGGCCCCCGGCCGTCGGACGGACACCTCCTCCACTCTCAGCAGCGCTTCTCCCAATCTAACCTCCCACACCTCATCGGCCGTCTGTGCTTCCGGCCACACAGTACAATCGTCTCAAGCCTCTTCCACGAGCCCGCGCTCCGCTGCAAGAAGAGTTGGACACACCGACGCGCGAATCCAGCGGGCGCGCCGGCAGGCCACCCTCCGGTCGGTGTAGCGGGGCGATTTCGCGGATTGCCACGCCCGGTGGACAATCAGTCTGCGTCGGCCCTCTCCAACATCACCGTCGCGCCGGCAGAGACCCGCCGAAAGGCCTCCGCATCGCCGAGGACCCGGCCCACGACGTTTACCGGGCTGGCGGCGCGAGGCCTGTCGTCGGTGCTGGCCGGAGTGGGGCCAAAGAAGATGCAGAAGGCCTCGCCCGTCGGCCAATAGCCCAGCTCACCCACATCGACCTCAGCGCGCGCATCGGGAGACTCGTCCATCTTCACGGGAATCCGGAAGTAGATCTCGTCACCCCACGTATTGGCCTGTCCGACGATGGGGAGCTTCTCCCAGATTCGCCGGGCCGTCGGCGTGTCGTTCAGCTCGGCCTCAGCCGTCACAGGGCCTGCGCCAATGGTGATCCGATGAGACATACGCTCCTCCTCTCGCAGATGTTTTCTACGCTACGGCGTTGTATCCGCAGCTCCAAAACAAGGACTAGCCGCACTCGATCAGCTCGCGCGGAGCGTGAGTCAAGAGCTCGCAGGCCCCCGAACGCAGGACAACGGTATCCTCGAGCTTGGCCATCAGGCCCCGCTCCGGGGCGCTCACCTCGATCTCGACGGCCAGCACCATTCCCTCTTGAAGCACCATCTCGTCCCGGGGCCAGAGCACGGGCGGCTCGTCGAGCTCCAACCCGATGCCGTGGCCTACGAAGCCAGGCAGCGTCAGGCTTCCGGGGGCAAAGTGGGGCATCGCGCCGGCAGCCACGACCGCCTCGACAATCCGGTAGAGGTCGGCCACAGGCACCCCGGGACGCAACCCGTCGAGCAGCGCCTCTTCGGCGTCCCGCGTCGCGGCGAAAAGGGCCCCCTGCTCACTATTCGACGGCCCCACGACGAAGGTCCGCGACTCATCCGCCGTGTACCCCTCACAGGTGGAGCCGGTGTCGAGCACCATCAAATCGCCCCAGCGGAGCACGCGGCGCGAAGCACCGTAGGGCGTCGCGGGGCTGAGTCCACCGCCGGTCACAATTAGCCCGTGACCGCCCCGCACCGTGAGGTGCTCGCCACTCATAAGCAGGACGCCCCCACCGCGGGCTTCGGGATGACGGAGGGGCTGGTATGCCTCGTGACCCGCCAGCCGCATGGCCCGCTCGATCTCGGCGGCGAGCTCCAGCTCGCTCATGCCGGCCGTCGCCACCCGCGGAACGCACAGGTGCCCCGCGTCCGCAGCAGCGGCGGCGCGCGCCGTCGCGGCAACCTCGCCGATATCCTTCACCGCACGCTGATCCAGCACCAGAGGAGAGACATCCGTCAGATGCCACCCGGGCAATGCCTCCCTCAACCGCCGCGCGAGGCCTGCCGGCGTCACGTCGAGCTCAGTCCCCAACACACCGCCGGTCAGACCGATCTCCTTCAGAGCCCCGGTTACGCTGGAAAACCCGTCCATCGGCTCCACGTGCTCGACCGTCGCTTCACGCCGAGCATACGCCAGCCCACGGCGTACAAAGAGGACCGCCGCCGGCGCACCTCGCGCCTCCCCAGGCACAGGGGCCCCGGGGTCTGGGATGACCAGCAGGCTCGCCGCGCGGGCAGTCCCGGCGTAGTAGAGCACGTCGCGAGGATGAAGCACCAATGCGGCGTCCATCCCGACGTCGTCCATGCGCCGGCACAACTCACTCAGCCGTCGATCTGGTGCCAGGTCACCCTCCGGCGATGAGGTGGATGACGCGCACGTCCGCGCCGTCGGGAATGACCCGCGCGTCGAACTCCCCCCGGCGGACGAGCTCGCCGTTGACCTTGACGATGATGTGGGGATAGGTGTAGTTGAGCTCCTCCAATAGATCAGAGACGGTCATCCCCTGTTCCCACTCCATCTCAGTGCGTTTGTTGACCCGAATCAATGGTCCCTCCCCGATGCACCCGTTCCGGCGAATCGTGAGCCGTCCTCCACTTCCGCACTACACGAATCGCTCGACAATGGCGATGACGTCCGGCAAGTCGATGCCCAGGCTGGCAAGCTTCTCCGGCCTGGGCACGCCATTGCGGGTCCAGCCGCGCCGCTCGTAGACTGCGTCCAGCAGCTTCTCGTACTGCTCCTCCCGATGCTGCCGCAACGCGGCCAGCTTGTCCTCCGTCCCCATCCCCGTCGGGTCCAGGCCCAGATCCTCGCGGAGCTGCCTGTCGTAGCGCTCCGCCCGGGACTCATACTCCTCGACGGTCACCGGGCCCATCGACCGGTAGGGGACGGCATCGTGCTCGCGCAGCCCCTTACCGAGGCGGATGTTGAACACCCGCTGGAAGTTGTAGACGCCCTCCGACTGCGCGATCAGGTCCTCCTCAGTGACGTCCCGGCCCGTTACGGCCGAGAAAAGCTCCACGTAGTTGCGCACGTGGCCGGGGATCTTCTGAGGTTCGTCGGTCTCGGCATTATCCGGGGGCACCACGTCGTTCCAGGGGAGCTTGCAGAAGCCGCACAGGCCGAACCAGGTGCGGAACATGGGGAAGTAATGGAGCGCCTCCGCTTTGTCCTCGAACGTGGGCAGCAGATTGCTGATCTGATCCATGAAGATCAACCAGGCCTCATCATGCTGCGGACCCTTGTTGGTCATCCCATAGCCACCCTGTTGAGCCAGTGATTCCTTGGTCACGTACTCGGAGTACTCCAGACCCTTCGCCTCCATGGCGATGTCCTCGACGAACTCCCGGTCGGCCCCAAACTCCTCGACGAAGATGTCCTTCATTCGATGTGCGCCCTGGCCGAAGATCCTGCCGAAGCCCTCGCCGCGGGCGACCTGATGGAGCACCTCGATGGCCGCCTCGGCGTTGCCGAAGTTGAGCTCCAGGCCGCCGGTCTGCTCCTGGTCGAGGACACCGGCCTCGTAGCACTCCATGACGAAGGCCACGGCCGTGCCGAAAGAGATGGTGTCCAGGCCATACGTGTCGCAGTAGAAGTTGATCTCCAGAATAGCCCAGGGCTCGAAAATGCCGCAGCAGGAGCCGACCCCGGCGATCGTCTCGTACTCGGGCCCGTCGACGATGACGGCCGTTCCCTGATACGGGCCCGTGCGGACCTCATACTTGTCCACCGCGTGGGAGCAGGCCATTGTGCAGCCGTACCAGCAGCCGTCGGGAACACCCTGAGTAAAGAGCTCCTGCCAGACGTCCCCCGCGATCTGAGATGCCTCCGGGTGGCTGCCGTACCGGAAGTTGTGGACGGGCAGCAGGTCGTAGTCGTTCATGATACTCACCAGGTACGTGGTGCCGCCCTTCCGCATCTGATTCTGCTCGTCGTCATACTCGAAGATCTCACGGTGAAGCTTCGACCCAACCTCGGAGATACGGGCGCGGTCCGCGGGCTGGTTTGAATCCCCGCGCACCGGGTCGCTCTTCACCACCAGCGCCTTGACACGCTTATCGCGCAGGACGGTGCCGATCCCCCCCCGTCCTGCCTGCTTGAAACGCGGGGCCTCGCGATGGCGGTCGTAGAAGCTGAAGTTGAGACAGCCGAAGCGGCTGTTCTCGGCGCCGGTTCCCGAGGCCACCACGGACGTATAATAGCGGTCTTCGTCGCTCTCCGCCATCTCGTCGATGAGCCAGTGGCCTACCAGATGCGTGTCCACGGGAACATCAGGTGCCTCCTCGACGGTGATGCGCCCGGCCGGGCCGTCGATGACGACGATGACGTCGGTCTCGGCCTTCCCCTGGATCTCGAGGGCGTCCCAGCCGGCGAACTTGAGCAGCGGGCCGAAGTGCCCACCCACATTGCTGTCGATGGGGATGTCGGTGAGAGGCGATATGGACACCACAATCGACTTGCCGGAGCCCGGATATTGGGTGGTGCCGCCGCAGGGCCCCGACGAGATCACTATCTCGTTCTCCGGATCGTCCCAGCGGGTATCATCCTCCACCCCGCCCCACAGGCGGAACAGCCCAAAGCCGCGCCCCCCAACGAACCGTTCCTTCATCATCTCCGTGACCGGCCGGGCCTCGATCGTGCCATCCCCCAGGTTGACGTACAGCGTCTGACCAGCGTACCCCCGCTCCACAGGGGAGGGGTCGTAAGAGAACTCGGCCAGGATGCGACGAGTCGTCTCCGTCTTCTCTGACATCTGTCTTACATTCTCCTCTCAAATCAATTTCGACCAGAATTGCGAACTCTCAGGGGATAAGAATCACGGCGCGGAATCGCCGCAGCCCGTCAACCCCGTCAACCGGCTACGCTCCAAAAGGGAGGGGCTCGTCGACGTCGACCACCTCGAGCGCCTCCTCAGGACATTCCCGAACACAGATGCCGCATGCGATACATTTGAAGGGGATGATCTCATCGGCGTGCCAGAACATCACCGCGTACGGGCAGGAGCCGACGCACCCCAGACACCCGACGCACAGCTCCTGCCGCACGCGGACCACGCCCCGCTTCCCCCGGTAGAGGGCTTTGGTAGGGCAGACCGCGATGCACTCGCCGCACTGGTTGCAGAACTCGGCTCTGGGAGCGTCTTCGTCACCGTAGATGCGAATCTTCGACTTCTCGGCGTTGATCTCTTTGAAGAACGTGTCGGAGCAGACCTCCTCACAGGTATGGCAGGCCACGCAGCGTTCCACGTCGTAGGATAGGACTCGCATATCTCCTTACTCCCTCAAGTTGATTGATGGTTCTCTCGCGGGGGCACATTGTATCACAGGTACGCCGGAAGTCCAAAGCAACCGGACGCAGACCAGGCAAGGGCAAGTGTTCTCGCCAACTGCTGCCACTGCAGGTGTGTCGCGCTCCCGAGAGCACGGGGCCACTGCCGAATCAGGGCTTCCCCGCGTCGCGTCCCGTCTGCGTCCGGTTTGAGGCCTCGGCCGCTCCGCAGGCTGCCGAGCAGAGGACGACGAATGAGACGCCGCCAAAGTTCGTCCACGTGCGGCACCAGTCTATGCGCCGGAACTTGACCCCTTTTTGTCCGCCTGCTCAACAGGGTGAGCTGCCAAAGCAGATGCTCGGCGAGGCTGCTCGCCAACAAGAAAACGGCAAGCAGCGCCCATGAATAGCATCGTGGGACGACCTGCACACGTCGCGCCTCCCTGGCCCACAGCCATCAACACAGCATCTGTGCCCCGTACCCCTGGCAACGGAAGATCCCAACCGTGGTGAAGGCGACGCCAAAACCCAGCGGAGCCGCGACGTAGGGGAGCACGTCGCCGACGGTGGCGCGGCGGGGCAGGAGATCTGTATCGGTTCGCACCGCCCACATGGATTGCAGGACGCCTCCAATCTGCCGGCACAGGAGCGGCTCGATCTCCAGCCGACACCAGGTGCCGCTCAAAGCCGCCACTACCGTGGCCTTGCCCGCCATCACGCGGGCGTACGGCGAGGGACTTCACGCCATGGGGGGAAGCTCCCGCTTCAGGTCGCTCGCCTTTCTCGGCATCGCCCACTCGACACAGCATGGAACCTTGTTGGTCTGCCGTACCAGGCAGGGTTCGCCAGACTCAGAGCTTCCGTCGGAACGTCGCTGGGGAGCCGTAGCATCACCATGGAAGCCACGATCAGCTACTGCGATCCATCCTCCTTCTCGTCACGCTCCCGGATCAGCGCCTCCCTCAACCAGTGAGCCGACAGCCTCCCGCAGCGAGACGTATGAGATCCCCAACAGAACCGGGTTCTCGGTCGGCGGGAGGTCCCATTGGGCCACGGTCAATGCGTTGTTCGCCCAGCGGGCCGCCTCCTCTTCTCCAGCATCCTCCAGGCGACGAACGTATTCCCGCAGAGCCTCGATCAGTTCATCGACCCACCCTGAGTTGTGCATAATGGCGCTCATCTCCAATGTAAGCGTCCTGACGGCATCCCTGGCTGCCTCAATCATATCATTTTCCTGCCTGTTTCCTGCCTCGGACGATGCTCCCACGGGCACCTGCAGGGCCTCCGTGCGCTCCACGAAATCGATCAACCAGGGTTTTATCTGCTGGGGCGAGAGCAGAAGACACTGGGCATCCTCGCGCTCCAGCAGCTTCACCACGTCCCTCTCCAGTTGCTTCATCCACTGCTCCGCCTGACGCTGCAGCACTGGGTGTTCAGCATACAACCGCTCCAGATGGGCCCTCTTGTCCGGGTCGCGTCCCAGCTCCTGTCCCAGTGCGCGCACCTCGTCGAGTGTGGACCCGCGGAGCACGGAGATGTCGACACCCAGCTCCTCCATCATAGATCTCCGCTTGCTTTCCGTCTCCCGGACCCACGCCTTAAGAGCCAGCTGGACGATGACAAACATGAAGGGGTTATTCCGATCGGGCAGCTCGAGCAGGCAATAGGCAGAGTGCTGGATTAGCCAGCCATCCATGAAGCGATTGGCGGCGACCATCTCGGGCAGCGCACCAAGCAGCCGCCGCGCGGTCTCCGCACGGGCTTCCTCATCCCCGGCCAGGTGGATGGCGGCATTCATCAGAATGTCCGCATCCTCATCGTTGGACCCTCGGGGATCCAGCGTGGGATACCCCACGGCGTCGAAGGCCTGCTGGAGTTCGTCGGTGCTGACCCGCAGATCGGCAAAGCGTTCCTCGGAGAAGAGGCGCATCGCCCGATCCATCGCCTCCACAGGGTCCGCTATCATCTCCTGAAACTCATCTCGGTGCGCCTCCAGTATCTCCATCGCCGCGTCGATCTCGTGCTCCTCGACCCATCGGACTACCATACGCTCCAGCCAATCCGCCTGCTCCTCCAGCCCCCGCGCCTCTTCGCCTGGTACGTTTCGCAGGTTCTCAGTCAGCCGACGGACTTGCTGGAGCAAGCCTCCAACCGGGTGGTCCGCGGGGGAAAATGACGACGGAGCCTCGCTCCGTCTGCGTCGTCGCTCTTGATCCTTCCGCAGGCAGCAGTACTTGTACTTCTTACCACTGCCACAGGGACACGGGTCGTTCCTGCCTACGTCGCTCGCGGTCACAGATCCTCCATCAGTTCAACTGAACAGGCTCGTACGGTAGTTGGCAGATACGCACCCCAACGCTAACGGCCAGGTACTTCTCATCCGCCGATCCTGTCGTCATCGCGAACCCCGAAGAAGATCAGCGGCAAACTGGTCATAGCTCGTTGGGGCAGCCGTATTGTAGATTCGTCCTCGGACGATGTCAACCCGACATTAGAATAGCCGTTCCTGGCGCACACTTCACCATATGGGCGCCGCACATCGCTCTAAGCACTCGAGTGGCTCCTCCTGCGGGGTACTCGATTCGGGCTACCCGCGGTTCCTGTGCCCAACCTGGCCGGCTTGACGTACAGCCCGAACGGTGATATCTTCCGGACCGATCACGCTATCGCCAGCCGGGCCTACGATGAGAGACAACATGAACCTCACCCAACGGATTGCCGCCGAGCTCGACATCCGGGAGCAGCAGGCCGCAGCCGCCATCTCCCTCTTTGACGAGGGGAACACGCTCCCGTTCATCGCCCGCTACCGGAAGGAGCGTACCGGCAATCTGGACGAACAGGAGCTGCGCCAGCTCAAGAAGCTGCTCGACACGCTGCGCGCCCTTGAGGATCGCCGCCGCACCGTCATCTCCCAGATCGAAGAGCAGGGTAGTATGACCCCCGAGCTGCGGGAGAGACTCCTTGCCGCAGACTCCCTCACCTCCCTGGAGGATCTCTATCGCCCCTACAAGCCCAGGCGGCGCACCCGCGCCGACGCCGCCCGCGAGAAGGGGCTTCAGGACCTGGCCGATAGGATTCTGAGACAGGACCGCACCGCCGAAAGCGTGGCAGAGATCGCCGCGTCATTTCTCAGCGAGGACGTGCCGACCGTGGAGGAGGCACTGGACGGGGCCAGGGATATCGCGGCCCAGACGATCAGCGACCATCCGACGGTGCGGCAGGTCACGCGCCAGAGAGCCCTGCGCCGGGGCGTGCTCCGCGCCGAGAGGAAGGACGGGGAGGAGGAGGACCCCGGGGGCACGTACCGGGTCTATTACGAGTTCAAGTCGAAGGTGGAGCGCCTGCAGCCCCACCAGATCCTGGCGATCAACCGCGGCGAGGCCGAGAACATCCTTCGCGCGCGCCTGGACACCCGGGAGCGCGACTGGCGGGAGGCGGTCGCGTCGACGTTCCAGGCGGACCGCCGCTCGCCCCTCCACGAGCAGCTCCTGCTGGCGGCAGAGGACGCGGCGCAGCGCCTGCTGCTCCCCGCCATCGAGCGCGACGTGCGCCGCCACCTGACGGAGCGCGCCGAGGCCCACGCCATTCGCGTCTTCGCGGAGAACGTGCGCGCGCTGCTCAGCCAGCCGCCCCTGCCCGAGCAGACGGTGCTGGGGATCGACCCGGGCTTCCGCACCGGCTGTAAGGTGGCCGTGGTCGATCCGTCCGGGCGGCCGCTGGCCGCGGATACGATCTACCCCCACGAGCCCCAGGGACGCTGGGACGAGGCGCTGGCGACCCTCCGGGCGCTGGTCGAGGCCCACCGGGTCTCCCTCCTGGTGATCGGCAACGGGACCGCCTCGCGGGAGACGGAGCGGCTGGCCGCCGACCTCATTCGAGACCGCGCGGATTTGCGTTATCTCATCGTCGACGAGACCGGGGCCAGCGTCTACAGCGCCAGCCGCCTGGCTGGGGCGGAGCTGCCGGAGATGGACGTGAGCCTGCGCGGCGCGGTCTCCATCGCCCGCCGCGCCCAGGACCCTCTGGCGGAACTGGTGAAGATCGATCCGAGATCCCTGGGAGTGGGCATGTACCAGCACGACGTCAACCAGACGGAGCTGGAGGAGGCGCTGGAGGGGGTGGTGGAGAGCGTGGTGAACAGCGTCGGCGTGGCCCTGAACACGGCGTCCCCCGCGCTGCTCGCCCACGTCGCCGGCATCGGGCCGGCGCTGGCCGGGCGCATCGTGGCCCACCGCGACGCCCACGGCCCGTTCCGCACCCGCGAGGCGCTCAAGGAGGTGCGCGGCATCGGGCCCAAGACGTTCGAGCAGGCCGCCGGATTCCTGCGCATCCGCGACGGGGATCAGCCGCTGGACGCCAGCGCCATCCACCCGGAGAGCTACGAGGTCGCCGAGGCGCTGCTGGCCCGGGCCGGGCTCGCGCTACGGACGCCGGAGGGCGACCGCGCAGAAGCGCTGGTCGCCCTCCTGAAAGAGACGCCGCTGAACCAGCTGGCCGCCGAGCTGGACGTCGGCGTCCCCACGCTAAGCGACATGTTCAAACAACTCGTTCTACCGGGGCGCGACCCGCGGGAGGATCTGCCGGCGCCCGTCCTGCGCAGCGACGTGCTGAAGATGGAGGACCTGCACCCGCACCTGCGGCTGAACGGGACGGTGCGTAACGTGGTCGACTTCGGGGCTTTCGTCGACATCGGCGTGAAGCACGACGGCCTGCTCCACCGCAGCCAGATCCCGCCCGGGACGGCGCTCCGGGTCTCCGATGTGATCGAGGTGGAGGTGTTGAACGTGGAGCCCGAGCGGGGGCGGATTGGCCTGGGCTGGATTCGAGACTGACCGGCCGAAGCGTGCGCCCGAGATCCTCACACCACAGCACCCCCCTCCCCGCAAGAACCCTCGCTCTGTCCGAGCCCAACACCAGACCCCCGCAAGATTGTCCATTCACAGGACCGGCCCGCACTCGGAAGTCAACGCCGCTGCCAGGACTGGCTTGTCCACCCACTCCTAGCGCCGCAGATCCTCCACCTCCTTCACCACGTCGTAATCCACCTCAATCGCCTCGAAGTGGCGCCGCGCGCAGTCGATCTTCATCTCCTCCATCGCGCGGAGTTGATCCTCGTCCAGCGCCCCCTTCGTCTCGCGCACCAAGTACAGCTTCTCCCGCTCCTGCTCAAACGCGTCCTGCACCGTGAAGACGATGGCCCAGTCCGGGTTGTAGTCGCCGACCGGCGTCGGCACCACGAACCAGTCCGGCAGCTTGACGAACAGCTTCACCTCGTCCATCCCGTCCAGCGCCTCCGCGAAGTCCCGCTCCACGTTCGAGTCCGTGATCACGTGATCGTAGATCGAGCGCTCGATGGGCATCAGGCTGTCCTCGTACCCCTCCAGATTCTCGAACAGGGACATCTCGTAGGCGTCGTCGAGCTCGACGTACTGCACCCCGTCGACCAGGAAGCGGCGCTTCGCCCGGTTGACCGCCTCCGCCGCGCGCTGGATGTACTCAGCCGGGTTGTTGAACACCTGGCCCAGGTTCCCGGCCCGCTCCAGGATCACGCGCAGCGTCCGCCGGGTGAGGTTCGTTTCCTCGGCCAGCCGGGCCGTGACGTTGGGGATCTCGTACTCCCGCTCCACACTTACCGCCCCCTCGCCCAGGAGCGTCGTCTCGAAGGCGCCCCGCTCGCGGATGTGGTCCACCCGCCCCCGCGTGGTGCGCACCTGGATCGGTTGGATCGAGATGGGCCGCACAGCGTCGCCGCACGTCTCGATGAGGGCCTCGGCGTCGAGCTGGACCCGGTAGCGTGTCCGCCGCGCGACGCGCTCCCACAGCGCCTTGAACTCGGGGTCGAGCTCGTACCCCTTCTTCAGCCGCACCGTGCGCCGCTTCCGCGCGTTCTTCGGCTTCGGCGGCTCCTCCCCGGTCCCCACCTCGTCGACGTACTCCGTCTGGAGCCGGTCGACGTACTCCCGGTAGCTCTCGTTCGCCACCACCGTCAGCCGGTTCACCTGCTCGTCGAAGACGCGCTCGCCGTCCTGGTTCACCGCCAGCCGCATCCCCCGCCCGATCTCCTGACGCTTCTTGATGGTGGAGATGGTGCGGTTCAGGGTGCAGATCTGGAAGATGTTCGGGTTGTCCCAACCCTCGCGGAGAGCCGAGTGGGAGAAGACGAACTCGACCGGCTCCTTCAGCGACAGCAGCCGCTCCTTATCGCGCATAATGAGATCATACGCATCCGCGTCGCTCTCCATGTAGCTCTCGGTCTTGTACTCGGAGAAGTAGCTCCCCTGCACGTCGGCCACGTCCACGTCCCGGTAGGCCCGGGTCCAGGGCCGATCCCGCTTCTTCAAGCGATCGAACGCCTCCTCGAAGGCGCGGCGGATGTATCCATGCTCCTCCGTGTAGTTCGCCACCTCGTCGATAAAGAAGAGCGACAGCACCTTGATGCCGCGCCTGCGCAGCCGGTGGGCCTTCCGCATGTGCTCCTCAATGGTGTGGGCGATCTGGACCCGGGCGATCAGCTCGTGGTCCGGCCCGCGCTCCTCCCCCTCCTCCACCACCACGCCGTTGGCGAAGCGCACCTCACCCCAGCCGGCGTCGAGGCTCTCCACCACGAAGCCTTCGTAGGCGTCGAGGTTGGTGATCTCCTCCAGGTCGTCGCCCTGGCGTACCGTGCGCGTCCTCGGCACCGGCCCCGTCCGCTCCCGCACGTAGACCTGGAGCCGGGCGCTGACCACCGTCTTCTTCGCGTCCACCGAGGTGCACTTGACGTAGGCCCGGTTCGCGTCGTGGTCCTCGACCACCGACGCCACCTCGATCTGCTTGACCAGGCGCAGGTTGTAGGCGTCGATGGGCGTGAGACGGTAGATCAGGTTGTAGAGCCGCCGGTGGGAGGCGGAGTAGCGGAGCTTGAAGAGCGGGTTGAGGCTGGCCAGCGCCTCCCGCGCGATGTCGCTCTCCATATTCTGCGGCTCGTCCAGGATCAGGATAGGCCGCGCTGCCCGCACCAGCGTCAAGGGCTTGAGGCCCATCATACGGTCCATGCGCCGATTGAAGATGTTCGTGTCCTTGTTGAACGAGTCGAGGGTCATGACCATGATCTCGACGTCGTTGCTGGAGGCGAACTGGCGCACCCGGGCCAGGTTGCCCGAGTCGTACTGGTAGAAGCGGTAGGGCACGTTGTCGTAGAGCTGGGCGAAGTGGTCGCGGGTGATGCGCAGCGTCTTCAGCACCCCCTCCCGGATGGCCACGGAGGGGACCACCACGATGAACTTCCGGAAGCCGTAGGTCTCGTACAGCTCCAGCGCCGTGCGCAGGTAGACGTAGGTCTTGCCGGTGCCCGTCTCCATCTCCAGGGAGAAGTCGCGGCTGCCCAGCTCCGGCGAGACGGGGATGGGCGTGCCGTTGTGGAGGCCGGGGTCGGTCTGGACCTGCTGGAGGTTCGCCAGCAGCCCGTCGTCGCTCAGCGCGAGGCGGTTGCCGACGACGCCGTTCTCGGAGACGAGGGCGAAGCCGGTCTCCATCCGCGGCGCGCCTTCGAACAGCCGCACGGCGGCGTCGATGGCCTGGTTTTGGAAGTCTAGATCGGGGTCGAAGCGGAATTTCATCTCATCCCTCTCTAAGTACACCGGAGCGTAAGTCTGGTCCTATGCTAAACGGTTGATTCGAGGTA
>CAYVCX010000057.1:0-18132 GCA_964450435.1 uncultured Anaerolineales bacterium
GTAGAGCTTGTCCATCTCACCGCTGTGCAGGATGATCGTGGTCCGCTCGACTTGCCCTTCGTTCGTATCCATATCCTTACTCACCTCCATCTACCTTCGGTCCAGATAAGACAGCATCACCTGCCAGCCAGGAGCGGTCCCAACAGCGTAGCAGGAACTGAGCCCCCGATCCCGATACACCCGCCGGACTCAGCTGCTCCAAATCACTCCAGGGGGCAGCTCATCGAGGACCACCCGGCCAGACCGCCTAGCACCACCGTCAAATCGTCGTAGCCCGCGCGCCGCAGCACGCTGGCGGCGATCATAGAACGGAGCCCGCTCCCGCAGAAGACGTATATGCGCTGGTTCCGCAGCACGTCGTCCATTCTCTCGGGGAGCTGGGTGAGATGGACGTGATGGGCCGTCGGCACCTCCTGTCCCTCCACCTCCTGCTCGCTCCGGACATCGAGAATCCACGGCTCTTCGTCTCGATCGAGCCGCTTACAGAGCTCCTGGACGGTCACGGTCTCGATGCTCTCGCTGGCCAGCCCCGCCGTGTGCCAGGCGAGCATCCCGCCGCCCAGGTAGCCTGCCACGTCGTCGTAG
Organism: uncultured Anaerolineales bacterium; assembly: GCA_964450435.1. GTDB lineage: Bacteria > Chloroflexota > Anaerolineae > B4-G1 > B4-G1 > SKLM01. The sequence goes on from CAYVCX010000057.1 coordinate 586, forward strand.
CCCATGCGCGTCAGACGGCGCATTGCCTCGCTCACATCGTCGGTCTCCGTCACCAGGAGAATCGGACTGTTGTACGACACAAACCAGCCGGCGAAACTCGACAGGCGGCCCAGGGAGATAGACAGGGCGCCCGGCACGTGGGCGGCCCCAAAGCCCAGCTCCATCCGGGTATCGACCACCTGAGCATCGGTGGCCCGGGCCGCGAACTCCAGAGGACGCAGGGGGGGCACGTATGGCACCTCGCCGATCGCAGGCGGGCCCTCCAGGTTCAGGACCTCCATCATCCTGAAGTACGGCGGGTACTCCAGCATTTTCCCCACACTGGCCACGAAGACCTCTTTGTCGGAATGCTGTAGCCTGGGATTGTGCTTTCTCTCCAGCCCGATGGTCGTCCAGGTCCGCTCGGCGATGGCCGTCCCGCACGCGGAGCCAGCTCCGTGAGCCGGGCAGACGATCACCTCGTCGCCCAGGGGCAGGAGTCTGCCGAGGAGCGTATCGTAGAGCAGCCCGGTGATCTCGTCGAGACGATCGCGGCCGTAGAAGTCCGTCCGCCCCACGTCCCCGGCGAAGAGCGCATCCCCGGTGAAGACTATCCACGGGTTGCCATGGGGATCGTGGAGCAGATAGCTCATATGGCCCAGGGTGTGTCCTGGTGTGTGCAGGGCCTTCAGACGAAGGCGCCCTACGTTGACCGTCTCGCCATCGAGTATGGATTCACCGTAGCCGTAGTTTAGGTCGTCCTCGCCGGAGTGCAGGACCTGCGCCTCGGTCCGCCGGGCCAGCTCAAGGGAGCCGATCACGTAGTCCTCGTTCCGGTGGGTCTCCAGAACGTGGGTGATCCGCATACCGGCGCGGGCAGCGCTGTCGACATAGGCCCGGACATCACGCCGCGGATCGATTACGGCGGCCTGGCTGCCGTCGCCGACCAAATACGAGTAATGAGCTAACCCCTCAGATTCAAAGCGCTCAAAAAGCACCATCGCCCTCCTCGTCAGCCCACTCGAGTGGAAGCATGCCTGGCTAGATCTGGCCCATGAATCTCTTGACGTGGTAATCCCACTCGCGGGTCTCCAGCTTCACCTCCGTCCTGCCTTCATCCTGCGATGCCGTCACGGAGACATATCCGCCTGCCCCTTCAAGAGTAGCACAGCAGGGATTCTGCCTGGTGACCAAGAGGCCAAGTCCCTCCTCACCAAAGTAGTCGATCGCCTGCTCCACCACCTGCTCGGGATCCTTTTTCGTCTTGACGCTGTACCGGGCCATACGTTAACCCCTCTCCCACCTGCGGCATCAGCGACGGATGCAGATCCTCCAATCATCCTCGCTTCCCTCGACACACACGAGCTCCAGGCCCAGGGCCTTGACAGCCATGGGAATCTCCTCTTTCGACGCCGGATGCGTTCCCACAACCTCCAGGACATCGCCGGGCTCCGCCTTGCGCAACGCCTTGCGTACTTCCACCAGGGGGACAGGACAGGTCTCGCCGCGGCAGTCGACCCGCATGTCGGGATGCACCGGGCACTGGCCCTCGTTGGTATCTACCCTGATCTCGGTCATCGCACTATCCTCCTTCCCCCACAAACTCGATCAAGACCTCGTCGACATCCCAGCGGTGCTCCAGTTTCTCCAGGATCTCGTGGCGGATGTTGCTGGCGAACTGGTGATCCTCCGGGAGATCGACCACTACGCGTACGGTCCCGTTAGAGACGTCAATGTCCTTTACCAGTTCCGTGCGGATCAGGTCCAACCCAACCATAGGGTTCATCACACGCTTCAGCCGTTTGCGCACAAGCTGCACGGTCGTGGGCTCCCGCTCCCTCACCAGCCCATGGCGCTCTTCATAGTTCTGGATCGCCGCGCGCAGAGCGTCGACCGCCAAAACGGAACAGTGCGTCTTGATCGACGGCAACCCTCCCAGAGCCTCGGAGGCCTCTCGCCACGAGATCTGCTTGGCCTCCTCCAGCGTCTTGCCCTTGGCCAGGTCGGTGATAATCGAACCGGTGGCGATATTGGAGGCACAGCCGTAGGACTCGAACTTGACGTCCTTGATGCGCATGGTCTCCTCGTCCACCTTCAGATAGACGGCGACCATATCGCCGCAAGCAGGGCTACCTTCGGTGGCCTCGGCGTCGGCATCCTCAATTTGCCCCACATTGTGGGGGTTACGAAAGTGCTCCATCACAATCTCACTGTATGGCAGCGGCATGCTCACCACCTCCTTTGCTCTTTGAACCTACGGAGCTCCGACCCAAGAACGCGCAGGGTCAGAGCTCCTGCTGACCCGGGCTACTCAGCCCCGCGCTGGCCCAGCTCCCGGTCCAGCATGATCAAACCCTGATCCTTGTCTCCAATGCGCTCCAACATATCCAGGATCTGGGAGACACTATCCTCTTCCTCGACCTGCTCGTCGATGAACCAGTGCAGCATCACCTGGGTTGCGTAGTCGTTCTCCTGCAGCGCCAACTCGTAGAGGCCGTGGATCAACCCCGTCACCTTCTGCTCGTGTTCATACGTGGCCTCGAAGACGGCCCGCGGGGACTCGAACTCCACAGGTGGCTGCTCGATAGCGCGCAGCTCGACGCGCCCGCCGCGCTCATTTACGAAGTCGAAGAGCTTCATCGCGTGGGTGACTTCCTCCTGGCTCTGGATCCGCATCCAGCGGGCAAGGCCGGGGAGGCTGGTGGATTCGAAGTATGCCGCCATAGAAAGGTAAAGGTAGGCGGAGTATAGCTCGTCCTTGATCTGCTCGTTGATCGCGTCCTGCGTCGCCAGGCTTACCATCGAATTGCTCTCCTTTTTTGGTCAGAGCGTTCTTGACTTAGCGTCTGTTTTTCCCCAATGGGCTGATCCGTCTCAATTCGTTCACAATCTCGGCGATAGCGGTGCTCACGGCCTCCACGTCTCCTGGGTCATTGTAGCGTCCGAAGGTGAAGCGAACCGACCCGTGGGCCCGCTCGTGGTCGCCTCCAATCCCCAGGATGACGTGGCTGGCCTCAAGGGACCGGCTGAAGCACGCGGAGCCGGTACTCACCGCAAAACCGCGCATATCAAGGTGGAGGAGCAGCGACTCACCCTCCACGAAGCGAAAGGAAATATTGGCGTTATGCGGCAACCGGTGAACAGGATGCCCGTTGAGGCGTGTGTGCGGAATCTCAAGCAACCTGTCGATCAGCCGATCGCGCAGGTCCTGGAGCCGCTGTGTCTCCTCCGACGTCACCAGATCCACGGCTGCGGCGAAGCCAGCTGCACCGGGGATGTTCTCGACCCCCGGGCGAAGGTTAAACTCCTGAAACCCGCCATCCATCCATTTCTGAACCGGCGTGCCATCGCGGACGTAGAGGCCGCCAATCCCCTTCGGCCCGTGGATAGTGTGGGCAGCAACAGTCACGAGGTCGACCGGTACCTCGCCCACGTCGAGAGGGACACGGGGAAAACTGTGCGTGGCGTCTGTGTGGAACAGGACACCGTTTTCACGGCAGATCTCGCCGATAGCCATCAGATCCTGGGTGGTGCCAATCTCCTGATTGGCAGTCTGGATGGATACCAGGGTCGTGTCCGAAGTAACGGTGTCTTCAAGCTGATCGAGATCGACGCGTCCAGCCGCGTCGATCCCAATCCTGGTTACTTCGTAGCCTTGCTTGCCCAACGTGCGCGCGCTGTGGAGCACGGGGAAATCCTCGAGGGGGCTGATCACGATGCGACCGCCCGGCTCCCCCACCGCCCGCGCCATGCCCTTCAGCGCCAGGTTGCTGGACTCCGTGCTGCCCGAGGTAAAGACGAACTCGTCAGGTGCCGCCCCCAGCCTGCCAGCGATCTGAGCGCGTGCCTCCTCCAAAGCGTCTCGAGCGTCAATCCCCAGCGAGTAGCCGAACTGAGACGTGGCGACAGCGTACAGATCGAAGAAGTAGGGTCTCATTGCTTCTAGCACCCTCTCATCCAGGCGGGTCGCAGCCGCGTTGTCCAGGTAAACGATATCCTCAAGCACCGCAGGCTCCTTTGGTATCCTTCACAACCTTCCCTCGGCAGACCGCGAAGCGCGAAGTGTCTGTCGTTGCCATCCCATTGTACCCTATTTGCCCGATAAAGTCAATCGATATCTCGCTAACTAAGCCCGATGGGCTCGCCCTTCACACAACCGACGGGTTTGTGCCCGAGGAGGCGGGCTAGACGGCGCCGTATATCGGGATGCGATCTCCGTTGATCGAAGCCGCCGCATCGCTGCACAAGAACCGCATCGTAGCGGCAATATGCTCGGGCGGCACCCACTTGCTCGTGTCGGCGCTGGACATCATGCGACGATTGGCCGGCGTGTCGATGATGCTGGGGAGAACCACATTGGCCGTGACACCCGACCCCTTGACCTCGGCGGCGATGACCTCGGTGAGGGTGATCACACCCATCTTGGCCACAGCGTAACCGACCTGCTTGGAGCGCGGCTCGACCGCCGTCTTGGAGCTGGTATGGACGATGCGGCCCCAGCCCGATTCCAGCATATGGGGCAAGGCAGCTCGGGACATCAAGAACGCCGAACGCAAGTTCAGGGTAAGCATCCACTCCCACCGCTCCACCGGGGTCTCCGCGACGGACTTCCCGCCGCCCCAGCCCCCCACGGTGTTGAGCAGTACGTGGAGCCCCTCGAAGCGCTCGACAACGCCGGAGACCAATTGGTCGACACTGTCGGGATCGGTCGCGTCCACCGGTGCTGCGAACACCCGCTCATCCGGCAGATCCAGCTCGCCAGCCAGCTCGTCCAATTGCTCCATCGAGGTACTGGTCAAGGCCAGATACGCCTCCGTCCTCGCAAATTCCCGCGCCACCGCAGAGCCAAGGGCTCCGGTCGCGCCGCCGATGAGAACCACCCTGTCGCGTAGCAGATCCGACACTGCATCCTCCTTTCAATGAAACCGAACGGCAGAGACTCTGTTCGCGGGATCCCGGCCGTCTGGCCCACTCAGCTCCCTGTCCCTCCACCTTCCTTGATACGCCGCGCGAACTCAGCGCCGAACGCCTCGCCACGTCTCAGATCCTCCTCCGTCGGCCCACCGTGAAACTCGAAGGGATCCGTCATCTCCCACTTAAGGCGTTCAACGAAGCCCTCGAAGTCACGCTGAGCGCCGCCGCTCCATCCGTAGCTGCCAAAGTGGGTCGCGACCCTGTTGCGAATGCGCTTGGTGGCGGCCATACTCAACGCCTGGGCCACGGGTGGGAAGAGGCCTCCCTCATACGTGGGGGCACCCACCATCACCCCGCGCTTCGTCCACAGCGAAGGCAGGATGTAGCTCACGTGGGTGCGCCGCGCGTCGAAGATGTCCACCGGCACCCCCTCTTCGGAGATGCCCTGAGCCACCGCGTTCATCATCTCCTCGGTGTTGCCGTACATCGTGCCGTAGATTAACGTGACCCCGACCTCGCCGGGCCCGCTGGCGCACTCAGCCCACTGCCGGTACAGCTCCACGATCCGTCCAGGATTCTCCCGCCAGATCAACCCGTGGGAAGGCGCGATGATCGAGACCGGCACGTCCTCCAGCTTGGCGATGGCCTGCAGCACGGGGCGGCTGAACACGGCGACAATATTGACGTAGTAGCGCAGGGCCTCCTTCTCGTAGAAGCCGAAGTCCGTGCACTGGTCGTCAAAGATGCCGCCCCGCAAGGCCCCGTACCCCCCAAACGCGTCGCAGGAGAAGAGGACCTCCTCTCCCTCCAGATAGGTCATCATCGTCTCCGGCCAGTGAAGAAAGGGGGTGGAGACGAACTGCAGATCGTATCTCCCCAGTGAAAGGCCATCGCCATCTCCAACGACCTGGACCCCCTCCGTCACGCCGTAGAAGCCTTCGAGCATGTCCTGCGCCTTCTCCGTGCCCAGGATCGTCACGTGGGGAACAATCCGCCGGAGCGTGCGCAAGACTCCGGAGTGATCCGGCTCCATATGATTGATGATCACGAAGTCAAGCTCGGACAGGTCTACGATCTGATGGATCTGGTCCAGAAACTCGTCGGTCTTGTGTGACTTGGTCAGATCTACGAGGGCCTTCCTCTCGTCGTCAATCAGGTAGGTATTGTAGGAGATTCCCTCATGGGTAATGGGCCACATCCCCTCGAACAGGTCACTGGTCCGGTCATTCACCCCGATCCAATACACGTCGGGTTTGATCTCAATCGGCGGCATCACTCCCCCTTTCCAAGCGCGTTTCTACACCATCTGTGCCAGGCGGCGGAGATGCTGCTTCTCCTCGCGTATGATCTCCGAGATAATCGCACGATCGGCATCATTGACCATCTCGCGTAGATCATAGTAGAACAGCATGGTGTCCTTCTCGAGCCCCATCGCAGCCCGGAGCGCAGTCTCTCGCTCGCCGGCCTGTTCCGCCAGCCTGAGGGCTTTGTCCGGCCCAGTAAACACGGCGCGGTTGAGGGCAACCCTGAGGAAGGATTCGTAGTCCCCGACCTCTTCCTCCCGCGACGGTTCGGGCGGCGGCCCAACCTCGTCGGCCATGCCCTTGAAGACCTGATAGTGAGCTCGCTCGCGCCCAGCCAGATCCTGGAACAGCGCTGCAACATCGGCGTCACCGGTTTTCTCTGCAGCGGCTTCGTAGAAGGCCTCGCCATCTTGCTCGATCTTCATCGCCATCTCTAACGCGTGTGCGGCTTTGAAAACAGCCATCGTCACCTCCCTCCCTGTCACCACAGTACTCCCTGGCAATCCGCCCGCATCACCCCTGCCGCGCGGGGGGCCCAAGGACCGAAAAGTACCCCCATTGCAGGAACCGCTCTATCGGACGGAGCCAGGAGGCCCCGACGCAGAAGTACCGCGCCTTCGTAAGGCACCGGCCGTGTCGGGGCCTCCAAGCCCTCCGTACGTCCCGTTAGCCTCTTCCGCGACCTAGGCCTCCAGCACGCAGATTGCCTGCGGGCGGCGGATGCGCGGGACGAGGCTTTCGGAGACCGTGAACGCCACTCGATCACCCTCGGGCCCGATGAACCCAACGGTCAGATCTTGACCCATCACGATCGATGCGTACTGGCGGCCGGTGGCAAGAAGAACCCCTCCGTCGTCTAGAGCCGGTGCTTTGTAGACTCCATCGGTCACCAGCGTCTGCACGTGCTCAATCTCGGTCTGGTTGCCGCGTTCATAGCGGCGGAAGAGCCGGTTGTAGCGCGCAGGAGCCAGGGCCAGCGTATAAGGACCGTGGAAATTCGCCTGATCCAGAACCGTTACGGCTTCGATAAGATCCTCCAGCGCTGCACCGACCTCAGCCCAGTCGGACAGAGGGACGCTGCCGGCACCGTCCACGGTGAGCAAGCCGGGGACTCCCAGCTCGTCGCTGCCGTACAAGATCAGGTCTTCCTCGCGCCCGGCGGCTGCGACGGCAGCTTCGGCCACAGCGCTGCGGTCCAGGGTGATCCCCTGGAGCTCATAGTTCGCCAGATCCCGAGCCGCCAGATCAAACTCCTCGTAGATGAGGATCAAGGGAAGCACGTCGGAGGCAATCAACCCTGTCTCGGTCATCTCATCTTTCAGGGGTACCGACTTCAACCCCAGGCCGTACGGGCCCTCCAGCTCGAGCAGCCGGCGGCCCACCAGTTGTCCTTTGGCTGCCTCCATCATCGCTTCGTCCAGCGCCCTCCAAAGGTCAGAGCCAAAAGGCGCATCCTCACGAGCCAAGTACTTGTTTGCCATGTAAATCCTCCTTAACACGTCACTTGCTCAAGTCGATAGGGATCAGCTACTCTCGCAGGGAACCTATGGTCGTCTCGGCGCCGTCACCCTCCGCGTTCTCGTCTCCTCCCTCCGATGCAGCAGCCCCCAGCTCGGCAGCCATCTCATCGACCTCCTCGCGGCCTTCCGCCAGCCAGTCTGCCTCATCACCGGTCAGGATTTCGAGCAGCCGGTTGAACTCACCAACGTGCTCACGCTCCTCATTGGCAATGTCGATCAAGACCTGCTTCGCCAGCGGATCATCGGTGGCGTCCGCGTGCGCCATGTAGAGATGGATAGCCTCGTGCTCCGCGGCCACATTGAGACGAATCGCGCGGATCAGCTCCGACATCGTGAGCTTTCGATCCGGTACTTGACCACTGAACGGATTAACAAACTCTGGCATCTACTCGACCTCCTTGATCTACTACTGATCACGTATCAAACATCCCGAGGAAATAGCTCGGTACCACAAGGCTCACTCTCAACGGGTTGCCGAATCCCACTCCCGGCCTGGATCAGATGATCCGGGCCGGGGGGCACTCCGTCTGCCAGTGCCCTGGGAGCCACACCGGCTGCCGAGACACTCGCTGCACCGCGCCGTTACTCCCTAATGCTAGCCTGGCCCGCTGCCCGTGTGACAGCCAGATCCAGCCATACCCGGGCTACACGAGGATCAGGGATAGATCTGATTCCCCTCGTCGTCCTCAAGGATGACCGCCTGCACCGGGCAGCCTTCGGCTGCCTCACGGAGCAGCTCTTCATCCCCTGCGTCCTGATCCACGACCCGGGAAAGCCCCTCGTCGTCGAGCTCGAAAACGCCCGGGGCCGTCGCCACACACATGGCCGCCCCGATGCACAGATCACGATCTACTTTCGCTCGCATCATACACTCCTTAGTCGCTTACTCGTCCGGCGGTCGACACCCAACCACCGGGTAGAAGACAGCCCGCCCCCACTCAGCACCTGAGACCGTGGCCCGCCTGAACACCGAGCGGACTGACGGCGCCGGGGCATCCATCTAACCCTACTTCCGTCCCTTCATCAACTCGATGTCCTCCTGCAGGGCCTGCAGATCCTCCTCGTGCTCGATCTCATCGGTCATGATCTGCAATGCCATATCGTACGTCACAGGGTCGACGTCCTTCGTGAAGTCGATCATGTCCTGGTAGACCTCGATAGCGCACTGCTCGCCCTCGACATTCTGTTCCAGTAGAACCTCTACGTAGGGATCGTCTGGCGCCGCGTACCCGCAGTTGGACATCTCAAACCAATCATTGGGCGAGAGGAGGGGCGTGCCCCCAAGCTGGAGGATCCGCTCCACGAGCAGCAGCGCGTGCTCCAACTCCTCGACAGCGTGCTCTTCGAGCTCGGCCACAGCGGCCCCTCTCATCGGCCCCACGGCCACCTTGGCCCCTATCCAGTACTGATAGTACGCGAGCCATTCGTCTGCCAGGGCCTTATTGAGCAACTCAATGAGCTGATCGACGTCTTCCCCTACGAGCGACCGTCCTAGCGTCCCCATCTGAACCCTCCTTGATTGACTGTTTTAGCTACGCTGCACCCCCTCGCCTTACAGGCTGGCGATGATGGTGCGGCAGAAAGCCGGGAGATCAGCCGGTGTCCGAGAGCTGATCAAGTTACCGTCCTGAACCACCTCCTCATCGACCCACTCGGCGCCGGCATTCGCCAAGTCATCCTTGATCGCTACGAACGAGGTGACTCTCTTGCCCTCGACGATGCCGGCGGAGATGGGCACCCACCCAGCGTGACAGATGAATGCCACCACGCCGCCACTCTCGAAAACACCGCGCACGAGGTCGAGCAGCGGCTGATGACGGCGGATACGATCCGGTGCGTACCCACCCGGAACGATGATGGCGTCGAAGTCATCGGGCATCACCTCGTCCACGGAAACGTCGGTCCGCGCCGGATAGCCGTGCTTGCTGTGATAAACCTCCGCGCCAGGCATGCCGATGATATCGACCTTGGCACCGGCCTCCTTCATCCGGAGCAACGGATACCACAGCTCCAGATCCTCATACTGGTCCTCAGCTAAGATGCCAATGCGCTTCCCTTCCAGTTCCATACAGTCTCCTTTTCGTCTCCTGCTACTCAGCCGGCTCGACTTTCCTGTCGCTCATCACCGAGTCAGTGCGCCCTGTGCAGTCCTTGCTCCGCGTCGCCTCAAAGGCACAGGCTTCAGAACAGTAAACTCGGTCGCCCCGGCGTATTGCCTCGTCTTCGTCCTGAATTGGCTCACCGCAGAAATCACACATCGCTTCGTCCATCAAGCCCTCCTCAGCCTTGGCCACCCCCATCAAAGGCGGGATTTCGATACGGTGGTCGCGCTGCGCTCCACCGTGACCGGCAACAGAGGTGCAAACCCGGTGCCGATTTCCTACTTGACGGTGATCTCTTTGCTGCTTTCCCAGAGCCCGTGGATGTTGCAGTAGGACATCGCGTGAAGCGTCCCGCTCTCGTTGATCTTCATCGCGGCGGTGACACCGTGATGCGTGTAGACCGGTCCCTCATTGGCGCCCTTCACGGATTCGCCGTGAGCGTTGAACTCAAAGTGACCCACGTCGTAGGTGAAATTACCCCGGTCAGGATGGAAATACAGGGTGATCCACCGAATGTGATGCTCTGTGGTGTTGGGGTGAGCGATCTCCTTGCCCAACGAGGCCTTCACCTCGAAGAACTCCCCTGCCTCCACCTCATCCGGGCACTCGATGACCGGCACGTGCTTCTCCTTCTTCCAATCCGCCGATTGAATCCTCTCTCCCAGCTTCATATCGTATCTCCTTTGGTCTCGTAATCCCGTGTTCGAACTGCGGACGTGAGGAGCATCTCCGTCACGCCACCAACTGGAACTCGCTGCGTGTTGCGCTGCAGATCGGACATTGATCCGGGGGCTCCCGTTCGGCAACGTACCCACACACCTGGCAGACATAGTAGTCGTGCCCCTCGCCACGCAACATGGCGCTGAGGGCACGCTTATAAAGAGCAGCGTGTCCCTCCTCCACGTCACGCGCCTGCTTGAAGGTGACGGCCGCCGCAGGTTCTCGGTCCTCCTCGGCCTGACGGATGAACTCAGGATAATACACCTGGTTCACCGTGGTCTCCTGTTCAAACGAATATTCGAGGTTCTCCTCCGTGCTCCTTACCACTGCCTCCCCCAGAAGGCGCAGATGCCGCCCGGCATGAATGCCCTCGGCAGCGGCCACGGCACGGAAAAGCTTGGCCACTTGCTCGTAGCCCTCATCCTCCGCCCTGCGAGCGAAGGCCAACAGGCGGTGATGCGCCTTCGCTTCACCGACAAAGGCCGTGTACAGGTTATCCTGCGTCGTCTCACTCATTCTCATTACTGCCCGTGGCGAGACGGTGCGCCGTGAGGACCGACCTGCGTCGGCCCAGGATCCCAGTGGAAACCAACATCCTCTCCGTTGGCGAAGCCTTACGGCTTCCACACCTTCCACACGTTACCGACCAGATCGGGGCCCGGCTTCAGGGTCGTGCCACCGGGTGTCCAACCTGACGGCGTTGGCTCTCCCGTCTTCCTTACGTGCTGGAAGGCTTGCACCTGGCGGATCAGCTCATCGGGATTGCGGCCCACCGGGGGCGTGAGCACCTCCATCGCCTGAATCACACCGTCGGGGTCTACGAGGAAGCGGCCTCGAACGTTCACGCCCGCCGCCTCGTCATACACGCCATAGGCTGCGCCAATGCGCCCGCCCTGGTCCGAGAGCATCGGGAAAGGGATGCCTCCCTCCACCATCTTCGACAGCTCGACCTCGTTCCAAATCTTATGGCTGAAGCGGCTGTCGACACTGACCGACAACACCTCCACCCCAAGATCCTGCAGTTGATCATATCGGACGGCAACTGCCGCCAATTCCGTCGGTCAGACGAAAGTGAAATCCCCGGGGTAGAAACAGAGAACCACCCACTGACCCCCATAGTCCGATAGTTTGACGTTCTTGAAGCCCTCGCCAGCGATGTAGGCTGAGGTTTCGAAGTCTGGAGCTGGTTTTCCAACGCTTGCTGTCTGCATTCTTGGTCCCTCCTTCGTTTCTGGTGACGACTCTCTCTTGGCAGAGGGCGATTCCTGCTCAATCAGCCCCGCCGCAGGTTGTACGCACGAATCCACTTCGCTCATAGGATCCTCCCGCAATTCTCTTGCCCTACTACAACAGCCTCACTTCGAGGCCATCGTGAGCCGGATAATCGGACCTTCGGAAAGCCGTAATCCAGCGATCCTTCAGTCGGCGATCCAACCCAGCACACCGCCGTATGCTCCAAGCATTCCCGGACGCGCCGACCCATCTGTCAGGAGCCTGCGGCGGAATTCCTCCTCCCCCTCTGCCCACCGAACGAGACAACGGCGACCCTCCAAAGGAGCGCTCAGACCATCCGCTCGCCAGTAAGCTGGCTACCCCAGATCCACCTGGTCCACTGCCTCGCTTGCCTGGCCGCCGGGGGGGGGAGCATTGAGAAGCATTCGGCTGCACCCAGTGTGGGCCGCCCTCATGCCTCCCTCTATCGCGCAGCAACCAGAGAATATGCGGCTGCAGCCCACGACAACCAACGGTCCACAGACTGCAGCGTGTTCCTCATCGCGGCCCGCGGTCACGAGCGGGCTCAGCCCAGCTTCTCAAACATATCTTTGCCCAGGCCGCAGTCCGGGCAGACCCAATCGTCGGGCAGATCGTCGAATGAAGTCCCGGGCTCGATCCCGCCATCCGGGTCTCCCACTTTCGGATCGTAGATGTAGCCGCACACCACACACTCCCACTGCTCCATTGTCGGTCTCCTCCGTTGAATGTAGCGTCATCCTACTCAGCTTCCCGATGGGAAGCACAGTCGGGACAGAAACCCAGATAGGTTACCCGGCGGTCAACGATCTGGAAATCATGACCCTCGTCCACCAGCGCCCGCAGGCCGTCCCGGCGCGGCGCGTCCTCGATTCGCCCACAGCGCAGACAGACCACGTGATCGTGCCTCTCGGCAGCAACATCGTAACGACGCTCCTCCAGGCCCAGGCCAAGGTCCAGCTCTCGCACGACCCCCATCTCTCCAAGTTCGTGCAAGGTGTTGTACACCGTCGCCGGCGAAATGCTGGGAAGCTGCTGACGCACGTGCGTGAGGACCTGATCAGCGGTCAGATGCTTGCGCTCCCGCAACAGAACCTCCACAATGGCCCGCCGCTGAGGCGTCACGCGGCGCCCTTCTCGCCGGAACTTCGCACAGACTTTGTCTACTGAGCTCACTACTCTGTACCAGCTTTCTATTTATAGAGCTTCTTACTTTATAACTATTCTAACATGCTCAGTAGGCGGTGTCAAGACTGTGGAAGGCCTCCAGCACCTGCGTCCTGTCCTTGAAGCGCGTCTGAAATCGAGCCCTGCGGTCGCACGCTCCTCAAGGCTGGTTCCCAGCTGGCCCAACTGCTCCCTCAGTCTACCACAGAGTGAAAGCCCCGACCGCTGGGGCAGGTTGGAAGAACGTTTGGCTTTGGTTTGGTAGAGTTGGAATTCCGTTGGGGATGGGGCGGGCAGGGACGGTTCAGCCGCTCTTGGAGGCCCGCCTTTGAGGGCCAAGAGTTGTTCGACAGAACCGCCCCGGGGTCTGGCCGATGACCCCACCAGGGAGCCAGTGGTGGCCGGGCAGCCCGCCCGGACGGCCGTCTTCACCTGGATGCGGAGTGGTCGGCCCGGTTAGAGGCCCTTTCCGCATCGAAGGTAACTGATCTTCGCAGGATGCTCTCAGACCAGCAAGCTCCCGGCTGGGCTTCTAGTACCAGTCTGCGCGGGTGAGAGGCAGCCCGCTGGAGCCGTCACGACCAGGTTTGGCCAGCAGCGCCTGATAGACGTTGAGCCGCCCCGACTCGAAACCTTCCACAGATCCCGACATGAACAGGCGCCAGATGCGATACGTGACTTCGTCCACCTGGTTCAGCGCCTCTTGATGGTGCTGCTCCAGACGCCGCACCCAGCGGCGCAGCGTCAGGGCATAATGCTCACGCAGTGACTCGACGTCACGGACCTCAAAGCCCAGCTCCTCGGCGATCCGCAGCGAATGACTGATGGGTGTCAGCTCACCATCAGGAAAGACATAGCGGTTGCTGAAGGTATCTTGACGGCCGGCCTTCGGCTGCCAGCCCGGGCGAGCGATGGCATGGTTGAGGAATACCCCCCTCGGCCGCAGGATGTCCCACGCCTGTTTAAAGTACGTGCGCATCTTCGCCTCACCCACGTGCTCGAACATACCCACGCTGACCAGTTTATCGAAAGGCTCCTGACCGAACAGGTCCGAAGACGCGACCTCGCGATAGTCGAGAAGCTCGACGCGGCAGCGATCCTCTAAACCTGCCTCCAGGATACGCTGCCGAGCGAAGTCGACCTGGGGCTGGCTCAGCGTGATCCCCAGTGCCTCCGCACCGTAGTGGTGTGCCGCATGCACGACCAGGCCTCCCCACCCGCATCCGATATCCAGCAGGCGCTCCCCGGGCTCGAGCCGCAGCTTGCGGCAGATGTAATCCAGCTTCCGCTCCTGGGAAGTGTGGATGTCCTCATCCGGACCGGCGAAGTAACCGCAGGAGTAGACCAGACGGTGGTCCAGCCAAAGCGCGTAGAAGTCATTGGACACATCGTAGTGGTACGAGATGGCCTGCCGGTCACGGCGGCGCGAGTGGACCGCGCCGTGGATGGATGCCGCCTGCCGCCCCTCTCGGGGCGCCCTGGTATTCGGCAGCGACCGGAGCTTCCAGGCCAATCCAAGCTTCTCACCCAGTCCCAAGTCCAACCCATCGAAATGCCTGGCCAGGGGAACGGCAGCGATCAAATCGCCCTCCACATCGAAGTCGCCGTAGATGTACGACTCACCGAGGTTCAATTCCGATGGGGGAAGAAACATCTGCCGAAGGGCGCCAGGATGATTCAAGACCAAAGTGAAAGCCGGAGACTCCACTGTCTCCTCCGGCCACAGCGTGCCGTCCCACAAGCGGACGTCGAAATCCTGTTCTCCAGCCGGGCCGGAATACCCGCCGAGGACCTGGTTCAAGATCTCAAGAGTGGTCTCTCTAGCTCGATCAACTGCGCCCACGGCTACCTCCTCACGCGATTATCCTCATCCGCTCTTCTCAGGCTCCAGCGCGAGGTGCGCCTTCACTCGTCCCCAGATCCGCCTCATTGCCTGCGATACGGCGCCATCGGTGTATGCCGTCACGGGCCGTCCCTGGACCATGGCCTCAGTCACCATGATATCATAAGGGATTGTCCCCACAACTCCGATCCCCATATCAGCACAGAAAGCAGCTATTCCCCTGGAACGGTCTGCGTTCAGATCCGCCTTGTTGATGGCCACGACGGCAGGCACCCCGAAGTGTTGTGCGGTGCTCAGGACTCGCTCCAGGTCGTGGACCCCGGCGACGGTGGGTTCCACCACCAGAAGGGCCATATCAACGCCCGCGATCGCGGATATGACCGGGCAGCCAATGCCCGGCGGGCCATCCACAAGCAGGAGCCGCGCCTCGCCGTCCGATGCCAGCCGGCGTCCCTGCTGCTTGACCAGCGTGACGAGCTTGCCGGAGTTCTCCTGGCCCGCGTGCAGGTGTGCGTGAAGGAGAGGCCCGAACCGCGTGTCGGAGCGGAACCAGCGACCGGCGAACTGCTCCTCCATGCGGATCGCCTCCTCTGGACACTGATAGAAGCAGGAAGCGCATCCCTCGCAGGACAGGTCGTCCACCTGATAGGCGCTAGAGGACGAAGGCTGGGACGGAGGCCCCACGGCGTCAAATCGACACACGGTCTCACAGATACCACAGGCCGTGCACCGATCCGGATCAACGACCGCTCGTTTGCCGCTAATGAAGTCGTGTTCCTCCAACCTCGTCGGCTCCAGAACGAGCTCGAGATTAGCGGCATCGACATCAGCATCGACCAACACAACAGACACCTCCTGTGAAGCCAGGTGAGCCAGCGCCGCCGTGACGGTGGTCTTGCCGGTGCCCCCTTTGCCGCTGAGAACGACCATCTGTTTCATCGATCCGACCCCTCCGACTCGTCCAGCACCCGCGCCACATCGCTGTACAGAGCCCGGAACCGCTCTCGGTACGTGGGCAACTCCTCCACCAACGGCACCCCCTCTGAGTAGGCCTCGGCTATTCTCCGCTCGATCGGGATGCGCATCAAGATGGGTACGTGCTCGGCCTGACAGAAGGCCTCGACTCCCCGGTCTCCGACGCCCTCGCGGTTGATTACCACGCCCACCGGCAGCCCCATCTCGCCCCGGGCCACCTCGACCGCCAATCGTAGGTCGTGAAGCCCGAAGGGCGTAGGCTCGGTGACCAACAGGACGAAGTCGGCGCCGTGCATTACTTCGACGACGGGACAAGCGTTGCCGGGCGGCGCATCCAGGATCACCGGGCCATCGCTCCCCGAGGCTGGAACGACCCAGCGCTTCAACTGACGGATCACGGGCACCGCCATAGCCTCCCCCACGTTCAAGATGCCCTGAGCGAAAGTGATTCTTCCCGCCGCGCCCCGCTCGATTACGCCAGTCACATCGAGCTCCTCCGTGATAGCCTCCTCGGGGCAATTGAGCATACAGCTGCCACACGCGTGACATAGCTCGGGGAAGACAAGGACGTCCTCCGCCACCACGGCCAGGGCATTGAACTGACACACCTCAGCGCAACGTCCGCACGCGGTGCAGACCTCGGGATCCACCCTGGGGATCATCTGCCCGACTTCTCTCCGCTCATCGATCGTGGGGCGGAGAAAGAGGGCAGCGTTCGGTTCCTCCACGTCGCAGTCAACGAACAAGGGGTCCTCCGCCGCCAGACTCAGCGCCAGGCTGACAGCGACAGTGGTCTTGCCCGTGCCCCCCTTTCCACTGGCTACTGCAATGATCATACCCTCACTCCGCAACAGGTCTATAGATCCAGAACCGTGCCGGCCGGGCAAGGCTGCACGACAGATGCCCCCAACCGGCAGATGAATGCGAAAAGGGCGGCCTCCCCCGTGCAGTGGTTCGGGTAGACACGCCGCAAGGCGGACATATCAGCCAGCACCGCCGAGACATGCTCGAGTTCGGCGGCGTTCGCACCGGTCAGATGCAACCCTCCGCCGATGACCTCGACCGGGCGCCCAAAGACCCGCTCTACGTGAGCCACCGTGTTCAGCAACCCGGCGTGACAGCAGCCACAGAGCAGCACCAGGCGGTCGCCGCGTTCCAACACCAGGGCCGTGTCATCCAGGTACGCGTCACGAACAAGCTCACCGTCGTCCCGCATCCGGTGCCGATCACTGGCGCCCTCCATGTTGGGACGCTCTGTGATCTCCCCCGTGGTCCAGACCCCAGAGACCACTTCTCGCGGCCGCGGGTCCAGGACCAGAGACATGTGAGAGCTCAGGTCATCTTGGGTTAGCGACAAACCCACGTTCTTCAGTTTGCCATCCCGCAGCGCGTAGCGCTCATGAAAGAGATGGGGACTGGCGTGCAGCTCAGCCCCCGGATGCAGGCGCTCCAGCAGCATCGGCAGGCCTCCCGTGTGGTCATAGTGCGCGTGACTGACGACCACCGCATCGATGCAGGTCAGGTCGACGCCCAGAAGATCCAGGTTGTGCAGCAGCACGGTGCCGCTCTGGCCTGTGTCCAAGAGAACCCGTGCACCCTGTGTTTCAACCAGGAAAGCCAGGCCATGCTCACCCCAGAAGGATGTGCTCCGTTGTACGGCATCATCAACGACACACGTGACGTTCACGTCCTGCCTCCTCCAGTGACAAACGGCGTTCGGGGGAGGAAGCTGCCCTGGTTGTCTAAAGCGTAGAAAGGCGGACGAATATGCC
>CAYVCX010000058.1:0-1571 GCA_964450435.1 uncultured Anaerolineales bacterium
TGTATGAAGATCTCGTGAAGATTGCTTGAAGATCCAATGCAGATGGCGATGGAGCTTATCGGTCCCTGGGTGTGTCGTCCGGAAGCGGGAGGAGTTCGAGAAGAGTGAAGGGGGCAAAGTATTGACGTTGCCCCCTCCGGATATCGCGGCCGGCTCCTCAACCGGCCGCGGAATCGATGACCCTATCCTGCCGCTTGAGTGATGAGGAGCCGGACAGGCGGGCACCCACGTGTTCTACGACTCCCACTGCGGGGCGAATCTGCTGCCGAAGCCACCCTTCATTCCGCGCCCGCCGCGCCTGAGGCTGGGGCTGAAGCCTCGTCCAGGTATGTAGCCCTTATCCAGTCCTTCGTCCCACCAGTTGGCCTCCTCCTGGCTCATCTCGCCATCTGCGACGGCTTGCTCGATCGTCTCTCGCATAGCCTCGTCTCGGGCATCAGCCAGGGCCTCCTGGAGCGTCTCCAGATCGACGCCTTGGGCCTCGGCAACGTCTTCCAAGGCGTTGCCAGCGTGCATCTCAGAGAAGAGCGCCTCGGGCGTCAGCCCTAGCTCGTCGGCAACCGTGTCGAACATCGTCCACTGATCACCGTGACCGAACCCGAGCAAGCCACCCATTCCACCGAAGACGCCGCAGCGGCGAATGTCATCCGCCTCTGGCACCTCGTCCTGAGCGGACACCGTGGAAATGCCTCCCAATCCGGTGAGGAGCAGAGCCAGGGCCCCCACGACTCCCAATGCTGCATACACGTTCCTGCGCTCGAACATCGTAACTAGCCTCCTTGGCATAGGGCCCGTCCGTCGTGGGACGGGCCAATCCATCTGACGCCCTAACGATACCCGACACGTTTGAAGATACCGTGAACGCAGCGTGAACGTTGTGTGCAGATCGATGGTCAGGAATGAATGGGAGGAAGTTGCCCGCGCCTCAGGCTCCGAGCCGAGGAGCCAGCGTGGGGGCCTTCGGATCGGGGAGCATTCGGAAGCCGCTGAAAGACGCAGGAGGGTTCTCGCAAGTTTCACATCCCTGCGCGGCCCTTCGGCGGCTTTCGCGATCCGATACACCACCGATCCAAAGAGATGCTCTCACGCTCCGCCCGGTCTGGAGGACGGGCGATCCACTCCTCGGTCTATCGGTCGGAGCGCTGGAAGGATGCGCCTACCGCCGACGCTGGTTTGACCGCGATCGACGGTCCTGACCCACGGCGTTGGTCCGGGCAGTGCGCTTTCTTGAAGCGACCTCCACCCACAAGCCAAAAGGGGGCGCTGCGGCGCCCCCTTCCCAACCTGCGGCCTAAGCGTCACACGCAACTAGGCGTCGTAAGCTACCACCTTCGGCCCCGACCGCCTCCACCGTGCTGAGGCGCGAACCCTCGTCCTGGACCGCAGTTCCGTCCAGGCACGAAGCCCCGTTCTCTGGGGATGTACCCTCTCTCAAGCCCTTCGAGCAGCCACCCGCCCTGCTCCTCACTCAGGCGACCCTCGTCCACGGCTTCTTCGATGGCCTGCTTCCTCTCCTCGACGCGAGCACCCTGGATGGCGTCCTGTACCGCCTCCAGGTCGACATCGCGCTC
>CAYVCX010000058.1:1671-17936 GCA_964450435.1 uncultured Anaerolineales bacterium
CCTCGCCACCCCTCCGGCAACTTCAACCAGAAGCTCCCGTAGCCATCGATGTAGAAGCGCAGTCTGCGCGTCTCGCGGCCCTGCCTGTCCAGAAGCTCCCGTTCTACGTAGACCGTAACATCGTCCGCATCGAGGCGCACGAACCCCTCAAGATTGTCGGGCCTGCCCATCCGACCGGATGGTCCCTTGAAGAACGTTCATCACCCCATGCAGACCGTCCGCCAGGCGACGTTCAACACCCCACCCCGCTCGCGAACGAAGTTCCGCAGCCACTTCGACTCCAGTTCAGCCGTTTTGTGGTTCATACTGGCAGATGATCGCTCCTTCCTCGCAGCTTTCACATTCGAACTGAATCGTAGTATGCTCGATATTGAACCGCTCCACGAGCATCTCTTTCAGCCTCTCCATCACTGATTGGGCCTCACTGAGCGATTGATCGTCAAGGACGACATGGGCACTCAGGGAGACATACCTGGGACTGACCGTCCAGACGTGCACATCGTGCACCTCCGAGACCGCCGGCAGCTCCTGCATCGCCTCAGCCACATCGGTCGCCGTCAGTCCGCTCGGCACGCCCTCCACCAGGATATGCAGGGTCTTCCGCAACAGGCTGCCGGAGCCTACCAGGATGATGATGCCGATCAACACACTGACCAACGGATCGGCCACCATCCATCCGGTCAAGACGATGATCGCACCCGCGACAATCACCCCCACCGAGGCCAGTGCATCGCCCAGCACGTGGAGGAAGGCGCTGCGCACATTCAGGTCCTCGTGGTCGTGACCACGCAGAACAAAGGCCACCAGGAGGTTCACCAGTAACCCAACGACGGCGACCACGAGCATCGGCCCAGCCAGCACCGGCTGGGGATCCGAAAGGCGGTGAATCGCCTCGCGGAAGATCTGGAACGCAACCACTAGCAGCAATGCCCCGTTGACCAACGCCGCCAGGACCCGCAGACGATGATATCCGTAGGTGTGCCGGTCATCCGGCGGCAAGGCGGAGAGTCGGATGGCACCATAGCTCAACGCCAGGGCGAAGAAATCCAGGAACACGTGAGCGGCATCCGATAGGAGCGCCAGGCTCCCGGTCAGGAACCCGGCCATCAGCTCGCCGAAGAAGATCAGACCCGTCAGGGCCAACGACAGGACAAACCGTCTTTCGATGCTGCCCGGGGAGTGGCTGTGATTATGGGCGTGGGACATCCCAATCTCCATCGCGCTCCAGGATAGCCACGGGGTCGCGTCCGGCTCCCTCATTCGCTGAACGCGGCCCACGATCGATCACCGTCGGTCTCCCGGCCCCAGGGGCCTCACGGACAGAGGATAACGTCTTGCACCCACAGACGGTCTGCCGACGAAGGCCACCAGCCCCAGCAGCAGTCATTCGATTCGGTGATGTCGCAGGTGTCGCGCAGATCCCAGTCGACTCAGGAGGGGAAGTTGAAGCGACGCACCTCCGCGCGAAAGCGAACGTAGTCGTCACAGGTCCAGACAGCCGCCAGGTCTATGTTGTTCACGTTTCCGAAGATGTAGCGCGTGACCTGCTTGCGCCGGCCGAAAATGAGGTACGGATAGAAGTGTGACAAAGCGTAGCATGGGCTCACGCCGCCGGCCCAGCCCACCAGTGCCTTGCCCCCGATGAACCGGCAGCATCGCTCCGCACCCCACTGCGCCCGCGGAAGTTCCATCGTCCCCCACGACAGTCACCTCCCCATCGACAACGACTTGTGGCAACCCCTTCTTTCACGACCCGCGTCGCCTTCCGAAGAACCGCCCTGTGTCGTTGCTCACTCCACCGTGCAGAGATCCCCCCCCACCGCCCCTCCATCCACCAGGCCATATCCCCGGCTGGCCGCCGGGCACAGCCTGCTGTCCTAACCAGGCCGCAGCTGCATCTGCGCCGCCTCCGAGGGAAAGCGCCTGGCACGGAACCGCTCCTGCCTGCTGCGCACGAAGGCGTCACGCTTGAAGTCAGTCTGCCTGGCGACGCGGTTTCTCAGCCTCGATGATGGCGGAGACCACGAAATCCTCAACCGCCATATCCGGTGCCCACTCCCGGATGAAGGCCCTGCTCTCATCCTTCGGCTCTATCCGCACGTTGACAAAGCCAGCTTCCCTCAGCATCGCCCTCAGGGCGCCTACCAGAGAGGCCCCGGCTATGCACTGCGTATGCAGGCTCAGATCTTCTTGCATCTCGTCCGGCAACTCCACCGTGGCAACGACGTCCGAGATGGCCACGCGTCCGCCAGGCACCAGCACTCGAAACGCCTCCTCGAATACGCGCGGCTTCTGCGGCGAAAGATTGATGACGCAATTGGAGATGATCACATCTACGCACCCATCCGCCACCGGCAGATGCTCGATCTCCCCCAACCGGAACTCGACATTCTCAACTCTATGCTCGGCAGCGAGCGAGCGCGCCTTGCTCACCATCTCGGGCGTCGCATCAACCCCGATCACGCGCCCGGCCTCCCCGACCGCCCGCGCTGCCAGGAAGCAGTCGAGGCCACCGCCGCTACCCAGATCCAGCACGGTCTCGCCGGGCTTCAGCGAGGCGATAGCCAGGGGATTCCCGCAGCCCAGCCCCATGTTCGAACCCTGGGGAGCTACGGACAACTCCTCCATCGAGTATCCAACCACCAGCGACACGTCGCCTGCCGCTGACGCATCATTCCTACTGCAGCAGGACCCCGACCCGCACCCGCATCCTTCAGTCGAGGCCAGCGCGATTCCGCCGTAATTCCGCCGGACAGCTTCGCGAATCTCATCGACGCTCATCGTTGTCATTCCTTCGACCCCTTATCGCCACCGCTCAAGTCCATCGGAGGCCCGATCAGTTAACCAGGGCTCTCGCACAAGGGAAAACCGTGACAACGTCCAAATGTCCACAACGTCACGGTTCTCGGCTCTTCCCGGTCCTCACTGGGCACTGCAGTGCGGACACGTGCACTCCACCGGCTCCCTGCGCTCGTGTGCCGGCCCCAGCACTTGCTCCAGCAGCCGCTCCACTCGTTCGTCCACCAGACGGTAATACACGAACAGACCTTCCCGACGATCAGTCACTACTTCTCCCTCCCGCAACACTCGCAACTGCTGGGAGACGTAGGCCTGCGGGCGATCGAGGACCGCCTCCAGGTGGCATACGCAGGCCGAGGACCGACGCAGCTCGTCAAGGATCTGCAATCGGGCTGGGTGAGAGAGCAAGTGAAACAACTCGGATGCTTGTTCGTAAATATCTCCCATAGGCAAGTCCAAACGCAACTATATATGCATCATCCCGCATAAAATACCGCGATTCCGTTCATCTGTCAAGGAGAAACAGAATCCGCCCTGGGCGGAGCGGCTCTCAGATCCGCGTTCAACGGTTGACCACCGGTGTCGGCACCGACAAACCAGCCAGAGGGATCGGAACGCAGTCCGCACACACGTCGCCCCGCTTATCCAATTCCCCAGTTGGCGGCGCTAGAGTTCTCCCGCGCTGCTTCGGAACTTCTCTGCTCGAGCGACGTAGTGTGCAGCAGCGGCACGCAGACGCTCCAGCTCATCCTCCGTCAGCTCTCGCACGACCCTCGCCGGCACCCCAAGGGCCATATGCCGGGGTGGAATCACCTGTCCCTCGGTGACCACGGCCCCCGCCCCGATCAGCGCCTCGCTGCCCACCACAGCACCATTGAGGACAATCGCTCCAATGCCGATGAGCGCCCCATCCGCGACCGTTGCGCCGTGCAGCACAGCGTGGTGTCCGACAGTTACCCCCATCCCCAGGGTGCATGCGACGCCCTCATCCGTATGAATGACGCTAAGATCTTGGATGTTGGTCCGGGGGCCGATGACGATGGGCTCGTTGTCGCCACGCAACACGCAGCCGAACCAGACGCTTGCCTCAGCAGCGATCCGCACCTCCCCGACAACGGTCGCGTTCGGGGCGACGAAGGCCGTATCGTCTATGAGCTCCGGGTGATGCGCGACATCCATACCGTCGATCCTCGCTCGGCTCAACTTATCGATGGACTCGATACAACGGGCAGCACAGTCGGTTTGGCCGGCGTGCCGCAACCACGCCATCTCGGATGGGCGATCTAGCGTATTCTACCATAGAAGCGAGAGCGGCTGAAGCGACGCGATCCCCTGCACCGGCCACAAGCGCTTGGCGTTCTACAACCCGGGTGTTAAAATGACCCGAGCCCCGCCAAGCCGGGCGCGCTGATCCATCACCAAGTCCAAGGGAGGTCCCTGGTGCACAAAGTATTCTATCCCGAGAGCGTCGCCGTCATCGGCGTATCAGAGCAGCCCGACAATCTGGCGGCCGGCATCATCCACAACCTGCTGTCCTTCGGCTACGAGGGGGACGTCTATGCCGTCGGTCTCCGCGATGGTGAGATCCACGACATTCCGATTCTCACTTCTGTGGAGACGCTGCCTGATGGCCTGGATCTGGCCGTGATCCTCACCCCGGCAGCGACGGTACCGGATCTCCTCGACACTTGCGGACGGAAGGGCATCCGCTGGGCGGTGATCGAATCGGGCGGCTTCGCCGAGTTCTCGGACGCCGGACGCGAGCTGGAGAGGGAGCTCTCCGCCATCGCGCGCCGCTGGGGGATCCGCTTCGTTGGTCCAAACTGTATCAGCGTGATCAACATGGAGAACGGCCTCAGCCTGCCCTTCGCCCGCATCGACCCAGAGGCAGCGAAGCTCGGCCCTGTCTCTGTTCTGGCCCAGAGCGGGGGCGTCTCCGTCACCTACTTGATGCTCCTCAGCGAGGCAGGCCTGGGCGCCAACAAGATCGTCAGCATGGGCAACAAGACGGACCTGGATGAGACGGACTACCTCACGTACCTGTTGGAGGACCCCGGCACGCAGGTCGTCTGCCTCTATCTCGAGAGCATCGAAGAGGGACGCCCCCTGCTAGAGCTCGCCGCGCCATCGTCCAAGGCCGTGATCGTACAGAAGGCAAACAGGACCGCCGCCAGCGCCGAGATCGCCTTCTCCCACACAGCGGCGCTGGCAAACGATGACCGTATTGTGAGCGCTGCACTGAGGCAGTGCGGTATGTACAGAGCAGCCACATTCGCTGAGGCAGTGGCGCTGGCCCAGGGGCTCACATTGCCACCGGTGAAGGGTGACGATCTACTCATCGTCTCCCGCTCGGGAGGGCACGCGGTCGTGGCGGCCGATGTGGCCGATGCCAAAGGCTTTCGACTACTGCCCATACCCAATCACTTTCTGGAGGGGGTGCGGCGCCTGTTCCGTGCCGACGTCATCACGCCAACCAACCCGCTGGACCTGGGAACGATCTTCGATTTCGACCTGTACAGCCGCATTGTTGAGAGGAGCTTGCGAACACTGGATCCTCACGCCCTGCTGCTCGTGCATACCTACAGCGCCGGTCCGGAGGCGGAGGCTTCGCGTCGGCTGGCCCGCCGGCTCGGCAGACTGAGCCGCGAGCTGGCGAAACCAATCGCGTTCTGCGCCTTTGCCCAGCGAGATGAGGTACGAGCCCTGAAGGCTCAAGGTTCGCTTCCCGTCTTCACGGAGATAGAGGCAGCCGTGGCGGCGCTCGCGGCCTCGAGGGATCGATACGTGCGGCCCTCCGTGCTTCTTCCCTCGCCCCCGGCGCCGAAAGAGAGACCGGACAAGGTGGAGGCATTGCTGGCCCGCGAGGGCGTCCTGACCACCGATGCAGCGCTAGATCTCTGCGCTGCATACGGCCTCCCGACAGCTGAGTGGGTCGTCGTCGAGGATGTCGAGAGCGCACTGCTTGCCGCCGGCATCATTGGCTACCCCGTGGTGCTCAAAGGCCTCGCTCCCCAGATATCGCACAAGTCCGACGTGGGCCTGGTCAAGCTGGGCATAAAGGGCGTCGAGGAGCTACAGAAGGCATTCCAGGAGCTCGAGGCGACGCTGCTTGAGCACGCCCCGGACGCCTCTGCTGCGCGTGTGCTGGTTCAGCCCATGCTCACCGGAGGGCACGAGGTGATCGTTGGCGGCAAGCGGGATCCCAGCTTCGGGCCGGTGGTAGTGTTCGGCCTGGGCGGAATCCACGTCGAAATCCTTGCGGATGTCGCTATCCGCCTCGCCCCGTTGACTGCCGACCAGGCCAGGCAGATGGTCGACGAAGTCCGCGGCAGTCGTCTGCTCCACGGCGTGCGAGGCGCGCCGGCTGCCGATATGGATGCCATCGTCGAGGCGTTGCTCTCCATGTCCCGTCTTCTGGTCGCATGTCCAGAAATCGTGGAGATCGACCTCAATCCACTACTGGTGTTCAATGACGGGGCGGCGGCAGTCGACGCCCGCGCTGCCGTCGGGCCCCAAGAACTTGACGGATCCCTTCTTTCCCGTTACAATCGTCACGCATTTTCGTGAATCAGTTGGATCTAATGTAAAAATGTTTGAAAGCCTTACCGATAGACTACAGTCCGTCTTTCGAGATGTGGGCAAGCACGGCATCCTGCGCGAGCAGGATGTGGACGAGATGCTGCGGGAGATCCGCCTCGCGCTCCTTGAAGCCGACGTCGACTACAAGGTCGTGAAGGATTTCGTCGGCCGCGTCCGTGAGCGGGCCGTCGGCGCCGAGGTCACCAAGAGCCTCAGTCCGGCTCAACAGGTGATCAAGATCGTGAACGAGGAGCTGATTCGGACCCTGGGCAACCCGGGCCGACTCAAACTCACAGGGCCCGCGCCCTACGTAATTATGCTCGTCGGGCTGCAGGGGTCAGGCAAGACGACCACGGTGGCCAAGCTAGCTCAACACCTGCGGCAAAAAGGCCGCCTGCCAATGATGGTCGCCGGTGACACATATCGCCCGGCAGCAAGCAAGCAGCTCGAGGTTCTGGGACACCAGCTCGATCTGCCCGTATACGGCGAAGGGGATACCTCCCCGCCCCAAATCTGCGCTCACGGCGTGCGCGAGGCGCGTCGCCGAGGTCGCGACGTGGTAATTCTGGACACGGCCGGGCGGCTCCAGATAGACGACGAGATGATGTCGGAGCTGGAGGCCGTCAAGAAGGCCACGAACCCAATTGAGACACTTCTCGTCGCCGACGCTATGACAGGCCAGGAGGCAGTGAGCGTCGCCGACGGCTTCCATGACCGCATCGGCTTGACGGGACTCGTCCTGACCAAGATCGACGGCGACGCCCGGGGTGGCGCGGCCATCAGCATGCGTGCGGTGACCGGCGTGCCCATCAAGTTCCTTGGCACAGGCGAAAAGACAGACGCGCTGGAGGTCTTCCACCCAGATCGCCTCGCATCCCGCATCTTGGGGATGGGGGACGTGTTGACACTCGTCGAGCGGGCGGAGAAGGCCTTCGACGAAGACCAGGCGGGGCGGATGGAGCGCAAGATTCGCGAAGCCACCTTCGACCTGGAGGACTTTCTCGATCAGTTGCAGCAGGTAAAGCAGATGGGACCGCTGAGCCAACTCCTGGAGATGATCCCCGGTATGCGAGGAGCAGCCCAGCAGGTCCCTGCCGAGGCGACCGACGAGCAGTTCAAGCGCGTCGAAGCGATAATCCTCTCCATGACGCCCGAGGAACGGCGCAATCCGCGCATCATCAAGGGCAGCCGCAAGAAGCGCATCGCCGGCGGCAGTGGTACCTCGGTCCAAGAGGTCAATATGCTGCTCAGCCAATTCCGCCAGATGCAGCGAATGATGAAGCAGCTGGGCAAGGGGCGGGGCGAGATGCAGCAGCTGATGCGTATGTTCGGGTAGGAGATACCGGGGCCCGCTCCGGGAAGCTATCCACACAATTCCTATTGGCTCATCAATCCACCGACGATAGACGAGGAGGAGTATGGTCAAGATACGATTGCGCCGCGTTGGCGCCAAGAAGCAGGGAAGTTTCCGCGTGGTGGTGGCGGACTCGCGATCCCCACGCGATGGCCGTTTCATTGAGCAGATCGGCTTTTACAACCCGCGCACCGAGCCGGAGACGCTGCGCATCGATGAAGAGAGGGCCTTGTATTGGCTGAACGTCGGGGCACAACCCAGCGACTCCGCAGCCCGGCTGCTGACGACGTGCGGGACCATGGACCGTTTCGAGCGTCTGAAGCAGGGCGAGCCACTGGAGGACTTGCTGGCTGAGGCCGAACAAGCACTGACGGCTGAGGTGGAAGAACAGGAGATCGAAGACGAAGTCGAAGGCCAGATCAGAGACGAGATGGAAGAAGCCGAGGCGCCAGAGGCCGGGGTCGGAGAGGGGCCAGAGGTTGAGGCCGCCGAGCCTGAGGCGGAGGAACCCGCTGAGCCCATCGAGGAAGTAGAGGAAGCAGAGGAGGCAGAGGAAGCCGAGGCGGAAGAACCCGCCGTCGAAGAATCGGAGCCCGAGGAACCGGAGTCGGAAGTCAGCGAGGTCGAAGAGGACGACGAAGCGGCGTAGCTTCGCTTCAGGTCGTTCAGGAACAGCCCACGTCGCCACCAGCAACCCCGCTCTGATTTCTGCTCCTGAAAGAGGAGTTGCTCAGGAACGGGCACTCACCATCGCAGTGGAACCTTGCTCCTCCACTGCGTCTTCATACAGACATCTATCCACGTCATCTATTAGGAAGGAGGGGCAACTATGGCTTCTTCGATGAAAAATCTTGTGGAGTACGTCGCCAAGTCCATTGTCGATAATCCCGACCAGGTGCACGTCTCTGAGATCGAGGGTGAGAACTCAGTCATCCTGGAGCTTCGCGTCGGCCCGGATGACATGGGCCGCGTCATCGGCAAGGGCGGGCGCACCGCGAACGCAATGCGCCGACTAATCCGGGTCCTCGCTGCCAAGCAAGACAAGCGCGCCAACCTGGAGATCGTCTAGCGCCAAGCCAGGTTCCGGCTCTGTGAGGTTCACAGTCCGCGAACGAACGTGACCCGGGGATGATCATGGCAATACAACCAGACAAGAACCGGCAAGGCTCAGGAGGTGAACAGAACCCTGAGCCTTCGTACGTTGTCCTGGGACAGGTGCGTCGACCGCACGGGGTAAGCGGGGAAGTACGCGTCGAGATCTTCACCGACTATCCTGAGAGGATTGGGCAGCACGACTACCTCTATCTGGCCCGTCCCGAGACCCCTGACGACGTGGAGAGATGCGAGGTCGAGTCGGTACGCCCGCACAAGTCCGTCCTGCTCGTCAAGCTGGCCGGTTACGCCGGTCGCGACGCAGCCGAGGAGCTGCGCGGGATGCTCGTCCAGGTTCCTCTCGACGAGGCCGTGCCTCTCGAGGAAGAAGAGTATTACCACTTCCAGTTGGAGGGTATGGATGTGGAGACCGAGTCCGGCGAATGGCTGGGTCGAGTTGCGGAGGTGCTGAAGCCTGGCGCCCACGACGTCTACCTGGTGCGCGGGCCGCGGGGCGAGGTCCTTCTCCCGGCCATCGAGGACGTGATCCTCAAGCTCGACCTCCAGGCGCGGACCATGGTCGTGCACCTGCTGCCCGGCATGGTGGAGGGCGAAGAGGCGTGAGCGACCTGCGCTATTGGGTGGGCTTCAACAGGGTTCGGGGCATCGGCCCTCTGCGGCTGCGTGCTCTGCTCGACACATACGGAACCATAGAGCGTGCCTGGCATGCGTCGGCCGATCAACTGAGAAGCGTCGGGGTGGACAGCCGTTCGGTGCAGAATCTGCTGAAGGCCCGTTCCACCCTCGATCTGGATCGGGAGCTGGAGAGAATAGAAGCTGCCGGTGCTCAAGTGCTCACCTGGGAGAGCGCAGAGTACCCACGTCTCCTGCTCGAGACCAACGCCCCACCCCCGGTCCTGTACGTCAAGGGTGATCTGACACCGGAGGATGCGTAGGCGGTGGCCGTCGTCGGCACCCGCCGGGCTTCGACCTACGGTCGCGAGGTGACCCGTCGTCTGGCCGGGGCGCTGTCCCGCAACGGCATCACGGTGGTCAGCGGCCTCGCCCGCGGCATTGACAGGGTAGCCCATCGTGCGGCCCTTGAGTCCGGTGGACGGACCATCGCCGTCTTTGGCTGCGGGATCGATCGAGTCTATCCCGCAGAGCATCGGCAGCTCGCGGGCCAGATTGCGGCACACGGAGCTCTGGTGAGCGACTATCCCCTGGGAACTCCGCCAGAGGCGAGGAACTTCCCTCCGCGCAATCGCATCATCAGCGGGCTCAGTCTGGGCGTGCTGGTGACGAACGCAGGGAAGTCGAGCGGGGCCCTGATTACCGCCGACTTCGCCGCCGAGCAGGGCCGAGACGTGTTCGCTGTTCCCGGGAGTATCCTCACCCAGGGAAGCCTGGGTCCTAACAGGCTAATCCAGGACGGTGCCAAGCTGGTCTCTATGGTAGAGGATATTCTGGAGGAGTTGAACTGACCATGGTGGCCGAGCAGACGGAGGCCCGCCAGGTGCTGCCCGAGGACGAGACCGAGGCAGCGCTGCTCCTCCACCTCTCGGCAGAGCCAACGCACGTGGATGAGCTTCAACAGCAGAGTGACCTGCCGATCTCGCAAGTCACCAGCACGCTGGCTATGATGGAGTTGAACGGGATGGTGCGTCAGGTGGGCGGTATGCAGTACGTGGTGGCTCGAGAGCCTGGTGTCGAGTACGTAATCGACTGACGAAAGGATGCACAGATAGAATGGCTTTCTACGCCTTGATTATGGCCGGCGGGACCGGAACAAGGCTGTGGCCGGTCAGCCGCCGCGACCGGCCGAAGCAGGCCCTCAAGCTGATTGGGAACCGCACCATGTTCGAGCACGCCGTCGATCGCATCGCTCCGCTCTTTCAGCCGGAGCAGATTCTCGTCGTCGCAGGCGGGGAACACGTGCCCGACCTGGCGGACCAGGCGCCCGAGCTGCCCGAGGAGAACTTCATCGTCGAGCCCGTGGGCCGAGGCACGGCGCCCGCCATCGGTCTGGGCGCGATTCACCTGCGGCGGCGCGATCCAGAGGCGGTGATGGTCGTGCTGACAGCCGATCACTTCATCGCGGAGGTGGAGCGCTTCCGACAGGTGCTTGAGGCGTCAGAGCAAGTCGCCCGGCAGGGCCACCTCGTCACACTGGGCATCGAGCCTTCGTCCGCGTCGACTGGCTATGGCTACATCCAGCAGGCAGAAACCCTGGACAAGGTCGATGACTTCGAGGTCTTCCGCGTCGAGCGCTTCACGGAGAAGCCGAGCCAGGAAAAAGCCTTCCGTATGGTGGAGAGCGGCGACTACACCTGGAACAGCGGCATGTTCATCTGGCAGGTCGGACGCATCATGGAGGAGTTCCAGATGCAAATGCCAGATCTCTACGTGAAGCTCGCCGAGATAGAGGCCTCGCTGGGCACGCATGGGTACGACCAGACGCTCGGCCGGGTCTGGCCGCAGGTGGCCAAACAGGCGATCGATTACGGTGTGATGGAGGGCGCCACAGACGTGGCCGTGATCCCGGTCGACATCGGTTGGTCGGACGTGGGGAGCTGGGGCAGCTTGGCAGACCTGCTGGCGAAGATGGACCACCAGGATGAGCACCACAACGTCACGGTGGGACAGCACGTGGGCCGGGAGACCGAGGGTTCGTTGATCTTCGGCGGCCATCGTCTCATCGCCACCATCGGCCTGCAGGACATGATCATCGTCGATGCCGGCGACGCCATTTTGGTGTGTCCAATGAACCGCGAGCAGGAGGTACGCGACCTGGTCCACCATCTGGAGCACCAGGCCTTGCAGGACTATCTGTAGAAGAGGCAGTGGCCGGCTCGGCAGATGCTCGAGGCCCTCTTGGGAACCGCGATTCCGAGAGGGTCTCATTGGGTATGGATAAATCTTACTTAAGAAGAAGGGTCCTATTGTATGAAGGCTTATTGTGTCAAGTGTAAGGCCAAGCGTGAGATGCAGAACCCGGAGCCGGTGTATACCATCAAGGGCACGCCGGCCACGAAGGGAACTTGCCCGGAGTGCGGGACGAAGCTTTTCCGAATGGGAGGCACACCGGCTCACGAAGGTCTGGAGCCAGAAGAACACACCGTGATGTCCAAGGCCCGGGTTCGCCGCGAGAAGCAGCCCGGGATGGTGATCGTAGAGTCCCCGGCCAAGGCACGCACGGTGGATCGCTTCCTGGGCGATAAATACAACGTGCGAGCCTCCGTCGGGCATGTGCGCGATCTTCCCTCGAACCGCATGGGCGTCGACATCGACAACGATTTCCAGCCCCACTACATCGTCCCCTCCAAGAGGAAGGACGTCGTCCGGGAGTTGAAGGAGGCAGTCAAGGAATCATCGGAGCTCTTCCTGGCGACCGATCCGGACCGGGAAGGAGAGGCGATCTCCTGGCATCTGCTGGAGGCGCTGGAACCTGCCATCCGCTGGCGCCCTGTGCACCGGGTCGAGTTCCACGAAATCACCGAGGAGGCCATCGAGCACGCCTTCTCCCATCCTCGCGAGATCGATATGGAGCGGGTGGAAGCTCAACAGGCGCGGCGAATTCTCGACCGCATAGTCGGTTACACCATCAGCCCGCTGCTGCGCGACAAGCTCGGCCGCCGTGGGCTGTCTGCCGGTCGCGTGCAGTCGGTGACACTCCGGCTGGCCGTGGAACGAGAGCGCGAGATCGAGGGCTTCGTACCCCTTGAGTACTGGTCGCTGGAGGCGGAGCTCGCCAAGCGGGAGCCGCAGCCGGACTACCCGCCCGCCTTCATCGCCCGCCTTCACCGCATTCGGGGCGAGGAAGTCGAACTCCACACCCGGGCACAGGTCCACGCGGTGATGGACGAACTCAAGGGGTCGAGCTACACCGTCGCCGACGTCAAGGAAGGCAAGCGGCGCCGGAACCCATATCCGCCCTTCACCACGAGCACCATGCAGCAGCAGGCCTCGTACAAGCTGGGCTTTACGACAGGACGCACGATGGCTGTGGCGCAGCAGCTATACGAGGGGGTCGATCTAGGCGACGGCCCGATAGGACTAATCACCTATATGCGCACCGACAGCACCAACGTGGCTCAGCCGGCGCAGGCGCAGGCGCGGAAGTACGTCATCGACGAACACGGCAAGGACTACGTGCCACCGACCCCGCCCCGGTACAAGACCAAGGCCAAGGCCGCGCAGGAGGCCCACGAGGCGATCCGCCCGACCAGCGTCTTCCGCACACCATCATCGCTCAAGAAGGCCCTGGACCGCAGTCAGTACGCGCTCTACGAGCTGATCTGGCGCCGGTTTGTGGCCAGTCAGATGGCGCACGCCGTTTACGATACCATCGCGGCAGAGATTCTGGCGGGTACTGCGGATGACCAACCTTATCTCTTCCGTGCCAGCGGCTCCACACTTCGTTTCCCGGGCTTCCTGGTCGTCTACGAAGAAGAGATAGACGAGGATGCCGACACCATCGATGAACGGAAGCGAGAGGAGATTCCCCCTCTCACCGCCGACGAGCTTCTCGACCTGGTGCAGTTGCTGCCCGATCAGCACTTCACCAAGGCCCCGCCGCGCTATTCCGAGGCAAGTCTGGTCCGGGACCTGGAGGCATATGGCATCGGGCGCCCCAGTACCTACGCCCCGATCCTCTCCAAGGTCCAGGAACGGGGCTACGTCGAGCGCCGGGGCAAACGGCTCTACGCTACCGAGATAGGTATGATCGTCAACGACCTGCTGGTGGCCTATTTCCCGGATTACGTCGATGTCGACTTCACCGCCGAGATGGAGGATGACCTGGACCTGATCGCTAGCGGTGAGCGCGAGTGGGTGCCCATACTGCGCAACTTCTACGGCCCATTCGCGGAGACGCTCGCCCAGGCGCGCGACGAAATGCCAGAGGTGGACATCAACAATCGACCAACAGGCGAGGCATGCCCGGAGTGCGGCCATCCTCTCGTCTACCGCTACGGTCGCTACGGGAAGTTCATCGGCTGCAGCAACTTCCCCGACTGCCGCTTCAGTAAGCCCATCGTGGTCACCACCGGCGCCCTGTGTCCGGAATGCGGCGGCGAGCTGGTGGAGAGGCGGACCCGGCGGGGGCGCGCGTTCTACGGGTGCTCCAACTACGATGCAGACGATCCGGAGTCCTGCGACTTTGCTGTGTGGAAGCGGCCTGTTCCGACTCCGTGCCCCGAGTGCGGAGGGCTGCTGACTGAGGCACGACCAGGATGGGCCAGGTGTCGCGTGTGTGAGGAGGAGCTCGAACTCGCGGATCTCCCAGAGGTTGCATAGGCAGCCTGGATAACCTGCGGATAGATTTGCCCTAGAGGCTGACTCATGATAAACTAGCTGTATTCAAAGTGGCAAAGGCTTTTTTGGCATAGTTTCCGCGCATTTGCAGAGGCCAGGGGGTAAACATGGACGTCATCCCACAGTTCGTTAGGCAACGCAGCGTCTTGGCGGCCGCGATCATCGGCGCCGTGGTGGGCCTGGCAGTCGGCCTCGCCGTCGGATGGTGGGTATGGCCTGTGGAGTGGACTAATGCCACACCAGCTCAGCTGCGATCCGACTTCCAGGAAGCGTACGTACTCTCGGTGGCTGAGGACTATGCCGAGACCGGGAACCTGGAGACGGCCCGAGACAGACTCGGGGTGCAGTTCTGGGAGGAGGAAGAGCTTGCCCGAGTGCTGCAGGAGGTGGAGCAGGCACACGATGGGCAGCAGGCTCTCGCCGTAAGGCGGCTGTCCCGCGATCTGGAGACCGTTCCCGCTGCTCCAGTGGCGCAGCCGGAAGGCATGGCGGCGCGGCTTCAGCCCGTTGCGCTCGTCTGTGGTGTTGGTCTGCTGGTCGTAGCCCTGGTCGGAGGGGGCCTCTACCTTTACAGCCGTCTGGTGGAGGGGCGCCCGGCCGCGGACCAAGCCGAGCTAAGGCCTCAGCCAGTGACCGGAAAGCGGGCCCCCGGGGGAGAGGCCGGATGGGAGGGTGAGCCCCCGAACGCCCAGTTCGTCACAACCTACGTCCTGGGGGACGATCACTACGATCCCTCATTCAGCATGGAGCTCGAAACCGGCGAGTTCATGGGCGAGTGCGGCGTCGCCATCTCCGAGACCCTGGGGACGGACCGTCCCCATAAGGTCACCGCCCTCGAGGTCTGGCTGTTCGACAAGAACGATATCCGCACCGTGACAAAGGTGTTGATGTCGGAGTATGCCTTCAACGATGAGGCGCTCCGCACCAAGCTGGCCCCGAAGGGTGAGCCGGTATTAGCTGAACCGGGCAAAGACGTGATCCTTGAGACCAAGATGCTCCGTCTGCGAGCTCGCGTCGTGGACGTAGAATACGCCCAGGCCGACCTCCCCCCCGACAGCTTCTTCGACAAGGTCACCGTCGAGTTGGCAGCCTGGGTGAAGCCAGAGGCAGAGGAAGCGGGAGCCCGCATTCCAGTCACTGCGCCAGACTCTGCCTAAACTGGTCTGGCTTGGATATTGGCGCCCGGAGTCTGGTCGAGACCCGGTGCTGGCGCGGACCCGGCCGCCCAGCCCCGTGCCTGGACGAGCTTCGTGACCGCCGCTTGAGCGAGCAAGCGACGCTGAGGCCGAGCTCTACAATCGTCGCACGATCCCGTCGCCCTGGTTGCGACGGGGTCTCTTTGTGAGGGGACAGTGCAGCGTCTGTGGCGCTCCTTCCTGCGCTGGTTCTTCGAGTTGCTCTACAACGAGTTCGCGTGGGGCTACGATCTCGTTGCTGGGCTCGTCTCCCTCGGCCACTGGAAGGCCTGGGGGCGGACCACGCTCCGTCACCTCCACGGTCAGCGCGTGCTGGAACTGGGGCACGGGCCAGGACACCTTCTTGTCACTCTCGAGGCACAGGGCTTCTGCCCAATAGGAATCGACTCCTCGCCCGCTATGGGGCGTCAGGCACAGACACGGCTCCGGAGAGTCAGCGCATCCGTGCCCCTGGTGCGAGCCCGAGCTCAAGCGCTTCCTTTTGGTAGCAGAGACTTCGACACCATCGTTGCCACCTTCCCGACGGACTTCATCGTCGATCCTGACGCCCTCCTGGAGGTGCACCGAACGTTGAGGCCGAAAGGGCGGCTGGTTGTCGCCCTCGGGTCTCGCTTTGACGGACGTGGCTTGATGGCAACCTTCCTTGGCTGGCTCTATGCCGCAACGGGACAGAATCAGCCATCTTCCTCCTCGTTCGAGCCCCGGCTGGAGGAGGTAGGCCTGCCAGCGCGCACCATACGCGAGCGAGTCAACCAGACCACTGTCTGGCTGCTGGTGGCCGAGAAGCGCTGAAGGGTTACAACGGAATCCGTGCTTGCCTGTTGGGCTGATTCGTGGTAGAATCCTACTGCACGGTGGGTGTGGCCTAATTGGTCAAGGCACCTGGTTGTGGCCCAGGCGATTGCGGGTTCGAGTCCCGTCACTCACCC